>CAMMNN010000028.1 GCA_946498245.1 uncultured Clostridium sp. | reverse complement strand
AGTTCAGGGATGCCGAGTGCTCCGCACGATGGCTTACCTCGATGCTCCGCCGCCTCATGGCGGCATCAGTTCAGGGATGCCGAGTGCTCCGCACGATGGCTTACCTCGATGCTCCGCCGCCTGACCACAGACGCCTCTGTTACGAATGTCCCTTCTATATGGCAGAGGGACGCATCTTTTAATATTTTAACATTATTTTCTATAATGTGTACCCCTTTTTCCTGTAAATTTTTCAAAAATATTTGGTGAATTGCATTTCCCTTCTCTTCCAGCTCTTCTTCCGTATAATAGCGCTCATAGGAAATGCATTCTGAGGAACGGATTTCTCCCCACCAAAAAGGCAGATAGAAATCTGAAAAAAGCTTGAACTGACGTTCCTCCGACGCCGTCCGCCAGATGCTGTCCTCATCTCCCGGCAGCAGGAAGCGGAAGGTAAAGGGGCCTGCCTTAACAAAAAACCCCTGGCGCACCTTTCCCGTATCCACGGTTACGGAATGAAGCAGGGGAAAGGACTGGCGGTAGGCCCCGCTGCTCCTGGCCGTAATATCCGCATCCGCCCGCACCAAATTGGTACGGATAACCTGGTCGCTGTCATCAGTGACGGGAACAGCTCCGCTGACCAGGATCTGCCCCTCTTCTACCTCATCGCCTACGGACACCATAGGAACCCCGGTTCGGACTACCATAGACGTGATGGTACCGGAAAAATCCGCCACCAGATCGCAAGGTGAAGTATCCTCCTGAGGCAGCTCTGATATAACTTCATTCTCCTTAATCTGAATATAAAGCCGGGTACCGGAAACCCGGGCCGACACCCAGGTAATCTCCGGAAACCGTGCCCGGATCGCCGATTCCAGTTCCTCACATTGAATCCGTCCTTTATAGACGCCGCAGACCACTTCCCTTTCTTCCAGAAATGACGACAGCATATCATCAGTATGACGGTAATTTCCGGAAAAAGAAATGTCCCAAATAAACAGGGACATGGCATACAGCATCACAAAGAAAAAGGCCAGACCGGCAAAGTACAGCTTCCGCTTTCTATTTTTCTGCATAAAAAAAGGAAGGCCCGCCCTCTTTACCACTTTTAAGCGTACCTTGGATTTTCTTGCAAAAGCCCGGATTTTCCAAAATTCCGGCAGCGACATGGAAAATGAATACACTCCGTCCCCATAAGACAGATCCCGTACCTCAATGCCGCCTAAACTGCAGAGATTGAGAAAGCGCTCCGGTTTAAGCCCCGTCATTTCCACCCGTACCACTCCCTGTACAGAACGCATCAGCGAAAGAAACATCCTATCCCTTCCCTCCAGCCGGCCTATTCAAATTCTACGGACTGTATCTGCCCTGTGATCTTCATTTCCTCCTGAGTGTAATACTCTATGGAAAGGCGGATCCCCTTTACCAGAAGGCGGCAGTTTTTCCCCTGAAGCTTAATCAGGGTATCCGTATACAGCACCAAAGCCTGATAATTTTCCACTAACAGGGCATTCCTGCCGGCAAAAGACAGCAGCAGTTCTCCCAGCAAAACGTCGCCGGGGAAATTCAGGGATGTAACCAGCAGTTCCTTAGAATGTTCCAGCATCCGCACACTCCCCGCCCGGTTTCTTTTCATTATATGCAGAGGAAGGCAAAGCCATGATAATCTTTCTGCGTGGAAACTGCACGTAAAAAGCCGTCCCTGCACAGCCGAAATGACTGTACAGCGGCGGCTTTCATATTGCTTAGTTGTACTTACGCTTTCTCGCAGCTTCAGACTTTTTCTTACGTCTTACGCTGGGTTTCTCGTAATGCTCTCTTTTACGAATTTCCTGCTGAATGCCAGCCTTTGCGCAGTTTCTTTTGAATCTGCGTAAAGCGCTGTCTAAGCTCTCGTTATCTTTAACAATTACGTTTGACATAGCCTCACACCTAACCTCCCTCCAGTTGTGTAATTGTGCATAATACAACTGTATGGGTATTTATCGCACTTACTTGATTATATCATAAATTTACCATACGTCAAGAAGATTTTATCATTTTATGTAACAGTTCAGCCATAACATTCATAATTTGACGGATTTTACAGGATTGGCTGCCGTTAAAAGCTGCTGGCCGTCAAATTATTCATGGCGGGCATCCGCCCTATAGAAACATATGACTAAATGCCGCGGGGTAAGCAAGCTTCCCCCTCAGCATTTTACCATATGTTTCTGCATGGCTGAATTGTTATCATTTTATCTGTTCTGCGACAACTTTTGCGGCTTCTTCCAGAGCTGCGTCCACTCCAGCCGGATTTTTTCCGCCGGCCTGGGCCATAGTGGGCCGTCCGCCTCCGCCTCCGCCTACCAGTCCTGCAATAGCTTTAATCAGGTTTCCGGCATGGGCTCCGGCTTTCACGGCTCCGTCCGTAGCCGTAGCCATAAGGTTTACCTTCCCGTCAGCCACAGAAGCGATGACAATAACGCCTTCGCCCAGCTTCGCCTTCATCTGGTCTCCCAGGTTTCTCAGGCCGTTCATATCTACGTCCGCAACCTTTACAGGAAGGAAGCGGATTCCCTTTATCTCCTGAACCTGATCCATCACGTCGCCTACGGCTTCGTTGGCCAGCTTGCTCTTTAACTTCTCGTTTTCAGAATGGAGGCTCTTAATTTCCTCTAAAAGTCCTTCAATCTTTGCGTTTAAGCCTGCCGGGGTGGTCTTGGCCGTCTTAGCCGCTTCATGGAGCTGGGCCTCTGTTTCTCTGTAGTATGCCATAAGGCCGTCAGCCGTTAATGCTTCGATTCTGCGGACTCCCGCCGCAATGCCTGCCTCTGACAGAATCTTAAATGCCTGGATCACTCCTGTGTTGGATACGTGGGTACCGCCGCAAAGCTCTGTGGAGAACTCTCCCATCTTTACAACCCGTACCACATCGCCGTATTTTTCTCCAAAGAGAGCCATAGCTCCCGTTTTCTTCGCTTCTTCCAGCCCCATTTCCTGAGTCACTACAGGAAGGGAGGCGCGGATCTCCCGGTTTACTATATCCTCAACTTCTTTGATTTCTTCCGGAGTCATAGCGGAAAAATGGGTAAAGTCAAAACGCAGCCGCTCCGGTCCTACGTAGGATCCGGCCTGCTCCACGTGGCTGCCTAAAACCGTTCTCAGGGCCTTATGAAGAAGGTGAGTGGCGCTGTGGTTCTTTTCCGTAGCCCGACGGGAAGATTCGCAGACTTCCAGGGTAACGGTTTCACCGTTCTGAAGCATTCCCTTTACCATTTTACCCACATGGCCCACTTTTCCGCCCTGAAGGTGAATGGTATCTTCTACCTGGAACTGGCCGTTTCCACCGTAAATCATACCGGTGTCGCCCTGCTGTCCGCCCATGGTGCCGTAAAAAGGCGTGGCTTCCGTCAAAATCGTGCCTCTCTGTCCGTCGGTGAGAGCCTCTACAATCTCGTCTTCCGTGGTCAGCACAACGATTTTAGACTCCGCCGCCAGCCTGTCATAGCCGACAAATTCCGTTGTAATGGCCGGATCAATGGACTGGTACACTGTAACGTCCGCTCCCATATAATTGGTGGTTTTTCTGGCTTTTCTGGCTTTTTCCTTCTGTTCTTTCATAGCGGCTGCAAAGCCGTCCTCGTCTACCTCCAGCCCTTTCTCTTCCAAAATTTCTCTGGTCAGGTCTACAGGGAAACCGTAGGTGTCGTACAGCTTAAAGGCGTCGGCTCCGGAGAGAACCTTTTTGCCTTCTGCAGCCATTTTTTCTTCCATGTCAGCCAGAATGGCCAAGCCCTGGTCAATGGTCTTGTTAAACTTATCCTCTTCCTCAGACAGAACTTTGAAAATCATGGCCTTCTTCTCTTCCAATTCCGGGTATCCGTCTTTGGAAAGGGCGATAACCGTGCTGCTTAAATCCGCCAGGAATTTTCCTTCGATTCCCAGCTTCCGTCCGTGACGGGCGGCGCGGCGCAGAAGGCGGCGCAGTACATAGCCCCGTCCCTCGTTAGAAGGCATAATGCCGTCGGAAATCATAAAGGTACAGGATTTAATGTGATCCGTCACAATTCTGAGGGATACGTCCGTTTCGTGTTCCTTCTGGTATTCCGTATGGGCCAGCTCACAGACCCGATCCAAAAGGGCCTTGTTGGTGTCTACGGTAAAGAGGGAGTCTACGTCCTGAACCACTACTGCCAGACGTTCCAGGCCCATTCCCGTATCAATATTCTTCTGTTCCAGTTCTGTATAATGGCCGTGGCCGTCGTTGTCAAACTGGGTAAAAACGTTATTCCAAACCTCAATGTAGCGGTCGCAGTCGCAGCCTACGGTACAGTCCGGACGGCCGCAGCCGTATTTTTCCCCTCTGTCATAGTAGATCTCCGAACAGGGGCCGCAGGGACCGGAACCGTGCTCCCAGAAGTTGTCCTCTTTGCCGAAGCGGAAAATCCGTTCCGCCGGAATCCCGATCTCTTTATTCCAAATTTCAAAAGCCTCGTCATCATCCTGATATACGGAAGGATAGAGCCGATCCGCTGAAAGTCCTATAACCTGGGTTAAAAACTCCCAGGACCAGGCAATGGCCTCATGCTTAAAATAGTCGCCAAAGGAAAAGTTTCCCAGCATCTCAAAAAAGGTGCCGTGCCGCGCCGTTTTTCCAATGTTTTCAATATCGCCGGTGCGGATACATTTCTGACAGGTGCATACCCTCTTTCTGGGAGGGATCTCCTGGCCGGTAAAATACGGCTTTAAGGGAGCCATACCGGAATTAATCAGCAATAAGCTGTTGTCATTATGCGGAACCAGGGAAAAGCTCTTCATGGCCAGATGGCCTTTGCTTTCAAAAAACTCCAGAAACATTCTCCTCAGTTCATTTACACCATACTTCTGCACGTCTTTAGTCCTCCGAATTTACTGATCCGCCTTCTGCGAATCTTTTTTATCCCTGAATTTTTTCCCCAATACAATACCGGCATAAGCTACCAGAGCAAATACCGCCGCTTTTACCACAGAACTGATAAAACTAGAAAGAAAACCCATATATAAGCCCTCCTCGCCGCAGGCCGCTTAGCCGGCCCGGTAAAATTCTTCTCATTCTATATATCCTATCATATGGAAATCCATTTATCAAGACTGAACTGTTCATTCTTCCATTGGAAAAGCAGCAGGGATACGGAGTCAGACTGCCGGTTTCTTCAGATAATCCTGGTATTCTTCCAGAAGCTCATAGGCCCGGGCCTTGGTAGACTCCGCCAGGGAAGCCGTATATTCGGCGCTTTCAATGGAACCGCCGCTTTTTACGGGAGCCGCCTTTTCCGCCGCGGCATCGCGCTCCTTCATCCATTCCCGCTCTTTCCGGGCCAGTTCCTCTCTGCCGGCTTCGTCTAACTGCTCCATAATCGTCTCATAGAGGGAAGTAAGTTCTTTGTCCCAAAGCTTTAATTCCGTATCCGCCATTTCTTTAATGGAAATGGCAGTGGATCTGGTCTGCTGGCTGCGCATTTTCAAAATCTGAGCATCCAGATCATCAAGGCGCCGCTGGTACATGGAATAAAAAGTTTCCTCCGCCGCAGCTTCTATGGTGTCTGCCCCTTCCAAAGTCTCTTCCGCCCAGGAAGCTTCCTGGGAAAGTTCTTCCTCTGCCGGCTCCTCTGCCGAAAGAGCTTCCGGGGTTGCCCCGTCGGCCGCTGCGGCGTCCGGAAGGGCCGCAGCACTTTCCCCATAGGTTTCTCCAGTTCCTTCCGCCTCCTGAGGAACTGCCGCCCTGGCGGCTGCCACAGCCGGCTCCCCTCCTCCTGCCTCTGCAGGAGCTTCAAAATAAACTGCCGTTTCCTCTTCAAAGCTTTCCGACGCAGCCGTATATTCATTTGTCGTAACGAAATAATGCGTATATGCCGTTGCCAAACTGCCAATAACCAGTACTGCAGCCACCAAAGCAATGCGCTTTTTTAAATCTGCCATCCGGATTCCTCTCTCTTACAAACACAGGGAGTTTGCATCTCTCCCCTTTCTGTTTGTACCATAACATACTTTTGGGGGAAAAGGAACAGACTACCAAAAAGCGTAATATTTTGTAAGGTTTGCGTAATAATTATCCGGAGCCGTCAGCCTGCTCCCGGGTCCGTCAGAAGCTCTCCTCCCAGGGCTGCTGCTACGGCCATTTTGTCACACCGCTCATTCTGGGGATGGCCTGCGTGGCCCTTTACCCAGATAAATGTTACCTGATGAGGGGCCTTCGCTTTCAGCAGCCGCTCCCAGAGATCAATATTTTTTACAGGCCCGCTTTTTCCTCTTACCCAGCCGTTGGCCACCCACTTGTCAATCCAGTGCTGGTTAAATGCGTCTGTCAGATATTTGGAATCTGAATACAAATCCACCTGGCAGGGGCGGTTTAAGGCTTCCAGCCCCACAATGGCTGCCATTAGCTCCATGCGGTTATTGGTGGTTTTAACGTAGCCCGCCGATATGGTTTTCTCGTGAAGCTGTCCGGCGGAATCTGTAAAATGGAGAACCACTCCGTATCCTCCCGGCCCGTCAGGATTTCCCCTGGCCGAACCGTCTGTATAAATCTGTACTTTGCTCATTGTCTATCTTTCCTCTGTCCTTCTTATCGGTCCCATTTATCGCAGAGGGACTGGATCTGATCCGCAAATTTCGCCAGATCCTTATTGGCCCCTCCTGCATTGTGGCGGATAACCTGTAAAAGCCTCTCGCCTGCCGCCTCGAGACGGGCATAAACTCCTGAAGCCTTCTTCCGGGCCACTCTTTCTTTGCTGACGGGAATCCCCTCCGTCTTGACAATCCATTCCCCTGCCTTTAAATCAAAAACCGAACCGGAAAACGGTGCCTGGGCGCGAAGTCCTTTTTCCCTTTCCAGATCTTTTGCAAAGGAGGCGCATACGGAATCTTCCCCGTGTACCATAAAGACGCACTGGGGCTTCGTTTCAAAAGCGGAAATCCAGTCCATGAGGCCGTCCCGGTCCGCATGGCCGCTGATGCCCTCAATATTGACGATGTCAGCCTCCACGTCAATGGTTTCTCCAAAAAGCTTTACCGTTTTGGCCCCGTCTACCAGAGCGCGGCCCAGCGTCCCCTCCGCCTGGTATCCGGCAAATACAATAGTGGACTCCTTTCTCCAAAGGTTATGCTTTAAATGGTGGCGGATCCGTCCTGCATCGCACATTCCTGCCGCCGAAATAATGACCTTGGGATCCGGATCAAAGTTAATGTTTTTGGATTCTTCTGCGCTGACCGAAAGCTTCAGTCCCGGAAAGCTAATGGGGTTAATTCCCCTTCTTACCAGCTCCTGGGTTTCGTCGTCGTAGCAGTCCAGTTCGTTTTCCTTAAAGACATGGGTAGCCTCTACTGCCATGGGGCTGTCTACATATACGTCAAAATGGCCGTGGCCCGTTACCAGATGCTGGTCTTTCATGCAGCGTATAAAATACAGAAGCTCCTGGGTTCGCCCTACGGCAAAAGCGGGAATCACCACATTGCCGCCCCGATCCAGGGTGCTCTGGATAATCTGGGCCAGCTCCGCCACATGGTCAATTCCTCTCTTGTGGTAGCGATCTCCGTAGGTGCATTCCATCAGCACATAGTCCGCCTCTTTTACGTACTGGGGATCCCGGATCAGGGGCTTATGATAATTTCCAATGTCTCCGGAAAATACCAGTTTCTTCTCTGTATCTTCCTCCTTGGCCCACACTTCAATGGAAGCCGAACCTAAAAGGTGGCCTGCGTCTACAAAACGCACGGAAACCTCCTCCGCCAGCTTCAGTACCTTTCCGTAAGGACAGGGGTGAAACAGCTTTAAAACACCCTCGGCATCTTCCATGGTATAGATCGGCGGTTCCTCCTGCCTTCCGGCTCTCCTGGCCTTCCTGTTTTTCCATTCCGCCTCCATCTCCTGGATGTGGGCGCTGTCACGAAGCATAATTTCACATAAATCCGTTGTAGCATCTGTAGCCACTACCATGCCCCGGAATCCCTTGGCATAAATCAAGGGCAGATGGCCGGCATGGTCAATATGGGCGTGGGTCAGCAGCACATAATCTATTTCCGAATAGCTTACCGGCAGAGGCGCGTTTTCATAGACATTGATCCCCTGCTCCATGCCGCAGTCCACCAGAATTTTCTTATCCCCCACTTCCAGATAATGGCAGCTTCCGGTAACCTCATGATCGGCTCCGATAAATGTTAACTTCATAAGCCTGCGCTCCTTTCCCTATTTTGAGAACATATCTCCCTTTGATTTCGGCATGGCCTTAGCAGGATTCCCAATGGCCGTAAAATCATCCGGCACATCCTTGTACACTGCGGCATTCAGTCCCACCAGCGCCCGTTTTCCGATATGGATCTGATCTCTTACTGCAGCGCAGGGCCCTATATAAGCGTTTTCATCTATCTGGCAGTGACCACCCACAAAGGTATTAACAGAAATCACACAATGCTCTTTTATAACCGTATCATGGCCCACAATGGCGTTTTTATAAATTAAAGTATTATGGCCCACTACAACATCTGCGTCAATATACGTATCAAAAACAAGGGCGCCTTCTCCAAATTGCGCAGTTGGGGAAATGTCGGCATCAGGACTTATCCAGACAGCCAGGGAATATCCCGCATCCTTGATTTTCCGGAATATTTTTTCTCTGGCATCGGGAGTTCCCAATGCAATGAGAAATTTTAATTCCTGATTCGTATACATCTCTGTGATCTGAGCAAAGGTATACACCTTAACCCCATACGTCTCCTCTACCCCAATGACATCATCTACAAATACAATCTGCTCATAGGCTTCCGCCGACTTTTTATCCCTGATAATACAGTCATAAAGGCTTTTTCCTGCTCCGCCTGCTCCAAAAAGTCCTAAAATCATAGTTTTTCCTCCTTATCCATTTACCGTCGTCTCACCCTTTGTTTCTGAAGGACGAAAAATCTCGTACTAAGATTTCCCTGGTTTCTTCCGGAGAAAGGATCCCCGATATGCTTTGGTTTGCCAGATTTTCCTCAGCGCTCAGTCCCAAGGATTCCTTTAGGGGGGAGTTGTCTTTCTGCAGGGCCTTTGACATACTTTCTCCCATAATGCCGATGGAGCTGCCGGACCAGGCGTACACTTTACTGGCTCCCAGTCCCAGACTGTTCATGGCAATGTAAGCGCCGCCAAAGCTTTTGTTGAGAATCAAAGTGATCTTCACTGTATCTAATTGTATCATGGCCTTTAAAAGCTGACCACCCTTTATTTCAATTCCCTTTTGTTCCTGTTCTGTTCCCGGCATAAAAGAGGGCACGTCTGCAATCACTAAAAGGGGCAGGCGAAGCTTCTTGCAGGCCTGCAAAAACCGCGTTCCCTTTTCCGAAGTGTCACAGTCCAGAGTACCGGCCAGCACCTGGGGCTGATTGGCGAAAATCCCCACATGGACCCCTCCGATCCTTGCAAACGCGGTAATGAGATTGCCGGCAAAATCCGGGGAAACTTCCCGAAAGGAATCCTTATCTGCGATTCCGTCAATAATTTCGTGCATATCGTAGGCCTTGCTCCGCATTGGAATCAAATGGTTTTTTAAAGGATTCCGGGGTTCTCTTTCCCTTTGATCTGCCTCGTAAAAGGCGGACAGCAAACCGTCTATCTCCTCCCTGCACTGGGAAGGACTGTCAAAAAGACGGGTGATTGTGCCATTTCTCCTGTGGATCATTTCTCCGCCCAATTCTTCCTTCGAAGAGGTTTCCCCCATAAACGCCTGGACGATTTTGGGCCCCGTAAGGCATAAATTCCCTCTGCCTTCCGAAAAGAGAATCACATCACACATACCTGCCAGATAGGCCGAACCGCCTACGCAGCTTCCACAGATGACTGCTATGTGAAGCTGCTTTTCCCCGCAGCTTACAAATTCCCGAAACATCCGGGCATAACTGTCCAAAGCCCCTGTCTTTTCTTTTAAATCCGCTCCGTAGCAATTTATAAAGTACACAAGGGGATATTGGGAGTTCTCTTTTTTCGCCTCCTCAAAAAGCCGGGAAAATAACCGGCCTTCCTCCCTTCCAAAGCAAATCCCTTTCGGTCCCCCGGGTTCTGCATAAAAAAGGAATTTTTTTCCGTTTATGGTTCCGTCGCCAATGATGCTCTTTCCTGAAGGAGTCTCACCCCATACATGAACGCTTCCCTTATCCGCTGCAGAATAAACCATAAAATCCATTCTTACCATCTCCTCTTTTGCCCCTGGCCTGCGGCCCTCACTGGCCGCTTTCTGTCCCAATGCTTCTCTTTAAGTAGCTGATGCCTGCCTTTTTCTGCCTGTCAATCTCCTGACTCACTTTTATATAATCGATTTTTCGCTCCAAAAGGGCAGGCAAATCTTCCTTTTTTCCCATGATTCTGTCCTGCATTCCAAAGCCTTTTAGCAGCGCTCCTACCTTCTCCTTCCGGCTCTTGTTAGACAGGAAGCAGGCGAATTGCTTCTGGTTCAGCAAGGAAAACACGGTTCCGTGGAAGGTTCCCGTAAATACAAACTCCGCCTCCCGGAACATTCCAATCCATTGGAAAGGAGTCAGATTTACCGTCAGGCCGCTGTAAATCTTATTATATTCCCCGGCTCCGTAAATCGCATACCCCTTTTCCTTTGCATAAGATACAATCTCCTCCAAAATTTCTCCCGGAAGCTTATCACAGTAATAAAACAAGATATACGGCCGTCTAATCCCCTGGAGAAATTCTTTGGGAAACTCCGTCAGAAAGGTTGGATCCAAAACTCTGGCGGCTTCTTTCCCGGTCAATTCTTTTATGAACGTTTCCGTCAGCGTATCCCTGGCGGAAAAGGCTTGAAACCTTTTTAATCCCTCACGGATATACGGGGGCACTTCCCCGGAAACCACAGAGTTGCCTACGCTGGGAGCATAGGCGATGATATTTCTGCAGGTTAAGCCCCAGGCAAATTTTATCTTGGCGTTTCCCTTCTTATCCTGGTAATTCCACACCTCATCACTTCCTACCACAATGCAGTCCAGCCCCAGCCGGTTTACGGCCCTGGCTGAAAAGCATATCCTGGTAAGGGGCAAATGCCGGCGGCGTTCCCTGGCAAATGTAGCCGGCAGCTTCACTTTCTCCCGCCATGCCCGAAAGCTTTCTTTTCCCCGGTAGTAGCGGAACCAGCCGCAGGTATTGATCAAAAAGTGTTTGATATTGATATAATGAATGATAAATACCTCATCCTGGGGATACAGTCTTTTAATGGTTTTGCAAAGAGCGTATGCCTGAAGGTAAGCTCCGAAATTATTAATGTAATGATGGGTCAAAATTCCGATTTTCATGGCTGCTCCTTTTTTCAAGGCTTTCGTAATATTTCTGCAGTTTTCGGGCCTCGATCCCGATGTCGTAGCCTGCCCCGGCAATTGTCCCGGATACATCCTTCCGGGAACGACCTTTGGCCCCCTGGACAATGATCTTGGCCCATTCCTCAGGCTTTTTCTTTAGAGAAATAAATGCCGCATTTTCTGTGATTTTCACCTCTTCTGTGATGGAGTCAGAGAAAAAGCAGGGCAAATCCGCAGCCTGGGCCTCGATTCCCACTACCGGAAGGCCCTCCCACACAGAGGGAAGGACAAAAGCGTCAAAAGCCTGGTACCACTCCCAGGCATTGTCCACATTTCCCATCATAAGAGTACAGTGCCCTACTGCCAGGGATCGCGCTTTCTTTCGGATCTTTTCCTGCAGCTCTCCGTCTCCTAACAGCACCAGCACGGCTTTTGGTTCTATCCTGCGGATTTCCCGGAAAATATCGATTAAAAAGTCGTGGTTTTTCTGGGCCATAAAACGTCCGATATGGCCGATAATAAAAGCTTCCTCAAGGCCCATCTGCCTGCGGATTTTTTCTCTGATTTCCGGTGAAAAGGAAAACCGTTTCGTATCAATGGCATTTCGTATGGTAAGGCATTTTTTCTGCCTCACAATCCGCTTTCCAAAATAACATTCCGCCGCTTTCTCCCCACAGGTCCAATAGAGATTGCAGTTTCTTTTTAGCTGGGTTTTGCAGAGCATTTTTAACGGCCACTTCAGGTCAAAGGCAATGCTGGCTCCGTGGGCGTGAAAAATCCTCCAGGGAATCCCGTTTTTTTTGGCCCCGTATAAGGCGTATACCCCCAATGCGCCGTTGTGGACATGAATGATCCGGTATTCCGGGTGGCGGCGAAACAGCTCCGACATATATTTCTGATACTGAAAAAATTTCAGGGGATTTAAACCGGGCGTATGGTAGATCCGCCCTCCGGCCTCCAAGACCTCTTTGTCATAGCTTCCCGGCTTCGTTTTATTGCACAAAAAATCAAACTGAACCTTTTCATGATCCATATGCCGGTAATAATTCATCAGCATGGTTTCAATGCCCGCTCTGTCCAGATTGCTGATACAGTGTAAAACCCTAATCATACGTTTTCCCCCTGTCTATAAAATCCTTTTCAGCATGGCCAAAATCCCTAGCTCCCCCAAAACTCTTTTTACGCAGTGGACGCTCTTTCCCTTCCAGTTGTTTCCACCGTATTTCTTTGAAAGGAACTCAAAATCCCGTTCCTTTAAATCCCTTCGGAAAGCTTCCGTGCCAGACGGCTTAGGAGTCGGAAGGTTCAGGTTATGCTGGTATTTTTGATAGTCTTTTGTCAGACATTCTTCCAACCGGATTTCAGGATTATTCCAGGCTGTTTCCATGACCGTTTCCCATATTTTCTCACCCTTTTGGGTGTTGATTAAAACCTCTGACACTCCTCTTCTATGGGGGAAGCGTGGCATAACCCGGCCGATTCCCCAAAAATCCCCTATGGTCAGATCCGAAGGCCGTTCCAAATTGGCATAGGGGCAATGGAAACATCCTTCCGGCAGAGGAAGGCCCGTAAGAAAGAGTTTCGTATAGAGCCTTGCATCAAAGGTATTCATAAGGACTCTGCCGTTTTGGAAAACGGCTTTTACCGAATAGGGCTGCCAGCGGCTGCCTTTATACCGGAAGGAAAACTGCGTAAGCGGGCTGCCATATTTTGTTTCCATCCACTCCTTGTATTTTTCCCAGAGTTCCGGGCTGGGGGCCCCATGGCAGATAATATCCATCAGGTACAATCTGTCCATAGGAATATTTTTGCGGGTACAGTATTTTTTCACAGCGTCGTTTTGGCAGGGAGTACCGGTAAAAAGCACGTATTTCCCTTCCTGCAGATCCTTTTGGATCCGGGGATAAATTCCCCTCGTATCGCTTCGGACGTACTTGCTCTGGCAGAACCTCTCCCGCTTCCCATGAGTTTCCGCCCTTTCATGGACAAGGTGCAATTTATGGTCAAAGGCTGCCCCGTAGACGATTACGGTTTCGCCTGCTATTTTATCCAATGCCAAGCAGACAGCCAGATACGCTCCCCCGGAGGAGCTTTTACGTTCAACTCCTCTTTCATGGACAAAAGCATACACTCCTTTGGTCAATCCGGTTCTTCCTCCTCTGAATCAGTTAAATTCAATCAAAACCACACTGTCTGGCAGAATGTCCAGAACCAGGTCAGTTCCCCGTTGCTTTGCTTTGACGGTCTTTCCCTTTGGATGCTTTGAATCAATTGTGTGGATTTGGGCCGAGGTATAATAGCCGTTTTTCAGGTAAATGGTCAGTCGGGCCTTTGTTTCCGGATCCAGACCGTAGCTAGAAACCAGTACGGCCTTGCCTGTTTCATTTCCCGCTGCGCAGATAAAAGTGTTTCCCTGAGCCTCCACAGATAGCTCCGCCTCATTTCCCAGTTCATAGAGCCGGTTAAAATATTCAAAAACCTTTAACGAAGGCAGGGCCCTCAGGCGGTCCAAAAAGCCCTCCTCATAAAGCCCGCAGAAAATGTCCAAAAGGTGGGCATCATAATACATGGCCATATCTACTCCGGCGTTTTGCATGGAAATGAGGGCGGAAGCCGCGTAAGCGGCGCCTTTGGTACTCCTTAGAACCTCAAAATTTCTTAATATGGATTGTTCGTCCCACCCGTTGACGTAATTCCACTCGTCCAAAATCAGCTCCGTTTCTCCGTAGCCGTATTCTTCCAAAATCTCTTTTACAGACGCTGTGGCTGAAAGGAAGTCCGCCGGATAGGCCGTATAAATGTGCCAACTGAAAAAATCCAGAGGGACATTTTCATCTTGGGAAATATAAGTTAAAAACTCCCTCATATAGTCGTCTCCGGTTCCTGCTGCGCCGTAGCCTCCGATTTTTAGCTCCGGAAATTTGCTTTTTAAATACAGAGAACAGGTTTTATAAAGCTCGTAATACTGTTCATCCGTTCCCGTCCACATAGGGGAATTGTCGGGCTCGTTCCAGATCTCCCAATATTCAATTCCATAGTAAAAGCCGTCGGCAAAGCCTTCATTATAATGGCGGATAATCCCTTCGCAGATCCGCGCCCACTTCTCATAATCTGCCGGGGGATTGATATACAGATCATTGCCGGAATGGTCAATGGATTCCCCAAGTCGGAAAAAAACCTGGCTCCCGCTGTTTACAATGGCTTCTATGTACTGGTCGCTCTCTGCAAAATGGTAGGAGGATTCCAGGGAAGGATCCGCCTCCATATCCGGAAATACACAGTGAATATCAATAAAAAGATCCTTGCCGTAAGGGTATTCGCTGTCGTGAGTGCGGACGTAGGGAATCCCGGCCTGCTTAAAATATTTTGTGGCGTCATGGCGGAACGTTCCGTCTTCGTAATTAAATTTAGGGCCGTTATTGACGCCGTGGAGAGGCTTTATGGTTTCTCCGGTATTTTGGAAAAAATCAATAACGACTGCTATTGGGTAAATCTCATAGTTCTTCCCTTCCCCCCTATTTTTTAAAAGCAATAGCGCCAAAGCGCCTGCTAAAATCGCCGCAAAAGCAATCATTGCTGCCTTTTTCATCTGGTTTTCCTCCGTCGGGTTATAAATTTTGCCTCAGCCCGGTCTTTTCCTGCAGCCAGACCAGGAGCCATACCAAAACAATCCTCCTGCCTTTTACCCCTTTAAAAAGAAGCTTTTGTTTCATAGGCAGTTGGTTTAAAGGATACTCTTTTAAAATCTTTTGGACGTTTTCATTGCAGCAGATAGTTTTAAGATTCCCGTAAGTTTTCCGGATTCCGTGTATTTTTTGGTACCGCACTTCCTGTTTCAGACACAGGATAAAATTGTTCATAAAGGAGCGTTTAATCCTCAGGCGCAGAACCGGTTCCACTCCTTCTTTTTCCGCCAGCTCTGTAAGCTTATGGTATAAGCGAAGGGCTCCTTCCAGGCGATCCGCCCGGTACCGCTGTGTCAGGCTGCTGCTGTCGTTATGGCAGTAATGGTATAAGCTCCTTGGCTCCACGGCGATGCGGCCCGCACGAAAACATACCTGCAGGTTAAAGAGCAGATCTTCACACAGAATCCTGCGCTCTGAATGGAATACCAGGCCGTTTTTCTCCAAAAAAGCACGCCTCAGCATGACCGTGCAGGCGGAAACCCCGGCAAAAAGCACTGTATTGGAATGGGCTTCCCGTCCCAGGCTTTCTTTAATAAATTCAATCTTTTTCTCACCCTCATACAACAGTTTGTCCGGAGGCGTCCCATTGCGGCTCGTCCCGTCTGTCCATTGCTCTGTCATGCCGTAATAGCAGGCATCTGCTCCGGTTTCTTCTATGCGCTTTTGTGCCCTTTCCAAAGCGTCCGTTTCCAGATAGTCATCAGAATCTACAAAGATTACATAGTCTCCAGAGGCCACCTCCAGACCGCTGTTACGCGCCAGCCCCAGACCGCCGTTTTCCTTATGGATTACCAAAATACGGCCGTCCTTTCCCCGCCACTGGTCGCAGCGGGCGCCGCTGCCGTCTTTGGAACCGTCGTCTACTAATATAATCTCCGTATTTTCCCAGGTCTGGGAAACCACAGATTGTAAGCACCGCTCCAGATAAGCCTCCGTGTTGTATACGGGGACGATCACACTGATTTTCGGCAAAGCCATTGTCACAATCCCTCTCTGTTTCTTTTTCGGTTCTGAAACCCTTTTACCGTATTTAATATATAATAAAAGCTGTCCATTTTAAAGAGAATCGCTCCCGAAATATAAATGATAACCCCTGCGCCCACCTGAGCTGCCAGCAGCAGCCAGTTGTTCCACTCAAAAAAAGACAAAGCCCATACGGCAACTCCCATAAAGGCGGAGAGGCCCAAGGTAGGCAGAATATCTTTTAACTGCTCCAGGTAACCGTAATCCAACAGCCTTTTATTGGGAGCAGCATTGAGAACAGAGGCGGCCACAGTGGTAAAGCACTGTCCTATCATCATGGCCGGCAGCCCCAGAGGAAGGGTAACCAGCAAAACGGCAATCCCAATAATTCCCTTTCCGATTTCCAGCTTCAGGAAAACGTCGCTCCTTCCCAGGGCCGTGATGGCCTGAAGATTGGCTGTGTGAATGGGCCAAAGACTGTAAATAAAACAGCAGTATCTCATAAAAGGAACGCTGGGAAGCCACTTCTCTGTCAGCAGCAATTGGGTCAGGGGAACCGCCACCGCCGCCAATCCCGCCATCATAGGCAGGATCAGAAAGGAACTGGTTACGATAGAACGCCTTACCATAGCCTTTAGCCGGGTCTTTTCTCCCTGAGATTTAGAGAAAACAGGAAATAAGACACTCTGGATAGAGCTGTTTATATTGGTAATCATCAGGGACGGAATATGGTTGCCCCGGTTATAATAAGCCAAATCGCTGGAGGTATAGGCTTTTCCCACAATTAAAGAAAACAGGTTGTTATAAACCGTATTAATCAGGCTGGATGCCAGAAGCTTCCATCCAAACCGGTACATCCCCTTCATTTTGCAAAGGGAAAATGCCGGGATGGGCCGCCATTTTACTGTAAACCATAAAACTGCCGTATCAATGCACCGGTTGGTCAGATTCTGGGCCGCCAGAGCCCATACGCCCATTCCCCGATAGGCCATAACAATCCCTACGAATGCCGATATAACCGTTCCGATAATGGTAGAAAAAAAGAAACGCCGAAACTGCATATGGCGGGAAACGTAGGCCTGCTGGACTCCATTAATCCCCCCTATAATCAGGGTGATTCCCAAAACCCGGAGCACCGGGGTCAGTTGAGGTTCCCCGTAAAAAATGGAAATAGCCGGAGCCAGGACAAACAGCAGCAGGTAAACCACTGCCGCCACGGCAACATTAAAATAAAAAGCCGTGGAAAAGTCAACGGCATCGGCGTCCAGCTTCTGGATTAGGGCGCTGCCAAGTCCGCTTTCTACAAAGATACTGGCTATGGAGATAAAAACCGTAATGAGAGCCAGGATCCCGTAATCCTCAGGCATCAAAAGGCGGGCTAAAATCACGGATACCACAAACTGGACTCCCTGGGCCGCCAATCGTTCCGAAAAGCGCCATGCAAGGCCGCTTACTACTTTCGCTTTTACATCCTCATTCTGTCTGCTATTTTCCATGTGTCTGATTCTTCCTTTTTATCCCATCATGTATCCGCACCGCTAAGGGGCAGTAATAAGCCAGCATAATCCTCAGCCTGTGTTTTTTGGAAATCTTCCGGAACATGGCCCGGAAAGGTTCCTGGCACAAGCCTTTATAATCTTCTTTATGAAGCAGCATCTTAAAACGGGTTTCCGTGATTTTCCTGTCAATGAGGCTGTCATAAACATGGCCGGTATAATTTTTATATTCTTCAAAACAGAGACACATAGTCTCCTGATGGGCTAAGATCCTCTCTTTTTTCGCCTCAGTACGGAGAGTCCAACTGGCGTCGCTTGCCTGACGGTAGCGGGACATCTCTTCCGCCAGATACACCACTGTTCCCTTTGTCCCAAGCTGCAGAGCGAAAGGAACGTCAAAAACGTTGCATTTTCTCATAAACAACGGAAATTCCGCTTCCTGCGCGTCTCTTCTGACAAAAAAGCTGTTGATCTGATATACAAAACAGCTAGAACCCCCATGAACCAAAAGATGGCGCAGAAACTCGTCTGAGCTTTTTACAAATCCTTCCGTAAATTCCGGTATCACAGTATCAGTTCTTTCCCCGTTTTCCCGGACGCACCTTACAGGGTGGACACAGAGAACGGCCTTATATTTTTCCGCCGCCTCATACTGCTTCTGAAGCTTGCGGCAGTCCGTCCAAAAATCGTCGCCTTCGCAGTAAGCCGTATAGGTTCCCAAACTGTTTTCATCCAAAATCTTTTTTATTCCCAGAAAGCCTTCCCTGGAATAGACGTTTTGTTTTGAATAAATTCCTTTTATGAGATGCGGGTAGCGGCTTTCATACTCCCGGATAATCTCCGCCGTCCCATCTGTGGAAGCATCGTCGTAAATTAGAGCGAAGAAGGGAAATTCTGTCTTCTGAGAAACGATCCCTTCCAGACATTGGCGAATATACTTTTCCTGATTATATGCAATGCAATGAACCGTCAGGACAATCCCCTCACCGGTTTTCTCCATTTTCCTCCCTCTCCTTCTCTTTGCGCTCTATAATTTTCTCGTATATTTTTTCAATAATCTCCCGGTTTTTTTGAGAGCTGAATTTTCTTGCAAAAAAGGCGCCGGACTCCATTAACTCTTCATAGTGGCAGCTCTCAAAGGTTACCGGCTCATCATTGGCCTCGTCCCAGACAATATAGCGCATGGAATCATTGACGGTTCTGGAGGCAAAGGGTGAATTGGCCGCCAGAGTCTGGATAAAAATTTCATCCCCGCAGAGAGTCAGGCGAAACCGTTTTTTGATCCACTTTTCCTGGGAAATAACGTACTCCGCCAAATCATGAGTAATGCTGCACCACTCGCTGCCTTTCCAAAATCGCTGTCCCTGGTTCCCGATACGGTCTACGTTCAGTTTTCTCTGAATCAGGAACAGGATATGGGCCGCCTTGCCCCATAAAGTAGTTCGGTAATCCAATGTTTTGCCGATTTTTTTCCGAAAGAAATGGTAATACCGTATTTTATGCAGGAATCTGGCGGAATCTGTCCCGCCCTCCTGGTACTCAATATACTCCTTTCCCTGGCCCAAGGCGCAAAAGGAATTGATCTCCTGGGGTGTTTTTAAAGGGAGGTCGACTCCTGAAATCAAATGGTAGTATTGGTACCCCTTTGCCGCAGCCGCCTTTAAGAGATTCAGCTCGCATTGAATCAGGGAATAGGTTCCCCAGTAAACTTTCATAGAAGGAATCCGATACAGGCCGGAAAGACGGACAGATGCCCTGATTTCCTCCCAGGGAAAGGTCTTCCACCTTTTATCAATATGGAGATAAATATCATTTTCCGCGCTGTCCAGCATTTCCAATTGTTTTTTCAAAACAAAGGCGTCATTGTGGGCAATGACCAGAAATGCGCTCTGTCTTCCGGAAGCCTTCATTTTCTCACCTTAAAAAACCTTTCACAATATTGCAAAAACGCAAAAAGAAATAGGCGCTCCTGATATGGTTTTTCCTAAGGAGCCCATAGGTTACCGCCGTCTTTTTAGACACCCGCCCAAACTTTGCTTTTCGGTTCCTCTCCCGAAAGGTTTCCCCTTCCATATAGCCACGGATCTCTCTCAGATACCGGAAGCCCTTTACCCGGGTGACAAAGACTAAAAGCACAAAGCATTCAAAAAGGGTATATCGGTTTAACTGTTCTTCATAATCCGGTATGTCCGGAGAATGGTTTCGGGAAAGGGACTGGATGCAAAGTTCAACCTGACGGTACCGTTCCATTTTAAAGTCCACGGACATGGCCTGACCATGACGGCGGTAATAATACATAAGCTGACGGCTGATATAACAGTTTGCAGCGTCCATATATACCGGTGTCAGGCAGACAATGTCCTCGCCGTAAGCAATCCTCTGATCCACTGCCATCTGAGGACCGTACAGGAGGGATTTCCGTATCACTTTTCCCCACAAAAAATAAAACATATGGTTCATCTGGCCGTCTAAAAGAAGTTTTGGATAAATGGCCTCCGCCATGTCCTTTTTCTCATAAAATCCCTCTTCTGCCGGTTCCGTGCAGGCGGCTTCGGTACCTTCGGAAATCTGGTAATATCCGTAGCAAATCATATCGGCAGCGTATTTCCCGATAATTTCCGCCGAACAGGCAGCCAGATACGGGGAAATCCAATCGTCCCCGTCTACATTGATAATATATTCTCCCTTTGCCCTGCGGATTCCCGCCTGACGGGCGCTGACCAGCCCTCCGTTGGCCTTATGGATAACGGTAATTCGGGGATCCCTTTCCCCGTAGCTGTCACAGATTTCCCCGCTTCCGTCTGTGGAACCGTCGTCCACCAAAATCACCTCAAAGTCCTCATAGGTTTGAGACAAAATACTTTCGATACAGGCCGCCACGTATTCTTTAATTTGATAAACCGGTACGATAAAAGAAAAAAGCATTTTCTTCTTCTCCTTCTCTCTTTATCCCGTCAGGGCACATCTCCTTCCAGCTCCTCCAGCCGGTATCCCATAATGGAGATGGCTACGGCTCCTGTTACATAAACGTAAAATATGGTGTTGTCTGTAGATGCCGTGGCCAACACGTAAGCGGCGTAAACCAGGCACAGGATTCCGCCTTTTGCCCCCTGCCATTTTGCTACAAAATACACTCGGATAAAAATATAACACAGCATCCACAGCCAAAAGCCCCAAAAGCCTGTCTCAATATAGACCTGAAGAATATCATTATGGAGGGCCAAAATAGAGCCTTCCGGCAGGCCTCGGAAAAGAGAGGATACAAAGCCTCCGCCCCAGCCCAAAAAGTCCGGAGTTACCCGGTAATACCTTTCAGCCAGGTCATTAAGGTTTCTTCTTCCCATAGTATCTACATTAAAATGCTCAGACAGATAGTCGAAAAGGCCGTTTCTTACAAAAACCAGGTACACATATACCAAAGCCATAGCCACAACTGCGGCAAAAAGGAGCCAGCCCCGCCGGCTGTTCTTATTCCGCATCAAAGCTTCCAGACCAAAGCCTATCAGAAAAGCAAGGCCCAAAGCGGCAAGGCCCATGCGCTTTAAGCCGGAAAGGTAGCAAAAAACTGTCACAGCCAGAAACAGGCACGTTAAACCCTTGTTTTTCTGCTCAAAAAAAGTAAATATGACAAAAGGAATAACGGCTCCCAAAGCAAAAGTAATCTCATGGAGTTCTGACGCAGCCGCCAGAGGGCCGACCGTTCCTGCAAAGGTCACAATCAGTTCTTTCATTTCCTGCAAATAAGCTCCCAATCCGGCGTCTGCAATCAAAAGGCCGATAGACACCAGATTGGCCGCCAGCATTCCTGCCAGATTCAGCCAGATCCCCTTGCTTCCAAAGACATACAAGATCCCTGCCATAGCGACTATCATGTTAATCTGATACAATTCCGAAAAGATACCGCCTCGTATGGTTTCCAGGGGCGTAGCGTTTATGGCCCACAGAGGCAGGGAAACAAAGAGAATCGCCATGTTTGGCAAAGCCAGAACTAAAATATACTTTATCAGTATTTTAGCTCTGGCCAGATTTGCCGTTATAAGGAAAACAACAAAGCTTATGGCAATTATCAATACCGCCATAACGAATTTGTACATAAAGTCAACGCCCAAAGTAAAGTAAGCGTTATTAAACAAATACATTACGGCGGCGATCAGCAGGTATACCGCCATTAAAATCTTCTGCGCCGCCGTATTTTTCATGTTCTTCCCTCCGTCTTAGTTTTCGTTTCCTTCTGTCCGCTCTTTCAGGGCATTGGTTTTGTAAAGTTCTCTCCGGGCCACGGCCTTAGGAATTAAGGCCCTGATCTGGTAGGTCTTTTCTTCTCCTGCATTTACGCCTCCCAAATAATAGGCCACAGGATACTGCTCCAGATTAGAACCGATAATGGATACCAGACGTTCAATCTCCTGGGTGATTTTTTCCTCTCCCTGAACCATTTCATAGAAGACCCAGAACTGGCCGCTTCCGTTATACCCTACAAAGCTCTTATCCCGGCTGCTGAATGCCTCCAGAAGAAGCCCGCCAAATTCTTTTAAGACTTTGTCCGCTTCCTCTCTTCCAAGGAGCTTATTCATATCCCTCTGATTCTGGATCTGAATATTCATACAGCAGAAGGCGCTGGCCATAGCCTGTTTTTCCCTTCTCTGGATATAGTGATCACAGGCAATCCGATTCTGGCATCCCGTCTGGTGATCCAATAGGAACAGATACTCTACAATATCTCCGGCTCTGCCAAGGAGCACTGCCCCGCCGCAGCCGATAATCAGGAAGAATACTGCAATCATTCCTGTAAACAATTTCAGATTAAACAGATTTTCTACTGATACTGTAGACAAAATCCTAATGTTTTTAGCTCCCAGATATTCATTATACTCCTGGTTCGTAATGTCCACCAACTGATAGAGGCTGTTCATCTGGTCTGTAACTTCTTTAATTTCCTGTTCGATCTCTTCAGCAGTAACTCTTTCCGTCACTGGATATACCGTCTGGCCTTCATAGATTCCGATAATATACTGGCAGTAGGCCACATCCACTGTAGCGTGATCCCACTGATCCTTATAGGTAACCCAGTTTCCCAAAAGAGTATCGTACTCCACGGAGCGGTCCACCATAGTACCGCCGCCCTCTCCATTGCCAATCCAGTTGTCGTAAACCTCATTTAAAATGTAATTGTAGTCAATGTCCGTGTTCTCTGACTCCCGCATTTTCTGGACATAGGTTTCAATAACCTGGACAATCTCATTAATATCTTCCTGGGCCTTCTCTCCTATGAGCTGGTAATCGGCAATGCGTTTATTGTATTTATTGATCAGCAGTTCCCGATCTTTGGTAATCTGGTTTCCCAGAATCTGGGAATACAGTCTGGAAATATTCACCTGGTTTAAAATCATAAACCGGTCGCATAAATCATAAAAAGAATATCCCGTTTGGGTGGACCGGAAAGACGAGTCCTTCTGGTAGCGCAGATACAATTCACTAATGGTATTTTCCAGATTCGATTCGATATTTTCCACCATTTCCATGTAGTCGTAGCTCATATCGGTCAAATCTTTGGTGTTGTTGTCAATCTGCTCTTCATTAATATGCTTATTGCTGTATTCCGCAAAGTAGACATCCAGGGTTTCATTTAAAATATCCCTTACCAGATCTTCATCTGCCGGACTGCCTAAGGTACAGCGGATAATGTAGGATGTCGGTACCTGAGTGTACTCCATCCCTTCTTCATTGTAAGCTTCCTGGATGGCTTCGCTCTGCTCTTCCTCTACAGCCTCCACAGTAATGCTGGCGCACAGAGTATCCAGATTGTAATCGCCTTCCAGTTCCAGATTATTCATTACCTTCGCCATATTTGCCGAGGAATTGATTTCCGAAACGTTAATCTTGGAACCGTCGGGAGCATAGCCTTCCACTGCGCCGCTGTTGGTATATTGGATTACAGCCGATGCCGTATGCTTCTGGATTGATGCCAGCCCCACGTAAGACAGACCTGTCATTGCCACAAAAAACACAATAATGATCGGCAGCCATTTTTTTAGATACCGGGATAATTGAAAGCTTTTCATTTTGTATCCCGCCTTTCGTCATTTTTTTCGAACTCCCGGGTATAGGTGACAAAATGTAACCCTACTGCCAGGAGGAGCGTATACAGAAGGCCGTACACCAGGTTCTTTACCATTTCCATTTCCGCTGATGGGATGGAAATGGTCATATACTGGTTCGCCTGAGTGGCGCCATACTCTTTTACAAGGGCCTTTGCCTTCTCCGCCACCGTAATCAGTTCTCCCTCAATCTGAAGAACCAGGGCGTCTGCTTTGGATAAAGCGCTTGGAGAAGCGTCCTTTGCAGAAAGCATCTGGTAAACGTAGTTTTTCGACGCAATTTCGCTTCTAAGGCTGGTCATTTTGGCTGCGTGTTCCTCAGCGGCCTCAGCGAAATCATCGACTCCAATCTTCGTTCTGGACATATAAAACTGAGCTTCCGTGTCATAGGTAGGCACCAGCACAGTACGGGCCATATCGTTTTCGTACATTTCAATGGCATACAAATTATTCTGGTTTGACATACTCTCCTTTTGCGCGTCAAAGTCCAGGTTCTGGTTTTCAAAAAGCAGCCGACCCAGATAGATTCCCTTCTCTTTCGATACTGCGTTTTCCAAGATATGGGCTTCCAGGTTTTCCGTCATAACCGATCCTATACTATAGGCGCTGTCGGCAACGGACCCAAAGGTTTCGTTGCTGACGGAGGATTGGAAGGCCGGCTCTTCATAAGACATTTCCGTCATATACTGGCCGATTTCATTGGCCGTCATAGTTAGGCATTGCACAATATCCAGATAATCGTTTTCATTGTACTTTTCAAAATCCAGATTTAATATGGAAATATTATCGGAATAGGTTTCAATAAAGTATTCCTTATAAGCTTCCGCCACCATCTGAACCACCAGTCTTCCGTCCAAATGTCTGGTATCCCTACTGGCCTCATACATCAAACGGAACTGAGTGGATATATAGTATTCCTGATCCTCAATATTTTCCGCCTGCACCACAGGCACAACCCTCAGAGTCTTTTTCAAATCATCTGCGCCGATATTCTCAAAAGCCCCTTTCTTAATAGCCTTCTCCAATACTTTATCGCTCAGCATATCCGTCTGGTTAAACCGCGTTCCATTGGGATTTAATCCTGATGATGCGCTGCTGTAATTTAAAGAAATAACAGCCGAATTGTTAAACTGGGCCTGAGCCGGAGTCACGATTAAATTGACAATCAGGATCAGACAGACAAGGAGCGTCAGGGGCAGTTTCCCCCTGAAAACGTGATAGCGGTAGGACAGCACATTCCGCAGGCGGATATTCTTATTTTTCAAAGCGTAAATAAGGCCGTATGCCGCCAACAGGACGAAGCAAATCACCACCAAATTTTTCTGATAAGTAACTATGTAATATTTCATAAGCAGTTTCTCCCAGTGTTAATTTATGTCAATAACTACCAGTTCCGGTTTGTTGCATATCCTTGGGATTACCCCGTGGTTTCCCAATCCCCGGCTGATAATCATCGTCAATGAGCTGGTTTCCCTTAATCCGGAATCCAGTTCCGGAAAAAAGCCTTCTTCCATAGAGTAAAGTCCCCCTATTCCTGGGATTCTCACCTGTCCTCCATGGTTGTGTCCCGATACTACCAAATCAATCTCATAATCCGGAATATACCGCATTACCGGCTCTGGCCTGTGAGACATCAGAAGTTTAAAAACGGAAGTATCTTCCGAAAGAAATTTGGAAACAAATTTGCCGGAATAGGGCCAAAAGCTGTCCTGCCCCGTACTGATTCCGCCAATATCTATGGGGTTTCCATTGATCTCCACTGAAACCGAAGAATTTTGGAGTACAATAACCCCCAGCTCTTCCAGCTCATCCAGTAAACGGGAATCCTTTTCCAAAGGCGAAAAGTCTTCCGGATTGTCTCCCAGCAGAGCTTTCTTTTTCTCTAAAGCGGTATTCGTCAAATCCGCTCCGTATACCGCCTCATTTTCATGATTCCCAAGGCTGTAATAAACCGGAGCCGTCTCCAGCAGTTTTCTGCACAGTTCTACGGCAAAGGAAATATCCGTTCCGTCTTTGTTGACAATGTCTCCGCCCATAAGGATCAGATCCGGTTCCAGCTTTTCAATTCTGTGTATCAAATCTTCGTTTTCTTTCCCATAGGCGGTCTGATGGAGATCCGTAATCAAAACGGCCCTTACCGGAGTTTCGATTTTATCGGAATAGATTGTATAAAAAGTTTCCTCAAAGGTCCTGTTCTGAAAAACATTCCACGCTGCAAAGGAGGCCAGTATCAGAAACAAAACAAACAAAGTACATAAAATCTTCTTCATTCTATCTTCCTTTTACTTTTTTATAAACAGAAAGGGTCTGTTCCACTGCCGCTTCCCAACTGAAATGCTTCTCCATGTAACGCCTTTGCTCTTCCGGATCAAAGCCGTTTTTTCCCTGGTTTAACAGTTCTTCCAGCTTTCTTTTTAAATCCGGCACACTGCCCTTCTGAAAAAAAGTTATGTAAGAATCCGCAATTCCCTGGTTTTCTTTAATATCGCTTGCCAGACACATAGCCCCATAGCTTAAAGCTTCCAGCAAGCTCATGGCCATGCCCTCTACATCACTGGGAATCACATAGAGGCAGCAGTTGGAAAACAGCTCCTCCAAGGCCTCTCCTTCTACAAAATCCGTCATAATAATACGGCTGTCTCCGGAGGCGTCCTGGCAAATTTCCTGTACGTAGGCCGATTTCGCTTCGATTTTCCCTGCTATCACCAGTTTTTTGTCCGTCCGGATCCCTTTAAAGGCCTTAATTAAATAATGAAGCCCTTTCTCCGGCACCAGTCTGGCGGCAAATAATATGTAACTTTTTTCCTCCAGGTTCCACTTTTGCCGGATGGTGTCGGGTTTTCTGTCAACAGCTTTTGAAACACCGTTAGGAATATAAATGGCTTTCCGTCCATAGGTTTCCCGGAAGTACTCCTTCGTCTGTTTTGAAAGGACAATGAGTGCATCCGATTTTTTGGCTGCCATTCTTTCTCCAAACTTCAGATACCTGGAAGCGAAAGCCCCCCATTTTCCCCTTTGCCAGTCCAGGCCATGGATGGTCACTACCGCAGGGATACCCAGAAGCTTCGGCAGCCAAACCATTGCAGCCGGACCTTCCGCATGGATGTGAATCACATCATATCCGCAAAAGACGGCCCGCCCTACAGCCAGAACCGAATAAATAAAAGCGTTCCCGGCAGAGTGGCAGATAGTCGGAACTTTGTAAATGCGGACGCCTTTATATCTCTTTGGAAATTTCATTTTCCAGTCATCAAAACGGTTGTAGGCGTCTACCCGGTGTCCTTTAGCGACCATTCTTACTGCCAGTTCCTCTACCACGACTTCAATGCCGCCCTCTCTGGAGGGGATCCTTTTATGGCCAATCATTGCAATTTTCATTTGCGCTCTCCTTAAACCGGAACGGCGCCTTGGCACCTTAAAAACTAATACTGATTTACGTCAATAATCATCAATTCCGGCTGACGGTACCCTCTCACAGCCCCGCTTTTTGCCAGTCCGGAGCATACGATAAGGGTGTTGCCGTCTTTGGTATACTTTCCGGAAACGTAGGCCTCTGAATCGAGTTCCGGAAACATCCCATATTCCTTTTCGTAAATGGCGCCCACACCGGGTAAGGCAAAACTGCCGCCCAGGGTGTGGCCGGAAAGGGTCAGATCGGGCCAGTCTCCTATGGTTCCCAAAGCATAGGGTTCATGGCTGAGCATCAGTTTAAAATGATCCGGATTTTCATTTAAGAACTGCCCGTAAGGGCTTTCCTCTCCCTCCTGCAGTTCCCCTAAAGCTCCATAGATGTCAACTGCTGCGCCGTTTATTTCCAGTGTTTCCATTTCGTCCCAAAGAACATGGACCCCTATCTCTTCCAAACGGGCTTTCAGCGGATCCGCATCATCTAAAAAGCGGTCGCTTTCATTGCCGCCGTAAACATAGTAAACAGGGGCTGTTTCTGTCAGGTTTCTGCAAAGCTCCAAAATATCTTCCTCATTGCTCCGGCCTTGCCCTGTCATATCTCCTGTCATAACAATGAGATCCGGCTCCAACAGCCCAACCCGCCTTGTCAGTTCTTCATTATTTTCTCCATAAGACTGCCCCCGCAGATCCGAAAGCTGCACAATCCGGTAGCCGTCCCCGGATTTCTCGCTGGTTACGGAGAGGAATGTCTCCTGGAAGCTTTTTTTCGGCAGAAAGAAGACAATTCCTAAAAGAACAACGACAGCCAAAACCGTCCCGCAAACGGCCAGAAGTTTCCCCAAAAAACTGCCTCTGGTGTTTCTTTGATTTTCTCTGAGTTTTTCCGCCTTATTTTGTCTTTTTTCTCTCTTGCTGTCTTTCTTACCTTCTTTTTGGTTTCCCTTTTTCTTTTCTTTCTTAGCTTTCTTCTTTTTTCCAGCGCCAGGGGCTTCCTGATACTCTATTGCAATCTGGCCGCCTAAAGCCCAACAGAGGACTTTTTCGTATTTTTCCTGAAAGTACTGTAAATTGCTGTTTCCACGATACCGGATTACCGCTTTTTCCTCGTCCATGGCCGCCAATTCAAACTTGTCGATATAATCCCTTACTATATGCTCCGGCAGTTCCCTCGAACACTTCCGGTATGCGACTTCCCAGGCAAGAAGGTTTCCTGAAAAAGCCTTCTCAGATTTGTGCGTTCCATCCATAATCAATTCTCCTCAGCTTCTCCGTTTACAGTCTCCCGTCATTGGGTTCCGCCCTCTTTTGGCGAAGAGTCGGCAACGTCTTCATCATCTGCAAGAAGTTCAAAAGGTTTCTGGGAAAATACATCTTCCAGACGGATAGGCATCTTCTTTACCAGAAGTCCCAGTTCGTTGTAGGTTTCAATAAGCTTTCTCTGGGAACGGTTCAGTCCTTCCAAATAGTCTGTAATATTCCGTTTCGCCTGCTCAAATCTCAGGCGATCCTCATCCCGCTTCTGAGAAAGCTCCATCTCGACTGATCGCCTGTATTCCATAGCCTCCGCCCGCGCCGCGCTGGTGACAGACTCTGCATCCCGTTTTGCCTCATTTTCAATAAACCTGGCGGTTTCTTTCGCCCCGCTGGTAATGTTCTCCGCGTTTTCTTTGGCCTCGCTGGTAATGCTCTCTGCGTTTTCTTTGGCTGTGGAGACAATTTTAGCCGCCTCAATACGGGCTTCCGCCAGTACGCTGGCCAAATCGGAATAATTGGACTCGTACTCCTTCAGTTTTTCCTTAACCTGATCCAGCTCTTCGCTGCCAGCCTCGCTGTTCTGCCCCTGAAGGCTTTCCATTTGTTGTTCCAGGGCCGTTTTTTCGCTGGAAGCCGTTTCCATTTTTTCTTTCATCTCTTCAATAAGGCGTCTGTCAGCTTCCATCTTGCGATTTGTTTCTTCTTTAAAATTTTCAAGCTCCTGGACAAGAGTTTCAATATACTGGTCTACCTCGGCTCTCTGGTATCCATTAAAAAACGTTGTGCGAAATCGTTTCATCCTTATCTCCCTTCACAGTAACAAAGCGGCTGCACAGACAGCCAGTTTCTTATTACATAAAAAATACGCCCCGCCGCAGTGCGTTCCTGCCCGGAGGGGCTTTTTATTCTACAGAAAATTCGGAGGAATTTCCTGTAGAATAAAAAAAGCTGCAATTGAAACCAATTGCAGCCGAACTACCTTGCACTGACCTGCAATGCCTAAGGCTTCTAACTTTGCGTCCTTATATTTCTATAAGTTTGCCAAATAGTTGTTTCCATCCTTCTGGAAGAAACCATTTAATTTATTTAAGGAAATTATAAGGGAATCTATTAATTTTGTCAATAAAAAGCGAATTACAATTTTTATCTCTATTTCCTTTCATTTCCACGGCTTTCTATATAATGATGCAGATCATCCCTCCATTGCTGTCGTTTATGATTTTCTGAAGGGTATCCTGCAGCTTCATCTGGCAGTCTTCCGTCAACTGGGAAATCTTTGCCTGGATTCCGTCCTCCACAATCTGCTCTACGGATTTGCCGAAAATATTGGTTTCCCAAATGCCGTCGTCCCCGTTCTGGCTGTTCTGGCGGATATAGGCGATGAGGTCCTCCGCCTGCTGCTCGCTGCCTACAATGGGAGCAATCTCCGTCTCTATCTGGGCCTTTATCAGATTAATGGAGGGGGCCTGGGCTTTCATTTTGACGCCGTATTTATTTCCGTGGCGAATAACCTGAGGCTCATCTAAAACGATTTCCGAGCGTTCCGGGGTCACTACCCCGTAGCCTTTCATCCGTACCTGATTCATGGCGGATTCCACTTTTTCATACTCCATCCGCATTTTGGCCAGACTGCTTAACGTCTGCATCAGTTCGTATTCCCCCGTTATAGGAAGCCCCACATAGTCGCTGAGGGTCTGGTAATAATAGCTGTCGTCCACCTGAATGTCCATAGCCACGGAACCGTCGGCCATGTTCATTTCCCGGATCCGTGCCTGCCCCGTTTCTTCCTCCCCCTGTTCCGGCTCCCCGGCGGCGGAGACGGCTTCCTTCATATAAGTAACTTTCTGGAGGATTTCTTTGGCCTTCTGGATCACTTTTCCCTTGAGCCAATGGGTAGAGGGCAGCAGCTCCAGCCACTTTGGAATATAAAAATCTATCTCCCTTACAGGGAACTCTTTTAAAATCTTCTCCAAAATCCGGGAAATGTCTTCTTTTTTTAGCTGCTGGCAGTTGACAGGCATTACCGTTACCTGATACTTTTCTTCCAGTTCCCCGGCCAGACGGATGGTTTCTTCCGAATAGGGCCGTTCACAGTTTAGGAGAACGATAAAGGGCTTTCCAATGGCTTTCAGCTCTTCAATGGCAGTCTGTTCCGCCGCTATGTATCCGGGACGCTTAATGTCGCCGAAGGATCCGTCGGTGGTCACCACGATTCCAATGGTAGAGTGGTCGTGAATGACCTTGCGGGTACCGATTTCCGCAGCCCGGGTAAAAGGAATCTCATAGTCAAACCAGGGAGTCTTTACCATTCTCTCTGCGTCGTTTTCAATGTGGCCTGCCGCGCCGTCCACCATAAATCCCACGCAGTCAATCAGGCGGATTTTTGCCTGGATTTGATCCCCCAGGGTTATTTTCGCCGCCTCTTTGGGGATAAATTTGGGTTCTGTGGTCATAATGGTTTTCCCTGCGGCGCTTTGGGGAAGTTCATCCCGGCTCAGGTTTTTCTGGTGTTCATCCTCCATTCCGGGAATTACCAAAAGCTCCATAAAGCGTTTGATAAAGGTAGATTTGCCCGTGCGGACCGGACCTACGACCCCAATATAGATCTCCCCGCCGGTTCTGGCCTCCATATCTCTGTATACATGAAAATTGTCCATAAAAATACCCCCTTGCTGTACTGTTACAGTATATGCAAGGAGGTGATTTCCCATGATTGGCAATCCGCTATTTTACGCCGCTGCCGGACTGACCCTTCAAAATTCTCAGCGATTTTTCCGCCCGTTCCTCTAAAGAATAGGTCTTAAAGGACATTTTATTGACTCGGAAAACGTCTTTGTTGTCTTCGATTTCCGCAATTTTCACCTTTGTAGCCAGATCGCTGCAGCTAATGTCGTCAATATAATCGAAATACGTCATATCTTTTCTCTTGGTGAGGATTTCTACCCCGTCTAAAACCTCTCTGGAAAATCCGTAGCATTCCATGTCCCGGATGGTCATTTCCGTATCCTCCACCACATCATGGAGGACTGCCACTTCCTTCTCCTCTTCCGTATCCATCTTTGCCATAACCCTCATGGCGTGTTCAATGTAAGGTCTTCCGTTTTCATCTGTAATTCCGCTTAACGCGGCTGTCGCCAGCTCAATCGCCTTCTGCAGCATAGTATGAATCCACCCCTTTGCCTTATGTGATCTCCTTTTCTTTCATATTACCACAATGATCCAAAAAAAGCCAGAAAATTCCGGCTCTTTTGTGTTAATATGCTGCAGCTTGGCTGATTATTCACTGAGATAGGCTTTCTTTACCTGATCATTATTCATCAGTTCGTGGGCGTCGCCCCGCAGTACGATTTTGCCTGTTTCCAAAACGTATGCCCGGTTGGCAATGGAAAGGGCTTTTTTTGCATTCTGTTCTACCAAGAGAACGGTTACGCCGTCCTTATTGATTTTCTGGATAATATCGAAAATCTCATTGACGTAAATAGGCGACAGACCCATTGACGGCTCGTCCATTACCATCAGCCTGGGGTGGCTCATTAAAGCCCGGCCCATGGCTAACATCTGCTGTTCGCCGCCGGATAAGGTTCCCGCAATCTGGTTTTTCCGTTCCTCCAGTCTGGGGAAGCGTTCATAAACCATCTTCAGGCTGGATTCGATCTCCGCCTTATCTTTCCGGGTAAAAGCTCCCAGCTTCAGATTTTGAAGAACGGAAAGCTGGGCGAAAACCCGCCGTCCTTCCGGAACATGGGCGATTCCCATAGGCACCAGCTTGTGTCCCGGTACCTTTGTTATATCCGCACCTTCGTATTGGATGGTTCCGGCTTTGGAGGGCACCAAACCGGTAATGGTGTGGAGAATGGTGGTTTTTCCTGCACCGTTGGCTCCAATGAGAGCGATAATTTCCCCCTGGTTTACATCGAAGGAAATCCCCTTTATGGCCTGGATGACTCCGTAGAAGACCTCCAGATTCTTTACTTCCAGCATTGCCATGGTATGTTTCCTCCTTATTCTCCCAGATACGCAGTAATAACCTGGGGATTGTTCAGTACCTCTGATGTATTGCCGCTGGCCAGAACCTGTCCAAAGTTTAACACTGTCAGCTTTTCACAAATCCCCGATACCAGCTTCATATCATGCTCAATGAGCAGAGTGGTCATTTGAAATTCTTTCTGTACGAAACGGATGGTATCCATTAATTCCGCCGTTTCGTTGGGGTTCATGCCCGCCGCAGGCTCGTCCAGCAAAAGGAGCTTAGGCTCCGTAGCCAAAGCCCTGGCGATTTCCAGTTTTCTCTGCTTACCGTAGGGAAGGTTAGACGCCTTATAATCGGCTTCATGTTCCAGGCCAAAGACCTTTAACAGTTCCATAGCCTTCTCATTCATGGCCTTTTCCATTTTGTAGTATTTAGGAAGGCGCAGAATCCCTGTAATAGTAGAATAGGAATAATGGTTGTGAAGGCCAGCCTTTACATTTTCCATAACCGTCAATTCTTTAAAAAGCCGGATATTCTGAAAGGTTCTGGCAATCCCCGCCTGGTTAATCTCAATGGTCTTTTTGCCTGTAATATTTTTTCCGTCCAGGACAATACTTCCCGTATTGGGTTTATATACTCCCGTAAGAAGGTTAAAGATAGTGGTCTTTCCGGCTCCGTTGGGTCCGATGAGGCCGTAGAGCTGTCCCTTCTCAATGGTAATGTCGAATCCGTCAACTGCCTTTAAGCCGCCGAAGGAGATACTCAGATTTCTAACTTCCAGCATCGCCGCCATTACTGCACCTCCTTCTTTGCCTGTCTTTTTTCCTTAAAGGACTCTGTAATACGCTCTCTGAACTCGATAGCCTTAGGACTGGAGTTCCAGATCATAATGGCAATGAGAACAATGGCATAAATCAGCATACGGTAATTGTTGAGTCCTCTTAACAGCTCAGGCAGCAGAGTCAGAACAACCGCCGCAATGACGGAACCCCGGATATTTCCGATGCCGCCCAGTACCACAAAGACTAATATCATAATGGACTGATTATAGCCGAAGGCCTTAGGCGTTGCCGCCAAAGTCGTAAGGTTGTGGGCGTAAAGAACGCCTGCCACGCCGGCTAAGGCCGCAGATACGGAAAAGGCTAAGAGTTTATATTTCGTAATATTTAAGCCTACGGACTCCGCCGCAATCCGGTTGTCGCGGATGGCCATAATAGCCCGTCCGGTTCTGGAATTTACCAGATTCATTACGATAAACAGCGTAATCAAAAGGAGAATGATTCCAATGGTAAAGCTGGATGCCTGAGGCGTTCCCGTAATTCCCTGGGCGCCTTTAATCAGGGTCACTCCCCCGTCTCCCAGTCCCAGTTCAATTTCATTTTTCATGGAAAAATGAAATCCTTCCGAATCCATTCCCAGATAGACGGCGTTAATTACGTTTTTAATTATTTCTCCGAAAGCCAGAGTTACAATGGCCAGATAGTCTCCCTGGAGGCGAAGCACCGGGATTCCGATTAATATACCGAATACTGCCGCCACAGCCGCTCCGATTAAAATGGCAATTACCAGGCTGAGAGTCGGATCTATAGCCCCTTTCATGATTTTAGAAAACAGGGCGCCGGAAAAGGCTCCCACGCACATAAAGCCGGCATGGCCCAGACTCAGCTCTCCGGAAATTCCTACTACCAGGTTTAAAGAAACAGCCAGAATGGAGTAGGTACACAGAGGCACCAAAAGTCCCTCCATTAAGCTGGACATATGATCGGTTTTCAGGGCGATTTCCACCAGAACGTAGGCCAGAATTACCATCCCGTAAGTCAGGCCGCTGCCCCGCCAGAAATTTGATTTCGCTTTTGTCATTTTCATTACCATATACCTCCCATCAGACTTTTTCGCTGATTTTTCTGCCCATAATGCCTGTAGGCCGAACCAGCAGCACAATAATCAGGACAGAAAATACGATAGCGTCTGAAAGCTGGGAAGAAATATAGGCTTTAGACAGATTTTCAATGACTCCCAGCAAAATTCCTCCGATCATAGCCCCGGGAATGGAACCAATCCCGCCGAATACCGCCGCCACAAAGGCTTTAATTCCCGGCATGGCTCCCGTCTGGGACGTCAGCGCCGGATAGGCGGAGCAGTATAATACGGCTGCTACTGCTGCCAAAGCGGAACCGATAGCAAAGGTAACCGCTATGGTTTTGTTTACATTAATTCCCATAAGAGTAGCGGCTCCGCGGTCTTCCGATACCGCCAGCATCGCCTGACCCGTCCGGGTTTTATTGATAAACAGTGTCAAAGAAACCATTACCACGATTCCTGTCAAAATGGTTACAATGGTTTCTCCGGAAATCAAAAGCTGTCCTCCTGCCAGTTTTAAAGGCTCAGAGGATACTACTGACGTAAAGGACTTGGTATCCGCCCCAAAAAGAAGGAGAGCCAGATTCTGCAGAAGATAGCTGACGCCGATGGCCGTAATCAAAACAGCCAAAGGAGAGGCGTTTCGCAAGGGTCTGTATGCCACCCTCTCAACAGTCACGCCCAGAACTGTACATACGACTACCGCTGTTAAGATACCTGCTGCCGGCGGCAGTCCCATGGTACTGGAAATAATGAAAACCATGTAACCTCCTACCATGATAATATCTCCATGCGCAAAGTTCAGCATCTTCGCAATACCATATACCATTGTGTAGCCCAGCGCAATAATTGCATAGACACTTCCCAGGCTGATTCCGCTGATTAGAAAGGACATAAAACTCATCTGTTGCACCTCTTGTTTTAATACTCAAGAGGAGGGTTGTCATTTGACAACCCTCCTGTGGGTTCATTTTTCTCTTTTATGCTTTGGCTTATTCCATAGCAACGTAAGCGCCGTTTTCAATCTTTACAGCCTTAGGAGCTTTGTTGGGCTCGCCGTCTTCGGTCCAGGTCATGCCTGCGCCGGTAAGGCCGTCTACGGTAACGTTCAGCATGGAGCTCTTTAAGCTGTCGCAGATGTCGGAAACGCTCATATCCGGATTTGCGTTTGCGTCTTCCAGGGCTGCCTTCAGAATATATACAGCGTCATAGGAGTCTGCTGCAAACTGGTTGGGAGTTCCGCCGTAGGCTGCTTCATAAGAAGTTACGAAGTTTACGGTTAAATCGTCAGTCGCGTCTGCTGCGAAAGGAGTCAGCAGCATCAGGCCTTCTGCCAGACTGGTATCGAAGTTTTCAACGCCTAAGATACCGTCCATACCGTCACAGCCAAAGAACATGGGAGTCCAGCCCATGGTGTTGGCCTGGGTCAGAACCAGAGAAGCCTCGGTGTAGTAGAAGGGCAGGAATACCAGCTCTGCGCCTGAGTCCTTTGCCTTCTGAAGCTGAGTGGTAAAGTCTTTGTTGCTGTCTGCGGTAAATGCCTCTGCAGATACGATTTCCAGTCCCTGGTTTTCTGCTTCCTGAGCGAACTTGGTGTAGATACCGCTGGAATATACGTCGGAGCTGTCGTAAATAACTGCAACCTTGGTTGCCAGCTTGTGCTCGCCGATGTATCTTGCGGAAGCGGCGCCCTGATCCGGGTCAGAGAAGCAAACACGGAATACGTTGGGGTTGGCAGCGCATTCTACTGCGGAACCGGAGGGAGTAATCTGGAACATATTGTCAGCCATGGTCTTGTCGGCAACTGCTACACAGGGATTAGAAGTAGTCGTTCCGATAAGCATCTGCATTCCCCAGTCTTTTAAACTGTTGTACGCATTGACAGCCTTCTCCGGGTCGTTCTCGTCGTCTGAACTGTTGTACTCGATCTGATAGCCGTTGATGCCGCCGGCTGCATTGATTTCATTAACAGCCAGTTCTGCGCCGTTTACTACGGCCTGACCATAGATAGCGGTACCGCCGGTTAAGGGGCCGATGGCGCCGATTTTCCATGTAGAACCGTCTGCTGCGGGAGCAGCGCTTTCGCCGGTTTCTGCTTCAGCCGCTTCGGTATCGCCAGCAGCTTCCGTAGCCTCTTCTGCCGCTGCCGCAGTTGTTGTCTCTGACGCAGCCGTTGTGCTTCCGCTGTCAGAACTGCCGCAGGCAGCCAGAGATGCCGTCATAACGGCGGCCAAGGTAAGGCCTAAAAGTTTTCTTTTCATAATAATCTCCTCCTCTTCTTTCTGCGTTCCTGGCATACGGAAGAAATCCGCGGACATTGTGCGTTCCTCACGTACATTCAGGAATGCGAAAACGGCTACAGCCGCCGGTTTTTACCCATCAGACACTGTATAGCCGTCGCTTGAAAGCTTTTTTAAATTATAGTGAGTCTGTTCTGGCTTGTCAACTGTTTCTCACAGTTATTTTGCCATTTACGCAGAAAAATACAGGTCATTATAAGAAATGATTATGTGTTTTATTCCAAAGGGTTATTTCTCTTCGGACTCGTCTTCCCATTCCAGGGCCGGATTTTCAATCTGGCGGTCCCGAAGCATCAGGTCCCGAACAGCATCCGCCGCCGGTTTTCCGTCAAAGAGCACGGCGTTGACCTGCTCAACAATAGGCATGGGAATCTGGTACTGTTTGGAAAGGGCCAAGGCCGCTTTGGCGGAATATACGCCTTCCACTACCATTTTCACTTCCTCCATGGCCTCTTCCATAGAACGCCCCTGGCCAATGAGGATGCCTGCTCTCCGGTTGCGGCTGTGCATACTGGCGCAGGTAACAATTAAATCGCCGATTCCCGAAAGTCCTGCAAAGGTCTGGAGCTTTCCGCCCATGGCTGCCCCCAGACGCCCAATCTCCGCAATGCCTCTGGTAATGAGGGCCGCTTTGGTGTTGTCGCCGTATCCCAGGCCGTCGGCAATGCCCGCCGCCAGGGCAATGACATTTTTTAAGGCCGCTCCCAGTTCGATTCCTATCATATCCGGGCTGGTATAAACCCGGAAAGCCTCATTCATAAAAAGCTTCTGAAGAATCTCCGCCGTCCTTCTGCTTTTGGCTCCTACGACGCAGGTAGTAGGCAGCAGACGGCTGACCTCCTCAGCGTGGCTGGGGCCTGAAAGCACTGTAACGCAGGCCTGAGGCAGCTCTTCTTCAATAACCTGAGAAAGCACCAATAACGAACTCTCCTCAATGCCTTTGGCAACATTAACCACGATCTGCCCCTCTTTGCAGAAAGGAGCCATTTTCCGGGCGGTTTCCCGGACGTAGATAGAAGGCACCGCCAAAATCAGGACATCTTTGCCTTCCATAGCTGTCTCCAAATCCGCCGTAATCTCCATAGATTCCGGAATGGCGGCCTCCGGAAGATTCCGGTGTTTTCTCTTTGTACGAATATCCTCTGCTTCTTTTTCAAAGGCGGACCATAAGGTAACCTGGTTTCCATTATGTATCAAAAGGATCCCAAGGGCCGTCCCCCATGTTCCTGAACCGATAATTCCAACCTGTTTCATGCTTTCTTTGCTCCCAATTTATTTTCTGTCCCGTGGATTAAACGGCCGATATTGGCCCTGTGGCGCCAAAAGGCCATAAGGGAAATGACTGCCGCCACTGCACAGCACTCCCACTGAACCTGGGCCGTGCTAAAGGAGGCCATGCCGGAAGTATCCATGGCCACGGCTGTTCCGTAGCTTCCCGTCATGGCAAAATAGGCCGTCATGGCAAAGAAAATCGTTGCCACCAAAAGAGAACCCAGGGAAACGTAGCGGGTAATGGCCACGCAGGCCACAAAAACCACCAGGCAGACCAGAGTGATCCGCCAATCACTGGCCACCAGGATCCCCGCCATGGCCGCAATGCCCTTGCCGCCTTTAAATTTCAAATAAAAAGGAAAATTGTGCCCCAGGGTAACTCCAAAGCCGGTATATAACACCAGCACATGGGTGTACAAGGCCCCGTCCCCAAAAAAGGCCCTTACCAGAAAGCAGGGAATCACGGTTTTTAAGAAATCTCCTGCAAAAACAATGAGTCCCGCTTTTTTTCCCATTACCCTCAAGGCGTTGGTGGTTCCGGAATTTCCGCTTCCCTGGCTGCGGATGTCAATCCCGTGGAGTTTCCCGTACAGGTAACCCGTCTGAAACAATCCAAATACATAGCCGATTACTAAACAAACTGCCCTCTCCATACATCACTGCTCCTTTGCTTTTCGTTCCCTTATAATAAATTTCAGAGCCGTGCCCCGGAAGCCAAAGGCCTCCCGAATCTTATTTTCCAGGTATCGGGTATAAGAAAAATGCATCAGCTCTTTATCATTTACAAAGACAACAAAGGTAGGCGGCTTTACAGCTACCTGGGTCATATAATACAGTTTCAGGCGCTTTCCTTTGTCAGAAGGCGGCTGCTGCATGGCCACGGCCTCTGTCATAATTTCATTGAGAACTCCCGTGGCGACCCTCATGTTCTGATTTTCCCTTACCATATCGATTAAGTCAAAGAGCTTTCCAAGTCTCTGGCCCGTCTCTGCGGAAATAAAAAGGTATTCCGCATAAGGCATATAAGAAAGTACTTCTTTGATCTTTCTGGTGTATTCATAAATGGTTTTATCGTTCTTTTCAATGGCATCCCATTTATTTACGGCGATAATAACGCCCTTTCCCCTGTCATGGGCGATTCCGGCGATTTTTGCATCCTGCTCCGTAACGCCTTCCACTGCGTCGATGACTACAATTACCACATCGGCCCTCTCCACGGCTGTTACGGTCCGGATAATGCTGTATCGTTCCAGATCTTCCTTGATTTTGCTTTTCCTTCTAAGTCCCGCCGTGTCAATAAAGACGTATTCTGTCCCGTTGTGGACGATCTCCGTATCCACAGCATCTCTGGTGGTTCCGGCAATGTCGGAGACAATTACCCGGTTTTCCCCCAGCAGCTTATTTATTAAAGAAGATTTTCCCACGTTAGGCTTTCCTACCACAGCAATGCGCGGCCGGTCGTCTTCCTCATCCACTAACTGCTCCGGGCTGAAATGCTTTGCAACTTCGTCCAGCAAATCGCCGATCCCCAGCCGGGAAGCCGCTGACACGGGAATGGGATCGCCGATACCCAGATTGTAAAACTCGTAAATATCGTTGCCGTATTTTTGAAGACTGTCTACCTTATTGACTGCCAGAACCACTGGCTTTCTGGACTTTCTTAACATATCCGCCACTTTGGAATCGGCATCTACCAATCCCTGGCGCACATCTACAATAAAAATAATTACATCCGCTGTCTCTATAGCAATCTCCGCCTGCTCCCTCATTTGGGACAGGATAATGTCCTTGCTGTCCGGCTCAATACCTCCTGTATCAATGAGGGTAAAATTCATATCCAGCCAGGTACAGTCGGCGTAAATCCGATCTCTGGTAACACCGGGGGTATCTTTTACAATAGAAATTGCCTCTCCAGCCAGAACGTTAAATAATGTAGATTTTCCTACATTGGGGCGTCCTACGATTGCAACTACTGGTTTACTCATATGATTCTCCTGTTTTCTTTTTGCTGATTCTCTTATTCCCTTGAGCCCATTTCTGAAAGGCCGTCTCCGGGACGGTGTTCAAATACCCGTTCCGGTTCGTATCCCGGATAGGCAGGGGCTTCTTCTTCGTATTCCGGCAAAAGAATGGCTTTTACCAGATCGTATCCGCTTGATTTTACTATATGGACCGGTACTTGTAAAGCGTTTTGTACGTCCTGGCGGGTCAGGTCGTCTAAGAAGGTTTCCTCCCCGCTGCGGAACATATTGCAGGGAAGAAGGAGGCAGCTTCCCAGGTCTTTCCCCTTTAATTGGGCGATAATGTCCTGGCCCGTAATGAGGCCCGATACGGTAATCTGCTCTCCAAAAAAGTCGTTTCGGATCTCATACAGGCGGATCCGGCGATCCGGAAACCGTTTCTCAATCTCATCCGCGTACCGGCGGATAAAGGGGGCCGCCAGCTTTCCTGTGGCAATGGAAAGTTCTTTTTTATCGGTATCCGGAAGGTTTTCCGGCAGATTTTCCAGGGCGTCCTCCACCTCGCTGGTAAGGAGGCGCAGCATTCCAACGCCGTTTTCCAACTGGGGATAACCGTCATACCGCTCTTCTTCCGGCAAATCCCGTTCCGCCAGAATATAAAACTCGTCGCTGGCGTGAATAAAATGAGTCTGATGCTCCCGGTACAGCGTTTCCTGCCAGTCCTCCACCTGCTTTAACACCGCCAGGGCGTCTTCTTTGGTAAAGGGTTCTAAGGGATAGAGGCCCTCCCGAAACCGGCTGAGGCCCACAGGGACGATGGACACGCTCTCCATATAGGGCAGATAGCCCGTCAGATCCCGGATGGTCCGTTCCAGTTCTTTACCGTCATTGATTCCCTTGCACAGCACAATCTGGCCGTTCATAGGGGTCCCGGCCTCATAGAGCCGGTCTATCATTTTTAAAGCCCGTCCGGCAAAGCGGTTGTGAAGCATTTTGCACCGCAGCTCCGGATTGGTGGTGTGAACGGAAATATTAATGGGAGAAAGCTTAAAGCGGATAATCCGGTCAATGTCTTTCTCCTTCATGTTGGTAAGGGTAATGTAATTTCCCTGAAGGAACGACAGCCTGGAATCGTCGTCTTTAAAATACAGGGTATCCCGCATTCCCGGCGGCATCTGGTCAATAAAGCAGAAAATACACCGGTTGCTGCAGGATTTATAGTCGCTCATAAGGCTGTTTTCAAAGTTAATTCCCAAATCTTCGTAGTCGTTTTCAATATCCAGTTCCCATTCTTCCCCGTCTGCTTTGCGGATGAGCATGGTCATGGATTTGCTGTTTACGTAGTATTGATAGTCAAAGACATCTTCCACCTTCTGCCCGTTAATGGACAAAAGAACGTCTCCCGGCTCCAGTTCCAGCTCTTCGGCAATGGAACCGGGATCTACGCTTGCAATGGGATGTCCTTCCCAATTCTTTTTCATTTTGTGCCAACCTTTCTGCCCTTTGTCTCTTTTTAAGTATACAGGACTTGCCCTCTCTTGACAAGTTTATCCTGGAAAATCTATTGACGGAACTTCCTCTGGCATGATATAACCAAATCGTATACTACCACAATCTCTTACGGAGGAACCAGAATGAAAAATACTTACGTTTTCCATGATTCGCTGCCGGTGGCCCCGCTGAAGCTGGCGGCTCTTAATAGCTGCCGGGATCTGGCTCAGAAGGTCAACGATCATATCGTAACCTTCCGGAAAAATGATACCCAGGAACTGATTCGGCGCAAGGCCGATCTCCATTACCGCGGCTACGATGCAGAATCCTATCTTTTAAAATGCTCCTGCCCCCGGTTCGGAACAGGAGAAGCAAAGGCTGTTTTGGAGGAATCTGTCCGGGGCACCGATATTTTTGCCATGGTAGACGTTACCAATTACAGCATTACCTATACCGTAAACGGTTATACCAACCATATGTCCCCGGACGATCATTTTCAGGATCTGAAGCGGATTATCGGCGCCTGCGCCGCCACTGCTCACCGGGTCAACGTCATTATGCCTTTTCTTTATGAAGGCCGTCAGCATAAGCGTACCAAACGGGAATCCTTAGACTGCGCTATGGCTTTAGAAGAGTTAATCCGTATGGGCGTGGAAAATATTATTACCTTTGACGCCCACGATCCCCGGGTACAAAACGCCATTCCTCTTAACGGCTTTGACAATTTTATGCCTACTTATCAGTTTATTAAAGCTCTTTTCCGCCACGACAATACTCTTCAGATTGATAAAGACCATTTAATGATCATCAGCCCTGACGAGGGAGCCATGAACCGTGCCGTATATCTGGCCAACAATTTAAGCGTTGACATGGGAATGTTTTACAAGCGCAGGGATTACTCTAAGATCGTCAACGGCAGAAACCCCATTGTGGCCCATGAGTTTTTGGGTTCTTCCGTAGAAGGAAAAACCGTCCTCATTATCGACGATATGATCTCCTCCGGCGAAAGTATGCTGGATACTGCCAAGGAGTTAAAAGACAGAAAAGCCAAAAAAGTGGTAGTATGCTGTACCTTTGGCCTCTTTACCAACGGGCTGGAAAAATTTGATGAGTTTTACAATAAAGGCTATATTGATTATGTCATTACCACTAACTTAAATTACCGTCCTGCCGAGCTTCTGGAAAGAGAATGGTATATTGAAGCGGATATGAGCAAGTATATGGCGGCTGTTATTAATGCCTTAAATCACGACGTATCCATCAGCGCTTCCCTGTCTCCTACGGAGAAGATCCAAAAGCTGCTGCAGAAATACCAGGCCGACGGCTACGATTACGTAGGCAGCCTGGTATAAACGCCTTACTTCAGAGCCAGGAAAGCGGCCAGATTTCCTCTCTCGTTTCCCATGGCTCTGTGGGAGTAAAATATATGGGGATTGCAGCGGGTACAGAGTCCTGCCGTATGAATATTCTCCGGCTTTACTCCCGCCTCTTCCAATACGATTTCATTGGCCTTCCACAGATCCAACTGGTATTTTCCCGGCTTTCCATTGGGCCGGTAAAGACCTTCTCCGGTTTCTGCGCCGAAGGCCTTTTGAAATTCTTCCGTCACCTCTTCCCCCACTTCAAAGCATTCTTTACAAATGCTGGGGCCGATGCATCCGATTACGTCTTCTGCATTGGTTCCAAAGGCTTCTCTCATGGCTTCCAGGGTTTTAGCCCCCATTCTCATTACGGTTCCTCTCCAGCCGGAATGGGACAGGCCAATGGCCTTATGGACCGGATCCAGAAAATACAGAGGCACACAGTCGGCATAAAAGGTCACCAGAGTAATGCCGGGTATATTGGTAATCAGTCCGTCCACATCCCGGTAATCCCGATCTTTTAAGATGCCTTTTCCTCTGTCCTCTTCCGTTACCAGGCGCACACTGTCCGTATGGGTCTGCCAGGACAGTACCATGCTGTCCGGACTTACATCCAGGGCCTTTGCCATGCGGCGGTAATTTTCCATAACCGCCTCCCTGTCGTCCCCCCGTGAGAAGGACAGATTCATGGAATCGTAAACGCCCTTGCTGGCTCCTCCCAGACGGGTAGAAAAGCCGTGCTTTACCAGCCCCGTTTTTTCCAGGGCGGGAAAAGCCAGATAGGGAACCTGTTCCCTTTTTCTGAGTTCCATTTCTTTTGTCTTTATTTCCATGACTCCTCTTCCTCCTTATCTAAAATGCGTCGGAAATGACCCGGATTTCTTCTCCAAGTATGGCCACTACATCAAAACGGCAGGGGAACGGCTGAAACTGGGGATGCTCATACAAATACTGACAGGCGGCCCGCCGGATCCGGCTCTGCTTTCCAGCGTCTACCGCCTCCGCCGGATCTCCCTTTCTTCCGTCCCTGCGGTATTTCACTTCCACAAATACCAGACAGCCTTTGTCCTTGGCAATGATGTCGATCTCATTTCTGCTCCGGCTGCGGTAATTCATTTCCAGGATCTCATAACCTCTGTCTGCTAAATAGGCAGCCGCTACACTCTCATAGCTGCTGCCTGTTTTTCTGTTATCCGCCGTTTTCTTTTCCTCCTGTCAGACAAACTTTCCAATAAAGCTTCTGCGGTGAATAGGGCAGGGACCGTACTCTTTAATGGCCGCAATGTGGGCCGCCGTGCCGTAGCCTTTATGACGGGCAAATCCGTACTCCGGATAAAGCCTGTCGTACTCCTCCATCATGTGATCCCTGGTAACCTTTGCCATAATGCTGGCTGCCGCAATGGAAATGCTTTTGGCATCTCCCTTTACAATGGGAACCTGGCGGGCTTTCATGGGAAGATCCGGTATGGTAACCGCGTCGTTTAACAGCACGTCAGGAGCAGGGGAAAGCTGGCTTACTGCCTGACGCATGGCCTCATAGGTGGCCTGAAGGATATTGATCTCATCTACCACTGCAGGAGGCACCACGCCTACGGCCCAACTTATGGCCTTTTCCTGAATTTCCAGAAACAAGGCCTCTCTGCGCTTTTCCGACACTTTTTTGGAATCGTTGAGATAGAGGATGGAGCAGTCCTTTGGCAAAATAACGGCTCCGGCTACTACCGGCCCCGCTAAAGGCCCCCGGCCGGCTTCGTCTACACCGCAGACAATCAGGCCTTCATACTCCCTTTCATACGCCTTCATGGTTTCCAGGCGGAGAAGTTCCTTCTCCAGCCGGCTTCTCTTTGTGTCCGCCATGGTTCCTCCTATCTCCTGACAGGCCAGACCCGAAACCAGATCTTGCCTATAATTTCTTCTTTCTTTACGTTTCCAACGTCCGGATCCCGGCTGTCGGAACTGAAATTCCGGTTGTCTCCCAGGACAAAGTACTCGTCTTCTCCCAAAGTAACAGGCTCTCCGGCCCTTCCTGGGTCTTCAATCCGTTCTGTACCTGCATCATCCTCCAGCTTCTCGCCGTCAATATAGACGAAACCGTCTATAATCTGTACCGTTTCGCCGGGAAGGCCTATAATCCGTTTCGTATAATACCGCCCTTCCTGCATCCGGTAGCAAAAGACGATAATGTCAAAGCGCTCCGGAGGAGAAAAGCGGTAGGTAGCCTTGTCCACCGCCAAAATATCCCCGTGGTACAGAACAGGCTCCATGGATCGGCCATAGACATCCGCTCTCTGAACTACAAAATGAATTAAAAACAAAACCATGAGAACCGCAGCGCCCAGATACAGAAAAAAGTAACACAGCTCTCTCCAGATATAATCCCTTCTTTGTCTCTGTCTCCGGCTGTGAGGCCGCCGTCCAGTTCTCATTTTTCCGCCTCAGGCGGCTGTTCCAGGGTGATTTTTCCGAGGCGGCCGCTGCGGAAATCGTCTAATAAAATGGAAGCCGCTTTTGCCGTATCGCAGATTCCTCCTTTTAAGAGGCAGGATCTGGCCCTGGCAATCCGTTCCAGCTCCTTATCAGGCGAAAGGGCTTCCGTTTCTCCTTCCGTCTGGTAGCGCTGGGAAATAGCCTCGGGATACCGCTTCTGCAGGAAGCGGATGAGCTCCTGGGCCAGTTCTTCTTTGTTTAAAATATCATCATTAATGGAGCCAATCAGGGCAAGGGAAAGCCCGATTTGAGGATCTTCAAATTTAGGCCACAGAATGCCCGGGGTATCTAAAAGCTCCAGAGTTTTATTAAGGCGGATCCATTGGTTTCCTTTGGTAACGCCAGGTTTGTTCCCGGTCTTGGCACAGGCCCTTCCGGAAAAAGCGTTAATAAATGTAGACTTTCCCACATTGGGGATTCCCACTACCATGGCTCTCACCGGACGGTTCTGAATCCCCCTCCGGCGGTCCCTTTCTATCTTTTCCCGGCAGGCCTCTAAGACCACAGGGTTAATCTGCTTTAAACCGGCTCCGGTTTTACAGTTTACTTTTACTACGTGGCAGCCTTTACTGGAAAAGTAGCGGATCCATTCCTCATTTGCCCTGTCATCAGCCAAATCCGCTTTGTTCAACAGAATCATTCTGGCTTTTCCGCCGCTGAGTTCGTCAATATCCGGATTCCGGCTTCCTAAAGGAACCCGGGCGTCTACCAGCTCAATAACCAAATCGATGAGTTTTATGTCTTCCTTCATGGCACGTTTCGCTTTCGTCATGTGCCCCGGATACCATTGAATATTCATAGATTCCCCCTGAGTTGCTATTCTACCAATCCTAAGTCCAGGAGTGGGATGATCTTCAGCCACACTTTTCCTATAATCTGGCTGTCTTTTACATTTCCAATATTTGCAAAGCGGCTGTCCTCGCTGCTGTCCCGGTTATCTCCCAAAAGGAAGTATTCGTCTTCTCCCAACAGCACGGGATATTCCGCCAGACCGGGGGAGGCCACGGGCGCCTCTTCTTCTTTCAGGATTTCCCCGTCAATATAAATCCGGCCTTCTTTGATCTGCACTGTTTCTCCTGGAAGTCCCACTACGCGCTTTACATTGAGTTTTTCATCGCCTCGCTGAAACACCACCACATCACCCCTACCGGGAGATGAAAAATCGTAAATCAGCCGGTTCATCAGAACCACGTCGCCAGTACTGAAAAGAGGCTGCATGGAACTGCCGCTTATGGGGATCTGCGTTCCGAATCCATAGACGGTAAAGCAGGCGAATGCGATTACTACAATAATGTCCGTTACCCAACTGACAATGCGGCGAAGGAGACCAGGTTCTTCCTGGATATAAAATCCCATGGTTTCCCTCCTGCATAGATTAAGAAAGGGACAATTCGCATTGTCCCTTTCCGTTCTCAAGAATTATTTTACCAGTTCTTTTACCTTTGCAGCCTTGCCTACGCGGTCGCGTAAGTAGTACAGTTTTGCTCTTCTGACTTTACCTCTTCTGACAACCTCAACGTTTGCTACAGAGGGGGAATGAAGGGGCCAGGTCTTCTCAACGCCGATACCGTTGGAATTTTTTCTAACCGTAAAAGTCTCTCTGGCGCCGCCGTTCTGTCTCTTGATCACGGTTCCTTCGAAAATCTGGATTCTTTCGCGGTTTCCCTCTTTGATCTTGTTGTATACCTTAACGGTATCGCCAACGCGAAACTCCGGTACGCTCTCCTTTAACTGCGCTGCTTCGATGTTCTTAATAATGTCGTTCATGGTGTGAACCTCCTAAAGTTTATTGGATGTTCTTAATACGTCAATTCGTAACAGAGGACCATCTATTCTTAAATCACAACTACAGTAGTTTATCATAAAGGCTTTGAAATTGCAAGCAATTCCTCTAAATATTTTTTTTCTTTTTCCGTCAGATTGGCTTCCGAAAGCAAATCCGGACGGCGCTCTAAGGTCCTGCGGATGGACTCTTTTCTCCGCCATTCTTCTATATTTTTATGGTGGCCCGAAAGGAGGACTTCCGGCACCTTTTTCCCCATAAATTCTTCCGGCCTGGTATACTGGGGGTATTCCAGGAGATTGTCATGGAAGGATTCTATATCCGCCGACGTTTCGTTGCTCAGGACTCCCGGGATCAGCCTTGCGATGCAGTCGATCATCACCATTGCCGGCAGCTCTCCGCCGGTAAGGACGTAATCGCCAATGGAAAGGTAATCGGTACAGATGGATTCCAATACCCGTTCATCAATGCCTTCGTAATGGCCGCAGAGGAACACCAGGTCCTCTTCCCGGGCCAGTTCTCCGGCGATTTTCTGGTTAAAAACCCGGCCCTGGGGAGTCATGTAGATAACCCGGGGCGCTTTGGGGATTCTGGAAGCCAGATCCTGGTAACAGTTCCACACCGGAGGCGCCTGCATTACCATTCCGGCTCCGCCGCCGTAAGGGTAATCGTCTACGGAATTGTGCTTATTGCCGGCGTAATCCCGGATATTGACGGCCTCTACGGAGATAAGCCCTTTTTCCATAGCCCTTCCGGTGATGCTGGCGGACAGTCCGCCCATTACCATTTCCGGAAACAGCGTCATAATGTGAAAATTCATTGGTTTCCTCCCTGCTACAGATCCAGGAGGCCGTCCATGACGTGAACTTTTATGAAACGGCCTTCCAAATCCACTTCCCGAATGCACTCTTTAATGGCCGGAAGCAGCAGCTCTTTTCCGCTTTCCTGCCGGACAATATATACGTCGTTGGCTCCCGTAGGCATTACATCCGTAAGGGTTCCCAAAACCGCCCCTTCTTCCGTCACCACAGACAGTCCAATCAGATCTCCGATAAAATATTCGTCTTCTTCCAGATCCACAGCCTGATTTCTGCGGATTAAGAGATCCCTTCCTTTATACTTTTCAATATCATTAATATTGTCGTATCCCTTGAATTTCAGGATTACCATATTTTTAAAAAACTTTACGTTTTGAATTTCCAGAGGAATCATTTCCCGGCCGGCATCCAGCGTCACCTCGTCCAAATCCAAAAAACGTTCCGGATCGTCCGTTGTGGGATAGACTTTCACCTCTCCCCGGACTCCGTGGGTGGAGCTGATGACTCCTACTCGCAGCATTTCGTTCATACAGACCGTTTCCCTTTCTATTTTTATAAGGATTGCCAAAATGCGCCCCTTGCTGGGCTTGTGTAGCATAAAACGGGGGCTGTTGGTACAGTCCCCGTTCTGTCACTGAATTTCTACAATCACTTTTCTGTCCTCTTTGGAAGCGGCCGCTTTTACCACGGAACGGATTGCTTTTGCAATCCTTCCCTGCTTTCCAATAACTTTACCCATATCGGAAGGAGCCACTTTCAATTCGATTAACAGGTCATTGCCCTTTTCGGATTCCGTAACAACGACTTCATCCGGATTGTCAACCAGTGCTTTTGCAATCACTTCTACCAGTTCTTTCATAGCGCACACCTCTCAGCTTATTGAATGCCGGCGATTTTCAGAAGCTTGCTTACGGTTTCAGTGGGCTGAGCGCCTGTTGCCAACCACTTTTTCGTTGCTTCCTCATCAAACTTGATCACGCTGGGATCAACGTTGGGATCATAGTAACCAACCTCTTCGATGAATCTGCCATCTCTCGGTGCTCTGGAATCTGCAACAACTACTCTATAGAAAGGAGCCTTCTTCTGGCCCATTCTTCTCAGTCTCATCTTTACTGCCATTTGTTTCACCTCCTTAGTCATACTGTTTATAGACAACGCAG
>CAMMNN010000027.1 GCA_946498245.1 uncultured Clostridium sp. | reverse complement strand
ACAAGCCAGAGGGAAAGGAAAGCGGGAAGGCCATTGCCGTTATGAGGCAGAAGAGAGCCGGAGCTAAGGAGGCGGAGCCTGCTGCGGCAGAAGCGGCGGCCAGCGTGGAAGCGGGCTGCTGAGGCAGATATGCGGAAATGAAAAAGCGGAGGAGAGAAGAGAGAGTATGTTTATCTCGGAAAACCACAATTTCAAGCCATTTTCACCTAAGGTATGGCTATCCAGCCCAACCATGCACCCGGAATCAAGGATATACATGGATGAGGCATTTGATACCAACTGGATGTCTACAGTAGGGACGAACATAAATGAGACAGAAAAACTCGTTGCAGAAAAAGTTGGCTGCAGCTATGCGGTGGCCCTTTCTGCCGGGACGGCTGCGCTCCATCTTGCCATGAAACTGGCAGGTGAGAAGCTGTACGGCCATCCTGAAACCGGAAAAGGCTCCCTTTTTGGACACAAAGTATTCTGCTCTGATATGACCTTTGATGCAACAGTGAATCCAGTAGTTTATGAAGGCGGTGTTCCTGTATTCATTGATACGGAATACGATACCTGGAATATGGATCCGAAAGCTCTGGAAAAGGCATTTGAAATTTATCCGGAAGTGCGGCTGATTGTTGTTGCACATCTTTACGGTACACCTGGAAAGATTGATGAGATAAAAGACGTTGCGGATAAATACGGCGCACTGATTGTCGAGGATGCCGCGGAGTCCTTTGGAGCGAAATACAGAGGAAAATGTACCAACAATCAATGGATAGAAACCGGAACCTTTGGCAGCTACAACTGCATTTCCTTTAACGGCAACAAGATTATTACAGGTTCATCAGGAGGTATGTTCCTGACAGACAGCAAAGAGGATGCGGATAAGGTTCGGAAGTGGTCCACTCAGTCTCGGGAGAATGCTCCCTGGTACCAGCATGAGGAAATCGGCTATAACTACCGCATGAGCAACGTTATCGCCGGAGTTGTGCGGGGACAGCTCCCTTATTTAGAGGAACATATCGCCCAGAAGAAAGCAATCTATGAGAGGTACAAAGAGGGCTTTCAAGGCCTTCCGGTTTCCATGAATCCATTTGACAGCGCCAGCAGCATTCCCAATTTTTGGCTGTCCTGTCTGTTGATTGAGCCTGAAGCCATGTGCAGGCAGATGAGAGGGGACTGCGAAACCTTATATCAGCCGGAACATGGCAAATCTTGTCCAACGGAAATCCTGGAAACTCTGACGAAATACAATGCAGAGGGAAGGCCCATCTGGAAACCAATGCATATGCAGCCTCTGTACCGGATGAACGGCTTTATTACCCGGGAAGGCAGCGGAAGAGCTAAAACCAACGCTTACATAGCCGGGGGAGGGATTGGAAAAGACGGAAACCCCCTGGATGTGGGAATGGATATATTTCATAGAGGGCTGTGTCTGCCGTCAGACAATAAAATGACGGAAGAACAGCAGGAGCAGATAATTGAGATTGTCAGAGGATGCTTTGAGTAGGGAATAAGGAGAGAAAAAATGACATGGAAACGACTTTGGCAAACAATACGGCTGTGGTCAATGAAAAGCAGTATAAAGAGAGTCGGTTATTTGCGGAAACATAGGATTTTTGATTCAATAGGTGAAAATGTCACGATTATGGATCGAAAGATTCCCTTATATGCAAAGCTGATCCGTATTCATGATAATGTGCGCATCGCGTCTAATGTTACGTTTGCCACCCACGATATAACCCATATTATGTTAAATAAAATGCCTATAATACCTGGGGGGGGTATAACGAAACCGTTGGATGCATTGAGATAATGGATAATGTGTTTATTGGAACCAATACAACCATTGTCGGGGGCGTGAGAATCGGCCCTGATGCTATTGTGGCGGCAGGTTCAGTTATCACGAAAGATGTTCCGCCGCAGACCGTTGTTGGCGGAGTGCCAGCCAAAGTAATATGCAGTTTTGACGAATACCTTTCAAAGAGAAAAGAACTTTATCCGGAAGAAATCAAGCCAAAGCATCAGGAAGTTTCTGAAGAATTGGCGGCATATTTGTGGAGAGAGTTTTCCGCGAAAAGGTAGGGATAATGATGATAAATAAGAAGAGAGGAAGAAGTTATGGCGAGAGTTCCATATGATGATACGGTAATTCATACGGAGATACCTCATCCCAGAAAAACCGTCTATTCCCAGTATATAAAAAGACTTCTTGATATTGTTTTAAGCGGATTGGCTATTGTAGTTTTGAGTCCTCTTTTGCTGATCCTTTGCGGCCTTGAACTGATTTTCCATGGCAGACCGATTTTTTATATTGATCAGAGGCCAGGAAAAGACGGCAGGTTATTCGGCTTGTACAAATTTCGCTCAATGAATAGCGCCTGTGATGAAACCGGTAAACTTCTTCACGCCAGCAAACGGATCACGCCTTTTGGCCGCTTTTTAAGGAGGACTTCATTAGACGAGCTGGCAGGTTTGTTTAATATTTTTCGGGGCGATATGTCGATTATTGGGCCGCGGCCCCTGATGAAAGATTATCTGCCGCTTTACAGCGAAAGGCACCAGTATCGTCATGCAGTGCGTCCAGGGCTTGCCTGTTGGAAAGTAGGCGGTTCCAATAAACTGACAGCAGCGTCCTGGACGTGGAACACGCAGTTTGAAAGCGATATTTACTACGTGGAGCACGTAAGCTTTGCGCTGGATGTCATGATGGTATTGAAAACCATTCAAATCGTGTTCTCAAAAAGTGAAATGAGGACAAATTCAGACAGAATTAGATTTGACGGGAAAAATCTTCTTGAGACGCGATCCAGACATCAAATCCTGGAAGATGAGAAAAAACAGGATTTGTGCTGCAGCCTTACAGAAGGACAGGAAGCAAAATGAGGATAAAAATACGTGGAAAAGATACTGGAGCTGCATATGGGGCGTTGTTTGAATCAGACAGAAAAAATAGCACTCCAATGGATAGGGTATGTGCTTTTTTGCTTGCATTTACGCCGATTTTTCAGCATTACAAGGGACTGCTGGAGGACTTGGGGATTACGGTACTGCTGGTTACCCTTGTGTGGTTTTCTCTCCGCTTTTTATCTAAAATCCATCGGATCAGAATCCCGGCAGTTATCGGAGGGCTGCTGATATTTCAGCTATACAAAAGCGTAATACACGGAAGCAGCTTCATGGGCCTCGTCTATGCTCTTGTAATGGTGTTTTTGTATATTGCCGCAGCGGACGACTTAATCAATATCGGCTATTTTCTCCGGGTTTCATGCGGGATTGCAACAGCGGCCAGTGTACTGATTGTGATCCAGTATTTCTGCTATTATCTGTTGGGCTTTCACCTTCAGCTAGTGCCGACCTCTCTTCTTCTTCCTGAGGCGGAGCAGTGGACATTAGGAGCCCAGACAGGTCTGGCAGGCATTACTGGAAGAATCGGAACGCTGTACAGACCCTCGGCCTTTTTTCTTGAACCGTCCCATATGTTTTTATATGTATTTCCCCATATTTTTATAATGCTGTTTTCACCGGGTAAGAGCAGATGGAAACTGCAAAAAGGGATTCTGTTGTCAGTGGGTATTGTCCTGACAACTTCCGGTATGGGACTTATGACAGTGGCCTTTGCCTGGGCTGCTTTTTACGCCCTGACCAGCGGAAAGGCAAACAAACTGTCTGTCAAAAACTTAGTTAAGCCGAAAAACTTCCTGATTCTCTGCATCTTTGCTGTTGCTGCGGTGCTTGCCGTTATCTATGTACCGACGGTCAGAAGAAGTTTTATGAGAATCATAGACCCGTCAAACAGCGGGGCTATTGCCGGGAGAACGAGGCTGTCGAGACAGCTTATTACATCTCTGGGCCTGAAAGGCTGGCTCATTGGCGTTACTAATACTCTGGAAGGCATTGAGTTTAATATGCCCGGTTTTTCGGCGACAGTGTATAAATTCGGGCTGATAGGAGTTGTTTTATCATACACAACATACGTTTACGGGATCGCCAAATGCAAAAACCAGTATTTTTGGATCAGTGTGTTTGCAGTGGTGATTTCCTTCTTCAGCGCCCAGACCCATGGAACATTTTATATGATGTACTATACCTTCATGATTTTATACGGGAAAAAAGATATTGAAAAACAAAGGAAGGCCATATTATGAGCGGACAAACCATAGAGCGGGGCAGTACAAGGCTGGCCGTTAAGGTGGGATTCTGGTATGTCGCCAGTACGTTTCTAATCAAGTCTATGGCGATTATTACAACCCCTATTTTCTCACGTATTATGAGTACGGACTCATACGGTGAATTTTCTAATTTTGTAAGCTGGCGCTCGATCCTTTTGGTTATCGTGGGCCTTGAGCTATACAATACCCTTCCCAGGGCGTATTACGATTATCAGAAAAACTTCGATGGATACGCCTCTACTATTACAATTTTCAGCGGGCTTGTTACGTGTGCTTTTTATATTGTGTTTTTGGCAGGAAAAGACTTTTTTTTGACATTTATTACAATTCCTGAAGAATTTATCCATGTGCTATTTATTTCTCTTCTCTTTGCCTCTTTTAAAAGCATTTATCTGACGCGGGAGAGAACGCTGTACCATTATAAATCAGTGGCTTTGATTACTGTTATCGACGGAATCATTCCTACGTTGGTTTCTTTGATAGCTGTTCTAATGGTGTCAGACAGTTTGAAATTGTCCGCCAGAATATATGGATTTTACGTCACATCCCTCATAACAGGCCTGGTATGCGGAGCGGTTCTGCTTTGGAGAGGGAGAAAATTTATGGGAAGCTGCTGCGGGTACGCCGTAAAGCTGGCGTTTCCACTTCAGGTAAATTTTCTGACCAGCTATCTGCTGACCAATACCAACACAATTGTGGCGAAGAATATTATGGGGCCGTCAGCTTCAGCCGTTGTTAGTATCTCAACAAGCGTTCTGCATATTGTAACAGTTTTATTCCAGTCCTTAAACGGCGCTGTTACTACATGGCTGATGGACAAACTGGAACAAAAAAAGTACAGAGAGGCAGCCAGGGAGTCTCTTGTTTATATTGCCTTTTTATGTACGATTGCAGTGGGAACAATTCTGCTTGCACCGGAAATTGTCCGAATTTTAGGCGGATCGAGGTATGCCGAAGCGGTGGTTCTGATTCCCGGAATGGCAGCAGCGTCTTTGATACAGGCAGTGGTTTCTATTTTTACTGTTATTTTGACCTATGATAAAAACGTTGCTAAAACGGCAGTATTTACGGGAATAATTGCAGTGGTAAGCATTGCCGTCAAAGTGCTTTTGCTGCCGGCCTTTGGTACTGTAAGCCTTTCCTATGTCAATCTAGGGGCGGCTATTGCCATATTTGTCGTAAACTATATTCTTGTAAAAATGGCCGGTTACGGCTCGGCTGTCCATTTAAAGGGCTGCTGTTTGATGCTGGGGGCAGTTTTGCTTTTAATGCTTGCCAGTCCATATCTCTATGGACATAGGGCTATTCGCTACGCCGTAATCTGCCTGCTGTCTGCCGCCTTTGTCCTTGTTGCCATAAAAAATAAAGAAAAGGTCAGAAGACTGCTGCGTCAAAGGAGACTGTAAAAATTGACGCTGACAACAAAAATCAGAAAGAGAAGGAAAACTTATGAAAGCTTTGGTATTATGCGGAGGAATGCCGCAGCTTTATCTAATAAAAAATCTAAAAAACAGAGGAATGACTGTAATCTTGGCGGATAAAAACCCTTCAGCCCCTGCAGTTCCATATGCTGATACCTTTTATCCCGTTTCCACTCTTGACGCAGACGGTATCCGTCAGGTGGCACAAAAGGAGAAGGTTGATTTCATTTTTTCCGTCTGTGCGGATCAAATGCTTTTAATAGCGGCCCAGGTAAGCGAGGAGCTGGGACTTCCGTGCTATATCGATTATGAAACGGCAAAAAAGGTGTCAAGTAAAGAGTATATGAAGGAGATTTTCGTAGAAAATGGCATTCCTACATCAGCGTATATTGTGAGGGCGGAGTTAAAGCCTGAGGACGTAGAGGGAATGAAGTGGCCTCTTATTGTCAAGCCAGTGGACTGTTACAGCTCGAGAGGGGTAAAAAAGGTCAATAGTAAAGAAGAATTAATGGCAGCTTTTAAAGAAGCGGCAAAACTTAGCAGGACGGCTACGGCTGTAATCGAAGAGTATGTAGGCGGCGAGGAACTGAGCGTTGATCTGTACATAGAAAACGGAAAAGCAAAGATTCTCTGCATTCGTGTGCTGGACAAGATTCCCGAAAATAACGGTTTTATTATTTGCCGGGGCCGGTATCCGGCTCCGATTTCCCAGGAAATGGAAGAGAAGATCCAAAAGATTGGACAGAAGATAGCCGATGGTTTTGGCCTGACCGACACTCCTATGCTGATTCAAATGAAAGCTGATGGAGAGAAGCTTAGCGTTATTGAGTTCTGCGCCAGAACCGGGGGCGGGATTAAATACCACTTAATGCCAAAGGTTGCTCATTTTGACGTTGTAGACGCAGTAGTGGAGCTTACTTTAGGCAATAAACCTCATTACGACCAGTGGAGGCTTAAAAAGTATATTATTGACGAATTTTTATACTGCAGGCCAGGAGAACTAGATCATTTAGAGGGATTCGAAGAGCTGGCAAGAGAAGGGGTTATCGGGCACTGGGATCAGTTTAAGACAAAGGGATACTCCTTTTCAGAAATCGGCAGCAGCGGCGACCGGGCGGCGTATTTTAGCGTAGAGGCAGATACCCTTGAAGAATTAGAAAGAAAGCAGAAAATAGCCGGGGAAAGAGTCCGGGCAGTCAGCTCCGCAGGTGAAGATTTAATCAGGCATGACATTATCCGGTTTGAAAAGTACGAAAGAATTGGATTGTGAATGACGGGGTTACAGGAGAAAGAAAATGAATCAGAGCATAGAATTTTTAAATGAGATGGATACGCTTCAAAAGAAGGAGATTCCAGAGGCGGTCCTAACCCGGGCCAGACAGTCGCTGCTGGATTATGTGGCCGTGTGTTCCGCCGGAGCCGTCTTTCAAGAAGAGAAGATTACCAGATATATGGCTTTTGCCATGCCGGAGGACGGGATATTCCGGGCTATTGGCATGGGAAAGAAGCTGGCACTGAAAGAGGCGGTATTTCTTAACGGCCTTAACGGCCACGCCCTGGACTTTGACGACGGAACTAATTCCGGCATTATTCATCTTGGTTCTCCGATTTTTTCGCTGCTGCTTCCGTTGGCAGAACGGTACGATTTGAGCGTAGACGACGTATTAAGGGCAGCCGTAATAGGTTATGAAATCTCCTATACTATGGCGGTTTCCATTCAGCCGGGACATAAGGCAATGGGTTATCACGCCACAGGGACCTGTGGTGTGTTGGGCGCAGCCATGGCTGCAGGATATATGCTGAATTTTACAGAAGAAGAACGGTTTCAGGCATTTGGGGCGGCGTGTGTGTCTGCAAGCGGTATGTTAAAGGTTTTGGATGATGAGTCGGAGCTAAAGCCTTATAACGTTGCAAAGACGGCGCTCCTTGCCCTGACTAGTATCCAGCTTGCAAAAGCCGGATTTAAAGGCCATCACGACCCACTAGGAGGCAGGGGATTTCTCAAGATGATGACAGGCAGGGACAGGGTTGACTTAAAACCGGCGCTTTTAAATGGAACCTATGCCATTATGAAAACCTATACGAAACCTTATGCCAGTTGCCGTTACACTCACCCTTCCGTAGAGGCGGCTGTCCGGCTGGGAAAACAGGTAAAGGCGGAGGACGTGAAGAACATTGAGATCAAAACCTATTCTCTTGCCGTAGAGGGGCACGATCACACAGACATTCCTGGCTGCTATTCGGCCAAAATGAGCATTCCTTATGCTGCTGCGGCAGGTTTTATCTGCGGAAAAGCGGGGCTGCAGGAGTTTAGTGAGGAAAAGCTCCGGGATGAAAGGATTTTGACACTTACAAAGAAAATCCATGTGGAAGCAGATGAGGAGCTTAGCGCCCGTTTTCCGGAAATTCAGGGCGCGGTTGTTACGGTGACAAGATTAGACGGCACTGTTTTCACCGAGCGCGTAGATTTTCCCAAAGGGGAGCCGGAAAATCCATTGGATGAAAAGGAATTTCAGGAACGGTACGACGCCCTTATGGAATACGGCCATCAGAGCTATGGACAAGAAGCGTACCGGCTGATTCATAAATCAGATACAAAGATTCGAAAGGTTATGGAAATGATATAAGGAGGGGCAGTATGAAGTTAGTGCTGGGGACAATGACATTTGGCGAGTCTGTGTTTGACCCTGATGTAAAAGCGTTTGTAGAAACCTTTTTGGACGAGGGATATGAGGAGCTGGACACGGCTTACGTTTATAATGAGGGAAGTTGCGAAAGGCTTCTGGGAGAGGTTTTGCCAAAGCTGAACCGCCCTTTCAGAATTTCTACAAAGGTAAATCCGCGGATTAGCGGAAAATTGGACGGTGAAGCTGCTTATTTGCAACTAAAGGAATCTTTGGAGAGATTAGGTCTTTCCTCAGTAGATACCTTTTACCTGCACTTTCCTGATCCTGCGACGCCGGTGGAATCCGTCTTAGAAGCCTGCAGCAATCTCCATAAGGAAGGGAAATTCAGAGAACTCGGACTGTCCAATTTTCCGGCATGGATGGTATCGGACGTATGGCACAAATGTGATAAAAACGGCTGGGTTCTTCCAACTGTTTTTGAAGGAATTTATAATCCTCTGACCAGGAAAGCGGAGGTAGAACTAAAGGCCTGCCTTGACCACTTCGGCCTGCGGTTTTATGCCTATAATCCATTGGCCGGAGGCCTGCTGACGGGACGTTATGAAGCCTACCAGGATACTCCTGCTGACGGTCGTTTTACCCACCGTCCTAATTACCAGAAACGCTATTGGAAAGAAAGCTATTTTAACGCTGTGAAAATCATAAAAACCGCCTGCGAAAAAGAGGGAATTGCCATAATTGAAGCAGTCTACCGCTGGTTGGCGTATCACTCTATGCTTGATGCAGGCCGTGGGGATGCCATTATCATAGGAGCATCGAAAACAGAACATTTAAAACAGAATATGGAAGCTGTAAAGGCGGGACCCCTTCCGGAAACGATAACAGAAGCTTTTGAGAAAGCATGGGAGATCTGTAAAGGCGACAGCCCTCAATACTTTACATTGTATCAGGGGAAAGGCTCCGTAGGGGGTGAAAAGAAATGTTAGATCAAAAAAGAGTGTTTGAAGAACTGGCCCGATGGGGAGTCACTTTTTTTACTGGAGTGCCGGATTCTTATTTAAACGGCTTCTGCAATTACGCTTTGGAAAACTGCGGCAGCCGCAATATTATCGCGGCCAATGAAGGAAATGCGGTCGGCATAGCGGCTGGCCATTATTTCGCAAGCAAAGAACTCTCCCTTGTCTATATGCAAAACAGCGGAATGGGAAATGCGGTGAATCCGCTGGCAAGCCTTGTGGATCAGAATGTCTATGGAGTTCCCATGCTGCTTCTCATAGGCTGGCGCGGTCAGGCTGACACAGAGCCGAACCACCCGCAGCATAAACTGCAGGGAGAGATTACGCCCGGATTGCTGAAACTGATGGGGATTCCTTACGTAATCCTTGAGGATGATGACGAAATGTTTGCCAAAACCGTGGAAAAGGCGGCAAAATACTGCAGGGAAACCCGCCGGCCCTACGCTTTTATTGCTCCGAAGGGAGTTATGGCGGCGGAGAAAAAAAACAACAATCTGGACAATACCTATCCTATGAGCCGGGAAGAAGCAATGGAGGTAATTTTGGAAGAGATGCCGGAAGACGCTGTCTTCTGCGCTACGACGGGAAGGGCGACAAGGGAGCTGTTTTTTCTGAGGGAAAAAAGGGGAGAGACGAAGGCCCATGATTTTCTGAACGTAGGCGCTATGGGCCATGCAAGCTCTGTAGCTCTGGGAATTGCACTGGAAAGACCCGATAGGAAAGTAGTTGTTCTGGACGGTGACAGCGCCTGCATGATGCACATGGGCGCCATGACAATGGTTAGCAAACTGGAAGCCCCTAATTATATGCACGTTGTTTTAAACAACGGAGCTCATGAGTCTGTAGGAGGCCAGCCTTCTGCCGGCCATAAAGTGGATTTCACACAAATTGCGGAAGCCTGCGGCTACAGGACAATAGGACATCCTGTAACCACGGCGAAGGAGCTGGCAGAGGCGGTCAAAGCTTTAAAAGGATGCGGAAGGGCTTCTTTTATCGACTGCCGGATCCACAAAGGACTTACCCGCAAACTGCCGCCCATTGTTTTTGATCACAGAGAAGCGATAGATACTTTTATAGATAGTTTGAATCATTTTAACGGGGAGAAAGGAATAAAGCCATGAACAGTATGGAAAAAACGAGAGAATTTCTCAGGTCAATCGGCCTTCCGGGAGGGGATGCGTACGAGCTGCCTTCTTCTGAAAAACGGTTTGCCGACGGTGGACAGTACCGTTTTGAAGTTCCCGGCATTCAGGGGCCAAAAGTGATGGAAGCTTTGCTGGAAGCTATGGACAGCTACGGACTGTATCTGCATCGGGTTACACAGACTCAGGGCATTATGCGCCTGACAGATGCGGAAATTGGAAAAATGGTGGATTTGGCCCATAAGTGGAAGACGGATTTAATACTTGCTATCGGTCCCAGGGCGACTACGGACACATCGGCCTCTGTTCATACCGAGGAAGGCGTCCGTATGGGATACCGGCTGAGGGGGCAGGAGCAGATTGTCCGGGCCATTGAGGAGGTAAAGCGGGCTGCAAGAATTGGTTGTCGCGGTTTCCTGGTATATGACGAAGGCTGCCTGTGGGTATTAAATGAAATGCGCAAGGCAGGTGAAATTCCTGAGGACTGTCATTTTAAGGTATCAGCCCATGCTGGTCACGGAAATCCCTGCTCCGCAAAACTGCTGGAGAATATTGGAGCGGATTCTATTAATCCCGTCCGGGACATTCAGCTTCAGATGCTGGGGGCTATGCGTCAGGCTATAGACTGTCCGATTGACATCCATACCGAAAACCCGAAATCCACCGGCGGCTTTATCCGTCATTACGAAGTGCCGGAAATGATACGGATTGCCGCGCCTATTTATCTGAAAACCGGCGGTTCCGTGGCTGCGACCCATAGCTGGGACAGCACGGAAGACGACGCCCGGAAGCGGGCAAAGCAGTGCAGTCTTGTAAAACGGATGATTGATGAATATTATCCGGAAGCCGTTTGGTCTCCCAGAGGAAGCCTGCTTTAAAAATACGAAACTTCCGGCAAACTTCTGCGCCGGAACGAAAAGGGAAGGGAAAAATCATGAGACACCATATGTACAATCCGGACTTTCAGTTTGTTGTGGAGCCGGAACATTTCAATAAATATACAGACCGTGAGCTCCTTCAGTACTGCCTTGGCGCAGCTATGTATATGCCTGGGTTTAAGGATTTTACTCCTAAAATATTGAATCATGCTATGCCCGGTCTGACAACCATTGTTCTGTGTTTTGAAGACGCCTGCCCGGAAGAAAAGGTTCCCGAGGCTATGGAAAACGTCCACCATTTGCTGGCAGCAGTGACCGAAGCTGTGGATAATGGCAGGCTGGAAGAGGATCAAGTTCCGCTGATTTTTGTCCGCATTCGCAGCCTTGCTCAGTTTAAGGCTTTTGGCGATAAGCTGACAAAACAGGAGGTTCGATCTCTGTGCGGCATTAATTTTCCGAAATTCAATGCTGAAAACGGTTATGAATACTATGCCTATCTTCAGGATCTAAATAACCGCTTTGGTGAAATCCTTTATGGTATGCCGATTATTGAAGATGCGGAGGTTGCCTACAAAGAAACCCGAATGGCAGAACTGACGGGAATTAAAAAGATTCTGGACAAGTACCACGACCTGGTACTTCAGGTTCGCGTGGGAGGTACGGATTTCAGTTCGGTATTTGGAGTGCGCCGCGGCGTCGATTATTCCATTTATGATATTATGACCGTGCGGGAATGCCTTTCAGATATTATCAATGTCTGCGGACGCAATAACGATTACGTAATTTCAGGGCCAGTGTGGGAGTACTTCCGTGCACCGAAGGAATTAATGTTTGAGGAACTCCCCCACCATGGTATAGAGGATTATCTGATGAAACGGCTTCCTATTGTCAATAACGAAATTGACGGCCTGCTTCGGGAGGTGATCCTGGATAAAGCCAATGGATTTGTGGGCCGCACCGTCATTCATCCCACCCATGTAAAGTTTGTAAACGCGCTGATGGCGGTTACAAAGGAAGAGTATGACGACGCCTGCCAGGTTCTTGGAACAGGCGGCGGCGTGGTAAAAGGTTCCGGAGGAAATAAAATGAACGAGATCAAGCCCCATACCAACTGGGCGAAAAAGATATACAACAGAGCCCGGGCCTTTGGCGTTATTGAAAATGAAGGAGCTTACGTCAAACTGTTTGCTGTAAATGAATAGAAAACACAGGCAGAAGACCGGAGGATAGCATAATGAATATGGAAATAACAACGCCTATTACAAAAGAGGCGGTATCGGGTCTGCAGGTGGGAGATACAATAACTCTCACAGGATACATTCTCTGCGGCCGCGACGCAGTGCTTCCGAAGCTGGTGAAAATGGCCGAAGAAGGAAAATCATCCGAGCTTGGCATTTCTTTGGAAGGAAATGTCATTTTTCACACAGCCGTAAGTCCTGCTGGAGTAGGGCCTACGTCCAGTAATAAGCTAGAAATCGAGAGCAGCATAAAGCCTCTCAGCAAAGCAGGCGTCAGGCTGCATTTAGGAAAAGGGGCAATCCATAAAGAAACCGTAGAGGCTCTGAAGGAGTATGATGCTGTCTATGCAGTGATTCCGCCGGTGACGGCATTACTGGGCGATAAGACTGTGGAACAGAAACTGGCGGCTTTTCCTGAACTCGGTATGGAAGCGTTGTATCAACTGAAGGTCGTCAGATACCCGGCTATTATTGCTGCAGTTCATGGGAGGAGCATTTATGAATAAAAGTTACCAGGAGATTACAGCTATTGTCCGGGATACGCTGGTGGAAGCAGGTTCCACGTTCCGAAAGGACAAGAAGGAAGCTTACAAAAAAGCAATTGCAGAGGAAGACAGTGAGAGGGCCAGGTGGGTCTTAGAAACGATCCTTGAAAATGCGGAGGCGGCGGAGAAAAATCACAGCCCACTTTGCGACGATACAGGGATTCCCCACTTGGTTTTGGAAGTCGGCCCGGATATGGCAGTAACGGGACGAATGCTGGATGCCATAAAAGAGGGAGTCAGAGAAGGCCTGCGAAAACTTCCCGGTCGCCCGATGGGAATTATGGGAAACGACAGTCAAAGAATCGATCAGTCCGGCGGGTTGAATCCTGATAGCGCTGGAGTGGAACCTGCTCCCATTTTGATTCGGCGCTGCCAGGATAATGTAGTGAGGCTTCATGTGCTGATGTTTGGCGGGGGGCCGGCTATCCGGGCTAAGACCTTCCGTGTGTTCCATAAGCACAATACTCAGACTGTACTGGATGAAATTGTGTCCTGGGCGACGGAAGGCGTAGCCCAATTGGGATGTTCCCCCTGTACCTTGGCCGTGGGAATTGGAAGAAGCCATTTTGAAGCCGCCTCTATGATGCTTCTGGCTCAGACAGAGGGCAAATACGGCAGTCAAGACGAAATGGAAAAGGAGATCACTAGACGCGTCAATGCCGCCAATATCGGTCCGTTGGGCCTTCACGGCAGAACCAGTGTTCTTGCAACATTTATGAAGGTCGGTCCTCAGCGGGCAAGCGGAGTGAGAATTGTATGTGTGCGTCCGACCTGCTGTTTTGAGCCGAGAATAGCCAGCGTGGAGTGGGATTAAAGAGAGAATATTGCAAATAGAGTTAAAGGAGTCAGCCGATTACGGACTGGCTCTTTTTAGTATCTCTCGATGGCAGGGCACGGGTTGTATCGTGCAGAGGGAGATGGTATAATAGCCGTAAGGCGGCTATTATACTGCACATACCGGTTTCTGCGTTTACCGCAGAAATCCGGGTGCTAAATTCCGCCGGAGGCAGCCATGGCCGCGCAGCGGACATGGTATAATAGCCGTAAGGCGGCTATTATACTGCACATACCGGTTTCTGCGTTCACCGCAGAAATCCGGGTGCTAAATTCCGCCGGAGGCAGCCATGGCCGCGCAGCGGACATGGTATACTAAACGTATTGATTTGTGTACTCATAGAAGATAAGGAGGATAGGGGATATGAATCATGTCAATAACGAACAGATATGGATTATTGCAGACAGTAATGATAATGAAACTGTGTCTGCATTAGAAGGTATTTTTGAAGATTACGATACCGTTAAAGAGGATCACTGTACAGGGTGTGGATTTTTAGCGATTGTGGTTAGTGCTGTGGCTTTTTTTGCAAAATCGGAAAATGCGAAAACAGTTTTAGAGGGTCTGTTTGAAAAAGAGAAAATTGAAATTGAGTATGAAGGAATTAAAATTAAGGGTTCATTTTCACATGTCCATACTGTACTAGAGGAATTATTGGAAGACAAGAACAGGGACAGAGAACAGGACAAAGAACATAGCAGCAGTCAAAACAACAGCTCAGAGAAATCCGCAGATGAATAAAGGATTTGTATGGACATTTACAGTTATATAAACAGGCATAATCTCCTCCATGCCCCCAAGTATGTAAAATATGAAAAAGACTTTCATATTTTCATGGATTTTATCCATGAGAAATATGGGATTAATTTTATTGAGATTTACAGTACCAGAATGTTTATGAAACGCGTCAAGCTAAATGATGAAACGTATTTTATTCTTGACTATCATTTCTGGAATTTGTTTGAACATTATTTGACAGCATATTATTTTTGTGCTGGCAGGTTTCCTTTTGGATGCAACATGGATTTTGTGCATTATATGATTTATAATCTGATTATTCTGACCCAGGCAAGCCTTCAGGACGACATTCCTCCATTGGCCTTGAGTTTTGCCCAGGAATATGAACGGCTCGGCGCTCCTTTTAAAAAATATGATATGCTGGTAACGGCAGAAAGCAGCGTCAGCATGATTGATGAGGTTATATACTTCTCTTTGATGGCTGCTATATTACACGAGATGGGCCATGAAAGGCTGAATGAATTATCTCCCAGTGATAATGGGTATAGAGGACTCATGGCGTTATTAAAGAAAATAACATTAATTGAGCCGGACGATAAAACTATGAGGGCGGCAGTAAAAAGAACAAAAATTGTACTTAGCAGTAGAGAATTGACAGGAAGTGAGGAAGTATACTGCGATTACTTTTCAGCAATGGAAACTATGGACATTGTGGAGAAAGTTTATGGAAGTCAAAAATCTCCAAAAGAAAAAGCAAGACTGATATACGAGGTATTAACTTTACCGTTTCTGTTTCAGGCAGTATTGGTTCAAAACCAAATGCATTGGAAATATTTATATTATCAGGCTAAGGGACTGGATAAGGACTGCCATAAAACAGATACGCAGATAAAACAATATTTTAATGAACTTACATCAAGAGGATCTTTTTTAAATTTTCTGTATCAATTAGAAATATGCAGAAAGTATGGTATAGCTCCGGAAACTTTGAAAAGAGAACCGATACCGGATTTTGATGAAATATCACAGCTTTTACTTGATAAGCATGATTACTTTTTTAAGAAAAGTTTTGAAAATGAAAAGAAATACTCTGCTTTTGAGGCAAGACAGCTTCGGAATAAGATATTGCATTGGACTTAACCAAGGGAGTAGCGCATCATGCCTAAATTGCCAATGAGAGGCAGGCAATCTTAATGGTACACTAACGCTGAAAACGGGGAGATTCCCCGCAGTCCCATGGTTTTATCCCAGAAAAGAGGCTATATGAGATTTCAAACAATGATTTTAGGCGGTATGGCAGCAGCCGGCATCGGCGCCGGCTGTTTCGTACGTTCAGAATACGAAAAAGAGTGTCTGGTTACGGAGGTAGCGGCTTTCCGTTCTCCCAAAATCAAGGGGCGGAGGCGGCTGGTTTTTCTTTCGGATCTCCACGATAAGGAGTTTGGGAAAGACAATGAAAGGCTTTTAAAAGCCATTGAAGAGGCCGGACCGGACGCCATTTTAATTGGCGGAGATATGATGGTGTGCAAGGGAAAGCCGGGAATTGAGGTTCCTGTAAAGCTTATCAGCCGTCTTGCAGAAAAGTATCCTGTGTACTGCGGAAATGGAAACCATGAAAACCGCATGGAGCAGGAAACAGAGGTTTATGGGGATCAGTACCGCCGCTACCGGAAAGCCCTGGAAGAAATGGGAGTTTTTTATCTGGCCAACGGCAGTGCGCCTTTGGGTGAGGATATTGTGGTCAGCGGGGCGGATCTGCAGGAAAAGTATTATAAAAAACGATTTTTTCACAATGCCGGTTCTCTGGAAAAGGGGTATTTAGAGAGCCGTCTGGGTGAGGCATCGAAAGAACGGTTTCAGATCCTTTTGCTCCACTCCCCCATGTATTTTGAAGACGCCGCCCGGTGGGGGGCGGATTTGACGCTGTCAGGCCACTTTCACGGCGGAACCATACGGATTCCGGGCCTGGGCGGGGTAATGACGCCGCAGTACCAGTTTTTCCTCCCCTGGTGCGCCGGAACCTTTGAAAAAAAGGGAAAATATCTGGCCGTCAGCAGAGGACTGGGAACCCATTCCATTAATATCCGTTTCAACAATAAACCTCAGATTATGGTAATAGAATTGTTTCCGGAACCGAAGATTTCCGGGACAAACCTATGAAGGAGAAAACCATATGGCGGGCTGCAAAAATTGATTGACAATTCATGAAAACACACAAAATTATCTGAAAAATAAATGCAAAATCGTTGACTTCTGAAAGCTGCCATGGTAAGATGGAATCATAATAGGTGTATTATGCGCTTTTTCAAATGATGTGCAAGATGAAGCGTGTAAGACATTAGAAAGGAGGCGCGTGGAATGGCACGTGTTTTCAACGTGACGGGTTCCTGCAACCCGAAGCTGCATTATATGGTAGACATCACCAGAAAGTTAGAGGAAATCAGAAAACTCATAGATGCAGGGGCTTATTTTACCATTAACAGGGCACGGCAGTACGGAAAGACGACAACCATTAAAGCGCTTGCTGAATTTTTGAAAAATGATTATATCGTCATTTCATTGGATTTTCAGAAAATCGGGAATGAAGAATTTGAATCTGCAATGATTTTCTCCAGTGCATTTGCCGATTATCTTGTAAATACGGTTAGGAGCGGGAAAAGTGACAATACAGGCTTGGACGAGGATATTCTGAATCAGTTAAGTATGTCCGCTCAACATGATAGCCGCTTTTCGCTTCGCAAATTATTTGATTTGTTGAGCCAATTGTGTAAAACTGCAAAAAAGCCAATTGTTTTAATCATTGATGAGGTAGATAGTGCTACAAACAATCAGGTTTTTCTGGATTTTTTGTCACAACTCCGCTCCGATTATCTTGACAGGTTGAATAGGCCTACCTTCCAATCCGTCATTCTTGCAGGCGTGTATGATGTAAAGAACATCAAACGTAAAATCCGGCCAGAAGAGGCTCACAAGGTCAACAGCCCGTGGAATATAGCCACGGAGTTTAATGTCAACATGAGCTTCTCGAAGGACGAAATTGCGGGAATGTTGGAGGAATATGAGGCGGACACTCATACAGGAATGGACACTGTAAAAATAGCCGGACTTATTTATGATTCCACAGCAGGCTATCCGTTTCTGGTGTCAAGGCTCTGCAAGCTGATAGACGAAAAGGTGGCAGGGACAAAGGACTTTCCTGACAGGCGGACGGCGTGGACAGAAGCCGGCTATGTGGAAGCGGAAAAAATGCTGGTGCATGAAAAGAACTCGCTGTTTGATTCTTTGACAGGGAAACTGATTGATTACCCGGATTTGAAACGACTGCTTTCGGTGATTCTCTTTGAAGGCAAGACAATGTCCTATGCAGCCGGAAATCCCAGCATTGAGATAGCGACCATGTTGGGGTTTGTGAAAAACGTCAATAATACTGTAACAGTTTCCAACCGGATTTTTGAGATGGTTCTGTATAACCAGCTTTTGTCTGAGGAAGAGGTCAATAGCGCTGTGTATGCCTCCGCCCTGTTGGATAAAAACCAGTTTATCCAGGGCGGCAAACTCAATATGAAGCTGGTGCTGGAACGGTTTGTGGCAGCCTTCACAGAGTTATACAAGGACAAGGATGATACGTTTAAGGAAGAGATGGGACGGAAGTATTTCATGCTGTTTTTAAAGCCCATTATTAACGGGACAGGTCATAGTTACATTGAAGCCAGGACGCGAAATATGCGGCGAACAGACATTATTGTGGACTATCACGGTGAACAGTTCATTGTGGAACTAAAGATCTGGCGAGGACAAAAGTATCATACAGAAGGGGAACAGCAGATTGCTGAGTACCTTGATTATTATGAATTGAAGAAGGGATATATGCTGACGTTTAATTTTAATCGGGATAAGAAAATCGGCGTTGTGGAGAGATATGTCGGAAACAAAGTTTTGATTGAAGCGACGGTATAAAAGAGCAGACCAAACGTTTGAGTAAAATTGCGTTGACATTTTCTGGAGTTTTGCGTAAAATAAAAACAATCAATGGCTGAAGCCATTACAAGTCAAAGAACCAGTTATGAAGTCTCAGAACCAATATTGATAAAATAAATGATACCAGGAAGGTACAGCCGTTTTAGAAAAGACGGATGCTTTTCTGGTATTTTCTTGTGTAATGGGGAATTGCGTTTCCCATTGCACAAACGCCCTCACGCAAATCGACTGCGGCAGTGCAGAAGATGTATGTGGTTTAAGTAGCCGCAAAAGCCTCCGGCTGAGCACACACTTTGTTCAATTAACATGACATTGGGAGAGGAATATGAGGAAGAAAGAACAATCAAAATTAAACAGGAATCTTTGGAAACGTGGGGCTTCTTGGATTCTTGCCGCAGTAATGGCGGCAGGATTCCTGACAGGCTGCGGCCAAAGTGGGGAACCGGGAGACGTCAGTACTTCCGCAGCGTCCCAGAGCGAAGAGCAGGACAGCGTTGTGGTGGTAATGACCACTAATTCAGAACCGGAAGCCGGTTTTGATCCGGCCTATGGCTGGGGAGCCGGGGAGCACGTCCACGAACCCCTGATTCAGAGTACCCTGACGGTGACGACAGAGGATTTGAATATTGCCTACGATTTGGCCACAGATATGAAATGCAGTGAGGACGGCCTGACCTGGACGGTTTCTATTCGAAACGACGTGGTATTTTCAGACGGGGAGCCCCTTACGGCGGAGGACGTAGCTTTTACTTACAATACTCTGCGGGATACCAGCTCGGTCAACGACTTTACCATGCTGGAAGAGGCGGTGGCCGTAGATGAAGATACGGTGGAATTTCATATGACCCGGCCCTATTCCATTTGGCCTTACACCATGGCCATTGTGGGAATTGTGCCGGAACACGCCTACGGACCGGATTACGGCCAAAATCCTGTGGGATCCGGCCGGTACATATTAAAGCAATGGGACAAAGGCCAGCAGGTAATTTTGGAAGCTAACCCGGATTATTATGGGGAAGAACCGAAAATGAAGCAGGTGACAGTGCTTTTTATGGACGAAGACGCCGCCTATGCCGCAGTTTTATCGGGACAGGCGGACCTGGCTTACACCGCAGTTTCCTATGCAGAGGGGGAGACGCCGGGATACAGCCTCCTTGCCTGTGAAACTGTGGACAACAGGGGCTTTAACCTTCCGGCTATTCCACGCAAAACCCTGGAAGACGGAACGGTAATGGGAAATGATTTTACCTGTGACGTTTTGGTGCGGCGGGCCATTAACATTGGAATTGACCGGGAACGGATCATTGAAAACGTCCTGGACGGCTACGGAAGTCCGGCCTACAGCGTTTGCGATAAAATGCCCTGGTATTACGAAGGAAGCCAGGTGGAATACGATCCGCAGAATGCCGCTTCTCTGTTAGATGAAGCCGGATGGCTTGTGGGAGCAGACGGGATCCGGGAAAAGGACGGAGCAAAAGCGGAACTGGAAATCGCCTATCCTTCAGGAGATTCGGTGCGTCAGGCTATGGCGGCGGAGACAGTGAATCAGCTAAAGGAACTGGGAATTAACGCGTCCTCCAGAGGCGTGGGTTGGGACGAAGCCTACACCTTAGCCTACAGTGAACCGCTGATGTGGGGCTGGGGAGCCCATACGCCTATGGAACTGTACAATATTTACCATACCCAGGCCGATACGGGCCTTGCCAGATATTCCCCCTATGCCAGCGAAACTGTGGACGCATATATGGACGAGGCTTTGGCGGCAGATAGTCTGGAAGAATCCTACGAGCTTTGGAAAAAGGCCCAGTGGGACGGAAGCACTGGGATTACCCAGGAGGGCGATATTCCCTGGACATGGCTGGCCAATATCGATCACCTTTATTGGGTGAGAGAGGGACTGCAGGTAGCAGAGCAGAAAATCCATCCCCACGGCCACGGCTGGTCTATTGTCAACAATGTGGATCAGTGGACGTGGCAGTAAGCTTTGACACCGTAAAAGACGCGGGGATATGTAAAAAGGACAGGTAAGAATGAGAAAGAAACAGATTGAAAAGGGGATTTTGGGGATCCTCAGGGTATTGCTGCTGATTTTTGGAGTCAGCTTCGCCGCCTTTTTTCTCCTGGCGGTTTCCCCTCTGGATCCCCTGGAAACCAATATCGGACAGGCGGCTCTGGGTTCTATGAGCCAGGAGCAGGTGGAAAAGCTGAGAGAGTATTGGGGGATGAATACCCCCATGACTCTCCGCTTTGTGAATTGGGCCTGGGACTTTATCCGGGGCGACATGGGAGTATCCCTCCTGTACCGCCGCCCTGTGGCGGAGGTGCTTTTGGAAAAGACGGCCAATTCCCTGTGGATGATGGCTGCAGCCTGGATTCTGTCGGGAGTATTGGGATTTGCCCTGGGAGTCTGGGCCGGAGCCAACCGGGGAAAATGGCAGGATAAGCTGGTTACGGGCTACAGCCTGGTTATGGCCAGTACGCCGGCATTTTTCCTGGCTCTCTTTCTCTTAATGGTATTTTCCGTATGGCTGAAGGTGCTGCCAGTGGGCTTTGCCGTTCCCATCGGCACGGCGGCTTCGGAAGTAACGCTGGGAGATCGCCTGCTTCACGGGATTTTGCCTGCCGCTGCCCTGAGCCTTACGGGAATTTCCAATATTGCCCTTCATACCAGGGAAAAGCTGGCTGAGGTGATGGAAAGCGATTACGTTCTCTTTGCCAGAGCCAGAGGCGAGGGAAAATGGTCTATTGTGTTCCGTCATGGTCTAAGAAACATTACCCTTCCGGCCATGACTCTGCAGTTTGCGTCGGTCAGTGAAATATTCGGAGGTTCCGTATTGGTAGAGCAGGTCTTTTCCTATCCGGGGCTGGGGCAGGCAGCGGTAGATGCAGGGCTTGGAAGCGACGTTCCGCTGCTTTTGGGGATTACGGTAGTCAGCGCGGTAATCGTTTTCGGCGGCAATGCCCTGGCGGACTTTTTATATGGGCGGATTGATCCGAGAATCAGAAAAGGGAGGGAGGAGAGATGAACCAGCGAAAACGAACATTAATATGGCTTTCGGCGTCCTTTTTCTTTCTCCTGGCAGTAACGGTTTTGGGCTACCTGTGGCGGGAGGAAGCTTTGGTTACGGATTTTTCCAGAAAAAATCTGGCCCCTTGCCTGAGATACCCTTTTGGCACGGATTTTATGGGCCGTGATATGTTTGTCCGTACCGTTACGGGGCTTTCTTTAAGTATCCGTCTGGGAGTGGTGACGGCGGCGGCCAGCGCCGTATTTGCCGGCCTTTTGGGAATCGGCGCGGCGGTCATGGGAAAAGCCGCGGATTCCGCTGTTACATTTTTAATTGATCTCATTATGGGGATTCCCCATATTTTGCTTTTGGTTCTAATATCCTACGCCTGCGGAAAAGGCTTCTGGGGAGTGGCGGCAGGCATTACCCTGACTCACTGGACCTCTCTGGCAAGACTGATGCGGGGAGAGGTGCTGCAGCTTAAAAATAGCCAGTACATTCGCATTGCTTCCAAACTGGGAATGACGAAATTCCGGATTGCGGCGGAGCATATGATTCCCCATCTGCTTCCCCAGTTTTTTACGGGGCTGGTGCTTTTATTTCCTCACGCCATTCTTCATGAAGCCAGCATTACCTTTTTGGGATTTGGCCTTTCTCCGGAACAGCCGGCTATCGGCGTCATCCTTTCGGAAAGCATGAGATACCTGACTATGGGAAAATGGTGGCTGGCACTGTTTCCGGGAGGGCTTTTAATTATCTGTGTTCTGCTGTTTCGGATTTTGGGAGACAGCGTCTGCCGACTTTTGGATCCTGGAAGCGCCCATGAATAGCATTGCAGAGAAAGGCGGGAAAACGGAATGGAAAAAGAATTACTGCTGCAGGTAGAGCATTTTGGAATTTCATTTACCCAGTATACCAGGGGGCTGAAACGCAGGGATCTGACGGTAATCCAGGATTTGGGACTCACTGTGCGGGCTGGAGAAATTACGGCGGTAGTAGGCTCCAGCGGTTCCGGAAAAAGCCTTTTGGCCCATGGGATTTTGGGCCTCCTTCCCTACAATGCCCGGACGGGAGGAACCATTGTCTATAGAGGAAAGCCTTTAGAGGGAAATTATCTGGAACAGGTCCGGGGCCGGGAAATCGTTCTGGTTCCCCAAAGCGTTTCTTATCTGGATCCTTTGATGAAGGTAGGAAAACAGGTGCGAAACGGCAGAAAGGGGCCTCAGGCCAAAGGCCGGTGCACAGAGCTGCTGGCCCGCTACGGCCTGGGAGCGGAGACGGAGGAAAGCTATCCCTTTGAATTGTCCGGGGGAATGACCAGGAGGGTGTTGATTGCCTCCGCTTTAATGGAAAATCCCAGACTGATCATAGCCGACGAGCCTACGCCGGGACTCCATTTGGAAGCGGCCAAACGGGTTATGGGACATTTCCGGGAGATTGCCGATGAGGGGGCCGGCGTCTTGTTAATTACTCACGATTTGGAGCTGGCTTTGGAAACTGCGGATCGCATCGCCGTATTTTACGCCGGAACGACTCTGGAAGAAATGCCGGCGGCCAGATTCCGGAAAGAAGAGGCGCTGCGCCACCCCTACAGCCGCGCTTTGTACCGGGCTATGCCTCAAAACGGCTTTGAAGCTCTGCCGGGAACCCAGCCCTATGCCGGAGACAAGATTACAGGCTGTGTCTTTGCCCCCCGCTGTCCCAACAGGACAAGGGCCTGTGAGGAGAGAGAGGCTATCCCATACCGGAAAACAGAGGACGGCTGGGTCCGCTGCATTGGGAAAATAAGCGGCGGGGAAATGGAGGGGACGACATGAAGCTGGAAGCCAGAGAACTTTCCTTTCGGTATCAGAAGGGAAGCCGGTGGATTTTAAATCATTTTTCCATGGAGCTGGAAAGCGGACAGCGTCTGGGATTTGCAGCTCCCAGCGGCTTTGGCAAGACGACTCTGTGCAAAATCCTGGCGGGGTATGAAATGCCTGACGGGGGAGAGGTGCTGTTGGAGGGAAAGCCCCTGTCAGCTTACCAGGGATATTGCCCGGTACAGCTTATCTGGCAGCATCCGGAGCTTTCCGTCAATCCCCGGTGGAAGATGAAAAAGATTCTGGAAGAAGCGGGGCCGATTTCTCCCCGGATTACGGAGGGGCTGGGAATTGAAAAGGACTGGCTGAACCGGTACCCCGGAGAGCTTTCCGGAGGGGAACTGCAAAGATTCTGCATTGCCAGGGCATTGGGAGAGAATACCCGGTTTCTGCTGGCGGACGAGATTACCGCCATGCTGGATTTGATTACCCAAAGCCAGATTTGGCAGTTTATTTTAGAAGAAACGGAAAGAAGGGGAATCGGCCTGCTGGCAGTAAGCCATTCCGAAGCCCTTTTGGAACGGATATGTACGAGAAAGGTGGAAACAGACGCATGGACGTAAGACAGATACTGGAAGATGTAAAAAACGACGCAATGACTGTGGAGGAAGCCCAGGCGCTGCTAAAAGACCTTCCCTATGAGGACTTAGGCTACGCCAAGCTGGATCACCACAGAAGCCTCCGTTCCGGTTTTGGGGAAACGGTATTCTGCCAGGGAAAACCCGACGAATATCTGGCGGAAATTTATAAAAGCTTCGCCCAGCGAAACGGTGAAGTGCTGGGAACCAGAGCCAGCAGAGAACAGTATGAACTGGTAAAGGCCGTGGTTCCTCAGGTAGTCTACGACCCCATTTCCCGGATTTTAAAGGTGGAACAAGAGGGAAAGGAGAGGAAAGGCCTGGTAGCGGTTTGTACCGGCGGCACGGCGGATATTCCAGTAGCCGAAGAAGCAGCCCAGACAGCGGAATTTTTCGGCTGCAGGGCGGATCGGATTTATGATGTGGGAGTAGCAGGAATCCACAGGCTTTTAGCCCAGAGGGACCGCATACGAAAGGCCAACTGCATCATTGCAGTGGCAGGAATGGAAGGCGCTTTGGGTACGGTGATTGCAGGTCTGGTGGAAACACCGGTGATTGCCGTTCCCACTTCCGTAGGGTATGGAGCCAGCTTCCACGGCCTGTCGGCCCTTTTGACCATGATCAATTCCTGCGCCAACGGGATTTCCGTTGTCAATATCGACAACGGCTACGGGGCAGGGTATTTGGCAACACAGATTAACAGATTGGCGGTGAAGGAATGATGAGAGAAGAACGGATTTTATATTTGGAATGTTACTCGGGAATCAGCGGAGACATGACAGTGGGAGCCCTGTTGGATTTAGGCGCCAGCCGCAGCGTGCTGGAGCATTCCCTGGAAAGCCTGGGAGTGGGGGGCTACCATCTCCATTTCGGCAGAAAGAAAAAGTGCGGCATTGACGCCTTCGATTTTGATGTGCATCTGGAGGAGGAAGGCCACTGTCACGAAGGCCATGGCCAAGATGGAGAGAGCCACGGACACCATGACCACGACCACCACCATGAAGACCATCATCACGAAGAGCATCACCATGAAAACCACCACCATCACCCCCATATTCACAGAAATCTGGCGGATATTACGGAAATTATTGAACGTCTGGACGGGCCGGAAGGGGTGAAAGCTCTGGCAAAGCGGATGTTTGAAATCGTAGCGGAAGCGGAGTCCAAAGCCCATGGACTTCCCATAGAAGAGGTTCATTTCCATGAGGTGGGGGCCATTGACTCTATTGTAGATATTGTCAGCGTGGCCGTTTGTCTGGACAATCTGGGGATTACAAAAGTCATTGTTTCTCCTCTGGCAGAGGGGCGGGGGTATGTCCGCTGCCAGCATGGAGTCATGCCGGTTCCCGTTCCGGCTACGGCAAACATCGCGTCAGCTTATGGGCTGCAGCTTAAACTTACGGACAACGACGGGGAGATGGTAACCCCCACGGGAGCCGCCATTGCCGCTGCCCTGCACTGTAAAGAAGCCCTTCCGGAGAAATACTGCATTGAAAAGATTGGAATCGGGGCCGGAAATAAGGACTTTAAAAATGCCAATATTCTCCGGGCCATGGTAATCATTCCGGAAGAAGAGGAAAAATCTGAGAATGAGAAGAAGCCTGAGAATGAGACGGATAGAATGATCCGCCTGGAAACCAATATCGACGACTGCAGCGGGGAAGCCCTGGGCTTTGTTATGGAGGAGCTTTTTAAAGCGGGAGCCGCCGACGTGTGGTTTACTCCGGTGTTTATGAAAAAAAACCGTCCGGCCTATCTGCTGTCGGCCCTGTGTATTCCGGAACGGGTGAAGGCCTTAGAAACCATTATCTTTACTCACACCACCACCATCGGGATTCGGCGGACGGCCATGGAGAGAACCGTGCTGGAACGAGAAATCCAGACCGTTAAAACGGAACTGGGAGAAGCACAGGTAAAACTGTGCAAAAAAAACGGCTGCACAGTGGCTTATCCGGAATACGAAAGCGTGAAAAAGATTTCCCAGGACAATAGCCTTCCTTTTCCGGAGGCGTACCACGAGATCAAAGAGGCGGCTGCAGGAGAGCCGTTGAGTGAAGAACCGGAGGAGCCGGACAAGCTGGAGCTTGCCCGGAAATCTCTGGAAAAAGCCATGGAAGAATATGCCGCCCAGGATCTGGCAGTGGCTTTTTCCGGAGGAGTGGATTCGAGCCTTCTCCTTTATCTGGCCTGCCGGGAGGCAGCCAAAACGGGGAAAACCGTATATGCCGTAACCTTCCACACCAGCCTTCATGCAGCCTGTGATTTGGAAATCGCAAAAAGAGTAGCCAGGGAAATGGGAGCCGTCCATGTGGTAATAGAAGTGGACGAGCTAGAAGAGGCCGGTATTGAAAATAATCCACAGGATCGGTGCTACCGCTGCAAACGCCTTCTCTTTACAAAACTGACGGAGTTTGCAGAGGAAAAAGGCATAAATCTGATTCTGGACGGAACCAATGAAGACGATCTCCACGTATACCGCCCCGGAATCCGTGCCCTGAAAGAACTGGGAATTTTAAGCCCCCTGGCGAACCTTCACATTACGAAGGCAGAGGTAAAAGCATTGGCTGGCGGCTGGGGGATTTCCGTGGCCTCCCGTCCTTCCACCCCCTGCATGGCAACCCGCCTTCCTTATGGGGCAAAACTGGAACGCCAGGTGTTGGAACGGATTGAAGAAGGGGAAGAGTGGCTGAAAGAAAAAATAGGCGGAAATATCCGTCTCCGGGTTCACGGCGATACCGCCAGAATTGAGCTGGATGGCGGCGCTTTGAAAAAAGCCATTGAAATCCGGGAGGAAATCACCGCTTTTTTAAAAAAGCTGGGTTTCCGGTACATTACCCTGGACTTAGAAGGCTTCCGGTCCGGAAGCATGGATTCGGTTTCCCAATAAGAGAAGGGGATCATTTAAAACAGCGGACGGCCAATCATCAAAAGTGCTTGGCCGTCCGCTATCCCATTTCCTCTATTACCATTAAAAACAATAATTTCCATGCTTTACATAACAAAAAAGGGCGGTTAAATCACCGCCTAGCTCGTTTTATGCTTTCTCCCCTGGAGTTGCTCCCACTACTCCGAGCAATTCCGCCGTTAGGCATACATTAGCCGTCCTTTAGGCTCTGGAATCTCTATTCCTCGTTCTCTGTTTACATCAATCCATAGTTTTATAGATTCTTCGATGGCCTGTGCTACTTCGGTTAAGCTTTCACCGTCAGCCATACACCCTGGAAGCTCTGGAGCTTCCGCTAAATAACAACCGTCTTCTTTGCTCCACCAGATAATAACCTCATATCTTGCTTTTTCCATGTTCACATCTTGCAATATTTTATCTTGTTTTCCCATTTTGACAGCTCCTTTCTTTAACTGTCTCCATTATATTATAAGTGCATTACTTTTATATTTTTCCATCCTTTCTAATTCGGCTGCAACAACTTCCTTAATAAATGTGTTTGGTTTTTCTATTCCCAGCTCCTTCATTTTTTTCCGTGTCCCCGCCGGAAAAATTACATTTATTCTATCATTTCTTTTTTCGTATTCTCTAACTGCTTTTCTCTGTGCTTCTGTTGTTTTCAATTCTTCCATTCACCCCACCGCCTTAATAATTTTAGTTTATTTTAATAATATAATAAGTGCATTATATTATCAACAATTACGTAACGCGCCGCCGCAGAAAAAGCCGCTTCCAATTCCCTGTAAATTCCTTGAAGAGAAGCCGGCGGAAGTGGTATAATATGAGCACGGAAGTAAATATTCAGGGAGGTTATGCTATGGCTGATTTCAGAGTGGAGAAACTGAAAGAAATGTTGGAAAGCAGCCGGTACACCGTAGCGATCTGCGGTTCCGGTATGATGGCGGAAAGTGGGTATCTGGGGATTAAGACGCCAGAGAAAGCCTATGAAATTGAGGAGAAGTATAAGGCGTCTCCGGAGGAGATTTTTACCAGCGCTTACTATAACACCAGAACCCGCCAATTCTACGAATTTTACAGGAAGGAGATGCTGGTTGACTTGGAGCCGGCGGCATCATCATCCGCTCTGGCAGCCATAGAACGGGCCGGGAAGATCCAGTGTATTATAACAGGAAATATTTACGAATTGTCTCAAAGAGGGGGCTGCGTCAACGTGATTAACCTTCACGGAAGCATTTATCAGAACCAGTGTCCCCACTGTAAGAAAATGTATCCTATTGAGTACATAAAAAACAGCAAAACGACAGTGCCTTTGTGCGAGGACTGCGGCCATGTGATCCGCCCGCTTGTCTCTCTTTTTGGAGAAATGATGGACAGCCAGAAAATGACCCGGACAACAGAAGAGATTGAAAAAGCGGATATGCTGCTGCTTCTGGGAACCAATCTGGATTCAGAAGTATTTGCAAACTATATTAGGTATTTCAGCGGCAGGTATCTGGCTGTAATCCACAAAGAGAGCAGCCATTCCGATGAAAAAGCGGATTTGGTTATTTTAGACGATCCCAAAAATGTTCTGCCTAATCTTGGATACCAATAGACAGATAAGTTTGGCTGCGGCAATAGATGAGTCAGAATCACACAAAAGAATCCCTGTAAGAATCAAGGATCCAAAGGATTTCTTCTATTCTTACAGGGATTTTTAAACAAGACCTGAAAATTAATCCAGAACAGTATATCCGTAGCTGTTTACAATAGCGTCCAGCTTTACGCCTGCCTTGCAGTCCGGGCAGCAGTCCGGTTCAGACAGCTTAAATTCCGGAAGATCGGAAGCGTCAAATACGGAATTAACAGGGTGGCCATCGATTTCATTAATAGCGGCAAAAATAACAGAGATACCTTCTACGATTCCGCCGTAGGAAGAAATGCAGCGAAGGCTCTTTGCAATAGTGTGGCCGGACATAGCGGTTGCTAAAACCACCAGAACGTGTTTGCCCTTTAACATCGGCTTAATATTGTCGCGAACTACCATCTGGCCTGCAGAATCAAATTCGGGGGTCAGAATATAAGTTGTCTTATGGGTATTAGTAGTAGCGAAGCCTACACTGGAAAGCTCTCTTGCAATGTAAGCGCCGATTGCTTCACAGCCGTCCATGCAGATAATGGTATCAATAGGAGCTTTTACGGCATAAGCCTCGGAAAGCTGGTTGTAATATTCGGAAGCCATACCGCCCATATTATTAGAAAAGCTTACGCGGTTTACGTATTTCTGAACAATAGCCTTTGCTACTGCCTCGGCGTTGCACTGGCGCATCTTTAAATCTGTCATGTCAATATAATAATTAATGTGGAAACGATCAGAAGAGAAATGCCCCTTGGTTACCTTCAGTGCCAGATCATGGTTTCCTCTGGCATAAATCTTCGTTGCTTTTCCCATGCTCATAAAAAAACCTCCTTCGATGTTCAATCTGTAAAGATTCCATACTTTTCTTCCATTATACCGGATGTTATCTGCAAAAAATATAACTGAGGTTAATTTTTCGCAGAAAATATCCGATATTTTTCCAGAAATCGTCCCTTAATTGAAATGGTAGCTTTCTAAAAGCTGGTTTTTAATGTGCCACAGCTCATTGGATAAATCCACATGGACTCGGTGTGGGTTTACCAGACGGCGGGATTCGTCCCAAAGGGTATCCAGCTCCCGCTGGCAGTAATCCCGAATGTCCATAACAGCCGGGGAAGTATAAACGCATTTTCCGCGGAGGAAGACAGGAACCATCAAATCCCGCAGAGTATAGCTGTGAGGAGCTAAATGGGTCTTCTTCCATGTCTGAACCGGATCAAAAAGCAGCAGAGAATTGGAGGACTCAAATTCTTCTTCTACCAGGCAGATAAGGTCGGCGATAATTTTGCCGTTTTCTCTATTATAAATTCGTTTAATGGTTTTATTTCCGGGATTGGTAATTTTCTCCGCGTTTTCAGACAGTTTGATTTTAGGAATAAATTTTCCTGTGGTTTTACCCCGAATAGCTGCCAGTTTGTAAACTCCGCCGAAGGACGGGCAGTCCTTGGAGGTAATAAGGTTGGTGCCTACGCCCCAGGAATTAATAGTGGCTCCCTGAAGCTTTAGGCTGTTGATTAATTCCTCGTCCAGATCATTGGAAGCGGAAATGACGGCGTCGGAAAATCCGGCTTCATCCAACATGGCTTTTGCCCGCTTGGACAGATAGGCCAGGTCGCCGCTGTCCAGACGGATTCCGTAGAAGGTAAGAGGAATGCCGGCCTCTCTCATTTCTTTAAAAACTTTAATGGCATTGGGAACGCCGGAATTTAAAGTGTCGTAGGTATCTACCAGAAGGATGCAGGCAGAGGGATAAAGTTTGGCGTAGGCCCGGAAAGCCGTCAGCTCGTCAGGAAAGCTCATAATCCAACTGTGGGCGTGGGTTCCTTTAATGGGGACGTTAAACATTTTCCCGCAAAGGACATTGGACGTACCGATGCAGCCGGCAATCATGGCGGCTCTGGCGCCGTAAACTCCGGCGTCAGGTCCCTGGGCGCGTCGAAGGCCAAATTCCATAACCCCATCCCCCTGAGCCGCGTGGACGATGCGGCAGGTTTTGGTAGCAATGAGGCTTTGATGGTTGATGATATTTAAAAGAGCCGTTTCAATTAACTGGGCTTCCATAATGGGAGCAATCACCTTTACCAGCGGTTCTCTGGGAAAAACCACAGTGCCTTCAGGAATGGCATAAATATCTCCGGAAAAGCGGAAATGGTGGAGATAGTCCAGAAAATCGGGTTCAAACATACCGGTACTGGCCAGATAATCGATGTCCTCCTGAGAAAAATGGAGATTTTTAATATAGTCAATGACCTGGTCAAGACCTGCACAGATGGCGAAACCGTTGCCGCAGGGGTTTGTACGGTAAAACATATCAAAAACCACGGTTTCGTTGGCATTTTCATCCTTGAAATAGCCCTGCATCATAGTCAGTTCGTAAAAATCGGTCAACAGCGTAAGATTTTGTTGATTCATAAAATTTCCTCCCGGATACGGCTCCTAAAGCCGAAATGTAAAATAGTCGTGCTCCCATGCTAAGGGGCAAATCCCGTTGCCCCGATATATAACAGTTCCGCCATGCAGGAACCGTTGCCAATATTTCACTAAGTATACCATAAAGATAAGAAAACTGGCAAGATGATTGACAAAAACATAACAAAGTCAAAGGCCTGCATTGCACGATTCCGGATGCGCCTGCCTGTGGGGTTACCGTTTTAACACGGCCTTATAAAGCTTTCGGGTCAAGACGCAGGCCGTTATGGTGACAAAGGTTTCCAAGACGGCATTGACAATGCCTGCCATCCATAAAAGGGCTGCGGCAGCGACACAGCTCCCCCAGATGGTGAAAAGGTAGGGGGTGAACCGGGAGGGCCGGCTGCGGTAAAAGGTATAAATTAACAGGAGAAGACAGAGAAAAAGGAAGACGGCGGAGAAAAAAGCGCAGAAAATGTGAAGACTGGCCTGGAGAGGAAAACGGTCGGGAAGGTAGGGAAGGATCACGGCTGCAGTCAGAAAAAGAAGGGAGAGATTTAAAAGGAAATAGCAAAGTTTCCGGAAAACAGGCCGGGAAAGGCAGAAGGAACTGCGGGAGGTAAAAGGAGCGGACTGTATAAGAGGAAACAGCATTCTGTACAGAGTGCAGCTTACCAGGATGCCCCAGAGAGCAAAAGCATTCTCTTTTTCTTTCAGAGCGCCGATTACAGAAAAATTAGTAGAGAACCAGTCGGTTCCGCGGACAAAAAGCAGCGTATACAGCGGGATAACGCCGTAAGAAAGCAGGGATAAAAGCATGAGAAACCTCCTGGAACCATAAATATTGCCCCTTTGCGGGAATCAATGCGTATAGAAATAAGGGACTTTTTTAGTGTGCCCTGGGAGAAAAAATTCATGTATGGCCAGTATAGCGGGCAAAATATGCCCTAAAAAGGAAAAAGCGGACAGAGGGGGAAGAACTGACCGCCTGGAAAAAAGAGGGTTTTTCTTGACTTTTTCCAGTGCCTCTCATATAATATAGGAGTTAGAGGAAAAACTGTGAAGGAGAGAGTAGAGCTGCTTAAAAGCCACAGCGAGCCGTGGACGGTGGGAGAACGGCGCAAGTAGGGCAGTATCCAAAATCACTCCGGAGTTGCAGACTGAGAGCAATTGCCGTAGGTCGGGCCGTATTTCCTACGTTATCGGGAACTCATATAACTAGTATGCAGTGATGGGTGGTTCAGCGAAGATCCGGCTTCGTCCCGTTCTGGGACGGAGCCTTTTTTATTCTATAGGAAATTCCTCTGAATTTCCTATAGAATAAAAAGCCCTCCGGGCAGGAGCGCACTGCGGCGGAAAGGAAAGAAGCCGCTAGCGCGGTCCGCCGCAGGCGGAGAATCCAGCAAGTTAGATTCTTATAAAAATACTGGGAGCAAATCTCCCAGTATACAAAAACTCTCCGAGGGAGCGCACTGCGGCGGAAAGGAAAGAAGCCGCTAGCGCGGTCCAACCCAGGCGGAGAATCCAGGACTTCGCGAAACAACACTGCGCTTACAATGAATGGAGGAATACACATCATGTATGAGAAGGTGTCTGCAGATTTAAATTTTGTGGATCGGGAAAAAGAAGTAAAGGAATTTTGGAAAGAGAATCATATTTTTGAAAAGAGCATTGAGAGCCGCAAGGACGGTACCCCCTATGTGTTTTATGACGGACCGCCTACGGCTAACGGAAAGCCCCATATCGGCCATGTACTGACCCGTGTAATTAAAGATATGATTCCCAGATACCGCACCATGAAAGGCTATATGGTTCCCAGAAAAGCAGGGTGGGATACCCACGGCCTTCCGGTTGAGCTGGAAGTGGAAAAGATGCTGGGGCTGGACGGAAAGGAACAGATTGAACAGTATGGTCTGGAGCCTTTTATCGAGCACTGCAAGGAAAGCGTATGGAAATACAAGGGTATGTGGGAGGATTTCTCTGAAACCGTCGGCTTCTGGGCCGATATGGATCACCCCTATGTTACGTACCACGACGACTACATTGAATCAGAATGGTGGGCTTTAAAGCAGATTTGGGAAAAAGGCCTTTTATACAAGGGATTCAAGATTGTCCCCTACTGCCCCAGATGCGGAACCCCTCTGTCCTCCCATGAGGTGGCTCAGGGATACAAAGACGTAAAAGAGCGCTCCGCCATTGCCCGCTTTAAGGTAAAAGGAGAAGACGCCTATATTCTGGCCTGGACCACGACTCCCTGGACCCTTCCCAGCAACGTGGCTCTCTGCGTCCATCCCACTGAGGACTATGTAAAGGTAAAGGCGGCGGACGGCCGTACTTACTATCTGGCCCAGGCGCTGTGCGATACGGTACTGGGAAGTCTGGCGGACAAAGAGTCCGGAAAAGAGGCTTATGAGGTTTTAGAGACTTACAAAGGAAAAGAACTGGAATTTAAAGAGTATGAGCCTCTCTTTGACTGCGCCGTCGCTTTGTGCGAAAAACAGCGCAAAAAAGCTTTTTATGTGGTATGCGATACCTACGTAACCCTGACTGACGGTACCGGAGTCGTTCACATTGCCCCGGCCTTCGGTGAGGACGACGCCAATGTAGGACGGCATTACGATCTGCCATTTGTACAGTTGGTAAACGGCAAGGGCGAAATGACGGAAGAAACGCCCTACGCAGGAGTATTCTGTAAAAAAGCGGATCCCATGGTTTTGGAAGACCTGGACAAAAAGGGACTCCTGTTTTCCGCACCTAAGTTTGAGCACAGCTATCCCCATTGCTGGAGATGCGGAACTCCGCTGATTTATTATGCGAGAGAATCCTGGTTCATTAAAATGACGGCGGTAAAAGAGGATCTGATCCGCAATAACAATACCATCAACTGGATTCCGGAATCCATTGGAAAGGGCCGTTTCGGAGACTGGCTGGAAAATATCCAGGACTGGGGAATTTCCAGAAACCGGTACTGGGGAACTCCTTTAAATATCTGGGAGTGCCAGTGCGGCAAGCAGGTTTCCATCGGAAGCCGTGAAGAGCTGAAATCCATGAGCCCCAATTATCCTGAGGGCGGAGTGGAGCTTCACCGGCCCTATATTGATAAAGTAACCGTAACCTGTCCCGACTGCGGACAGCAGATGCACAGAGTTCCGGAAGTCATTGACTGCTGGTTCGATTCCGGAGCTATGCCGTTTGCGCAGCATCACTATCCTTTTGAAAATAAAGAATTGTTTGAATCCCAGTTCCCGGCCCAGTTTATTTCCGAGGCTGTGGATCAGACCAGAGGCTGGTTCTATTCCCTTCTTGCGGAATCTACCCTGCTGTTTAACAAAGCGCCTTACGAAAACGTAATCGTAATGGGCCATGTGCAGGACGAGAACGGCCAGAAAATGAGCAAGAGCAAGGGCAATGCGGTGGATCCCTTTGAGGCCCTGGAAACCTACGGAGCCGACGCCATCCGCTGGTATTTCTATATTAACAGCGCTCCCTGGCTGCCTAACCGTTTCCACGGCAAAGCCGTTATGGAAGGCCAGCGTAAATTTATGGGAACCCTGTGGAATACCTATGCCTTCTTTGTACTGTACGCCAATATTGATGAGTTTGACGCTACCAAGTACAGTCTGGACTATGAAAAGCTGACGGTAATGGATAAATGGCTTCTTTCCAAGATGAACTCTATGGTAAAAGCTGTAGACGATCATCTGGGGAATTACCGGATTCCGGAGGCTGCCAGAGCTTTGCAGGACTTTGTAGACGACATGAGCAACTGGTATGTCAGAAGAAGCAGGGAACGCTTCTGGGCCAAGGGAATGGAGCAGGATAAGATCAACGCATACATGACCCTGTATACGGCTCTGGTTACTACGGCGAAAGCCGCAGCTCCCATGGTTCCCTTTATTGCAGAAGAGATTTACCAGAACCTGGTGAGAAGCATTGACAAGGAAGCCCCCGAAAGCATCCACCTCTGCGACTTCCCGGAGGTAAAAGAAGAGTGGATCGACAAACAACTGGAAAGCGACATGGACGAGGTTTTAAAGATCGTAGTTTTAGGCCGTGCGGCCAGAAATACGGCAAATATCAAGAACCGCCAGCCCATTGCCAGAATGTTTGTAAAAGCGGATCATGCTCTGTCAGAGTTCTACCAGGAAATCATCGAGGAAGAGCTCAATGTAAAGCAGGTGGAATTTACAGACGACGTCAGAGCCTTTACTTCCTATACCTTCAAGCCTCAGTTAAAGACCGTAGGTCCTAAGTATGGCAAACAATTGGGAAATATCCGCAAGGCCCTTCAGGAAATCGACGGCAATGAGGCTATGGACACCCTCAATGAAAAAGGCGCTCTGACCTTCTCTTTTGGAGAGACAGAGGTAATTCTGGCCAGAGAAGACCTGCTCATTGATACGGCCCAGAAAGAAGGCTATGTGACAGAAGGCGACAACTACGTGACAGTAGTGCTGGATACCAACCTGACGCCGGAGCTGATTGAAGAAGGCTTTGTCAGAGAGCTTATCAGCAAGATCCAGACTATGAGAAAAGAAGCCGGATTTGAAGTAATGGACTATATCCGGGTCTACGAGGAAGGAAACGAAAAGATCGCTTCTCTGTTAGAGCAGCACGGCCATGAGATCAAAGGCGAAGTCATGGCAAAGGAGATCGCTGTAGGAGAAATGGGCGGTTATTCCAAGGAATGGAATATAAACGGAGAGAATGTGAAGCTGGGCGTAGAAAAAATATCCGGCTGAAAATAGGAGGAAATGATTCATGAATCAGGGATTTGATAAGGAGACTTTTAAAAAGAGCGTTATCTACAACGTGAAAAACCTGTTCCGCAAAACGGTAGATGAAGCCAGCAAAGAACAGATGTTTCAGGCAGTTGCCTACGCTGTAAAAGACGTTATCATTGACGAATGGATTGCGACTCACAAGGTATACGAAAAAGAAGACGTCAGAACAGTTTACTATATGTCCATGGAATTTTTAATGGGCCGTGCACTGGGAAATAACATTATTAATATCGGCGCCAGAAAAGAGATCAAAGAGGTTCTTGACGAAATGGGCCTGGATTTAAACATTATTGAGGACCAGGAACCCGACGCCGCTTTAGGAAACGGCGGTTTGGGCCGTCTTGCCGCCTGCTTTTTGGATTCTCTGGCTACCCTGGGCTATCCGGCTTACGGCTGCGGTATCCGCTACCGTTACGGTATGTTTAAGCAGAAAATCGAGAACGGCTTCCAGAAGGAAGTTCCCGACGACTGGTTAAGAAACGGCAACCCCTTTGAGGTTCGCCGCGCTGAGTACGCTACTGAGGTAAAATTCGGCGGCTACGTAGAGTCCGAATGGGATGGAAAGAGAAACCATTTCGTACAGAAGGGATACCAGTCCGTTATGGCGGTTCCCTATGATATGCCGGTAGTGGGCTACGGCAACAATGTAGTCAATACCCTGAGAGTATGGGACGCCCAGCCTATGGAAGTATTCCGCTTAGATGAGTTTGACCGGGGCAATTACCAGAAGGCCGTAGAGCAGGAAAACCTGGCAAAGACCATTGTAGAAGTCCTTTACCCCAATGACAACCACTACGCCGGCAAGGAGCTGCGCCTTCGTCAGCAGTATTTCTTCATTTCCGCCAGCGTACAGCGGGCTGTTTCCAAGTACATGGAACACCATGACGACATCCGCAAGTTTTACGAGAAAAACGTATTCCAGTTAAATGATACCCATCCCACTGTTGCAGTGGCAGAGCTGATGAGAATCCTTTTAGACGAGTACAATCTGGAGTGGGACGAGGCATGGGAAGTTACTACCAAGACCTGCGCTTATACCAACCATACCATTATGGCGGAGGCCCTGGAAAAATGGCCTATTGAGCTGTTCTCCAGACTGCTGCCCAGAATTTACCAGATTGTAGAGGAGATCAACCGCCGCTTTATCGCAGCCATTGAGAAGGCTTATCCCGGCAATCACGACAAGGTTCGCAAGATGGCCATTATCTATGACGGACAGGTTAAAATGGCTCATTTGGCCATTGCCGGAAGCTTCTCCGTCAACGGCGTTGCCAGACTCCACACCGAGATCCTGAAGAATCAGGAATTAAAAGACTTCTATGAGATGATGCCGGGTAAATTCAACAACAAGACCAACGGCATTACCCAGAGACGCTTCCTGCTTCACGGCGATCCCCTTCTGGCAGACTGGGTTACCAGCAAAATCGGAGACGAGTGGATCACCGATCTGCCCCATATTAAGAAACTGGCGGTTTATGCCGACGACGCCCGCAGCCAGCAGGAATTTTTAAACATCAAGTATCAGAATAAGCAGCGTCTGGCAAAATATATTAAAGAGCACAATGGCATTGATGTGGATCCTCGCTCCATTTTCGACGTGCAGGTAAAACGTCTCCATGAGTACAAACGCCAGCTTTTAAATATTCTTCATGTAATGTACCTGTACAACCAGTTAAAAGACAATCCCAATATGGATATTGTACCCAGAACCTTTATTTTCGGGGCAAAGGCAGCGGCTGGCTACCAGGTAGCAAAGCTGACAGTGAAACTTATTAACTCTGTGGCTGAAGTTATTAATAACGATAAGAACATCAACGGAAAGATTAAGGTTGTCTTTATTGAAGATTACCGGGTATCCAATGCGGAAATCATCTTTGCAGCGGCGGATGTCAGCGAGCAGATTTCTACAGCCAGCAAAGAGGCTTCCGGTACCGGCAACATGAAGCTGATGTTAAACGGCGCTCTTACCCTGGGAACCATGGACGGGGCAAACGTAGAGATTGTGGAAGAAGTAGGCGAGGAAAATGCCTTTATCTTCGGTATGTCCTCTGATGAGGTTATTAATTACGAAAACAACGGCGGCTACAATCCTATGGAAATCTTCAATAATGACCAGGATATTCGCCGGGTACTGATGCAGCTCATTAACGGCTACTATTCACCGGAGAATCCGGAGCTGTTCCGCCCCATTTACAATTCTCTGCTGAATACCCAAAACAGCGACAGACCGGATCGTTACTTTATTTTGAAAGATTTCCGGGCATACGCCGAAGCCCATGAAAAGATTGACAAAGCTTACCGCGATGAAAAGTGGTGGGCAAAAGCAGCTATCTTAAACGTAGCCTGCTCCGGAAAATTCACCTCTGACAGAACCATTGAAGAGTACGTTGACGACATCTGGCATCTGGAAAAGGTAAAAATCGAACTGTAAGACTATAAACGACATAACAAGACCGAAAACGAGGGGCGTCTGCCGGCTGGCAGGCGCCTTTTCCCTTTTATGAAATGAAAAATTGTTTGTCTGCATATACTGGTAGTAGTCTTACTGTACAAAGGCTCATGATCCCTTGTACCATAAGGCTACAGACGGTATTTGCAGGAGGTGAGGAAAACGGGAAAAAAGGTGTGGATGGCTTTGGTAATGAGTATCCTCTTCCCTTATGCGGTTACTTTGGCTTTCAGCGGGACTGCGGCGGCCGGAGAGCAGGAAGAGAACGGAATGGACAGTGGCAGAAGGATTCTCCTTGACAGAGAAACGCCGGGATATGCTGACCTTGAGGATTATCTGGTGGGAGTGGTTGCCAGACAGATGCCGGCGGAATATGAGAAGGAGGCCTTGAAGGCCCAGGCCATTATTGCCCGTACTTATATTGTAAAGCAAATGGGGGAGGAAACAGAGATTGCGGAATCCTCCCTGGATCTGGATATTTTGGAGAAAGAGCAGTTAAAAAACCTTTGGGGAACCCAGGATTTTGCTGAGTTTTACCAAAAGATAGAAAATGCGGTGAATGAAACGGCGGGACAGGTGATTACCTGGGAGGGCGAACTCATTGACCCGCTGTTTTGCAGGGCAAGCTCCGGAAAGACCCGCCAGGGGGATGAACTCCACCCATATCTGCAGCCGGTAAACAGTCCCAAAGACGTAGAGGCGGAAGGCTTTCTGACGGTGACGGTGTGGACAAAGGAGGAGTTTGCAGAAAAACTAAGCGCTATTCCGGAGGGGGAAGGGATTTCCGCCGACAGTGTGCCGGGATGCGTCCAGATAGGCAGGAGGGACGAGTCGGGATACATAGAAGAGATACAGGTGGGAAGCCTTATTCACTCCGGGGAAACGGTTCAGTATGCCCTGGGACTGCCTTCTCCGGACTTTACCATAGAAGAATATGAAGGAAATATCAGGGCCGCTTCCAGCGGCGTCGGCCACGGATACGGCCTTTCCCAGTACGGAGCCAATGAGAGGGCAAAGGAGGGATGGACGGCCCAGGATATTTTGGAGTATTATTACAAAAATATTGTTTTGATTTCTGAATAAGAAGCCCCGGTTTGGTAAGAATAGTACCGAGGTGATAAACGTGAAAGAAAAAGCAAGACAATTGTTCAAGGATAAATTAGTCCTTGTCATGATGGTACTGGGCCTGCTGACTATAGTAGCTGCGGCAGGAACCATGACCATACACAGAGGAGATCAGACAGAAGAAACGCCGTACTTACAGATGCAGGAATCCCATGGCTTCATAGCTGAGGAGGAGCTTTCCGGCGAAACGAAGGTAGAGACGGCCCAACTGTCTGGGGAAAACAGCCTGGAAACAGGGGGCGTTGAGGAAACAGACGGGGCAGCTTTCGCTGAAAAACCGGAAGAAACAGTAAGCCCTGCCGAAAGCTACGAGATAGACGCGGCCCAGGCAGGCGCAGGGCAGGGAGCTGCATCCGCTTTGACGCTGAATTTTACAGAGGCCAGCCGAATGGCATGGCCCATTGAGGGAAACGTGATTTTAGACTACAGTATGGAGTCTACCATCTATTTCCCGACTTTGGATCAGTACAAATGTAATCCAGGAATCGTGATTCAGGGTGAAATCAGCGAACCTGTAGTAGCTCCCGCCAACTCCCGGATAGCCGAAGTGGGCTCCAATGAAGAAATCGGCGAGTTTGTGGTTCTGGATTTGGGAAATGACTACACCGTTACCTGCGGCCAGCTAAAGGAGATCCAGGCGGAAGCGGGAGATTACCTGGAAAAAGGCCAGATTTTGGGTTATGTGGCGGAACCTACCAAATATTACTGCGTAGAGGGAAGCAGCGTCTACGTGGAAATGGACCATCAGGGAGCCCCTGTTGATCCCCTGGACTTTATGGAATAACAGCCCTGCATACGGGGATAATGAAAAGATGGCGAAGGGGCCATAACGATCTTGGCGAATAAAAAATCCTGTGCTATACTGAAGTGGCACAGGATTTTTTAACGACCTGCCGAGAAAACAGAAGAAATGAATGGAGGAATGCGAATGAATATATTATTTTTTTTAACGCCTAAGCGGGACATCGCATATCTGTACGAGGAAGATACCTTGCGTCAGGCGCTGGAAAAAATGGAGCACCGCCGGTATTCCTGCGTACCTATTATCAATCGCGCCGGAAAATACATAGGAACCATTACGGAAGGCGATCTGCTGTGGGGGATTAAGAATAAGCTGGATCTAAATCTTCGAGAGGCGGAATCCATTTCCATAACCGTAATCAGCCGGAGAAACGACTATAATCCTGTCAATGTGGGGACAACCATGGAAGAACTGATGGAAAAAGCCCTCAATCAGAACTTCGTTCCCGTTGTGGACGATCAGGAGAATTTCATTGGGATTGTTACCAGAAAAGACATTATCCGTTACCTTTCAGACCATTTTTTTAAAAGAGAAGGAGAAAAAGTAGAGAATTAGTCTTGCCAAAATGAATTGTATGTAATATTATAAAGTTGTATACAATAATAACATATAAATACAACCTGGAATAAAGGAGCATCCATGGAAGGTACAGGCTATAAGAACCGGGAAGAAATGGTTTATAAGGTGTTAAAAAAAGAGATATTGGATCTGGAACTGAAACCAGGTCAGTTAATTCGGGAAAATGAAATCTGCGAAAGATTCTCCGTTTCCAGAACCCCGGTACGGGATGCCCTGCGGCTTCTCCAGGAACAAGGTTTTGTTAAGACGGTTCCCTATAAAGGGATTTACGTAACCCTGCTAAGCCTGAGCAATATCAAGCAGATGATTTATATGCGGGTAGCGGTAGAAACCATGGTTCTCAGGGATTTCATGAAAATCGTGACCCCTATGATGATGGAACGGATCCGCTATGAAATCAGGCGGCAGCAGGCGGTGATTCAGGAACCGGATTTTAAGCCGGAGCAGTTTTACCGCATGGACGCTGAGATGCACAGCATATGGTTTGAGGAAACGAAAAAGCAGAAGCTTTGGGAGATTATTCAGGCCCAGCAGCTCCATTATACCCGATTCCGCATGATGGACTTTGTTACGGAAACGGATTTTCCAAGAATTATCAAAGAACATGAGGCTATGTTCCAAAAAATCCAGCAGAAAGACATTGAGGGGCTGGAACAGGTTCTCAAAGAGCATCTCTATTTCAGTATGAAGCGGATGCGTTACCAGATTGACGTAGAATATCGGGATTATTTTGAAGAAGAGCCGGAAGAAGGCAAATTTGACATATAAGCCGGCATCTTTTGGCCAATGAAAATAGCTTTTTATAAAATCGGGAAGGATTTCCGTTTCGGAAGTCACTTCCCGATTTGTGCGTGTGCGGCAGACGAAAATAATTATGGCAATTCAGGCATAATCCTGAGAAGGGCAGCATATATTGAAGAGGTACCATTGGTGTTTTAAGAGCGGCAAAAGCCCGACACAAAGGTAATTAGGTTGTTGACAGGAAGTGATGCCCGATGAATAATGTTGTCTGGAAAATGCCCGGTCAGACGGGAACCGGGAATACGTACTACTTTAAAGCGAAATATGAATGCGCTGTCCGAATCCTTCTGGCAAAGCTGGAAGTAATCAATGCGGAACTGTCTGTGGGCTTAGGGAGAAAAGTAATTTCCAATACCTCAGGACGAGTAAAAAGCTGGGAAAGCATTCAGGCTAAGGCATTAAAAAAAGGTTATGGCAGTTCCTATGAGAAAGCTATGGAAAATATTTGCGACATAGCAGGGGTCAGGGCGGTGTGCGCCTTTATGGATGATGTGTATCTGGTAGCCAACGCCCTGAAAGCCCACCATGATTTGAAAGTCATAAAAGTAAAGGACTACTTAAAAAATCCCAAAAGCTCCGGTTACCGCAGCCTTCATCTCATTGTGGAACTGCCTGTGTATTACCAGGGAGGAGCGGAGTGGATGCGGGCGGAAATACAGCTCAGAACCAGCGCCATGGATTTTTGGGCCAGTCTGGATCACCAACTGCGGTATAAAAGAGGAAAACAGGAAGCGATTCTGATAGGGAAGGAATTGAAGGAATACTCCGCAGTAGTGGCGGAGCTGGATCAGAAAATGATGGAGCTGAGAGATCGGATTGCCGCAATTTAAACGTTTCTCAATGTATGGCTGAACGGCTGCATTTTAACTGCAACTGGTAAATATAGTCAAAAAAATTTTTTAAAATTATGCAAAAAACGTATTGCCAAACAGAAGGGGATATGCTATTATTTGTATACAAGCTATTAAAGTTGTATACAAACTTAGCAAAGGAGAATGGGAAAATGAAAGTGACAGATTTAAACGCATTTTCGCTGAAAGGCAAAGTAGCACTGGTTACCGGCGCTTCCTATGGTATTGGGTTTGCAATTGCAAGCGCTATGGCAGCGGCAGGGGCAACCATCGTATTTAACGATCTGAAGCAGGAACTGGTTGACAAGGGAATTGCCGCATACAAAGAAGCCGGCATTACAGCTCACGGCTATGTATGCAACGTTTGCGATGAAGATGCCGTAAACGCTATGGTAGCTCAGATTGAAAAAGAAGTTGGCGTAATCGATATTCTGGTAAACAACGCCGGCATCATTAAGAGAATCCCCATGATTGAAATGTCCGCAAAAGATTTCCGTCAGGTAATCGACGTAGACTTAAACGCTCCCTTTATCGTATCCAAGGCAGTTATTCCGTCTATGATTAAGAAGGGCGGCGGAAAGATTATCAACATCTGCTCCATGATGTCTGAATTTGGCCGAGAAACCGTTTCCGCATATGCGGCAGCAAAAGGCGGCTTAAAGATGCTGACCAGAAACATTGCTTCTGAATACGGTGAGTACAATATTCAGTGCAACGGCATTGGACCTGGCTACATTGCAACTCCCCAGACAGCTCCTCTGAGAGAAGTACAGCCCGACGGCTCCAAACATCCCTTTGACCAGTTTATTCTGGCAAAAACTCCGGCAGGCCGCTGGGGCGAAGCAGAAGACCTGGGCGGACCGGCTGTCTTCCTGGCATCCGATGCTTCCAACTTTGTAAACGGCTTAATTCTGTACGTAGACGGCGGTATCCACGCTTACATTGGAAAACAGCCTTCATAATGGAATCATAGTGAAAAGAGGAAACAGTCTGTCCGGGCTGTTTCCCCTTTCCCTTTAACGCCGGTTATTCGTGCTGATGCCCGCCAAATTATGAAGACTGTGGCAGAATTGTTTTAAGTTTTTAAGTTTTCCAATTTTTTTGAAAAAAACAGTTGCAAAACTCAAAACAATTTGCTATAATGAATGGGCGTTGAAAAAACGGGGTATGGCGTAGCTTGGTAGCGCGCTCGGCTGGGGGCCGAGAGGTCGCAGGTTCAAATCCTGTTGCCCCGATTCTTTATTAAAAAATCATAGTTTTCGATGATTTTGAGAAACAAAATATGAAATATTAAGAGCCGCAGGAGAGAAAAGTCTACTGCGGTTTTTTCTGTTGATGCCGGAAAATGTCTTTGCCCTTATCTCATGCACTTTACAGAAAAATAATAATTCTTTCATTTACATTTTGACACTTTTCCATTAAAATAAATATTGTCAGTGTACAGAGGGCGATACTCAGTCCGTCCGGACAGCCGAGTTATAGTTCCGGAGAAAAACAGTACATATAAAATACAAAAACAGGAGGTATTCCATTGGGAAGAGGAGGATCATCCGGAAGAGGGGGCGGAGGACGAAGCCATTCCAGCCGTTCCAGTTCTTCAAGAAGTTTTTCCAGTCGTTCCAGTTCCAGATCCTCGTCAGGCCGGGGAGGCAGGACGTCTTTGGGATCAGGAAGCAGGCCGGGACGCGGAGGAGGAACCCCACCTGGCGGTGGTTTTTTTGGTCCGGGAAGAGGCCCGGGGCCGTCTGTTCCGCCGCCCCGTCCGCCGAGGCCGCCTCGTTGGCCACGTATGCCTAGAACCGTATTTATACACCGCTCCTATGGTCCGGGGGGCAATGTGCCGCCATACGGAAGCGGAAACAGCGGCTGCCTTGGCTTCGGCGGTTGGATTGTACTCATTATTTTACTCATATTTCTTTTCATCATCAGCGCCTCTACCCGTTTTGGGAGGACAGATGACAGCATAACGGTAAGCACGACCAACAGAGAACCTCTGGCTGCCGGAATCTGTGTGGAAAGTGATGAGTGGTATGACGACCGCGTCGGATGGATCAGCAGTGGGCCTGTATTGGTAGACGGGTTAAAAACCTTTTACAAAGAAACCGGCGTTCAGCCCTATCTGATTATAGCGGAAGAGATCGATGGAAAGGGAGAGGAGCTGACAGACGGGGAGGCGGAGGCCTACCTTCAGTCTGTATACGACTCACTGTTTCAGGATGAAGGCCATCTGATATTTTTATTTTTAGAATATGAACCCAACGCTTATAAAGAATATCTTTATGCGGGGCATCAGGCGGCCGCAGTCATTGACCGGGAAGCCCAGGAAATCATATACGATTACGCCGATTATTACTATGTGACGGATTTAGAGGACGACGTATATTTTGCCACGGTTTTTGAAAAAGCTGCAGAGAGAATCATGACAAAGACGACTACACGAAACGATATTATGCGATATGCGGTGATGGGCCTCATTGCTTTGGGATTCATCGGCATTGTGGCCTGGTTGATTGTAAAAAAGAAGAAGGCGGATGCAGCGGAGGCGGAAGAAAAACGGAAGATACTGGAAACGCCTATTGAAAAAATGGAAGACGAGGAACTAAAAAAGAAATACCAGAAATAAAAGGAGATTATTATGGCAACAATATTTCAGCGAGTAAGTTTAATTGTAAGATCCAATATCAATGACCTGTTAGACCGCTTTGAGGATCCGGAAAAGGTAATCGATCAGTGCATAGTCGACGCAAAGGAAGAGTATGCGGCGATGCTGAAGGACACGGCTGCGGTTAAAGGAAATCTGACAGTGGCCAAGGGAAAGCTGGAAGATCTTCAAAAAGAAGCTTCCGAGTGGCAGGAAATTGCAGAAAAGGCGGTAAAAGCCGGAAATGATGATGACGCCAGAAAAGCCCTGAAGAAAGCGATGGAGGCCAAAACCGGAGCAGAAAGCCAGACAGCAGTTGTAGAAAAATGTCAGTCCGCAGTAGATAAGGCTGTAGACGCCCTGAACTCATTTGCAGACCAAATCCATGGTATGGAAGCCAAAAAGAGCGAGCTGAAGGCAAAAGCGGTAGCCGCCAGAAGCCAGCAGAAGGCCAATGAGCTGAAGTCTAAAAACATTGCAGGCAGTTTAAGCAAATTTAACGAGATGGCTGAAAAAATCGACGCGGATTTGGCGGCGCAGGAGGCCATGGCGGAGCTGACAGGAGCCGATGAAAACGAAGAGGAAGACTTAAAAGCAAAGTATTCCTCACCGGACGTAGATGATGCTTTATTGGAATTAAAAAAGAAAATGGGCATGATTTAAAATCCTGCCGACGGAAAACGCAGCCTGGGAGTTTGACAGGCTGCGTTTTTTTCGCCGCCGGATCCATGAAGCTTTCCTATCGAATAAAATTCATTGGCTGGAAGGCTTCTTTTTCCGGCAGTCCATACGCGGATTTTCCAAGTTGAATGGATTTAATAAGGAAAGCCATATTGCGGGCCAGGGTCCGCATAATCTGCAGCCCTTCCGTGTCTTTTTGGGCCTCTCCCTGATCGCGTCCATGTATGCTGTTCCAATACTGGCTGGAGGCGACAGGCATACCGGATATGGTAAAATACTTGTTTAATTCGTCAAAGGTAGAGGATAACCCGCCCCGTCTGGCCGCTACTACGCTGGCTCCCACTTTCATGGTTTATGATTAAATCAGTTGATTATCCCGTCCCGCCCTTGATTTACGGGCATTTTCAGAGGATTGCAGGCTGAATTTACTACTAATTTACTACGAATGGAACGGGCTTTGATATGCTGCTACAATCCTTTGAAAAGAACAATCCAGCCGTTTCAGATAGCGGCAAAGGCACATCAGACCAGAAAACAGAATATAGAAACCGCACAAGCGGCGTTTCTCACTCCCACACCGGGAAAACAGGAACGCCGCTATTTTTATGCCCTCATGTTACGCAGTAGGGGCAGAAAAGCCTTGATTTATGCGGCTTCCAGAACGGGAAACTTAACAGGCAAGGGAAATATACCTTTTCCCTCAAAATCCCCGTTCTACTGCGTAACAAATCCACAGCAAAGGAGCTGAAACACTATGGCAGTTTTCAGAGTGGAACGCAACACTGGCTACACCGTAATGAGCAACCACCACTTACGAAACAAGGAGCTGACCCTAAAAGCAAAAGGGCTGTTATCGCAAATGCTGTCACTCCCCGAAGATTGGGACTATACCCTTGCGGGATTGTCCCATATCAACCGGGAAAGTATCGACGCAATCCGTACCGCTGTATGGGAGCTTGAAAAAGCCGGATATATCACAAGGCGGCAGGGACGCGACGAGAAAGGCAAAATGACCGCCATTGAGTACACCATTTACGAGCAGCCACAGCCCCCGGAGTTGGAAAAGCCGATATTGGAAAATCCAACAGCGGGTAATCCGGTATTGGAAAATCCGACAACGGGAAATCCGACGTCGGAAAATCCAATGCAAATAATTAAAGAAGAACAAAAGACTAATCTATCAAAAAAAGAAAAACCAAATACAGATACACAAAGTACCCATTCCATTCCTATCCATTCCCCTAACCCCTCTCCCTTAGAGGGACAAGCGGCTGCGCCGCCGGAACGGAAGCGAAAGGAAGCGAATGACGCATACCGGGTGTATGAGGAAATCATCAAGGACAACATCAGCTATGACATTCTCAAACAGGATATGCCCTACGACCATGACCGCTTAGATGAAGTGGTTGACCTTATCCTTGAAACGGTATGCACAAGGAGAAAGACAATCCGTATCGCCGGGGACGACTATCCGGCGGAGCTTGTAAAGTCAAAGTTTATGAAACTGGACAGCGAACATATCCGCTTTGCCCTTGACTGTATGCGGGAGAACACCACAAAAATCCGCAACATCAAGCAGTATTTACGGGCGGTGCTTTTCAATGCCCCGTCCACTATCGGCAATTACTATACTTCCCTTGTCGCCCACGACATGGCAAAGGGCGCACTTGCCCCGAAACAGCCACAGTTTGGCGACCCGGACTATTATTCCTGCAACGAGGGCGAAAGCCTGTAAACAGAAAAAGGAGGATTTTTTATGGCACAGAGAACCGGAGCATTGGTATTTGACGAACTGACCGACCGTTACGACATTCGTTTTGACCTCAACGCCTACTATGGGGGCTTGCATTGTGGCGATTGTCTGGAAGTATTCGTAAGGGGCAAATGGAAGCCGACCCGTATCGAGTACGGGCAGAACTGGTATCTGGTGGGTGTCCGCGCCGAGGACTTGAACGGGCTGCGGGTACGGATTTAAGGGCGGCGTGAAGAACGGACGCCCTTTTTTCCTGCCCCGAAGCGGCGTACCACCCTAAAAACCGCGAAAGGAGGACGATAAATGCAAGATGAAATCAACGAAAAAGTGGTTGCCCTGTCTATCAAGACCGGGAAGCTGTCTGCGGAAGTGCTGCAAAAGTCCATGAAGTTTTTTCTTGCACAGCTCAAAAAGCAGGCAGACAAACGGCAAATGCCGCATGGGAAGCAGACCTTAAAGCAGCTTATGAAGCAGAACGCGGGCGTTTCCAACATTGAAATCACAAAGGACAATATCAAAGCCTTTGAGGGTACGGCGAAGAAATACGGGATTGACTTTGCGCTGAAAAAGGACGCGACGGAAACCCCGCCCCGTTACCTTGTGTTCTTCAAAAGCCGGGACGCCGACGCGCTGACCGCAGCCTTTAAGGAGTTTTCCGCAAAGAAGCTCTCAAAGGAGAAAAAGCCCTCTATCCGCAAGGCGTTAGCCGTTTTCCGGGAGAAAGCAAAGCAGCTTAACGCGGGGAGGGAGCAGACAAAGAAAAAGGAAAGGGGGATTGACCGTTGAGCAACATAAACTTAAAAAAGCTGATACTTCCAAATCTCCCGTATCTGCTCTTTGTCTGGCTCTTTGACAAGGCGGCGCAGGCGTTCCGCTTATCTCCGGGGGCTGACCTTTCCGAAAAGCTGCTCTCTCTTGGGACGGGCTTTTCCGCTGCCTTTTCAAATGCCGCGCCGAGCCTACACCCTATGGATTTACTCATGGGCGCAGCGGGGGCGGTGCTTATCCGGCTGATTGTCTACTTCAAGGGCAAGAACGCGAAGAAGTACCGCAAGGGCATAGAGTACGGCTCTGCCCGTTGGGGCAACGCCGAGGATATAAAGCCCTATATCGACCCGGTGTTTGAAAATAACGTGCTGCTGACCCAGACGGAACGGCTGATGATGAGCAGCCGCCCGAAGCAGCCGAAGTACGCAAGGAACAAAAATATCCTTGTCATTGGCGGCTCCGGTTCCGGCAAGACCCGATTTTTCGTAAAGCCGAACTTAATGCAAATGCACAGTTCCTATGTCGTAACCGACCCGAAAGGAACCGTATTAGTCGAGTGCGGGAAGCTCTTGCAGCGGGGCGGGTACAAGATAAAAGTGCTGAACACCATAAACTTTAAGAAGTCCATGCACTATAACCCATTCGCCTATATCCGCAGCGAAAAAGATATTTTGAAACTGGTAAATACCATAATCGCCAACACCAAAGGCGACGGGGAAAAATCCGG
>CAMMNN010000026.1 GCA_946498245.1 uncultured Clostridium sp. | reverse complement strand
AGCATACGGTTCATACCCGTAGTGTCGAGAGTTCGAATCTCCCTTCCGCTACTGATTAAGAGTCTCAGAAACCTTGAAGATATTAGGTTTCTGAGATTTTTCTTTTTTCTGCCATTGTTTACAATAACTTTCTCTTGAATTTTAAAAAATATTTTTGCCTCCTGCTTTTCCATTCCCCTCCCTACCAAATCTCTTGTTCTAAAGAATCAAAAAGAGTGTGCGTAAAAAATTCTCCCAAAGTAATCTCAAATCCATCACATATTTTTTTAACTGTTGATAAAGTAATGTTTTTTCTTCTGTCGTCAAAAATGCTGTAAATTGTAGAAGGTGTAACACCGCAGATATTAGCCAATTCATTATAAACAATCCCTCTCTCCTTACACAGCAATTCGATTCTTTTAGCAACCGCCTGTTTTACATTCATGCTCTATATCCTTTCCTCACAAATACTTATGAAAAAAGAATATATTTTTATACGCTAGTGCGTGTACGCCATTGCGTATATTGTAAGACTATGATATGATAGATTCAAAATAGCAGACTATTTGCCACAGCAGCATTCTCTCTGGCAATGGCCGTAACTTCTTTTGCCGGCACGTGGAAAACGGGAGCTGCCCCCAACGAAAATCGCTGGTGGTATGATGACGGCAGCGGAAATTTTGTCTCAAACGGCTGGCAGTGGATTGACGACGATAATGACGGAATAGCAGAATGCTATTACTTCGACGAAAACGGCTGGGCGCTAATGGGAACCACAACTCCCGACGGCTGCACCGTCAACGAAAATGGAGCCTGGATTCAAGATGGAATCGTTATGACCAAAAAAGTTTCGCAGACAGCAGATAAAACAGATTCTAAGACGGGAACTGAACGGCTGCGTTCCGTCCTTGTAATGGAAAAAGGACGGCCTCTAATCATAGGAGTTCCTTTCGGCGTTTACACCTCCGGACAGCTCACCTCAGAAATTTGGGACATTACAACTGACAGCACACCGGCAGAGGTTCGAGATGAAGCAGGCGGATACATTCGAGAGTATGATGATCGTGGATTTTTAGTAAAAAAATACCATTTTCCACGAGGCGGCGTTATGGGGCTTGATCCTGAGACCAATACATTTGTTGCAATGGACGGCCCCGCATTTTCAGCGGATTATTACCAGTATAGTGATGATGGTAAATTACTTACCTCCTGGACTTTTACATCTACCGACAGCAAAGATGCCAGCAAAGTAGAACCTACCATGAATGACACCCACAGGGAATATGTTTACGACACAGCAGGAAGACTAACAAAAGAAATTTATGTTCCCAGTCATCAGGGAGCCAAAACGACAACATACTACTATTATGATAGCTATGGAAGACTCATAAAAACCATACAGGATTTCAGTGAGCGCTCAAAGCTCGACTATGGTGTACTCACATTGGGCTGGTTATACGAAACAAGATACACGTATAATGATGCTGCAAAAACCATTACAAAGGAGTCAGAAACCACAAAATATGAAGTCGATGAGGCCGGGAATAAATATGGAATGAAACTTTCCCGCACAACCTATTACTGCGATGAAGCCGGCCGGATTATCAAAGATTCGGATTCAACCGGTTACGCTACTTATGTATATGACAACGAAAACAGGGTGACGCGAAAAGAAAACTATATGAATGGATCTTTATGGGCCTGTACAGAATATGTCTATAATTAAGTAACTCAAAAAATCTCTTTTTCTGATACCAAAGCACCGCAGGACAGATGGGAAATCATGTGTTCTGCGGTGTTTCTTTAAAACTAAATCCCCCAAATACCACACACCGCCGCAGGGCGATTCACGCGGAGCCCCTGCATTTTCACAAGCAGGCTCCGGCCCCTTCGCCTGTCCTAATCAATCCCCGCTCCACATAACTGGCCACCGCCGATTCCACAGTTTCCAACGTCGTGTATTTCGGCGCATATTCCAAAAGGCGTTTTGCATTTTCAATACTGTACTGGCCGCTTCTGGCAATATGGTAATAGGTGTGATCAATGAGATCTTCTTTCCCAATATAAGTGCACCACTTTTCCCATGATAAAAAGCGGATTTTTGGTTCCCTGTTAAAATACCGGTACATGGCCGCAGCATATCCGGACAGGGTCATGGACTCCCCGGCTACTGCGTGGAAGCTTTCTCCCAAAGCCGCATTTCGGTGGGTAATGGCCTTAAAAAACATCTGGGCCACATCATCTGCATGGACGTGATGCAAGGTTTCCATACCAAAATTAGGAAGGAAAATCTCCTCTCCCTCTGCAATCTTTTGGAACACGCTTATGTCGGTATTTCCCTGGGGATTGATAATCGTCCACCCCGGCCCCGATATTTGCCCCGGCATAATAATCGTTGCCGGAAATCCCTCTTGACGGTACTGTTCCTTTAAAAAGCATTCGCTTTTATACTTTTGAATACCATATTCGTCCAGAGGTTCCTTCAGGCAGTTGGGATCCGCTGGCAAAAATTCCGCCCGACCGTGGGCCCAGATAGAGGAACAGAACAAATAGTGGGACATCTTTGTTTCCTTCAGGGCGTCCACCATTGCTTCTGTATCCCGAATATCAAAGTTTATGAGATCCACTACGACATCGGGATTCATTGCGGCAATTTTCCCCGCAAAATCCCTGTCCTTGGTTCTGTCCAGGTATGCAAAGGTTACTTTCTCCCAGGAACGATCTGCTACGTAGGGCTTGCTTTTTCCTCTGCTGACTGCAACGACCTCATATCCTCCTTTCACTAATTTGGGAACCAAATAGCTTCCAATATGGCCGCAGGCCCCGATTACAATTACTTTCATACCGCCTTCTCCTCTCGATTTTCTGATTTTCTGTTCTTGCAACCACAAGGTATCATAAAAGGCCGCGTCTGAAAACCTTTCTCCAGGATTCCGGAACGATTTTTACAAATTCTGCGGATTCCAAAAATCATTTTGTAAAATTCATTCTGATTTTGTATAATAGGTTCAACAGTTTCAGCCAGCGCCAAATGCCGCCCCATAACTGGAATGTGAATCGCCATTGAAAGAGAGGGTTTTCCATGCTGCTTCAGGAAAAAATGAAAGCTGCGGAGTTTTCTCCCAGTGAACGGATTGTTGCCGATTTTATACTGGATAAACAGGAGTTGATTCAGGATTACACCATTGCCGCAATCGCCGGCGAAACCTACACTTCCCCTTCTATTCTGGTAAGAATTTCAAAAAAACTGGGCTTTACCGGCTATAATGATTTTAAAAAAGCCTTTCTTGAAGAGGTACTCTATCTGAAACGCAATTTTCAGGATTTAGACGCAAATCTGCCCTTTTCACCCCAGGATTCCATTATGAAGATTGCGGCTGTTATCACGAAGCTAAAAGAGGAAAGCCTCAGTGATACCCTTTCCCTCCTTCACCACGACAGCCTTCAAAAAGCCGTGCTTCTTCTGGAAAAACGGTCTGCCATTAAGGTTTTCGCCGTATCCAACCTGACCTTTCTCGCAGAGGAATTTGTCCATAAGCTCCGGCACATTGGCATAAGGGCAGAAACCTATTCTGTCAGCAACACCATGATCCAGGAGGCAAAAATGGCTTCTCCCACCGACTGCGCCGTCTGCATCTCCTATTCCGGCGAAACACCGGAGCTGATCTACACGGCAAAGCTTCTCAGGAAAAACCGTGTCCCCATTGTCGTTCTCTCCAGCGTTGGAGAAAACAGCCTGACGCGCCTGGGCGACGTGGTTTTACAGCTTGCCACACGAGAAAAGTCCTATTCCAAAATCGGGGCTTTTACCTCTCTGGAATCCATGTCCCTGATTTTGGATATTCTTTACGGCTGCCTGTTTAAAACGGACTATAAAAACCATTACGCCTTTAAGACAGAACTTTCCAAATCCACGGAGTTTCGCACCATTGACAACGCGATTATTCAGGAGGATCAGCCCTAAACTGCAGGCTTTGCTCTCTGGCCCTCAGCTTGTCTGAGCTTTCAGCCCCTTTTTGCCAATAACTTGTTTTACAAAACCGGCAAATTTCTGCAACCCTCTTGAATTTAAAAGAGATATTGGCTATAATAGAAATGAAAAAGAAAACATCCACTCCAAAAGTGGATGCCTCAAAAAACGGGTTTTATATGTCCTTATGGACACACCCCATCCTGTGGGCAGACAGGGTGGGGTTATTTTTTCTTACTTTTATATCTCATATCGAGAAGGGTAAACAATGCAATTAGCAGACCGCTTATGGAGATAAACAAACTTAGCGCTCCAAAAATAACCATAACGGTTTCGTATGCTGTCATATGCATCACCTCCTTCCATCGTATGCCCTTAGTCCTAAGGGACACGTGAAATGAGGCAAGCCACTCCTGTCGTGAATGTTTTCCGTAACTAAATCTTACCATATCCAGAATATAATTTCAACGGAAAAAGTCGATATATTGTCCTTCCTTATCTTGCTTTCTTATCCTGCACATACCTCCTAAGCTAGATTTATTTATAAAAGCTTTCAGCCCTTTTGCCAATGACTTGTTTTACAAAGCCGACGACGGTTTCACCGCCTTTACTTCCCGTTCTTACACGTATACAATAAAGCCATAGGCAGGCAAGATCCTCGCTCCGCCTGCAAAGTCCAGCTAACAATTGACAAAAGGAGGGAATACATTGAACCAATCAATCCACGGAAAGAAAAAAGAAAATCAGAGCAACGCTCTGAAAACACAGAATATGGCTAAAATCATCGGCAATCAGGCTGCTGTTCAGGCCTCTGATTTTTCACAGCCGCAGGAACCTGTTATCCAGGGATTTTTTGAAAAATTTTATGAAGGTTACCCTAAGCCTCACTCTCCCAAAAACGATATAAACCAGTTACAGGTAAAGCAGTTTGTAGACGGGCTTTCCCGTCGGGATATGCGCTGGTACGACGATACCAGGGAACAGGTTTTAGCGAGGACGCCGTCTTTACTGCACGATATGCCATACCGTACTACTCACGGCAACATCGCATTCCGGCAGACTTGTTTGTACGAATGTCAGTGCTGTCACGAATTTATCCCCTATGGAGCAGTTGACATCGGACATATTATGCCCTGGAAAGATTATCTCAAACTAGTTGGAGCTGCAAACACAGAGGAAGCATTAATCGCATATAATGAACTGGAAAATCTCCGAGTGGAATGTTCTACCTGCAATCGCAGCCATGATTACGAGAAAGCCAATTATGATCCTGACAATGACTTTCTGGCCTGAGTTTCAGTTTAGAAGGCATCTTTTGATGTTATCCATACAGGGCCTTTCTCCTTTCCCGCTTCAATCAAAACTCACAGATTCCTCCGAAATATATTACAAAATTTTGAAATATTGACGGTTTTTATTAACATTTCATTAACGGCCTTGTTCCGGGCATAGAGATATGATATAATCGGCTTCAATCTTAAAGATTGACTACCTGAAACTTGCTGATAATCCGCCGAAAGAAGGGAAGAATAAAACTGTATGAAGCAGTTTCTCCATAAATATAAACATGCCTGGATTTTATCCTATACCCTGATCTATTTGATCTGGTTTTTCTATCTGGAACGGACGGTTACAACTAATTACCATGTCGTTCATGTACGGTTGGATGATTTTATTCCTTTCTGCGAATATTTCATCATCCCCTATTTGATGTGGTTCGTTTATGTGGCCGCCGCCGTTTTGTTTTTATTTTTTACCAATAAGGAAGAATACTACCGCTTGTGCATCTATCTGTTCAGCGGCATGACCATCAGCCTTATTGTGTGTACCTTTTTCCACAATGGTACGGATTTCAGGCCGGTTCTGGATCCGGAGGAAAATATCTTTACCCGCATGGTAGCGGCCCTGTATGTTACGGATACGCCCACCAATGTTTTTCCAAGTATCCACGTTTACAACTCCATATGTACCCATGTGGCAGTTTCCAGAAGCACGATTCTGAAAAAATATCCTGCCCTGCAGTATGGTTCCCTGATTTTAACGGTTCTTATCTGTATGGCCACGGTATTTTTAAAACAGCATTCCGTGGTAGATGTGTTCGGCGGCTGTCTGCTGGCTTACATTCTGTATTACGTGGTATACGGCTACCGTTATGTGTACGCCCGCAGGAAAGCGGAAACCAAGGTTCTCGGATAATAATATTTTGCAGCAAAAAACGGGCTGGAGTCTTTCACCTCCTGCCCGTTTTTTATGCTGTGCAGAACGGCAGCCATGTACCGTCCTGCACAGCAGTCTTAGTTGAATCCATAGAATTTCTGGGTAATTTTGTATCCCAGGACGGAAACCTTCCGTCCGCCTTTTCCCGGCAAATTGACGCCCTGGCCCAAAAAGCCCCAGCGCAGCCGCAGGAAAAGGGGGAAGTTTTTCTGTTTTAAGTATTGCCACAGTTCTTTCTTTTTCTGCAGATTTTCCTCTGTTTCAGAGCGGATAGCCAGAATCGAGGAGATTGTCATCATGATTTCCAGATACTGCATCATATAATGCCTCAGCTTGCGGTTATTCAGCTTTGTGATGTCGTAGCAATCTATCATCAGCTTTGTAACCCGGATCTGCTGATCAATCCGGCCAATCATCACCTGCTCGTTGACAGACTGATCCTCTCTCCCGATAAAATACCGGTAGAAATTTACGTCCAGATAATACATGGTCTTTACATAAGGCAGGGGCTGGTATACGAAAATATTGTCTACGTAAAAGGTGTGCTTCGGCAGCTCCAGTCCGCACTGGCGCAGCAGCTCCGTTCTGTAAATTACGGAGTGCATCAAAATATACTGCCCTTTCATAAATACCTTTACATCACTCCAGCCGATTACCTTGTCTTTCGGAAGGGCTGTCCGGTAGTTCATGACTTTTTTATGCTTTGCCCCCTGCTTTTCATACACAAAATTGCTGATTAGCATATCCAGGGTTTCATTTCTGTAGACAAATCCCCTGAGGGTTTCCAATATTTTCCTGTAAGCCTCTTCGTTCACCCAGTCGTCGCTGTCCACCACTTTAAAATATACGCCTGTGGCATTTCTAAGCCCAGCGTTGACTGCTTCTCCATGGCCGCCGTTTTCCTGGTGGATGGCCCGACAGATTCCCGGGTACTTTCTGGCATATTCGTCTGCAATCTCAGCCGTATTATCTTTTACAGAGCCGTCGTCTACAATCAGGATTTCCACTTCTTCGCCGCCGGTCAGCAGGGTTTCAATACAGTGATGCATATAAGCCGCCGAATTATAGCAGGGAATTGCAATGGATAATAGTTTCACACTCGTTCCTCCTTCTTTGGCCCTATTCCATAAATTTCCACGGTTTCGCCGGCATTTTCCTGCCGATAAACCGGAGAACGGCGGCGGTAACCGCCAGAGAAATCAGAGCGGCCAGAGCCCGGACCGCCAGATTCGCATTCATCATATCCGCCAGAATCCCCTGGAGTACATAAAGGGAACCGGCATTCATAGCTGCGTGAACCAGCCAAACCGCTGTCAAGCTGCGGTACCGTTCCATAACAAACGCCAGGATCATTCCCAAAAAGCCTGCATAGATCCCCTGAACCAGATTTCCATGGAAGACGCCGAAAAACAACGAAGAAACAATACAGGCCGGTACAGCTCCCATTTCGTCACGCAGTCCGCCGTATCCAATGCCTCTGAACACCATTTCTTCTGCCGCCGGGATTACCAGGCAGATGCCTGCAAGCTGCAGGAAAAAGCCGGACGCGTCAATCTGCTCCGCCGCTTCCTCTACCCCTGGAAACCATTGGGCCAGAGGCGTCATTCCAAGCACAAGATTTCCGGCTATGCTGGCGGCTATTCCCAAGATAATCAGATACTCCCAATGAGGAACCGGAGAAGGTCCGGGCTTTTTTATGATGCCCTGGCGGTATATCCAGTCCTTCTTGTAGGGAAACCATAAAATCGCCAGCGTCAGCAAAGCTCCCGGAAAAATCGTCTGGATGCTGCTTTTGATTTCCCAGCCCATTGTCCGGAAAATCACTTCCGCAGAAAATACAGACAAATAGTACGCCATCAGAGGGTATCCCGTTTTCCAAAGGGCCATGGCAAGGCTTCTGATCTTTTGCATTTCGTCATTCTCTCCTTTTCAGGCCTTTTCATTATTGCTGTGCTGTCCACTATCATACCATGGCACAGGGAAATTTTCCAGACCCTATTGCACGAAGTATGTCTTGCGTATTTTCTTGCTTTTTGCCTCTTTCATCGGTATAATGTTACCATGATGTTAGAGGGCAAACGGTATTTTGCCCCCTGTAATGCCGGATTGCTCCGTGCTGCGCACTCCTGCAATCCTCAAAAACATTCAGAAAAGAGGTAGCATTATGGCAAAGAAAAGACTTGTAATGGCAATCGGACATAAGGATCTGGGTACTAATCTGCCGGAGCAAAAAGCCGCTGTGGAAAAAACTTCCAAGGTTATTGCTGATTTTATTCAGGAAGGCTGGCAGATGGCTCTGGTTCACAGCAACGCTCCCCAGGTGGGAATGATTCATACGGCAATGAATGAATTTTCCAAACAGCACGACGGCTACAGCCACGCCCCTATGTCTGTCTGCTCCGCCATGAGTCAGGGATATATCGGCTATGATCTCCAGAACGGGCTGCGCTGTGAGCTGGTCCGGAGAGGAATCTACAAGCCGGTTTCTACCATTCTCACACAAGTAACGGTAGATCCTTACGACGAGGCTTTCTACACTCCTGTAAAAGTTATCGGCCGGATTCTCAATGCTGAGGAAGCCGCTGAAGAAGAAAATAAAGGAAACCATGTGACGGAAATTCCGGGTATCGGATACCGCCGGATTGTCTCCGCGCCTCATCCTGTAGCCATTGTGGAAATTGACGCCATCCGCGCTCTTTTAAACGCGGATCAGGTAGTGATTGCCTGCGGAGGCGGCGGAATCCCCGTTTTAGAGCAGGGCAACCATCTGAAGGGAGCCAGCGCTGTTATTGAAAAGGATTTAACCAGCGGTCTTTTGGCAAAAGAAGTAGACGCTGACGTGCTGATGATCATTACCTCCGTCAGTCAGGCTACTCTAAACTACGGAACTCCTCAGGAAACCCCTATTTCCCATATGACGGTAGAGGAGGCAAACGCCTATATGGCTCAGGGCCAGTTTGCCGCTGCGTCAATGCTTCCCAAAATCCAGGCGGCTGTGGACTTTGTTTCCAATGGAAAAGGACGGCTTGCCGTGATTACCTCCCTTTCTAAAGCCAAAGACGCCCTTTTAGGAAAAGCAGGCACTGTCATTTCATAATACTAAAACGATAGCCGCAGGGGAACCTCTTCAAAAATGGAAATTAAAACCAAATAATTTTGGCAGTTCCCTACTTTTTTGACAATCATTCAATACCATAGCATTCACTCCTTTGCAGATAATAAAAATGATTGGTGATGACATTGTCATCTTCATTTTATCTGAAAGGAGTGTTTTTATGGATTATTGCCGATGCAAAGAGCCCCAGGCCGCCCCGGTCAAGCCGGAGCCGCTTCTCTTTCCGGGAATGGCTTCTTTTCTGGTTCAGGGATGGGAAGACATCTTGCCCCCGGAAAAAGCCCTTCTAAAAGGAACCGTTTTCCCTTCTCTCTCCAAGCCCTTTTTTGCGGGAGGTGAGCCTTCATGACCGAGCGCAGCCAAATGCTTCAAAAGATTACGGAAATCAGTTTTACGGTAAACGATTTAACGCTGTATCTCGATACCCATCCCACGGACAGCGCCGCCCTGGACGCTTTTTCCCGGGCAAATAGGGAACGCAAATCCCTTTTGGAGTCCTACGCCCGCAGCTATGAGCCTTTAACCATGGACTGCGTATGTCCCGACTCCAATAACACGGCAAAGGAATTTACTTCCTTTCCCAATGAGAAGCATTTTACCTGGGCCGACGGCCCTCTGCCCTGGGAAGGAGGCGTATAAGTATGTGGACCTATGAAAAACGGCTTCAGTTTCCGGTAAAAATTACCCAAACCTGCCCCAAAACCGCCCGACTGATTATAACCCAATTCGGCGGGCCTGACGGGGAATTGGCAGCTTCCATGCGTTATCTTTCCCAAAGATATACCATGCCATGTAAGCGTCTAGGCGGTCTTTTGACGGACATCGGCACAGAGGAGTTGGGCCATCTCGAAATGATCTGCGCCATGGTATACCAGCTTACGAAAAATCTGACCCCGGAGCAGGCGAAAACAGAAGGATTTGACGCTTACTATGTGGATCACACTACCGCCCTCTGGCCTCAGGCCGCCGGCGGCATTCCCTACAATGCCTGTGAATTTCAGTCAAAGGGCGACGCCATTACGGATCTCCACGAGGATCTCGCTGCGGAACAAAAAGCCAGAACCGTTTACGAAAATCTGCTCCGCATTATTGACAATCCGGAAGTTCGGGAGCCTCTGCGCTTTCTCAGGGAGCGGGAAATCGTCCATTACCAGCGTTTTGGAGAGGCCCTGGAACACGTAAAATCCAGTCTGGACTCCAAAAATTTCTATTATTTTAATCCGGAATTTGACAAGGCCATGTCTCTGTCCGGCAGGTCGCTTTAGCGACATAACTCCTCTCTGCCGCAGTCCATCCCTGCCCGGAGGGTTTTTGTTCTATAGGAAATTCAAGGGAATTTCCTATAGAATTAAAAACGGGGCGCCGGAGAAATCCGACTGCCCCTCTTTTTTATAAATTTTTATTTACAGTCCCGCAATAGCGTCCTGGCAAATGGTCTGGATTCCCTTTTTGCCTAAAATCTCTACGGCCTTTTCGTTATTTTCTACCCGCAGAATAATATAAGCCGTCCCCTGTTTTCTGGTGAGGAATGCATATGTGTATTCCAGGTTGACTCCGCCGTCTCCCAAAATCTTCATGATCTTGTACAGGCTTCCCGGCTCGTCAGGAATTTCCACAGCCAAAACCGGGGTAATGGAAACCACGTATCCGGCTTCTTTCAGGACGCAGGAGGTCTTGTAGGCGTCGTCCACAATCATACGGACAATGCCGAAGTCTTCCGCTTCTGCAATGGAAAGAGCTCTCATGTCAATATCGTGCTGATTCAGATAATCTGTCAGCTCCGCCAGCCTTCCGGCTTTATTTTCTACGAATACCGAAATTTGTTTTACTGTCATAGTCCCCTCCTACATTCATGGTTGGCAGGCCTTTTGGGGCCTCCTTTATCCTTTGTACAGATTGCGCTTGTCAATTACTCTGACAGCTTTTCCTTCGCTTCTGGCAATGGTCTTGGGATTTACCAGACGCACTCTTACATAGATACCCAGCATGGATTTCAGGGCGTCTACCAGTTCTTTCTCTCTGGCTCCTACAACGCCTACGTTGTCGGAGAACATTTCCGGAGTCATCTCTACCTGAACTTCCAGAGTATCGCTGTTGTCCACCCGATCCGCAATAATCTGGTAGTTGGCCGGATAGCCCTGGTTGAGAAGCACGGTTTCGATCTGAGACGGGAATACATTGACGCCTTTTACAATCAGCATATCGTCGCTGCGGCCCAGAGGCTTAGTCATCTTTACATGGGTACGGCCGCAGGAACATTTTTCATGGCTTAAAATACAAATATCCCTGGTACGGTAGCGGATCAGCGGGAACGCTTCTTTCGTAATGCTGGTAAATACCAGTTCTCCCTTTTCTCCGTCCGGAAGGACTTCTCCTGTCTTGGGATTGATGATCTCCGCAATAAAGTGGTCTTCATTAATATGCATTCCTGTCTGGGCGCTGCACTCAAAGGATACGCCAGGGCCGGAGATTTCCGTCAGGCCGTAAATATCGTAGGCCTTGATACCCAGTTTATTTTCTATGTCATGGCGCATCTCTTCCGTCCATGCCTCTGCGCCGAAGATACCGGCTTTCAGCTTTATTTTGTCCTGCAATCCTCTTTCACAGATGCTTTCGCCCAAATACGCAGCGTAAGACGGCGTACAGCAGAGAATCGTGGAACCCAAATCACACATAAACTGAATCTGGCGGTCCGTATTGCCCGAGGACATAGGCAGGGTCAGAGAGCCGATTTTATGGGAACCGCCGTTTAATCCCGGTCCTCCTGTAAAAAGGCCGTATCCATAGCACACATGAACCACGTCGTCTTTGGTTCCGCCGGCAGCCGCAATGGCTCTGGCGCAGCACTCATCCCACAGATCAATATCATGCTGGGTGTAAAAAGCCACAACCCGGCGGCCTGTGGTACCGCTGGTGGACTGGATGCGGACACATTCGGAAAGGGGCTTTGCCAACAGGCCGTAGGGATACGCCTCCCGCAAATCGTCCTTGGTCAAAAACGGAAGCTTATGGAGATCGTCTCTGGATTTAATATCTTCCGGCGTTACTCCCATTTCGTCCATTTTCTTCCGGTAATACTCCACATTGTCATAAACGTGCTTTACGGTTTTTACCAGGCGTTCATCCTGCCATTCCCGAATCTGTTCCCTAGATGCGCACTCAATCTCAGGCTGGTAATAATGTTCCATAGCTTTCTACATCCTTTCTCTTTTTGTTTCCCCAGGCATATCCGGAAATGGATCCTCCCCCCGGATCCTGATGCTGCATATTCATGCAGAATTTGCTGCACTAAGTATACCATTCCCACTAAACTCGTGGAAGACCTCGTTAAGTGGTCAGGTATATATTCGCAGTGCCCACTCGGAAAACTTCGTTTTCCTCGTTCACGGGCATTCGCCCTATGCGTACAACAAACGACAAATCGGTCTGCAAGCAGCCCATTTGCCGTTTTCTTGTACGCGCACTGCTCATTGCTCTCGCGGATATTATACCACAATCCCCTAAAAGGCGTAAACTGCATTCCTGCATTTTTTCTCTTTTTTATGGATTTTTATGTTTTCTACCCTTCCATGAGATGGAGGTTTCGGATTTCTCCGTTTTGGATATGCTTTGTGATCTCCAAAGCGTGGGGTTCCAGGTAATCCCAGGCGCCGCAGGTAAGCCCCTGGCGCCGCAGCTCCGAAATCACTTCCCCGCATACCGCTTCTATGGCCTCTGAGGGTTCCGGCACGTCAGGGTTCTTTCTGCCTTCGGCAGAATGGGGAAAAGCCAGCAAGCCTTCCAGCGTATATGACAGTTCTCCCAAGACCGGAAGTTCTCTCATTCCCCTAAACATCCATTTATAGTAGGGCATATACCGGCGGTTTAAAAGGTAAATCATGGAAACCGCGTTTTTCACAAATTCTGCCAGGGCAAAACCTGCCGCTCCCCCTTCTCCGTGGCGAAGGCAGCGGCTGTAATTATACTGGCCTGACTGGGCCATGAGAGCTGCTCTGGCCGCCATTTTTTTCAGGCGCACATCTTCCGGATAACCTGCGGCCAGTTGTTTCCGGACAGCGGAAAATTCTCCCAAATCGTCTCGAAATACCTGGCCGTTAACGGCTTCCGCCAGGGCGTATTCCGGAATCGCCATCCACTGCCTCCAGTCTTCCGGCGCTCCCGGGCTTCCCGTAAAGCGGCTGTAAAATTCTCCGATTTCCATAACGCCTCTGCGGTTTTCCCCGTAAAGGCTCTGGGCTGCTTTCCGGATTCCCATAAACTCTTCCGGCAGTTTTCGGTAAGCCCGGAAGAGGGGGAAACCAATGGCTTTTTCGTCTTCCCTGGTAACCCATATGCAGAAGCCGGCTTCAAAATCGTGATCTCTGGAAACCTCATCATCAAATCCGAAGCACTCAGACCCCTGGCCCGCCAGACCCACAGCAATGCGGCCCTCATATTCCGGAAACTGCTCATGGATCATAGGCGCTCCCCAGGTATCGTAATAGGCTCTGGCCAGTTCCAGTCCTGTGGTTTTCATGTGCCCTCTCCCCGGTTTTCCTCATAAATGGCCTCCGCCCGTTCTTCCAGTTCCTTTTTCCTCCTGAACTGGCCAAAATAGCTGAAGGTTGGGGCGCATTTGGAACAGGTAAAAGCGTAGTAGCCGTCTCTTGGAATCTGCGGATCGTCCAGGTAAGCCATAGCTTTTTCCAGGCAGTCCCAGATCCTTTCGTCCCAGTCCTCCGGCGCTTCTTCCCCTTCCTTCAGTCCTCCCAGGCGGCCCCAGGCATCATACATACAGGCCATATTTAAGTAGGTAACCGCCATTTCCAGCTTGCCCTCCGGAAGCTTTTCCATAATAGACAGAGCTTTTTCGTAATAGCGGCTGGCATGGAGACAGTCACCTATATCCGTATATGCCAAAGCCATATTGTTGGACAAACCTCCAAAGCGGTAATCCGCCGGATCCAGGCGGCCGCTGTAGGCCCTCCACGCTTTTTCATACAGAGGAATGGCCCCGGCTGCGTCGCCAAAGGCTTTCATAGTAGTGGCCGCGTTGATCCAGGTGGTTCCGGCAGTAACGCTTTCCTTTAAATCCATGGCTTCTAAGAGGGCAAGGCCCTCTTTAACGGCTTTCATGCCCTGCTCCTCATCTCCCATACTCCGGTACAATCCCATCTGCTCGTTTAAAACCGTCAGTTCCCCGGAGCGATCCTTTCCCGCTCTGGCCTTTTCCAACCAGGTCTTTAAATGGTCTTCCGCCTTTTTCGTATCATTGGAAGCCAGTATCTCGTCCAGCTCTTCCACTACCTTCCTGGCCGGAATGGGCGTCACGCCCTCTTCTTCATGAAAGGTTGGCTCCGGCCGGGACAGGCAGCAGCGCTGCTCTTCCCAATCTTCTCTCTCCAGCATAAATGTTCTCCTGTCATTTGCATTAGGGCGGCGGCACCAGCCGCCATTCCCTTTAATTTTCGTTGGTCAGTTTAAAATAATCCAGCACATAGAATACCAGGCTCAGCATCATACCCACTACGCAGGCCAGCACCATTCCCGTCATCTCAATGCTTCCGATTTTTAAAGCAATTCCGGAAAGGCCCGTTACAAAAATTACCGAGGTCAGGGCTAAATTTCTGGAATTTCCGTAATCCACTTTGGAATCCACCAGGATTCTCAGGCCGGAGGTTCCGATCATTCCGTAAAGGAGGAAGGAAATGCCCCCGATTACCGGCCCCGGTATGGTATTGATCAGCGCCGACAGCTTTCCGATAAAGGAACAGATAATGGAGAGGATCGCCGCGCCGGCAATTACCCTTACGCTGTATACCCTGGTTACGGCCATAACGCCGATGTTTTCCCCATAGGTCGTTGTGGGAACGGATCCGATAAGACCGGAAAGCATGGTGGAAAAGTTGTCTCCAAAAAGAGAACGGTGGAGTCCGGGATCCTTTAGTAAATCTCTTCCCACAATTTTGCTGGTTACCACCTGATGGCCGATATGCTCAGAGGTAATAACCAAAATTACAGGCAGGATAATCATAATGGCTTCTGCGTTAAATTTGGGGGCAGAGAAATTGGGCAGAGCAAAAATTGACGCCTGAGCCACTTCCTCAAAATCCACAATACCGCAGCCTATAGCCGCCGCGTATCCGGCGATAACTGCGATCAAAATCGGAATCACCGACAGGAAGCCCCTAAAAAGAATGGAGCCAAAGACCGCCACTCCCAGAGTAACTAAAAAGACCGTAAGGTTTTTGGGATCCACGGTTTCCGCCAAAAGGCCTGCCGTATCCGCCGCGGAACCGGAAAGCTCCAGGCCGATAAGGGCTACTACCGGCCCCATCGCAGCCGGAGGCAGAACCACATCAATCCATTTGGAACCGAATTTATAAATTACAAAGGCCAGAATACAGCCGCAAAAGCCTACGGCCACAAAGCCCCCCAGGGCGTATTCATATCCAAACCGGCTGATAACGATTCCCGCCGGAGCCAAAAAGGCAAAGCTGGATCCCAAATAAGCCGGGGCTTTCCCTTTGGTAACGCCAATAAACAGCAGGGTTCCCACCCCGTTCATAAATAAGACGATAGCCGGATTGATGCCGAATACAAAGGGCACCAACACCGACGCGCCAAACATGGCAAACATATGCTGAATACTCAAAGGCACCAGCAATCGGAAAGGTACTTTTTCCTCCACCTGAATAATTCTGTGACTGTCCATTTTCTTTATCCTCCATTCCCCCGGCTTCCAGGCCAAGATTGTTATTTGTCCACAATAAGCCGCAATCCGTCCAAATCCGGCATTCTTCCCGTTCCCTTACATCGGTGTGCCAACTTCAATCAGATTGCCGTCCAAATCGTAAAACCGGATTACTTTTTGCCCCCAGCTATGAACCATCAGTTCATTGACGTATTGAATCGAAGGATATAATTTCTCCAGTTTTTCAATAAACGCCTCAATATCCGGTTCCTCAAAATACAGCTCGCAGGAGTTGCTCTCCGGAACAATATCTTTTCCCAAAAAGCTCCTCCAGATTTTTTCGTCCTGGAGCACAAGGCCTTCTGTTAAAATCATGTTGCCGTCATTGTCCAGTATCATATCAAGTCCGAAAAGATCGTGATAAAATTGTTTGGATTTCTCAATATCCTTTACCACAATCAGAATATTTTTTAATTTCATTTTCCTTTCTCCACTAAAGCGGCGTCCAATACCCTCATGACCCTGAGGCTTTTTTCCAGCGCTTCTTCCGCCCTTCTCCTGTCCTCTGTTGAAAGCACAGCAGCGAAAGCGTGAAATTCGTCCTTTAAAGGGTTTTCCTCCGCCTTTTCCGCTTTCCACAGTACTTTGGGGCCGTCCCCTCCGTGGGGATAGAGGACTACACGGGTCGTCCTTGGGAAATTTTCTATTTCCAGGTATCCTTCCTCTCCCTGAACCACTCCCCGGCAGGCTCCGTCAGAATCCTTTCCGCAGGTACAGACTGCCAGGGCTTCCGGGTAGCGCAGCACCAGCGTCCCCGAGGTGTCAACGCCGTTATACCCCCTGTTGGCGGTATAAGAAACCTCCGGTTCTGCTCCCTCTTCCCCTAAAATGGCGTCTGCAAAGTGGACGCAGTAAACGCCAATGTCGTATAAGGCTCCGCCTCCCTGCGCCGGATCAAATACCGGCAGCACATTGCCTTTTACATACTCCCGGTACCGGCTGGAAACCTTAGAATAATCGCACCGGATCAGCTTGACCCGGCCGATTTCTTTGAGTCCTTCCTTCACAGCGGCCAGCCAGGGGTGGTAGCGCAGGTGAATAGCCTCCAAAATGATCCGATTCCGGCTGCGGGCCAAATCCGCCAGTTCTTCCCCTTCCTTTAACGTAAGGGTAAAAGGCTTTTCCACAATAACGTGCTTTCCTGCCAGAAGGGCTTCCCTGGCATAGGAATAGTGCTGGCTGTTGATGATTCCCACATACACTGCCTCGATTTCCGGATCCGCCAGAAACTCCCGGTAATCCGTATAAATATTAGGAATCCCGAACTGCCCGGAAAGGCTTTTAGCTTTTTCCAGGCTGTGGGGACGGCTTAAAATGGAAGCAATGGTAAACCCGGGTTCTTCTTTCATCGCGCTGCCTGCATTCTGGATAATCATGCCTGTGCCTACGATTCCGATCTTCATTGGCTCCCTCCGTTTATTCTTCAAAAGCAAATTTTAAGCCCCAGGACTCTCGAATGTCGTCCATCAGCTTCAAAATAGCCAGAGAATCCTCCGCCTTCAGGATTTGGCTGGTACTCTGTCCTGCGGCGGCGCAGCGGCTGGCTTCCCGGATCTGGTATTCAAAGCCGTTAATGTCAAAGGGGATTTCCACGTCATAGGACTCCCCGCCGTAAAGACGCACCGTCATTTTTTCAGCCTTCTGGAAATCCGGAAGGGTAATGGAGCCTTTGGTTCCGAAAACCGCCGCTTCCCTGGGAATGTCCATTCCGATAGAAGTGGTAACGCCGGCAGTCCGGCCGCCGGGATATTCCAGCAGAATCGTACTGAAATCGTCGGTTCCATACTCGTTTAAATGAACCCTGGAAGAGAAGCTGACAGGAGGTTCTCCCATGACCATATGCATAAAGCCCAGATTGTAAATGCCAATGTCCAAAAGGGCGCCTCCGCCCAGGCCGGAATTAAATTTCCGATCCTTTCTGGCCCCTGTGGCAATAAATCCATAATCACTTCTGGCATGAACCACCTGGCCGATGGTCCCTTCTTTTATCAGTTCCTGCATTTTTAAGAGAACTGGCAGGAAACGGATCCAGAATGCCTCCATAATAAACAGTCCCTTTGCCTCGGCCATGGCATAAAGGGCCTCGGCCTGCTCCGCGCTGGTGGTAAAAGGCTTTTCGCACAGCACGTGCTTTCCCGCTTCCAGGCAGGCTTTTGCATTGTCGTAATGCATATTATTGGGAGTTGCAATATAAATGGCCTCCACTTCCGGATCCTTTAGGAGATCCTCATAGGAGCCGTAAGCTTTTTTCCCTCCAAACTCTTTCACAAAAGCTTCAGCCGATTCCAGCCGTCTGGAGGCAGCCGCCTCCAGCACTTCGCCTTCACCCGCCATGGCTTCAAGGGTTGACGCAAACTTTCTGGCAATATTCCCTGTGGCTAAAATTCCCCATTTCATCTTGTTTTCTTCCTTTCTGCATTTTGTAAGCAGCCATTCAGCCGAATATTACCATGTCCGCTGTACGGCCATAGCTGAGCCGCTGCTTCTTTCAAGCTGAGTTTATTATATTCCATCTCATGAAATAGGGCAATCCCGGATTTTCCTATAGCAGTCCGCCGCCGGATAGGCGGCATATATTCAGGGACAGAAAAAGCGCTCTCTTTCTAAACGTTTCCCTTAGAAAGAAGAGCGCTTCTTAGTTTTATTAGAGTGACCAATCTCTGCGTCAAAAATGTGTGTGTTTCTTATCTGTGTCAGCTTTTTTGCTGCTTCAGGCCGGCTCCCCGGCTTCCTGAAGCATACGGTGAATCTCTCTGCTGAGACGCCGTTCCAGATTCCATTCCCGCAGGCGGTAGCCGCCTATGGAATAAACAATTGTCAAGTATCCTTTCCTGATTTGCTTCATCATATGCCTCACCTCGAATCTCGTATTCTCCCGCCGGTCTTTCCTGCGGGGCCTTTTGTTCATGGTCTTAGTGTAGCATATTTTTCCATTTCATGTATTAAAAAAATCTGAAGCTTTCCTTGCAAATTCTTACTAATTTGTAATTTCTTTCGTCTTTTTCCGGCGCTTCCGGTATTCTCCCGGCGTACAGCCATAGTTTTGGGCGAAAAGCTTTGAATAATAGCTGGGGTGGTTAAACCCGCAGGAAAGTCCTATCTCCGTTACGCTTAACTGTGTGTGGGCCAAAAGGTTGGCGCTGGCCTCTATGCGGTAATGGTTTAAAAAATCTATGGGTGACTGCTGAAGGTACTTTTTAAAAATTTCACAGCATTTGCTTCTGCACACGCCCCCGGACTCTGCAATGGCGGACAGGGTCAGTTTTTCCCCGTAGTGGCGGTAAATGTAAGAAACCATATTTCGCTGGGCCGACAGGTCGGGATCTGCGGGGGAAGCCGATTCCCAAGGGAGCATCTCAAAATTTTCCAGAAGCCTGCCCCACAGCATGGTAAGGATCCCCACAGCAACCAGCTCGTATCCCGGGCTTTTCTTTTCGCTAAGCTGTGATATGTCTTCCATGGCCCTTCCCATTTCCACGCCGCGGTTCCTTCCCTCCGGAAAATACAGGTACTCCAGCTTTTCATTTTCCTGTACAGGGAGAAAATACTTGCGGTACAAAACAGAATTGCCTGCCAAAAGCTTAGGGTGGCAGAGAACGCACTGAAACCTGCAGTCCTGGTTTCCCGCTGTATACCCGTAATGCATCTGGCCGGAATTTACCAAAATGCAGTCCCCTTCTTTTAAGGGAACCTTTTTTCCGTTGATCCGGTAGTTCATCTCCCCTTCTTTTACCCGGATAAGCTCTAATTCCTCATGCCAGTGGCAGAGCGCTCGTCCCTTTGAGAAAACAGACAGATACGTTTCCTTTACGTACAACGGCAGTCCCGGCAGATCGTAAGGGATCACCTCAGAAGAGTCCTGCATGATTTTAATATTGTATTTCATGGCCCCGTTTTCCTTTCTTCCCGACAGACAACACCGGAGGCAGAATAAGACTCCGGTATTATAAAATACGATTTTTATAATAAATAGCGACAAAAATGATAGTTTTCTCTTTTTTTCATATTATTATTATAGTATCACCACTAATAAATTCAAGAGAAAGAAAGGAGAATTGTGGTTTTCCATGAAACTATCTGATACAGTAAAACTATTAATCCTTAAAAATCTGACCGTTCTGGTAGAAAGCGAAGCTACTCCTTATTTTGAAGGCGTATACCTGGACTATTCCCGTTCCCTCCTGCGTTCCATGGGACGGACGGCCAGGAAGTCCGCCCCCATTCCGAGAAAGCCTCAAAAAAAAGCTTCTTAACACCGGCAAGTCTCATAAGGGAACGCTCCCAAACAGCGGATACCCTCCTTTATCCGCAAAAATCCGGGAATCCTTCCACAGCAGCGAAATGATTTCCGGATTTTTTTCGAACTTCTTTTATCACAGCCCCTTCATCATGGCTGCTATGCCTTTTTGGGCCTCCTGCCAATTGCCCGTTTCTATGTACTCCTTGGGGATCAGATTGCTTCCAATGCCGGCTCCCAAAAATCCTCTTTTTAAAAACTCTGGGGCGTTTTCCGGCTTTACCCCGCCTACGGCTACGTATTCCGTCCCGTCAAAAGGCCCTTTCAGACTCTTAATATATCCCGGCGGAAGGGAACCAGCCGGAAAGAGCTTCATCACGCGGCAGCCGTATTCCATACACACCGATACGTCTGTAGGCGTCATGACGCCGGGAAGGACAGGTATGGCCTCTTCTGTACAGAACTCTAAAACCTGCCTGTTGACGCAGGGGGTGAGGAAAAACTCCGCCCCTGCCTCCGCCGCCTGAAGGCACCTCTCTCTTGTGGTCACTGTCCCGGCCCCAATGCGGGCCTCTTTTCCAAACTCCTTTTTCAGCCGTCTGATTTGCTGCTCTCCCTCCGGAGTATTCATGGCTACCTCAAATAACCGGATCCCGCCTTCAAAGGCCGCCTGGGTGTAAGGCATTAGCTGTTCCTCAGAGAGTCCCCGCAAAATAGCACATATTTTATAGGTTTCCCATAACTCCTTCATATCCATTCCTTTCTAATCCAGCACAGTAAATTACCGGTAGACAGACTCTCTCTGTTCCAAAATCCCTTCCATGGTTTCTTTCTCCGGAATCCCCTCTGTGTCGCCATTGTGCTCCGTTGCCATGGCTCCGGCCACAGCTCCTTTTTTTCCGCACAGTTCCAGGCTGTTTCCTTCCAGGATTCCGCATAAAAATCCGGCGTTAAAGGCATCTCCCGCCCCTACGGGATCCATGCAGCGGCAGGGGTGGGGCGGGATCGCAATGATTTGCTTTCCATCGGATACCACCGCCCCTTCCGCCCCTTTTTTCAGGGCTGCAAACCGGGTTTTTCCTTTTTTAAAGATCATGGGAGCCAGCTCCTCCATTTTGTCTGTTCCGTAAAGCTGTCTGGCTTCCTCCTGCCCCATCATGAGAATTTGGGCCTGCTCTCCTATTTCCCGCATCAAGGGGCTGTAATCCCTTTCCTTCCACAGCTTTTTCCGGATATTGGGGTCAAAGCTCAGCCAAATCCCGTGATTTCCAGCAAACTCTACTGTTTTTAATACCAGGCTGCGGCAGCTTTCGCTGAGTACCGGCGTGATCCCTGTCATGTGTATGATTTTCGCCTGAGCCAGAAAGTCCCAGTCCAGTTCTTCCATATGGGAGGCCGCCGAGCCTGCCCGGTAATAAAAGACTGAGGTTTCTGAATGGCTCTGGATCTGCTTTACCATAAGGCCCGTAGGATACTGTTGGTCCCAGGTTACCCTGCTGGTATCTACCCCCTCCGCCCGCACTGCGTTGCGGATCAGGCGGCCCAGCTCATCATCTCCCAGACGGCTCACCCAGGCGGAGCTGTGGCCCAGCTTGCTGACTCCCACAGCCACGTTGCTTTCCGCTCCGGCCACGCGGATTTCCAGCTCCCCCGCATAGCGAAGATACCCTCTTTCCTTAGGGACAAAAGCCGCCATGGTTTCTCCTATGGCAACTACTTCCGTCATAGGCCTGCTCCTTTGAAATGGTTTTTCACATACTCTTTGACAAAGTCTGTCAGGACGTCGATTTCTTCTTCCCGGACAAACCAGTTGTTGGAAATCCGAATCCCTTCTTCTTTGGTATACAGATTAATGGTTCGGTACTGGATAATCATGTTTCGTTCTTCCCACGCCTTTTTTACCAGATCCCGGTGATCGATCCCGGGAAGGGTAAAGGCAAAGATTCCGGTCATCATGCCGTCCTCCTTAGGCGACAGGATTTTAGCCTGGGGAATTTCTTCCTGAAACCGTTTTCTGCAGTAGGCGTTTAAGTCTTTCTGTCTTTGGCAGATGTTCTCTCCTCCGATTTTCTCCCACAGCTCAATGGTTCTGGAAAAGGCCGTGTACATGGGAATGTGTTTTCCTCCGTATTCAAATCTCCTGGCTGTGGAGCGCAGGCGGATCTCATTGCTTTCCAGGTCAAAGGATTCCTGCATTCCCACTCCCCCAAAAGGTACCCTAAGCTGCGGTATCAGCTCTTTTCTCACATAAACTGCAGCAACGCCTTCCGGCCCGCACAGCCACTTGTGGCAGGACAGCACGTAAAAATCGCAGCCAATTTCTTTCACGTCGATAATGGCGTTTCCTGCTGCCTGGGCTCCGTCCAGAGCCGTTAAAATCCCCTTTTCCCGGGCCAGGGCGCACATCTCTTTTGCCGGAAGCTTAGTCCCCAGAGCGTGAAGCACGTGACTGAAGACCGCCAGCTTTACGGGCTTTGTCAGGGCCTTTTCAAAGGCTTCCAGGATTTCCTCGCGGCTTCCCTCTGCGTGGAACTTTTCTGTCCGGAATCCCCTGGTTTTTTCTGCCGCAAAAAACGGGAGAAGGGAGGCGGGGTTTTCCTGATCCGACACCACCACCTGATCCCCCTCTTTTAAGTCCAACATATAATCCACCGTATTAAGGCCTTCTGCAATGCAGCGGACGAAAAAGATTTCCTCCGGATCCGCGTGGATAAACCGGGCAATGTCCTTTCTGGCTTCTTCCAGCAAGGCAAAGAGCCAGTCGTGGATCTCCACCTTAATCTGTCCTTCCTCATACATTCGCTGGAATACGGCTTTCATTCCTTCCCACACCGGCTTCGGCAAAGGGCCGCAGCCGGCGGAATTAAGATAAATATACCGCTCCGCAGCCGGAAGCAGCTTCCGAAACGGCTCAAAATACTCTCTTTCAGCCATAGTATCTCTCCTTTACTTGTCAACGTTTCCTCTTACGTATCCTTTCACTCTGGGAGTCTGGTAAACGTCCCGAAACGCTTCCTCTGTCGTAAGACCCGAGGGGGCGCAGCCTAATATAAAGTGGACATTGGGATTGTCTTTGTGCTTCTCGTAATACTCCGCCGTGCAGTTTCCAAGGCAGAAGAGATGCTCTCCTTCCTTTAATTCCGGCATATTCTCCGGCTCCGAGCCGTTTAATAGGACCTGCATTCCCTCAAAATGCGGAAGCTGGCCGGACTCGCGGATCCGGGTCAGGGCAATGGTCATAACCGCCCGACACCCGAAACACTTCTGGGGCATGGCCTGTTCAAATATTTTCACTCCCTCATAGCCCTTGCTCTGAGGCTCCGAGGTCTTAAAGGGATACTTTACCTCCTCTATGGCATTTCCTAAAATTTCAATATCCTCTTCTTTGGCGGAGCCGTGTCCCGCTTCCTGGGCGTTGCGGATATACTCCACCTCCTCCGGTTCAAATTCCATAATCCGGGCCGCCGTAGCGTCTACTGCCAGGGGATTGTCCCCGGCCATAATAATCCCCAAATCCACAGGGGTTCCCTCTAAAGGCCCCAGACCCTCCATGGCCGTCAGCCCGTCTACAATGGTAAGGTAAGGCGGAAGAGCCGCCGTCAGATCTACAATGGCCTTTCTCATATTCAGGTCGTGAAACCGTCTTTTGTCTGTTGGGGAAAGAAGGCCGTTCATATTTTTATAGGTCACGGTAATGTCTGTCAGCGGGTGGGTTTTGATAACAGGAATATTGATTATCACATCATAGTCCCATACTGCGGCGCAAATTTCAATGTAATCCATAAAGCAGAATCTTTCGCTGGTTACCATTTTAAATTCCATGGAATTTACGTCGTAAAGCCCCACGCCGTAACGCTTTGCCAGCTCCGTCACACCCAGGATTTCAAAAATTTTCGGCGTTCCCAGGTGGAAAGCCCCGGAGCCTTCTACAATGTCGATTTTTCCCGCCCCGGCTTCTTTTGCCAGGATAATAATGCTTTCCAGCACCTCCAGGGAGGTGGCCGCCCCGTCCTCAGAACTTAAAGGCCCTGTACAGTTGGGCTTTAGAAGCACCGACTGTCCCGGCTTTATGTAGGCTTCCATTCCTCCCAGGTAATCCATGGCCTTCCTTACGGTATCCAGCACCGTATCCAGCCGTTTTACTACGGAAACTCTTTCTTTCATTTTCAATCTCCTTAAACCATAGGCGGCAGCGCCGAGCTTCTCAGATACTCCAACGCTTTATCAATATGCTTCTGCCCTTCTGTAAGGGTAAATCCAAAGTGAGCCGGTATGAGCCCGTCCACTTCCAAATCCGCCAGCTTCGGCAGGTATTTCCGGTAGTCCTCCAGGGAAGAACCGTAACAGTTCTGAAGGCTTAAAACCCCGTTTTTATAGACGCTGTCTCCGGAAAACAAAAGCCTTCTTCCATTTCTCTTTACCAGATAGCAAGTGGATTCAATGCTGTGGCCCGGGGTAATAATAGGCGTCACCGTCATTTTCCCCACCTGGTATTCCTGTCCGTCTTCTGCGATACAGTCGGCTTTTCCGTGGCGGAACACGTAGTCTTTGGGGTAAGATCCCTTAATTTTAGCCGCCGTCAGCCCCAGTTCGTATTCCGTGCCCTTTTCAATGAGGCGTTTTTCCTCTTTTGAGGCCACCGTAAGGCACCAGGGCATCCGATCCTGGAAATCCTTCAGTCCGCCTGTGTGATCCCCGTGGCAGTGGGTAATAAAGAGGTGCTTAATCTGCTCCAGGGCTACTCCCGTTTCCCGGATATTTTCTATAATGGTTTCCGTATCCAGGCCGCTTCCTGCGTCAAAGAGCATGGCCTCTCCCTGATCCTCCAGGAGAAAGATATTGCAGTCCTTATAGCAGGAAATCCCCGGGCCGCCGTTTCCTCCCGCCACCATATAAAAGCCTTTTTCTAATTGAAGAAACATAGGATCCTCCTTTCTACCACAGGCCTAAGATCCTTGGCAGGAACAGGCAAATATCGGGTATGTAGGTAACGAGAAACAGTACTATGATTTCCGCCGCACAGAAGGGCAAAATCGCCCTCATGGATTTGTCCAGAGGGATTTTGGCGATACCCGTAGCGATAAAGAGGCACATACCAAAGGGCGGAGTCGCCAGACCGATAATAATATTCAGTACAAACACCACTCCAAAGTGAACGGCGTCCACTCCGAACATTGCGGCAATGGGGGCTAAAATCGGGGCGCAGATCAAAAGAATGGCGTTGCTTTCCATTACGCAGCCCATAACCAGCAGAAAGAGATTGACCAGCAGCAGGAAAATAAGCTTACTGGAGGTAAAGGCCATTAAAAACTCAGAAATAGCCTGGGGAATCTGGGTCATGGCTACCAGGCAGCCAAAGGAGTAGGAAAGGCCCACGATCAAAAGCACTGCGCCGCAGGAAACCGCAGACTGGGTAATGCAGGTAAAAATGGTTTTCAGATTCAGGCTCTTGTAATAGAGCAGTCCTACTAACAAGGCGTAGACTACGGCAATATCCGCCGCCTCTGTGGGGGTAAAGATGCCTCCTAAGATCCCGCCCAGAATAATCACCGGCATAATAGCCGCCGGAAGGGCCCGGAACAGGGTCTTAATAATCTCCAATGGCGTGTATCGCTTTGTGCTTTTAGGGTAATTTCTCTTATGGCTCATGTAGGCGGTGGGAATCATCAGGGCAATGCCTAAAAGAATGCCCGGGACGACTCCTGCCATAAAGAGGGCGGAAATGGATACCATCATTGTGGAGCCGTACAAAACAAAGCCGATGCTGGGAGGAATAATAGGACCAATGACGGAAGACGAAGCCGTTACCGCCACAGAAAAGTCCTCGTCATAGCCCTGCTTTATCATAGCCGGAATTAAGGCTCCTCCAATGGCTGCCGTATCCGCAGTAGCCGAACCGGAGATGCCCGCAAAAAACATAGAGGCCAGAATGTTGGCATGGGCCAGACTCCCCCGCACTCTTCCCAAAAGCACCTCGCAGACCGTTAAAAGGTCGTCAATGATTCCCACCCGGCCCATTAAATCTCCTGCCATAATAAAGAGTGGGAGGGCCAGAAGGGTAAAGCTGTCCAGCCCCTGGTAGGTCTGCTGGAACACAATCATCATAGGAAGCTGCCCGTTTGCAGCAATGGTCAGCATCACAGCCAAGCCGATAGAAAAGGCAATGGGTACTCCCAAAACCAGAAATACCGCCAGAGATCCAAATAACAGTGCCATCGCTCCCATAGTCTATCCCTCCTTTTCCAGTTGTGCCGCTTCCGTTCCAGTCACCTTCAGCAGCAATTGGTATACGCTGTGAATCAGCATAATAGCCGTTCCTACATAGATTCCGGCGGCCGTCCAGGCCAGATTAATTTTTGTAATAGACGCTTTGCCGAAGCCAAAGACCTTCATGGCGTCTTTTCCCACGTATAAAAAGATTACCAGAAATACAATTACCAAAAGTGTGTCTATAATCTCCATGACACGCTTTGCCTTAGGGTTCAGCTTGTCTACCAGAAAGGTGAAGGAAATCAGGCCGGCTTTTTTTAACTCAACGCTGCCGCCGATAAAGGCAAACCACAGCATACAGTATCGGGCGATTTCCTCTGTAAAGCTCAAAGGAGCGCTCAGTATAAAACGGGTAAACACTCCCAGAAACAGATCCACTACCAGGACAATGCCTATGATCAGACAGGCTTTCCGGCAAATGAGATCCAAAAAATCACTAATGTGTTTCAGCACAGTAATGACAGGTTTTAAGGCATGATTCATATGGCCCCTCCTTTTGTTTTAGGGGAGGAAACGGCGGCTCCGTCCCCTCCCCGTTCTTTGCCTGATTTTTCTGAAACGGCTGGTTTAAAATCCCTCTCCAATGGCTATTACCTTGTCCACGATCTCCTGGGGAACGTCCTTTCCTTCGCCTACGTAATTATCCCAGGCCACCTGGCCGCTGGCTCTCCACAGCTCCAGCTCCTCCTCTGTAGGATTGTAAACCTCCACGCCTGCGGCTGTAATCTCGTCCATAATGGTGGCCAGTCTCTCATTGATCAGCTCGTCCTTATAAAGCTCCAGCTCTTTTCCTGCTTCCATAACAATGTTGTAAAGCTCGGATCCTTCCCCGCCCAGCTTTTCAATACAGGCCGGACTCATAAGCTGTACCGTAACCACGTATGATATATCCGGCACTGTGCAATACTCCGTAACCTCGCACAATTTATTTCCGTAAGTACCAATAGCGTGTCCGTACATTCCGTCTACCGTTCCCTGCTGCAGAGCCAGATACAGCTCGTTAAAGTTCATGGGAACGGAAGCGGCTCCCCATTGCTCAAAGAGCGCCATCTCGATTTCAGATCCCGTAGTTCTCAGCTTCAGGCCCTTCATGTCCTCCGGAACCTTTGCCACACCGTTTTTGCTGTTGTAAAACAGGGCCCGGGCGGCTCCTCCGTCAATGTCAAAATTGACGGGTATCATGTTAATATCATTTTTTACCTGCTCCGCTACCCAGTCCCGGATCTCCTGATCCTGGAAAACGGCCCTTACGTGCTTCTGGCTCTTAAACAGGCCCGGCAGATCCGTAAAAGCCAGGGCGTTGGAGTAATCCATCAGGTTTCCGGCGGCGCTCTTAACAATATCCAGTCCTCCGCCCATAGCCGACATTACTACCTGCTTGTCATTTCCTAACTGGCTGCTGTGGTAGTATTCTACCTTGATCCTTCCCCCGGAACGCTCCTCGATGTTTTCGATAAACTTTAGATTGGCCTCATTCTCCGGCGTACCAGGCACTTCCGCTGCCGCGTACTTGAGAATAATAGTGTCCCCAGATGTCTCCGCTCCCTGCTGTTCCGTTTCCGCAGCCTCAGCCTGAGTCTGGGCCGCTGTGGTCTGGGCCGCTGTGGTTCCTGTATCCGCCGTTCCCCCGTTGCCACAGGCTGTTAAAAATACCAGTGCCGCTGCTGCCATAAGAATTTTCTTCATTCCCCTGTTCTCCTTTCAAAAATAAGATTTTTTGTCTTTCCCTTCTTCGTTGTACTTATATATTATTTTAATTCATACTTTTTGTCAATACAGTTTTTATGAAAATTTGTCAATATATTTGATTTTAGTCAAAAATATTTATATATTTTGTCTTGTTTTCTTCTTTTTTATCCTGTATAATAAAGTAAAGTCCCTTCTTTTTTGTTATTTTATTACTTTTTATTTTAATTAATTATCTTATTTGGAGGTCTGTAGTATGCATACAGTTGAAAATCGCATCAAAGAACTTGGCTTTTCTTTGCCTCCCTGTCCGAAACCGGTAGCGGACTACGTTCCCGCCACCCTCTTTTCTGACAATTTAGTTTATATTTCCGGTCAGGACTGCAAAAAAGACGGAAAACTTCTTTATGAAGGAAAGTTGGGAGACAGCGTTACTATTGAGCAAGGGGAAGAATGCGCCGCTCAGGCAGCTCTTAACTGCCTTTCCGCGTTAAAATACACCATTGGGGATTTAGATCGGATCAAACGAATTGTCAAGATCTTGGGATTTGTGGCCAGCAGCCCCGGATTTGACCAGCAGCCCTTTGTCATTAACGGCGCTTCCAAACTGCTTTTAGACATTTTCGGCGAAAGCGGAAAACATGCCAGAGCCGCCATTGGAACCAATGAACTGCCCTTCGGCACTCCGGTAGAAATCGAAATGATCGTGGAAATTGAACCTGCAGCGTCCTGACGGCCAGCGCCGGGATCGTAATATTTAACATATTCAGAAAGGAGCTTCATGTTATGAAATTCGTTTTAGCCAGACACCTGGTTTCCTGTGCAGACAATCAGATTCAGGAAGAAGAAAATATGGGAATCCTAATAGAAGACGGAAAAATCCTCCGGGTTTCCCCCTTGGAAGAACTGAAAGAACAGCTTTCAGATCCTTCTGTGGAGGTCATAGATCCCGGTTCTTCCTGGGTTATGCCCGGTCTTATTGACGCCCACGTACATCTTTGCTTTGATTCCTCCCTCAATCCCATTACAGCCCTGGAACGGGAATCGGAAAGCGAAACCCTCCTGCGTATGGCAAAGGCCGCCCGCCAGGAGCTGTATGCGGGAGTCACTACGGTACGGGACTGCGGAGCCAAAGGGCTTTCTATCCTTGCCCTGAGGGACGCCGTAGGGCGAGACGATCTGGAAGGCGCCGATATTATTGCCTGCGGTTCCCCTCTTACGGTTACCGGAGGACACTGCCACTTCCTTGGCCTGGAAGCCGACAGTCTTACAGAAGTTCAGAAAGCAGTCCGGAATCTCTGCCGCCAGGGGGTGGATTTTATTAAGGTCATGGTGTCCGGCGGAAACATGACTCCCGGAAGCAATTCCCTCATTAACCAGTACGACAGAGATATTTTGGAGTCGATTACTTATGAGGCCCATATGAGAGGAAAGAAAGTCTCCGGCCACGTCCACACCACCCAGGGAATTGAAAACGCCATTGCCGCAGGCTTTGATACCATCGAGCACTGCAGCTATAAAGACTCTTCTCTCCAGCAGGACGTTGCCTACTCCAAAGAGCTGGCCGCTAAACTAAAAGAAAAGGGAATCGCTGTCTGCCCTGCCATGGGAAAATCCTATATTCTGCCTCCTGAAGAGGGCGCTCCCCTTCCCGATAAGGTGGCTATGTGGAGGGATTTCCAAAACAGCCGTTTTTCCACTACAAAAAGTATGTTTGATCAAGGGGTTTCCATTATCGCCGGAACTGATGCCGGGTGCAAAAATTCTTATTTCCATGAGTTTGGACTTACTCTGGAAATCATGCATGACAAAGTAAAGCTCCCTGTAACTGACGTTCTTTTAAGCGCCACCTTCCGGGCTGCTGGGGCTTTAGGCATTTTAGACAGAACCGGAACCATTGAAGCCGGAAAATCTGCGGATCTCATTTTCCTCCCCCAAAGTCCTCTGGAGGATCTGGCGGTCTTCCGGAATGTTTCCGGAGTCATGAAGCACGGAGTACAAATCCGCCAGAGCTGATGAAATGCCCTGGCCCCAGGATAATTTCTCCTGGCAAAAACTGCCATTTATTGGTATAATTGATTGTACTACCGGCAGAGATTAGGGTTTTTACTTTACAACAATAATGAGGGGAGGGGTTCCATGAAAAGCCTCTATGATGAATGGTCCATGTGGCAGCAATTAATGACCATGCTGGAAAATCAGTTTGGAAACCGCTGCGAAATTATTCTTCACGATTTGACCAAAGATTACAATCACACCATTGTGGACATCCGCAACGGCCATCTCACCAACCGGAAAATCGGGGACTGCGGTTCCAATCTGGGGCTGGAGGTTTTACGGGGAACCGTTCAGGACGGCGACCGTTATAATTACGTCGTCAACACCCGGGACGGCAAACTCCTGCGTTCCTCTACCATGTTTATTAAAAATGATGAGGGAGCCATCATCGGCTCCCTCTGCCTCAATACGGATATTACAGAAACAGTGCGTTTTGAAGAGTATTTAAAGCAGTACAATCAGTTTAACCTGTATCCTGACGCCGGACCGCTCTCTGTAGGTCCCGGCCAACCGGACTCTCAGGAGCAAAAGCCCCTTCCGTCTTCAGGAAGCGGCGACAGCGGCTCCTCGCCGTCCCAGACGCCCAGTACTTTTGAGATTTTTGCCAACGATGTGTCTGAGGTTCTGGATTTCCTCATTGCAGAGGCCAACAAGCTCATTGGAAAGCCTGTTTCCCAGATGAAACGGGAGGATAAAATCGAATTTGTCCGCTACCTGGACAAGAAAGGGGCCTTCCTCATCACCCATTCGGCGGAGCGGGTATACGAATATCTCAATATTTCCCGTTTCACCCTGTACAACTATCTGGACATTGTACGCAAGGAAAATGATGGGAAAGCTTCTCAGGAGCAGGGGGAAGTGCAAAGTTAAGGAGGTGTCTGTTTCCGGCACCTCCTTTCTATCCTTTTTAATTAAATTTAATGATCATAATGTCCACGGCACGAAAGTATCTCAAGAACTCCTTCTGTAATACGATAAACCAGTCTGTTCGTTTCGTCTATTCGTCTACTCCAAAATCCACTTAACTCCGCTTTTAAAGGCTCAGGTTTCCCTATTCCATCAAAGTTTCCACGCTCAATATCTTTTAGCAACGCATTAATTCTTCTGAGCGTCTTTTTGTCCTGTGCCTGCCAGTACTCATAATCCTCCCAAGCTTCATCAAACCATATCTTTTTCATTCTGCAGGTTCCTCAATTATCTCATGCTCCACTCCCTGCCCGCTGTTAAGCGCAGCAATCCCTCTTCTAAGATGAGCCATATTACTTGCAGAATAGAAAGGATCAGCAGTCACTTCAAAAGGTATCCGCTTTTCTCTAGTGACCGTCTTCGCAAAAATTGTAAAAGCTGCAGTCATTGTGAGGCCCATATCAGAACAAACTTGCTCCATATTTTTCTTCAACTCCTCGTCCATGCGAAAATTCACACTTACTACCTGTGCCATATTCAATCAACACTCCTTTCGCTTTTATTATATGTTTTTGTAAAGCAAAAGTCAACATCTTTCTTTACAACTTCTTTATTTGTCTCTATTCTCCATTCTTTCACCAGGATACAGAATACAATTCATCCCTTACCATACTCATTTTATCACGTACCTCGTACCTCTTCCCCGGCCTTCAATTTTCACAACACCCTTTTTCTCCATCTCTTTCAGTAATTGTGTTGTCTTTGATTTGCCAAACGTGGCGTAAGGAGCAATTTCGCTATGCGTATAAATACGCAAAAAATCAATCGCAAAAATTTACGATTGATTTTCCCACTGATTTTGGTTATTAACTTTTCCATTCTTTTGCCAGAACATCCTCCGCTTCCGGTTCCGGCAGTGGATGGTAGAACATATATCCCTGGATGGCGTCGCAGGACAGCTCTTTTAGTATTTCCAGCACTTGGGCGTTCTCCACCCCTTCTGCAAGACATTTTACAGACAGCTCATGTCCCGTTTCAATGATACCTTTCATAATCTGGTATCCTCTCTCCCCTGTGACGCTGTCTGTGAGAATCTTATCCAGCTTTAGTATCTCTACGGGATAATTTAAAAGATCCCGGAAAGATGTATAGCCTTCTCCAAAATCATCTAAAGCCAGTTTTATCCCGTACTCCCTGAGTTCCATTGCATTCTCCCGGATCTGCTTTATATCGCCGGCGTCGGGGCTCTCTGTTAATTCAAATATAAGTCTTCCCCGGTTAAACTCATATTTGTCTATGATTTCTTTACATTTCTTTGCAAAATCCGGCAGAACAAAATTTGTACGGGAGAAATTGCAGGAAATAAAAAATTCCGCTCTCTGCTTCCCAAAATTCCGCTCCAAAAATGCGCAGACTCGTTCCAGCATTAAAAAGTCCAGCCGTTCAATCTCACCTGCCTCTTCGAGAATCGGGATAAACATCCCGGGAGTCAGAAGCCCCTTCGTCGGATGCTGCCACCTTGTCAAAGCTTCCGCCCCTGTGACACTCCCTCTCTGGGCGTCGACATAGAACTGAAGATACATCTGAAATTCTCCGTTCTGGAACGCCCGCTCAATATCTCCTTCCAGCATTTTTTGCTCCCGAAAACGCCCCAGCAGCTTTTCTGAGCAGAAACGAAAGTCAACATTTTCACGACGCGCCAGATGAGCGCTCTGCCTTGCGTTTACAATGATTTCCTCCAAGCTTCGGTCTGTCTTCCCGAGAGAATAAGCGCCCACCCATACATTAATGCCGTAATCTTTTCCATACCGCTGGGCGTAGGCCCTGATTTGTCCAATTGCCGAATGGAGCCACGTGACCTCGTCTCTGTCCTGTCCCGTCAATTTCAGCAGTACAATCCCATTCTCCGAAACCCGGGCGGCAATATCCGCCTTATCTGCGTATTCGACAACAACTTCGCCTGCATAGCGCATAGCAGCCTCTGCCTCCTGCCGTCCGCTGAGTCTCTGAAGCCGTCTGGTATCCGTATGAAAATAATACATACAATACATTGCCCTGTTTTTGTCATTCACCAATCGGCTGTAGCATTTTTCCAGATATTCTCTGTTTCCAAGCCCAGTAACCTGATCCTTTGCAAGTTTCTTCTCATTTCGGAGTCCCCGTCTGTGAGACAGATGCAGCAGCAGTCCCAGTACAAAAATCAAAAATCCGAAACCCAAAATAAGGCCCAGCACTCCTCTGCCCGATATTCTTGACTGGCGTTCCTCGCTGGCCACAGACACAAGAAGACCTGTTTTTTCACTTTCAGAAATTCCCTCTGCAAACTCTCTTAACTCTTCTTTAAACTTCTCCGGGGCTGCCTCCGTAAATGTGAGTCCATATACGACTTCCTTTCCGCCCAGTTCCATTTTAAATAAGGGAATGGTTTCTCCCTCCGGCTGGTATTCGCCGCCTGTGCCGGAAACAGCGTCCACCTGTATATTTTCAAAGTGATGTTCTCTTCTGTCTTTTCCGTCCGGTTCATAATATACAATATCGTAACTGCTTTTTTTCTCAAATTCTTTCAGTATCTCAGGAATTGCGCCCTCAAACGTTTTATGTGCGCTGTCGTAATACTCCATCGGGTACAGCTCCGGATTGCCGGATATATAGATTGTACTTTCTGCCAAAGCCCTGCCTTCTTTCTGTTTTTAATTGAAATCTATCTTTTTTCTCTCAATGCGTCCCCACTGGTTCTTCTTTCTTCCATATCCCCACAATGCGCTCATACGTACCCATGCCATTGCAAACCGCAGGCAGGATACCTCAAAAAAGCACAGTCCTACGGCTTTCAGCATATCGGATCCGGTCAGCTTTAAATCAGCCGTATGTACACGGGAGAAAAACGCTGTCAGGGACAATACTGCCGAATACACTGCGTAAATCAGGAAAAACAGAATCATAAAAGGTACATTAATCAGATCCGCATAATAAGCAAGCAATACCGTCAGAACTCCAAATACCTCTATGTACGGCGACAGCAGTTCATACAGCAGAAAATACATATAAGAAATAAAGCTTACCATGCCGAACTTTGGATTCAGGAAAATCCGCTTAAACCTGGACATACTCTGGAAAAGGCCGATATGCCAGCGTTTTCTCTGCTTCACCAGATCCTGGAAGCGTTCCGGAACCTGTGTCCAGCAGACTGCATCCGCAGCATACCGGATCCGGTAGGGTATCTGGTTCTCCCTGCAGAAAACATGAAGCTTGACAATCAGTTCCATATCTTCTCCCAGTCTCCCGGTATCATAACCGCCCACATTGATTACAGTGCTCTTTTTAAACAAGCCGAAGGCCCCCGAGATAATGATGCTCCCGTTAAATTTGTCAAAAAGGATCCGCGATGCAAGAAAAGAACGGTCATACTCCAGCACCTGCATACAAGCCAGGATCTTTTTCGGCATCCGGTATTTCACAACACGGCCGTCTTTAATTTGCGCTCCGTTGCAGGGGCGGACTGTGCCGCCTACGGCAATAACATCATCATCCTCAAAAACAGGGCGGACAATCTTTTCAAGGGAATCCCGCTGCAGCACAGAGTCCGCGTCCATACAGATAAAATACGGATACCGTGCCGCATTGATCCCCACATTAAGGGCGTCTGCCTTTCCGCCGTTCTTTTTCCGGATAAGCGTAATGGGAACTTTAAAGGACCTTGTCTCAAATACGGCTTCTATAGGCTGGGTCTTTAACACCCTTTGTATGGGCCGGGAAATCTGCTGCATAGAAAATGCCTTCACCATAATCTCAGAGGTATCGTCTGTAGATCCATCGTCCACCACCACGATTTCGTAAAGATTATACTCCAGCATCAAAAGGGAACGTACCGTCGCCTCAATGGTAATCCCTTCGTTATGGGCCGGCACAATGACGGACACCGGAATATAATAGTCCCCCTTCATCTCATTTCTCAGCCTGCTGCGTCGTCTCGCATTCCAAAGTTCCGAGCTTCCTACTGTAACAGACAGTAAAAGGAAGGTGGCGTATCCCACCAGGTAGAGGACGAAAAAAATACCTATATACTGGAAAAATACCTGGTATAAATCTTTCATGCTTCTCCCCTCCCATTCTCTGAATTTCTCTCGTTTTCCATCAGACGCTGCAAATCAAAACGGTACGCCATCATTTCTCTGGCATAACGGTCTTTTCCTGCCATTACGTCAATGAGCTCAGTGTAGGAGAAGCCTTTCGCTTCCAGACTCTCCGCCGCATTGTACCGCACATACCAGTTTGAACTGTATAAGGCGCTTTTGAGGGCTGATAATACGTGCTCCCCCTCATAATTTCTCAGGGCCCATGCGGCCAATGCCGCATACTCCCAATGAAGAGCTTCTTTATCTTTTACAAAGGCAATAAGAGCATCCCCGGCAGGCTCCCATGGATAACGTCCCAAATATCGTTCTGCAGAAAGCCGAAGTTCCCGTTCTTCTCTCTCATCTGTCATAATGCGGTACATAAATTCCTTATATTCTCCTGACTGAGAGCGAATATAGTTCAGCACAGCCAGACGGGTACGGGCTGAAAACTCATTAAAACGTTCCAATAGCTTCCCTGTCAATTCTTCCTGATCCCCGGAAAAGCTCGACAGTCCCTCTGTCAGCACTCTCGTATGGAGAGGCGTCTCCATTTTATCTTGTATTGCCACCGCCCTTACCACATATCCGGCATTACCTATGGCATAAAGAGCATCCAGGGCGTTGATACGGCAGTACAGATTTTTTTTGGAAACATATTTTAACAAAACCTCCGAAAGCTCCTCTTTATATTCGGACCACTGGCAATACTCCTGAAGGAACACTGCGAAATATGCCGTCTGCATACTGTCTTTTTTCAAATATTCTTTTGCAAGGCGCAGAAAGTCTTTCTGCAGTTCCTGAATAAACCGCTCTCCCGCCTCTCTGTGCTCACTGCTGAGAATATCCGAAAGAGCCTCTGAAAGAATCAGAAGATCTTCCGATTTCTCCGGTTTCAAATGGGAATACTTAAAAAAGCCTGCGGTTCCCGGCGCGGCCAGGGTTTTATTGGCGCACACTGAGCCGGAAGCGTCTCCGTACTTCTCCAGCAACGCCGCTTTTACCCGTTCCGTTTTCTTTTCTGTCAGCGGCGCTTTGCTTCTAAGAATGATATTGTATATGATATTGAATACGATCATACTCAGACACACGGCGCCATACCCGTATATCAGGATCTCACTTCCCGGCATCTGTTTCACCGCCTTTTTGCTCTTCCCGTCCTTCATTGCCTGTCCACAGCTCCTGAAGGGCGTAGTAAGATTTTTTCAGCCTTTCGTGGAAAGTCACTTCTTTTCCCCACCCTTTCAGCGCAAACGGTTCCATAGAAATACGTCCGGCATTTTCATCTTTTGTTCCAATACCGGCATACATCTTATCAATTTCCATATTTTCAACGCCGTAGCACTCGTAATAATCATCATGCACCTGCATTTCCGATGGGTTTGAAAAGTTCAGAAGCTGCCACGGCAGACGTATCTCCACGTATTCGCCGGAAAATATAAAATCCGCCAGAGAATCAAAATCCGCCGATTTCGGGTTTCCATTTCCATAATGGAGTTTCCCCGTCTCATAAGTCTCGGCAGGCGCGTTGAAATCCCCTGTTTTAAATACAGGCGTCGTCTGCAAAATTAAATGTATCTGGTCAAACACAGGAGAATCCTTATCTACCGGATTCAGGTAAGGGTCTATGGAACTGATCTCATGGGAATACATTGCCCGGAGCACGTCATACCTTTCCTGCACCAGCACACGGCTGTTCTCTTTTCCGTTTATGACTATCAGAAAGTCCGCCCCGCCCTCAAAGGACACGCCTTCATTCAGACAATAGGTACTGCCGGTTTTAGGGGTAATATCAAGGGGAATGTACAGCGTATCCTCTGCCTCATGAAAGCCGGCTTTCCAGACAAGAAAATAAAGAAATTTCTCATCATACTTCATAGACAGAGACATCTGGCCGGTTTTCGCCACAATATCCGCTTCCGTCCACTCGGAAACATCGCCGTCTACATAGCAGACACTCTCTGCTTTTCCCGGATCAAAGGTCATAATCCCCATGGACTGTTCGTTTGTCTGCCAGTCGCTCCAATAGGCCGTATTGTCCAGATCCACGGCGTGCATCGTATTCCACGTTCTCTTATCCCATTCGTCCTGCCACGAGAACACTATCCCGCCGGAACAGCCTGCATTCTTAATATCCTTCCAGCACTCTATGAGTCCTTCCGCCTGTTCTTCCTCAGACATACGCCCCCGGTTGCGGTTCGTGGACACATCTTCCTGGGACATCCCCCGGGACGTAGGAATGCCAAATTCTGAAATGACTACCGGCATTGTGTGATACGTGTTCAGAATCCTCAGGTATGTATAATAGGTGTTTCGCTTTCCCTCCGGATCTGTGTAATCTCCCTGCAGATAATCTGCAATCTGAGGCGATTCTTTTTCTGCATTCCGTTTTTCTATCCTTTCTGCAGTCTCTCGTCTCGACTTCATTTCCTCCTTCTCATTTTCCAGAATCGCCTGGATCTCGTCCTCTGTCTTCCCCTCAAGAACGCCGGATTTTTCTGCTTTTATCCGAAGCTGCTCCAGTATTTTCCTGTCGCTCAGGTCCGACTCAAATATATCGTCTTCTAAAATTTCGCTTTCTGCGTCCAGATATTCCAGGAAAGACGGAAAATACGGATATACATGATAGGAAGCAAACTGTCCTGACAGCACAGCGTCTGTAGTCAGGATATTTTCCGCATTCACCTGGGCGCACTTTTGGTAATACTGCGTCACAAGTCCGGGATATACAAAGGGATCCGTAGCCGGTCCGTTTGCAAACGCTATGAGTTTTTGCTGTTTATACCGCTGGCTCTCATACTCCATCAGCTTATCGCCCACTTCACAGAGCAGGGCCTCAAAAGGCGTGGCCGCCTCTGAGGTATACAGGTATTTTCCCTGATAACTGTTTCTCTCCGGATATTTCTTGTTTGTATACTCTATTGTAACATCCTCCCATTCTCCCCCTAAGATGTATCCAATCACCCAGGGAGAGACGTCCTTCTGATAGCTTCCTGAACCCTTGCCGTATCCAAGGGACACTATACGGCTGCCGTGCAGAGCGTCTGCTGCAGTCCGGCAGTCATCCAGAAACGTCCGCCGAAATTCATCATCATACGCATCTCTGTGGGAGTTCTGGATATAATCGTTCACCCATATGCCCTGTACAAGATAAAGGGGTTCCTCCCTGTCCTTGTTGTATTCATAAAAGGCGTTATAAAAATCATCTCCCAGAAGGGTATACACCCGGATTGTATTGGCTCCCATCTCCTGAATCTGGCCAAACCACCGCATATACCGTTCCTTGTCGATAGCATAATCCGTAGACCACTCTCCGGGCAGACCGCTCCCCATGTCTACGCCGCGTATCTCAAAAGGTTCTTTTTCTCCATCCTTCCAAATATAGATTTCCTTGCCCTCTACTGTCATGATGGTTTCTACCGGAGCATCCGGATGGAGATCTATGTAAAAGCCCAATCGGTAATATGCTGTGTGCCAGAGAAAGGCAGCGCATATAACTGCCGCAACTGCAATAATAAATTTCTTCATATGTCGTCCTTACCGGCGGCAAAATTTTAAAGCTTCTGCCGCTTTTCAATGATTGTATCTTTTATTTTTGGAAGCATGACTGTACTGCTGTATAACCTCGATATTCTCGTCCAGCCAGTTTCCCCGCAAGCGGATATATTCCTTTAACTGTGCTACTGCTTCCTCATGACTGTGGATATTCCTGCTATCCGGCCTTAGGAGAGGCAGATCAAAGGTATAATCCCACACGGAAAAATTGCGGTCTATGGCGTCCCCCAGATACTCCAGCGTCTCGTCAATATACTGCTCCAGGTATTCGTCACTCAGCCACGTTTTTCTCAGCTTCTTATACCGGTTTATAATACGTTTTGTAAAGTCTTCATCTTTCATCAGCATATTAAACCACAGGTCATCCTGCAGGTGGAAGGTATATGGGCTCGTTTCTTCCGCCTGATAATTATCACATGCGGAATTGAAATCCCACACAACGGTTTTATAGCGCCCGCCAATGTCTTTGTACAGATAAGTAGAGTACCGGCCTGCGTCAGTATTAGAGGTAAATTCATTGAGAATCCAGTAATCCACAAAGGATCCCGTATCAATATTGTGCCAATAGCCATAGTCATCCGTATCATAATCAAAGGAGTACAGCGCTTTCTCAAAATCCGAAAAATCCAGCTCTATGGCCCTCTTCATTTCCGGGGTAAGCTTGCCGCTTTTTGGATAGCGTATCTCAACCTGATCATGATTTTTAAAGGTGTACGCCGTAAAATTATCCAGATTTCTCAGTTCTTCCCCGCCATACCGGTCCAGTCTCAAAACATAGCCTGTTTCCGTGGTATTTTCCACAGGCTCTGAGATGCTCAAACGGCAGTCCTCGCCATTGGTTATGGTTTCTGTCATCAAATATAGCCCCATATATTTTCCGTTGAGAACCACTTCGCAGAACCGGACATTAGGAGCATAATCCATAATCTCGCCTGCAATATTATACCACATATAGTTCCGGATCAGGCTCTTATCCAGATATGGACCGTGGAGAGCCCATTCATAGTGGGCCTCCATCCCCATAACTTCTTCGTTCTGATACGATCCATCTTCATCGGTAAAGCGAAGGAGATAATTCTTTTTGTCAAACCTTCTGGATGTATTTCCGCGAATCCGGATAAGGGCTCCGGAGTCCACGTCCGGCACGTCATCTGTATGGTGTCTCCGGTCCGGATCGTCCATAATCCGGACATTCACCGGCAGCATAGCGGAGCCGTCTTCTGTCAGCGTATACTTTTCTCCCGAAAGATCATCAATTACCGACGCAGACTCCGCTCCCGGAATCCCCATGGAAGCGGCCTTTTCCCGGGCTGCCTCGTCCTCCAGCATATTCCACTGAGCCACAGAACCGTTGACTGCGCCCGGGATCTCCTGGCCTCCTGTATCAATAACCACCAAGGGCAGGTGCGTGCACAGCTTCGATCCGTCGCAGTCACATTCCTCCGGAACAGGAGTCTGATGCTGATGTATCCGAACCCTTGCATTATCCGTATCTACCTGGGATAAGAGCCAAATCCCTCCCACCATACATACTGCCGCTACCATTCCGGCTATTTTATATTTCACCTGTTCCACTCCGTTTCCTATTCCATTTTCTCACTGCTTTTCCCGGATTCTCAGCTTCCGATTTCATCATTCTGCATAACAATATTGCAGTACTCAATATTGCCTATCTCATATACGGATGATGTAAAGCTTTTGTCCTTGCGGCTGGATTTATCCAAAACTCTTTTGCTCAGTTCAAAGATAAACTCAGTGCTTCTTTCCGTGGTATTTTTAACGCGAAGCTGTGCCTTTCCGTCAAAATACTGAAACACAAGGGCCTCTACCTTTTCTTCGTTTATCCGCACAGTGCGGATAATCAAAAGCATCCGGTTATCATTCTTGATCCTTCCAAACACAAGGAACACAGCAAAAATCAGTACGCTTCCGCAAGACGCCACTACATAATCGCCGGCTCCGCAGCAAATGCCCACAGTGATACACCAGAAAATATATATGGCGTCCCTTGTATCTTTCACTGCCGTACGAAATCTGACAATAGACAATGCGCCAACCATACCAAGGGATAATGAAATATGGTTCCCGATTACAATCATTACCGTAGTCGTAATCAGCGTCAGCACTACCAATGAAATGTTAAACTTGCTGCTGTATATACTCCCCTCATGGGAAAGGCGGTACGACAAAAAAATAAATGCTGCAATAATCGCCGCCGCACACAATCTGAGAATAATTGCTTCTGCAGTCAGGTCACCGCTTGTCTCAATGGCATTCAAAATTAGTTTCTTCATATCTGTCTCCTTTATTTTCCGTCTATTTCCACATAAAAATGACCGGAATGTCCTCTTTACCCATTAAATCCCTGGCTGATTCCCCTTGCCAGACAATATTTGCTCACAGACAATTCGGAACGGTCTGCTATATCAAGAAGATTTTTTATGTAATTTAATAAAAAGCCGTTATACTTTACTTCCAGTACCATATTGAAGGGATCCATAACCGGGTAAAGATTCAAATCCTCGGCAAAAATATCATATCTTGCCTCCGTGGCTATGATCCGGGAATCAAATGTTATTCTTATGGAGTTCTCCTTGGCCACATAGGCTTTCCTGAGATATTCCACCACTGTTTTGGGGCGATAGCCCTGTGTGCACATAACGCCGTAGCATTCCGCAGCAAAGGATTCCCGGTATTTCAAGAGGACTCCGTAATTCCCTGCAATCAGCGCAGACGCATCCTCTCGGGAGAGCTTGAGAGAGCGTTTTCTCTGATACATTCCCTCCTTTTGCTTCATTTCCAGCATTGCCGACTCCGCCTTGGGATCATAGATACGCAGACGGATCTTTTTTCTAAGAAGAAGACCGTCCACCTTGCCGTAAAAGTCATTATCATAGGGAGTATCAAAATACAGCGACCGGATACTGTATCCATTAGCGCCGTTGTGCTTGTCTTCCATGAGAACCTGGCTTAGTTTTCCTGACAGTCTTTTCATTTCATAGATGTTCATCAGGTATTTCTTTTCCTGCCGTAATACCTCGTTCATTCCTTTTCCTTATCTCCAGTCCATTCTATAACGTCTTTTTCATTCCCCACCTGCCACCAGCTCTTTTTTCAAAAAGGCCGGAAATAAGCCGTCCAAAGAAGATGGGCTTGCGAAAAAGCGAATTCTCGCTTTTCCACAAGCCCTTTTGCTTAAACTGGTTTATACTATTATTTGTTTGCGATTGCTGCCTGTGCCGCTGCTAATCTTGCGATGGGTACACGGAAAGGTGAGCAGGAAACGTAGTCCAAACCAATCTTATGGCAGAACTCTACGGAAGACGGGTCGCCGCCGTGCTCGCCGCAGATACCTACATGCATATCAGGACGGGTTGCCTTTCCTAACTTAATAGCCATTTCCATCAGCTTGCCAACGCCGGTCTGATCCAGTTTTGCAAAGGGATCATTCTCGAAGATCTTAGCGTCGTAGTAAGCATTCAGGAACTTGCCTGCATCGTCACGGGAGAAGCCATAGGTCATCTGGGTCAGGTCGTTGGTACCGAAGCAGAAGAACTCAGCGTCCTTTGCAATCTCGTCTGCAGTCAGAGCTGCTCTCGGGATCTCGATCATGGTACCTACTTCATATTTCAGTTCAACGCCGCTGGCTGCGATTTCTGCGTCAGCAGTTTCTACAACGAACTTCTTAACATATTTTAATTCTTTTGCATCGCCAACTAACGGAATCATGATTTCCGGAACAATGTTCCAATCGGGATGAGCCTTCTTTACATTGATAGCTGCACGGATAACAGCCTTGGTCTGCATCTTGGCGATTTCCGGATAGGTAACGGCCAGACGGCAGCCTCTGTGGCCCATCATGGGGTTGAACTCATGGAGGGATGCAATGATGTTCTTAATCTGCTCAACGGTCTTGCCCTGAGCGTTAGCCAGCTTCTCAATGTCTGCTTCCTCAGTGGGAACAAACTCATGCAGCGGCGGATCCAGGAAACGGATGGTAACAGGATTGCCTTCCAGAGCTTCGTATAACTTCTCGAAATCGCCCTGCTGTACCGGAAGGATCTTCTCCAGAGCAGCTTCTCTCTCTTCTACAGTGTCGGAGCAGATCATCTCGCGGAATGCGTCGATTCTGTCGCCTTCAAAGAACATATGCTCAGTACGGCAAAGGCCGATGCCCTCTGCGCCCAGCTCTCTGGCCTTCTTTGCGTCAGCCGGAGTATCTGCATTGGTTCTTACTTTCAGCTTTCTGTACTTGTCAGCCCAGGCCATGATTCTGCCGAACTCACCTGCAATGGTAGCGTCTACAGTGGGGATAATACCGTCGTAAATGTTTCCGGTAGAACCGTCGATGGACAGCCAGTCGCCCTCATGGTATTCCTTGCCGGCCAGAACGAATTTCTTGTTTTCTTCGTCCATTGCAATCTCGGAGCAGCCGGATACGCAGCAGATACCCATGCCGCGGGCTACTACTGCAGCGTGGCTGGTCATACCGCCGCGGACAGTCAGGATACCCTGAGCAGCTTTCATACCTTCAATATCTTCCGGAGAGGTTTCCAGACGAACCAGAACCACTTTCTCTCCTCTTGCGTTCCATTCCTTAGCGTCTTCTGCAGAGAATACGATCTTGCCGCAGGCAGCGCCCGGAGATGCAGCCAGAGCTTTTGCAATAGGCTCAGACTTCTTTAATGCTTCTGTATCAAACTGAGGATGCAGCAGAGTGTCCAGGTTTCTGGGATCGATCATCTTAACTGCTGTCTCCTCGGTAATCATTCCTTCATCTACTAAATCGCAGGCAATCTTTAAAGCTGCCTTTGCGGTTCTCTTGCCATTACGGGTCTGAAGCATATACAGCTTTTTGTCCTCAATGGTAAATTCCATATCCTGCATATCGCGGTAATGGTCTTCCAAGGTATGGCAGATATTTACAAACTGATCGTAAACTTCCGGCATTACTTCCTTTAACTGGTCGATCTTCTGAGGAGTACGAATACCAGCTACTACGTCTTCGCCCTGTGCATTCATCAGGAACTCACCCATCAGGTGCTTTTCGCCGGTTGCAGGATCACGGGTGAAGGCAACGCCGGTACCGGAGGTTTCGCCCATATTACCGAATGCCATCATCTGTACGTTTACAGCGGTACCCCAGGAATAAGGAATATCGTTGTCGCGGCGGTATACGTTTGCTCTGGGGTTGTCCCAGGAACGGAATACGGCTTTGATTGCTTCCATTAACTGAACCTTGGGATCAGTGGGGAAGTCTTCGCCGATTTTCTCTTTGTACTCAGCCTTAAACTGATTTGCCAGCTCTTTCAGATCATCAGCAGTCAAATCAACGTCCTGGGTAATGCCTCTCTCGGCTTTCATCTTATCGATTAATTCTTCAAAATACTTCTTTCCGACTTCCATAACAACGTCGGAGAACATCTGGATAAATCTTCTGTAGCAGTCCCAAGCCCAACGGGGATTGCCGGATTTAGCAGCCAGAACCTCCACTACTTCTTCATTCAGACCCAGGTTTAAGATAGTGTCCATCATACCGGGCATGGATGCACGGGCGCCGGAACGAACAGATACCAAAAGGGGGTTTTCCTTATCGCCGAATTTCTTTCCGGTGATCTCTTCCATCTTGGTGATATGCTCCATAATCTGTCCCATGATCTCGTCATTGATCTTTTTTCCGTCCTCATAATACTGAGTGCAGGCTTCCGTAGTGATGGTAAAGCCCTGGGGTACCGGAAGGCCCAGGTTGGTCATTTCAGCCAGGTTTGCGCCTTTGCCGCCCAAGAGATTTCTCATGTCGGCATTGCCTTCTTTGAATAAGTAAACCCATTTTGCCATTCGTAATTTCCTCCTAAAAGTTTTGTTTGAATTAGACTCACAGACAAGTCCTCGGGTTTGACTCGCCTGTACAAGCGCACATATAGAAAACCCCACCGAAATTTTGTCCATGCGGGTCCCTTCTACATGTGCGCTTGCTGTTCCTTAACAAATGTATTATAGCATAATTTCAGCTTCCGTAAAGGGATTTCCATCCTCATTCTGCCAAAAAATGCAGTTTTTTTCAGTAAATTGATTTGAAAGGGCTTACATAATCTGTTATTTTCGAATATCTGGTTTTTAATCGTATATGCGAATATTTATCCCGGTTTCAATGGCTTATTCTATTTTTGCCGGAAGTACGCAGGCCATTATCTCTTCTGTGCGAAATTCTGTCCTGGTTTTCAGCGCCCGCTCCAAAGCTTTCACATTCTCTTCATAATGCTCCGTTTCTCTGGCATAAATATGGAGCCACTCTTTTACCGGAGTTTCCAGGGCAGTCTCCATTTTCTGCAGCATCAGGCAGTGGTAAAGAGCCATTTTGGCCTTAGTCAGTACGTCGCCGTCGTACACGGCTCCAGGCAGATACAAGTCCAGATAGGAAACCAGAATATGCTCAAAGGCCACGGAAAAGTCCTCCCCCTCTCCTGCTTCCCCTTCCGCTGCCTCCAAAGCCCGACACGCCTTTTTTAACAACGTCCGCCAGTTCTTTTCCCAGGGCGGCAGCTCCCATAAAAAATCCTCCCATTTCAGAATCAGCCGCTCCTGTTCTCTCCGGTTTTTCCGGACGGCCTCCCATACTGGCCAGAGCCACGGCCGGGATGCCATTCTGCGTTCTTCTAAACGTCTTATATAGGGAAGAATTTCCTTTTCTCTTCCCAGTTCCAGCCGCCTTTGCACATCCTTTGCCATAGCCAGAACCATGGCCATCCGAAATCCCAAAGGAATCCTTCTGTCCTGGCTGATTTCTATGGCGGAACGTCTTACGGCAAGGAGAATATCCAAAAGGGGCCTGTCAATCTCACTATCGGGCCTTCCCTTTTTTAATGTCTCCTTTTCTGCAAATTCAAGAGGCTTTTCCTGCTCTAAAATCAGCCGCGTCGCCTCAGGACAGGAAAAGGACAGGGACCACTCCCGCCGGCTGCCATACTCCTCTGTGTGTCTGGGATAGAGGCGGCAGGCTCTGGACAGCATCTCTTCCCCTCCGGCTTTCTGGACGCTGCAAAGGCCTTCTGAATCCAGAAAGGGGCAGACGCCGCCGTCAAAGGACAGACAGCTCTTTTTTAAGTCAACCTTTTGGCGCAGCTTTTTTCCAAGATTTCCCTTTTCTTTCCTGTAGCGCTTCAGGGTTTGGGGATCCAGGGCTATGTCCCAGCCCTGGCAGCAGGTATCGGGGCACTGGCCGGCGGCGCAGTGAAATTGTTTCCAATAAAGAGGGTACCGGATTACCATCAGACAGATTCCGCCTTTCTTTTTGATCCGAATTAAAACGTTTTTCCGTATTATAGCTGTTTTCTGCAATCGACGCAAGCTGGAAGAATTTCGGGCCTTGACATAATACCCCTGTAGGGTATATAATGTGATTCAGAAAGAGAGGTGGAACCTAATGGAAGAAAAAACCTGCTGCTGTTCCCCCAGAACTAAAAAACGTTCTGAGGAAGAATATAAACATTTAATTCACCGGTTAAACCGAATCGAAGGCCAGATCCGCGGGATCAAGGGCATGGTGGAAAAAAACGCCTACTGCGCCGATATTCTTATCCAGTCCTCCGCCGTTACGGCGGCCATAAACGCATTTAACCGGGAACTTCTTGCCGACCACATCAAAACCTGCGTGGCCAGGGATATACGGGACGGCAAAGACGAAACCATTGACGAGCTTGTAGCTCTCCTGCAAAAGCTGATGAAATAAAGATTTTGGAGGTGACCAAACATTATGGAGCAATATACGGTAACGGGCATGAGCTGCGCCGCCTGCAGCGCCCGGGTTGAAAAGGCCGTATCAAAGGTGGACGGAGTTACATCCTGTTCCGTCAGCCTTTTAACTAATTCTATGGGGGTAGAGGGAACGGCTTCTCCCCAGGCAATTATTCGGGCGGTAGAGGAAGCCGGATACGGCGCTTCCGTCAAGGGCGCAAAATCGGCGGGCAAGGCCGCCTCCTCCGATTCCGCCGAAGATATGTTAAAGGATCGGGAAACGCCGGTACTCAAACAGCGGCTGATTTCCTCCCTTGGGTTTTTAATTGTCCTCATGTATTTTTCCATGGGGCATATGATGTGGGGCTGGCCCGTGCCGGCGTTTTTTGAAAATAACCATGTGGCCATGGGACTTCTGCAGTTAATTCTGACAGTCATTGTCATGGTCATTAACCAGAAATTCTTTATCAGCGGTTTTAAAAGCCTGTGGCACAAAGCCCCCAATATGGATACCCTGGTGGCCCTGGGCTCCGGAGCTTCTTTCGTATACAGCACTTACGCCCTTTTTGCCATGACAGACGCCCAGGCAAAGGGAGACGCGGCAGCAGTTATGGCCTATATGCATGAGTTTTACTTTGAATCCGCCGCTATGATTCTGACCCTGATTACCGTAGGGAAAATGCTGGAAGCCCGCTCCAAGGGCAGGACTACGGACGCCCTGAAAAATCTCATGAAGCTGGCTCCTAAAACCGCCACTCTTCTCAGAAACGGAGAGGAGGTCCAGGTATCCATTGAGGAAGTCCAAAAAGGCGACATTTTTGCCGTCCGCCCCGGAGAAAACATCCCCGTAGACGGACGCATTGTAGAAGGCAGCAGCGCCGTTAATGAATCAGCCCTTACAGGGGAAAGCATTCCTGTGGATAAAGCCCCGGGGGATTTAGTTTCCGCCGCCACCTTAAACCAGTCGGGCTATATCCGCTGCGAAGCCACCAGAGTGGGGGAAGACACTACGTTTTCCCAGATTATCCAGATGGTCAGCGACGCCGCCGCCACCAAAGCTCCCATTGCCAAAGTAGCGGATAAGGTTTCGGGAATCTTTGTTCCCGCCGTTATTTCCATTGCCATCGTCACCATCCTGGTATGGCTTTTGGCCGGTCAGACCTTTGGTTTTGCTCTGGCCCGCGGCATTTCCGTCCTGGTCATTAGCTGCCCCTGCGCTCTGGGCCTTGCTACTCCCGTAGCCATTATGGTAGGAAACGGTATGGGGGCCAAAAACGGTATTCTCTTTAAAACTGCCGTGTCCCTGGAAGAAACGGGAAAAATGCAGATCGTTGCCCTGGATAAGACCGGAACCATTACCAGCGGAGAACCCCAGGTGACGGATCTCATTGCCGCCAATGGATATACGGAGCAAGACCTTCTCCAGCTCGCCGCATCTCTGGAAAAGAAAAGCGAGCATCCTCTCGCCAAAGCTGTTTTAAAGAAAGCGGAGGAACTGGGATTGGCAGCCAGTGAAGTTTCCGACTTTTCCGCCCTTCCCGGCAACGGCCTTTCCGCCGTCCAAAAGGGAGCCGTTCTCACAGGCGGCAGTCTGGCCTTTATCAGCGGCCAAACCTCTATCCCGGATTCTCTCAGGGAAAAAGCGGATCGTCTGGCGGAGGAAGGCAAAACTCCCCTGCTGTTTATGAAAGACAAGGAGCTTGCCGGAATTATCGCCGTCGCCGATACCATAAAAGAAGACAGTCCCCAGGCTGTCAAAGAACTTCAAAATATGGGGATCCATGTGGTCATGCTCACAGGTGACAACGAAAGAACCGCCAGAGCCATTGGCAGGCAGGCAGGAGTTGATGAGGTTATCGCCGGAGTCCTTCCGGAAGGCAAAGAAAGCGTAATCCGTTCTCTGAAAAACAAGGGCAAAGTGGCCATGGTAGGCGACGGCATCAACGACGCCCCCGCTCTTACCCGGGCGGACATTGGCATTGCCATTGGAGCCGGCACGGATATTGCCATCGACGCCGCCGACATTGTCTTAATGAAAAGCCGTTTAAGCGACGTCCCCGCCGCCATACGGCTCAGTCGGGCCACCCTCAGAAACATTCACGAAAACCTGTTCTGGGCGTTTTTCTACAACGTTATCGGTATCCCTCTGGCTGCCGGCGTCTGGATTCCCCTCTTTGGCTGGAAGCTGAATCCTATGTTCGGCGCCGCCGCCATGAGCTTATCCAGCTTCTGTGTCGTATCCAATGCGCTGCGGCTTAATTTCTTCAATATCCGCAGCACAAAAAGAGATAAAAAAGTAAAATCAAGAAAAAAGGAGACAAAAACCATGGAAAAAACTATGAAAATCGAAGGAATGATGTGCGGACACTGCGAGGCCCGTGTGAAAAAGACTCTGGAAGCTCTGCCCCAGGTAGAACAGGCTGTTGTCAGCCATGAAAACGGAACTGCCGTTGTCACCTTAAAGGAAGCGGTAGACGATGGTGTTCTGAAAAAAGCTGTGGAGGATCAGGACTACACCGTAACCTCTATCCAGTAAAGCAGGGGGCCCGTATAAAGGGGCTGTCTATTTAGATGGGTGCTCGTAAGACAGTAATTCTAAAAAATTACTATTTTACGGCATCTGTCTGACAGGGTTGGAAACAATAATCGAGTAGGAGGCGGTGATTAACCGCCGTCCTCTCACACCACCGTGCGTACCG
>CAMMNN010000025.1 GCA_946498245.1 uncultured Clostridium sp. | reverse complement strand
AAAGTGGTCGGGTATATATTCGCACTAAGTTCGAAAATACCTCACTAAGTGCTCAATTATACCACTCCCACTAAACTCGAGAAGGACCTCGTAAAGTGGTCGGGTATATATTCGCACTAAGTTCGAAAATACCTCACTAAGTGCTCATATTATACCACATCAGCAGAAAAACAAGCGACCGCGCAGCGGGCATTTGTTTTTACCTGATGTGGTAACGACAAAATCGTAGAGCTGCTTTAGCAGCGGAGGATATGCAGAGCATATTCTGATTTTGGAGTCCATTATACCACATCGGCAGGGGATTGCCAATGATTTTTTGAGGCAGTTGGGTTATGGAGAAATATAAGCCCTATACTGTGGAATCCGTCAAATTATGAATGTTATGAATGGACGGTTACTTATTTTATGGGGCGCATTTGTCATCCCTGAATGTATGCCGCCTATTCGGCGGCTAAGTTTTAATGTAACGTTACGAATGTTTCGGATGAGAGGAATTTTAATCTTATGGAATTACGAGTTTTGAATTATTTTTTGGCAATTGCCAGAGAGGAAAATATTACCAAGGCGGCCCAGATTCTTCATGTGACCCAGCCGACTCTTTCCAGACAAATGATGCAGTTGGAGGAAGAACTGGGGGTAAAGCTTTTTGTAAGGAGTAATCACAGGGTATTTTTAAGCGAAGACGGAATGCTTCTAAAACGCAGGGCACAGGAACTACTTTCTCTTGCGGAAAAGACCAGGAGGGACTTTATTCAGAGAGAAGAGGAATTAAGCGGCGAGATTGTTATTGGAAGCGGCGAATTTTTAGGAACTAAAATTCTTACGGATATGCTGGCGGCCTTTCATAAAAAATACCCGCTTATTAGTTATCAGATTGTCAGCGGAAACGGGGACAACATAGGCGACTACATTGAACGGGGGCTTCTGGATATTGGTTTTATTTCAGAGCCAGTGGACATCCGGAAATACGATTTTTTGTCCATGCCCCAAAAGGAGATATGGGGAGTTATGGTGCCGAAAGATTCCGAATTGGCCCAAAAAGGATATGCTGAAGGAAAAGATTTGGACGGAGTGCCCCTGATTACGGCAGCCAGAGAGCTGATACAAAGCTCCATTCGGGGATGGTTTCGGGCCCACGGCAGCCAAATGAATATTGTGGCTACGGGAAATTTGCTCTATAATCAGGCAATGCTGGCGGAAAGCGGGCTGGGGATGGTGCTGGGAATTAAACTCCACAGCAGTTATGGAAACCTTACATTTGTCCCCCTGCGTCCGTCCGTTGAAATGGAAACAGCAGTAATATGGAAAAAGGATCAGGTTTTTTCCAGGGCTGCAGAAAGATTCCTGGCCTTTATCCCGCAATACCTGGAAGGCATTTCTGATGATAAAAATCAGGTATTGGACACTTCCTTAAAAGGGGATTACAATAAAACTATCCAAAAGGGGGAGCCGGAAACAGCGGCGAACCAGGAAGCCCATGAAAAGGAAACGGAGGAATGAAACATGGCAGTAAAACAGACGGCAGGCCGTAGGGATTTAGGCGTGTTTGCTCCTAAATTTGCAGAATTAAATGATGATGTACTTTTCGGAGAAGTATGGAGCCGAGAAGATAAGCTTTCCCTGAGAGATCGTTCTCTGGTCACGGTGGTGGCCCTTATGTCTCAGGGGCTGGTGGATTCTTCCTTCCAATACCATTTAATGTCAGCCAAAAACAATGGCATTACCAGGGAAGAGATTGCAGAGATCCTGACTCATGCGGCATTTTATGCAGGCTGGCCCAAGGCTTGGGCGGCTTTCCGTATGGCAAAAGAAGTGTGGAGCCAGGAAGAAGAGACTCAGGAAGGAAAAGACGGGGGAATGTTTGGACTGGGAGCCCCAAATGACGCTTACGCCCAGTACTTCGTAGGAAAAAGCTATTTAAATCCTATAGGGGCAGAAAGCGGCGTAATGGTGGCCAATGTAACCTTTGAGCCGGGATGCCGCAATAACTGGCATATTCACTGCGCCGATAAGGGAGGCGGCCAGATTCTGCTGTGTACCTCCGGACGGGGCTGGTACCAGGAATGGGGCAAGGAGGCCCGCAGACTGGAAGCTGGCGACGCAGTAATGATTCCTGCAGGCGTAAAGCACTGGCACGGCGCGGCCAAAGACAGTTGGTTCTCCCATCTGGCAGTAGAAGTGCCGGGAGAAAATGCTTCCAACCAGTGGCTGGAACCGGTAGACAGTGAGGAATACGACTGTCTGCCATAATAGAAATATAGAAAAATGAGGGGTTAAGACAGAGGCAGATAAAAAAGCCTTTATCTTAACCCCTCTAGTGTGCTGACACGTTCATTTTCAGTATAATGACGCAGATGGAAATTCAGGCAAGTCATTATGCGAAATGTGAACGTGTCAGTGCACTAGTCCTTCCAGACAAAAGGAGGGGGTGTATTCCTCTTTGGCGCTGCTTTTCTCCTGCATATAGCCGTGAGAGAGTCCCAGATCTAAAGCTGCTTCTACCACGGAATTGTATTCATAGGTGGTGATCCGGCGGTTAATTTCCGGGTACTGGGCGGCTGAGAAAAAAGGTGTATACTGGCTTAAAAGGCTAATAAGAAAGCTGTCAGGTTCCAGATGCTCCTTCATCCAGCGGAGCAGGCGGATGGAATCCTTGCGGCATCCTGGGAGAACCATGTGGCGGATAATGGTTCCCCGGGCCAGAAGGGGCTGGCTTATGCCTTTGCTTTGGGGGCCGGAAGTTTGAGAACCGGAAATCTCTTTCCAGATGGGTTTCCCGGTCTGACGGATCATTTCCTGCACAGCAGGGCCGGCAAACTGAAAATAGTCCTCAGCATGGGAATAACGCAGGGAGAGGGCCGGATCAAAGTATTTTAAATCAGGCAGATAAATATCCACATAGCCTTCCAGATAACGCAGGGTTTCCACCCGTTCATAACCGCCGCAGTTGCAGACAATGGGGACGGACAGTTTATGGCGGACTAAATCCAGGGCGGCGATAATATCCGGCAGATACTGGGTAGGCGTTACAAGATTGATATTGAAAGCCCCTTGATCCTCCAGCCGCAAAAAAATATCGGCTAATTGGCGGACTGTCAGGGCCTTTCCGAAGCCGCCGCTGCTGATAGTGTGGTTCTGGCAGAAGCAGCAGCGCAGTGTGCAGCCGGAAAAAAAGACGGTTCCGCTGCCGCCCTTTAGGGATTCGCTGCCCTGGGTTTCAGGCCATACGCCGCTGATGCAGGGTTCCTCCCATTGGTGGAGGGCCGCCCTGGCTGCTTTGAGGGTGGAAGTACAGCCGCAGTAGCCGGCACTGCGGGTACGATCCACCCGGCACATACGGGGGCATAAGGTGCAGCAGGTGTAATTCATTGACATTTCCTCCAGGTAAGTATAAAATATATTCTTGAGTTTTTAAAGAGTACCCTGACCACTAAACTCGTGGGAAACCTCGTAAAGTGGTCGGGTATGTATTCGCACTAAGTTCGAAAGGACCTCACTAAGTGCTCATACTACACCACTCCCACTAAACTCGTGGGAAACCTCGTTAAGTGGTCGGGTATGTATTCGCACTAAGTTCGAGAAGACCTCACTAAGTGCTCATACTATACCATAAAATACGGCGCAATGCTACAAAAGGGAGGAAACAGAATGGGGAAAGGAAAGCAATCTCCTCTTATGTATGCGCTTCCTAAAACAGTCCCGGTTATGGTGGGGTATCTGTTTTTGGGGGCTGCATACGGAATATTAATGAAGGTGAACGGATTTGGGCTGATATGGACAGCGGCCGCCAGCGTTTTCGTATATGCCGGAAGCCTGCAGTATGCCGGCGTATCTCTTTTGGCGGCGGCGGTTCACCCTCTTTATGCTCTGGCCATGGCCTTGATGATCAACGCCCGCCATTTATTTTACGGATTATCCGTCTTAAACCGCTATCAGGATATAAAGCGGGGAAAGCTGTATCTGATCTTTGCCCTGACAGACGAAACCTTTTCCGTAATCTGCAATGAAGATCCGCCGGAAGGAATGTCCAAAGGCGCTGTGTATTTCTGGATTTCTTTATTGGATCAGCTCTATTGGGTGACAGGAAGCATAATAGGAAGTCTGGCAGGCAGTATGATTACCTTTAATACACAGGGACTTGATTTCGCTCTGACGGCTCTTTTCGTAGTGATTTTTACGGATCAGTGGCTTTCCAGAAAAGATCACCGGCCTGCCCTTATCGGCCTTGTGGTTTCCGCCGCCAGCCTGGTGATTTTCGGACAGGACTCTTTTATTATTCCTGCCATGGTAGGAATCCTGGCGGCTATTGTAGGCTGCGGAAAAATAGATAAAAAGAAGGTGGAGGAAAGAGTATGCAGAGAGAATGGTTGATTTTGGCCGCCATGGTCCTGGGAACTGTTATAACGCGTTTTCTGCCTTTCGTATTATTTCCAGCGGGAAAAGAAAGACCGCGGTACCTGGAATATTTAAGCCAAACCCTTCCCTATGCGGCCATGGGTCTTTTGGTAGTTTACTGTCTGAAAGGTGTTGAGCTTACGGGCCCGTCCCATGGACTGCCGGAATTTTTGGCTGTAGCGGCAGTGGCAGCTCTTCACTGCTGGAAACGAAATTCCTTGCTGAGCATTGGAGTGGGAACGGTTTTTTATATGCTTCTGGTCCAGGTGGTTTTTGTTTGAAAAAGAAAGACAGATCTGAATTTTTGCATTGAAAGAGCGGAGATTCCGTAGTATAATGGTCACAAACATTTGAACACAGTTGTCTTCAGGGCAGGGTGAAATTCCCGATTGGCGGTAAAGTCCGCGAGCGTCAGCACGATTTGGTGAAATTCCAAAACCAACAGTATAGTCTGGATGAAAGAAGATAAGATGAGCTTTTGCAGAACACGGCAAGTCCGTGCCGTTTTGCAGTTTCGTCATTAAGTACACCTGAAAGACATTGACTTTCAGGTGTTTTTCTATTCCATTAGGAAACTTCGCTTCTATAAAGATCGAAAACGCTCCGGAAAAACCGCGCTGCAGCGGTACAGAAGATATTGCTGGAGCGGCCAACCCTGGCGGAGAATCCTGCAAAATTTTTTAAACCTAGGAGGAAACCAATGATGAACAGCAAAACTCAAAAACTCACGACAATCGCTATGCTATGCGCCCTTACCTATGTGGTGATGGCTGTAGGAAGGATACCTGTGATCCTGTTTCTAAAATACGATCCGTCCGATGTCATTGTTACTTTAGGCGGATTTATCTGGGGACCCATGACAGCCTGCGCCACATCCATTATCGTTGCGGCCATTGAAATGGTTACCGTAAGCGATACGGGAATAATAGGCTGTATTATGAATATTGTACAGACTCTTTCCTTTGCGTGCACTGCAGCCGTGATTTACAAAAAGAAGCACACCCTGTCCGGAGCGGTTATAGCTTTGGGGACAGGCTGGATCGTAACGGTAATTGTAATGCTTCTGTGGAACTATTTTGTAACGCCCCTTTATATGGGTTACCCTAGAGAAACCGTTGCGGAAATGCTTCTCCCGGTGTTCCTTCCTTTTAATTTGCTGAAAGGCGGATTAAACGCTTCCATTACGTTTTTGCTGTATAAGCCGGTAGTGACTGCCCTGAGAAGAAGCGGCTATGTTCCTGCAGGAGAGAAGGGAACAGGCCGAAAACCCGTGGGACTTTTACTGCTGGCCGCTTTGATTGCGGCTACCTGCGTGCTATGGATCCTGTCAATGAATGGAATTATATAGGGCTGCCAATGGTAATGGTTTAGCTCACTACTTCCCTCCGCCCTTCTTCTGATCGCGGTAATATTTAAATTTCCCCGTTATTTCCAGAATGGTTTCCAGATCATCAGCGGGAAGATCCCGGAGATCCTTTACGATTTTAAGAATAAGAGGAGAATCCGGGGTGGCGTTTTCGTCAAAAAACTGGGAGGGAGTAATATTAAAATAATTGCAGATGTCTAAAAGAGCCTGGACAGAAGGCGTGGAATGGCCGGAGGTGATACTCTGGATATACCCTTTACTGTAGCCTAAGTCCAGGCTTACTTTATACTCAGAGTAGTCGCGGGCCAGCCTTAATTCGGTGATGCGCTTCCTGATAAATTCAATATCCATAAAAGATCCCTCCTTGCTTTTCTTCCAGTATAAGAAGGAAATCAGTAAATTATTCTGTCTAAAGTAGTCGTATTTTGGCAGTTTAATCTTCTGAAAATGGTCAAATAAAAAAGTCCCCCCCGCTTTGATTTCTAAAATACGTTTATAACGGGAAGGGGGGATATTCATGAAACTGGCTGTTTGCTGTGAAAAGCCAGAGAGCTGGAAAAAGAAATTCAGACGGTTTTTGAAAATTTATCAGGAAAGCAGAGTTGCAAATCTGCAGGTTTATTGGGCTGATGGGAAGCGGGAAGCAGCGGAGATGCTGAAAAAGGGCAGATATGACATCATTCTGATAGAACCGGATATTTTTGGAGAAACCTATGGAAGCTTTGCACGGATCATGGACAGTCTCTGCAGACACGCAGGAAAAGAGGGGCGGATGTACTGTTGGGAATTTCGAAAAAACGCTGTTTTTCTTCGGGAGGAAGAAATCAGCCATCTGTATTCCTCAGAACGGAAAATATACGTATCCGACGGAAAACGAGATTACCGGATCCGGGGAACCATCAGTGATGAGGCGAAAAAGCTGCCGGAGGATCAGTTTGTCCGGATTCACCGGAATTGCCTGGTTAATCTGGCCTGTGTCCGCGCTGTGGAAGGAAACTATATTCTCCTGAAAAATGGAAAAAGAGTGGAAATCAGCATTCGGAGAAAGAGAGAAACCATAGAAAAAGTGAAACGATATATGTCGAAATGCGTCGAAAACGAAACGGGAAAAAAAGACGGCGAATCGACAGGGCCGCTTGATAAGAAGCGGCTTTTTTGTTAGCCTGTTTCTGGGTTCAAAACACATATCGGCAGGCAGTTCTGCCGCGCCAAAAAAGCGGCGCTTCCGGCCGCTGACAGACCGGGTACGCCGCTTTCCTTCCGCAGTTTACAGATATTGAATCGTAAGAAGATAGTGGGCCTCTTCTTGGGGTTCCAGGGTTTGGAGATGATTTTTGCTGAAAAAGTCCTCCGTTTCGCCGGAGCAGGCGGCGGATCCGTTCCAGGGTTCAATGCAAAGGAAGGGGGCGCGTTTTTCCGCCGGAGTCCAGAAGGCTACGGTGGCGTAATCCGGAAATCCGACTTCCACTCCCCGCCCGGAGGCAGGATTTTTCAGAACGACTTTGCGGGAGACGGGTTCGTCAAACCAGATAGCGTCATTGAGGAAAAGGGGATAGTTTAAGGGAATGGTTTTCCCATTTCCGGGGAAAGGATTTTCAGAGGTCATATCAAACTCTAAATTGTCTAAATCAAAAGAACGGTAGCCTCTTGTTTCCTCCTTTTCAAACTCTAAAACGTAGTCCTCAAAGGCTTCACCTTCTTCCAGGGGACAGTTGAATCCGGGGTGGGTTCCGATAAAATACGGAAGAGAGGAGGAACCGGTGTTTTCCACGCAGCAGTCCATAGACAGCTTCCCGTCTTTTAAAGCATAGGTAACTTTAAACCGGAAGGGGAAGGGATAGACGGCTTTGGTTTCCGGGGAATCCGTTAAAGTGAAGGTTACAGAAGCCTCTGACTGTTTTTCCGCCTGAAAGTCAGAGACTTTCAGAAATCCGTGTTTTGGGATTTCAAACCAGTTTTCTCCGATGCGGGTACGGCCGTTTTTCACCGCTCCTACTACGGGAAAGAGAATAGGGGAACAGTTAATCCAGTAGTCCGGATCTCTCTGCCAGATGTATTCCCGTCCTGACAGATCCCGGTAGGAAATGAGCTGGGCGCCCAAAGAGTCGATGGAAGCCGATGCTTTGGAATCCTCAATGGTGATAATCATAATAAAATCCTCCTTATATGTAATGGTAATGAAAAACTATCCTTTATATTTGGCGCAGCTTTCCCGGTTAGCAAGGTAGAAAGGCAGTTGGAGCTTGATAGGAAGGCGGTGGCCGCCGTCAATGCGGTCGATTAAAATCTTTGCCGCCATCTGCCCCATTTCCTGAGTAGGAATGTGAATAGTCGTCAGCATAGGAGTCAGATATTGGGCCGTGTCGATGTCGTCAATGCTGATAACAGATATATCCTGGGGGATTCGAAGTCCGCTTTCCTGAAGTCCGTGCATGGCGCCGATAGCGGTAATATCGTTGCTGCAGAAAAGAGCTGTGACATCGGCACAGCGCTCCAAAAGAATTTTGGCTCCCCGATAACCGTCTTCTGATGAAAGCTTCACGTTGGCAATGTATTCTTTCCTGAGAGGAATTTTGTGGGAAGCGAGAGCGTCGCAGTAGCCGGCATACCGTTCTTCATAAAGGGTTTCTCCGATATAGCCGATTTTGGTGTGTCCCAGCTTAATCAGATGTTCTGTGGCGGTATAACTGGCCTGGCGGCCTTCACAGATGATCTGATCGTATTTGGCGTCCAGACTGTTGAGGCCGGCATAGACGATATTATTAAAATACTGTTTTAAAAACTTCAGGGTCTGCTTATCGCACCGGCCTAAAACAGCGATGCCATTGACATGGTTGTCAGCGATGATTTGGTAAGTGGCCGGATTGTTAATGTCAAAAGAACTGAAGGAATACTTTAGAATATAATTGTGGCGGAAAGCCTCCTGTTCAATGCTGCGGGCCAGAGAGCTGAAAAACACGTCCGTCATCATATCCGGAGTCCGGGCAAAAAGACAGGCCAGAGAACGGGATTTGGATTCCGGATTCTGAACGCCTCCCTGCTTGAGATTTTGGGCCACGGAATTTGGGGTATAACCAGTGCGGCGGACAATTTCCCAAATGCGGTCCTGGACTTCTTTGCTGGCGGCTTTGGAATTATTATTAATGACCCGGGAAACGGTGGAAATAGAGACACCGGCTTCTCTGGCAATTTCTTTTAGCGTCATGGCTTCCTCCTTCTGCAGAATGGCGGTCTTTATACTAAGTATAATAGAAATGGGCGAAAAAATCCAGCTATTATCGCGCAAAGAGCGCTATTGAAAGCTTCGGGGACATTTGATGTTAAACTACACAAACGTTTGTGTGAAAAGAAGTTTCATTTTGTGAAAAAGCGTGATATAATTGAGATGCTGATGAAGTGGAATTGGCAAAATAGCACAGAAAGAGGGGGATTATATGCCTGATAAGAAAAAAACAGGAGATCAAAAAGATTTGATTTCCAAAATCCCTAATTGGGGATGGCTCTGCATTTCCTTTTTAGTGGCGATTGCTTTATGGTACTGTCTTTCCATCTATCCTAAGACAGCCCGAAGCTTTCCTTTCGCCCCCAAAGTATTGGCCTCATTAAAGACCATGATAGAGAGAGGCGTGCTTTGGGAAGACTTTTCCAGCAGTATGATCTCAGTAGTACTGGGATTTGCTCTGGGATTTGTAACCGCTGTGCCGGTAGCCTTTTTAATGGCGTGGTACCGCCCGGTGCGTTTTATTGTGGAACCCTGGATCCAGTTTATCCGTAATATTCCGCCGCTGGCATACGTTCCCCTGGTTGTTATTTCAGCAGGTGTCGGCCGTCGTCCCCAGGTTATCGTAATCTGGATGGCAACATTTTTGATTATGACGGTAACGATTTATCAGGGCGTCCGCAATGTAGACGAGACTTTGATTAAAGCGGCCCGGGTATTAGGCGCAAAGGACAAGGACATTTTTGTGAAGGTTATTTTCCCGGCAACGACCCCCTTTATTGTGACAGCGGTAAGACTGGGTGTATCCGTTGCTTTAACTACCCTGATTGCAGCGGAATCTACAGGCGCCATTGCTGGTTTGGGAATGAGAATCCGTTCTCTGAACAACAGTTTTGAAGTAGAACCCATGCTTCTTTACATCATCATTATTGGTATTATCGGTATTACCAGCGAAAAATTAATTAAGATGTGGGAGAGGAGGTTCACCAGATGGCAAGAGAAGAGAGACGAGTAAAAGTAAGAATTGATAATGTCGAGAAAATTTACGAGGGGCGCAAAGGCAAAATGATAGCCTTAAACGGCGTCAGCCTGGATATTAAGGAAAACGAGTTTATCTGTGTGGTCGGACCTTCCGGATGCGGAAAATCTACTCTTCTGAATATCATAGCAGGACTTTTGGACGCTACTTCCGGCGCTGTGTACGTAGATGGAAAAAAGGTGGAAGGCACTGGTACGGAGCGGGGCGTAGTTTTCCAGCAGTATGCGCTGTTCCCCTGGCTGACAGTAATTAAAAACGTAATGTTCGGCCTGAAATTAAAGGGAATGAGTGATGAAGAGGCCAGAGAAGTGGCCATGAAGTACATAAAGATGGTTGATCTGGAAGATTTTGTGGACAGCTATCCCAAGGAATTATCAGGCGGTATGAAACAGAGGGTGGCTATTGCCAGAGCCTATGCCGTACAGCCGGAAGTTCTTCTGATGGACGAGCCTTTCGGAGCTTTGGACGCCCAGACCAGGACGCAGCTTCAGACGGAACTGTTAAAGACCTGGGAGGAAGAGCAGAAGACCTGCTTCTTCATCACCCATGACGTAGAAGAGGCTATTGTTTTGGCAACCCGAGTTATAATCATGAGTGCCAGACCCGGCCGGATCCGCGATATAGTGGACATTAATATTCCTTATCCCAGAACTCAGGAAACGAAAATGACTCCCGAGTTTATCGAACTGAAAAACCGGATTTGGAGTCAGGTATATCAGGAGTACCTGGAAGTAAGAAAGTAATGAAAACCATACTTCTGCGGTTAAGCCGCAGAAGATATATGAACCTAAAAGGAGGACTTTATTATGAGAAAGAAACTATCGGTATTGCTGGCGACGGCAATGGTACTGTCATTAGCTGCCTGCGGAGGAGGCCAGAATGCAGAGACTGTAGCAGCTACCACTGCGGCTCCTACAACAGCAGCAGAAACAGAAGCGGCTGAAACTGAGGCAGCAGAGACGGAGGCGGCTGAAACCGAGGCAGCGGAAGCGGCAAAGGATCCCATTACTCTGAATGTAGCCTATATGCCTAACTACGGAAGCCTTTGGTCTGTTACCACAGCAGTTCAGAAGGGATTCATGGAAGAAGAGGGAATTACCCTGAACTTTGTAGAATTCCAGGACGGCCCCACCATTATCGCAGCTATGGAGTCCGGAAGCATTGACATCGGCTATATCGGCCAGGGTGCACACAAGCTTTGTATTAACGGACAGGCAAAGATTGCCGCTTTGTCTCATATCTCTAACGGCGACGCTGTTATCGGCGGACCGGAAATCAAGACGCTGGAAGATTTAAAGGGTAAGACCGTTGCATACTCTTCCGGAACCTCCAGTGAAGATATTTTAAAGATGGGTCTGGAGAAAGCCGGCCTGACCATGGATGACATTCAGCCGATGGATATGGACGCATCCGGTATTGTAACCGCAATGCTGTCCGGAGGCGTTGACGCCTGCGCTACCTGGTCCCCCAACAGCCTGAAGATTCTGGAAGAAGTTGCGGATTCCACCAAACTTTGCGATAACCTGACCTTCTCCGATACCAGCGTATCTCTGGCAAGCTGGATCGTAACGCCTGCTTATGCAGAGTCCAACAGAGACAATATTGTGCGTTTCGTAAAAGCTCTGTACAAAGGCATGGATTACGCAGCAGACGAAAACTATGAGGAAGTTGCTCAGTTCGTTGCAGATCAGACTAAGACCGATTACGACTCTGTATACAATCAGAGAGGCGATGCCGACTGGCTTACTGGCAAAGAAGTTGCAGAAGGTGCAGCAGACGGTACAGTAGAAAATTATTATAAGATTCAGCAGGAAAACCTGATTGCTTCCGGAGCAGTTGAGGGAGAAGTTCCCATCAGCGATTATGTAATGCTGGATGTTATGGAAGAAGCTGGAAATTAAAAGAAAGAAACCATTGGGGAGCGCTGAAACATTGTGGCTGTACAATAGCGGCGCTCCCCGCTTTTTCTGCAAAATGAAATGAATTGACTACAGTGGAGGGATATGGAATGAGACATGAGTATTACCAATTTGACAAAGAAGCCCTTTTAAAAAATCCTAAAATGCCGTTATACTGCAAGGCGGATAATGCGGAAGTTTTTAAGGAAATGGCAGAGCAGATGGTGGAGGAGATTAAGCTCCACAATGAAAAGGGCGAAAAGACGGTGTTTATCTGCCCCGTAGGACCCGTAGGCCAGTATCCCTATTTCGTGGATATGGTCAACAGCCAGGGGATTTCCCTGAAAAATGTGTGGTTTATTAACATGGACGAATACCTGGATGATGATAAAAACTGGGTTCCCATGGATCATCCTTTAAGCTTCCGGGGCTTTATGGAAAGAACGGTTTATACCAAAATCAATCCGGATCTGGTAATGCCAGTGGAGCAGAGAGTATTCCCGGATCCGAAAAATATTTCTTATATTCCGGAACTGATCGAAAAGCTGGGAGGAGTCGATATTGCTTTCGGCGGAATCGGCATTAACGGCCATGTGGCTTTTAATGAGGCGGATCCTTCCATGACAAACGAAGAGTTTTTAGCTCAGAAAACCAGAGTGCTGAAAATCTCTCCGGAAACCAGAACGGCCAATGCAATTGGAGATTTCGGAGGCGCTTTAGAGGATATGCCTCATTACTGCGTGACCATCGGGATTTATGAAATCTCCCATGCCAGAAAAATCCGTTTAGGCTGCTTCCGCAATTGGCACAGAGCTGTAGTCCGCCGGACGGGCTATGGGGAGGCCACCGCAGCATTTCCGGTTTCCTTGCTTCAGAATCACCCGGATATTACTTTGACCTTTACGGAATATGTTGCGGCTCTGGAAGACTAATAAATTTTTCTTAAAAAGAAAAGAGCCATTGACAAAGCAGGTAGATAGGTATATTATTTATTTAAATTAATAAATTAAAGGAGGAAAGATTATGCCATTAATTCCTTTACGGCCTCTGATGGAGGCGGCTGTGAAAAATGGTTTTGCTCAGGGCGCTTTTAATGTAAATGCAGTGGCCCAGGCAAAGGCCGTTATCGAGGTACATGAGATGTTCCGCTCTGCGGCGATTCTGCAGGGGGCGGATCTGGCCAACGGCTTTATGGGAGGCTGCACGGACTTTGCCCATGCGACTCTGGAGGATAAGAAAGCCGGAGCCAAAAATATTGCCAATGCAGTAAAGAAATATGGCGCAAATTCAGAAATCCCCATTGTTCTGCATCTGGATCATGGCCGTGATTTTGATTCTTGCGTGGCTGCTATTGAAGGGGGATATACCTCTGTTATGATCGACGGTTCTTCCCTTCCTTATGAAGAAAATGTGGAGCTTACCAGAGAAGTTGTAAAATACGCTCACGCCCGCGGCGTCAGCGTAGAGGGAGAGCTGGGAGTTTTGGCCGGCGTAGAGGATCACGTATTTGCCACCAACTCTACATACACCAATCCCCTGACTGCCATTGACTTTTTCCGCAAGACAGGGGTAGATGCCCTGGCTATTTCCTACGGTACTATGCACGGAGCTTCCAAAGGAAAAGACGTAAAGCTTCGCAAGGAAATCGCTACGGCTATCCGGGAGTGCCTGAACCATGAGGGAATCTTCGGAGCATTGGTTTCCCACGGTTCTTCTACCGTACCCAAATACATTGTAGATGAAATCAATGCCCTGGGCGGCAACATTACCAATGCCTATGGTATTTCTATTGAAGAGCTTCAGGCGGCCATTCCTTGCGGAATCAACAAGATTAACGTAGATACCGATATTCGTTTGGCTGTAACCCGGAATATGAAGGAACTTTTTGCCAAGTATCCGGAGAAGAGAACCAGCGCTTCTATCGGGCCTATTTACGAACTCCTGGAAGCTAAGAAAGAACAGTTTGACCCCAGAGTATTCCTGCCCCCGATTATGAACACCGTTATGTACGGCATAGTTCCGGACGACGATGTGGCGGCTATCGTGGACTGCATTGAGAAGGGTGTAAAAGAAGTAGTAGGAACTTTGATTGTACAGTTTGGTTCTTACGGAAAAGCTCCTCTGGTAGAACAGGTAAGCCTGGATGAAATGATAGAACGTTACAAAAAGATGGAAAAGTAATCCTTTTCGTGAGTGGATGACTGAAAAAACCGCTGTCCGTGACAGAAATGACGCTGTCCGGCAGCGGTTTTTGCCATGATAGGGCTAAAAATGCTCTGCTTATAAAAGACGCTCTACCTCACAGCAGACGGCCTGAATGGCATCGCTTAAAGAAAGGGACTGGCAGCCGACGATAAAGTGATTGCACCGGTTGGTGGGGATAAGGATTTTTCTGGCTTTGCTGGAGGCAATGGCGTTGGCCATGGTCGGGGTGATTTCCCCAAGGAGGGAGTCCGCCATGACGATTCCGATGGGACCGATGATAATGTCCGCGTCTCTGGAAGCTACCACAATGGGATTTTCGCCCGTGGCCCCTAACGCGGCTCCGGCTTTCAGCATGGAAGAAGTAGCGATGCTGTTGGTTCCAATGGCCAGAATCTCTTCCTGAGGAACCTTCTTTTTTAATTGTTCAATGACAGTCCGTCCTATTTTTCCGCCTTGGCCGTCTATTACAACGATTTTCATAGAAACTCCATTCTGCCGCCATATGGCGGCGGGTATTAAGGGGGCAAAATGCTTTTGCCTCAATATCTGGGTAATAGTGTACCATTAAATGGAAAAAAAGTAAACAAGGCCAAAGGCAGCGTTTTCCACTCTAGGGCTAAGGTCTTTTTGTACAAAATACGACCAGTAACTTGTAAAAATCCGACAAATTCACGGAATGAATGAAAAGAGGAATTGACAAAGGAAGAGAAATATATTATTATTTATTTAAATTAATTAATAAAAATGTAAAGGAGGAGCCAAGTGTTTGCCATTACTTATCAGGATTGCCGGAATATTGTTTCGGAATCAGAGCAGAGGGAGTATTTAGAAAAAAATAAAGGTGTTCTTGAGTATGCCAGATCATGCCCTAACGAATACCAGGACGTGTTGGGCTGGGTAGATCCGGAAGAGTGGGCCTCAGAAGAACAGATAGAAGCCATGGAGAAGAAGGCGAAAGAGGTACGGGAAAAAGCGGACGCCTTTGTTCTTGTTGGCGTAGGAGGCTCCAATAATGCCGCCCGTTCCGTCATTGAAACGTTAAACGGAGACGGCGTATGTAAGGTATATTATGCCGGAAATACTCTGTCACCTTATGAGGTCAACCGTCTTTTGAGAGAGCTGGAAGGAAAGTCAGTTTATATTGACGTCATTGCCAAAAACTTTGAGACATTGGAGCCGGGTTCCGCTTTTCGGGTATTGAGAAACTTTTTGCAGAGGCAGTACGGAGATAAAGCGGCGGAACGGGTTATTGCCACTGGAACGCCTGGAAGCCATCTGGAAGACCTGTGCCGGGAAAACGGATACAGCTTTTTTGCATTTCCGGAGAATATCGGAGGCCGGTATTCTGCAGTCTGCAACGTGGGGCTCCTTCCCATGGCGGTTGCGGGAGCAGACATTCGGAAGCTGGTAGCGGGAGTAAAGGACATGAAGAAGCTTTTGTGGGAAACCGACGGGGAAGAAAACCCGGCTTACCGCTATGCCGCTGTCCGGAATCTGTTGAACCAAAAGGGAATGAAGATGGAAATGCTCACCTTCTTTGAACCCAGATACCGCTTCTTTGCCAAATGGTGGATCCAGCTTTTTGCAGAGAGCGAGGGAAAAGACGGAAAAGGCCTGTATCCCGTATCAGCGGAGTGTTCAGAAGACCTGCATTCCGTAGGACAGTTTATCCAGGACGGAACCCATATGATGCTGGAAACCTTTTTGGAGGTAAAAAATCAGGACGCATCTTATATCCTGGAAAAAGACCAGGTGGATGATCGCTTTGACTACTTAAATGGAGTGGATTTCTGGGATATTAATAAAAAGGCTTTTGAGGCTACGTTAAAGGCCCACAGCCAATGCCTGCCGTGCTTCAGGGTTACCGTAGACGCCATTGACGAATACAGCTTCGGCCAGCTTTTCTATTTCTTCGAATTTGCCTGCTTCCTGTCAGGAAAGCTTTTGGGAATCAATCCCTTTGACCAGCCTGGTGTAGAGGCATATAAGGGCTATATGTTCGAAGCTTTGGGAAAAAATAAAGCCTGATAAAGTAAACGAGGAGGCACGTATGCTGTATAAGGACAAAAATCAGCCGGTGGAGAAACGGGTGGAGGATCTGCTGTCACGAATGACCCTGGAAGAAAAAGTGGCCCAGTGCTGCGGCGACCTGCCGGTTTCGGTAATCGACAGGGGGAAGGTGGATAAAGAAGCTTTAAAAGAGCATTTTTCCAATGGCCATGGCCGTTTCACCCAGTTTTCCACCGTGGGTTTGGTTTCTCCCGAGAGCATTGCCCGGATTTCCAACGAGATCCAGAGATTCTTTGTGGAAGAAACCCGGTTGGGGATTCCGGTTATTTTCCAGTCAGAAAGCCTTTGCGGCTATCCGGGAGCCGGCGGCACTCTGTTTCCGGCTATGGTCAACGTGGCCGCTACCTGGGAGCCGGAGCTGGCGGAAGAGATGACGCGGGTTATCCGGGAGGAAACGAGAGCGGTAGGAATTAAAGAGGTTATGAGCCCCGTAATAGACGTTTCCAGGGATCCCCGGTGGGGAAGAACCTATGAAACCTTCGGGGAAGACCCGTATTTGATTTCCCAGATGGGCGTTCAGTATGTAAAGGGAATGCAGAGCGATAAAGAAGACGGAGTGGCCTGCATTGCCAAGCATTTCCTGGGATACGGCGAGACTCAGGGAGGCATTAACATGACAGCGGAGCGCATTGGGGACAGGGAGCTTTACGAGGTATTTGCCACTCCTTTTGAAGCGGTAGTAAAAGAGGCGGATATAGACGGCATGATGGCTTCTTATTCCGATGTAGACGGCATTCCCGTTATTGCCAACAAAAAAATCGCCCGGGATCTTCTCCGGAATACCATGGGATTTAAAGGGCTGCTGACTTCCGATGCGTCGGCGGTGACAAAGCTATATGAGTTCCATAAGATTGGCAAATCTTATGAAGAAGCCGCTTTGCTGGCAATGAAAGCCGGAACGGATACGGAAATTCCCGTAGGCGCAGGCTTTCGGAAGCTGCCGGAATATGTGCGGGCAGGAAAATTGGACGAGAGCCGCATTGACGAAGCCTGCAGGCGCGTATTGACTACGAAATTCCAGTACGGCCTCTTTGATCACCCCTATATTGACGAGGCCCAGGTAAAAGAAAAAATGGCCAATGAGGACAAATGGGCTTTAGTGGAAAAAATTACGGAAGAATCCGTTGTTCTTCTGAAAAACCAGGACGGCCTGCTGCCCTTAGACCTTGCCGGGAAAAAGGTGGCGGTTATCGGCCCTCACGGCGGAGACAGGAGAGAACCTGTCAGCGGATATACATATCCCTCTTACATTGAGATCATCCGGGCTATGAACAGCGACAGGGATGTCAGCGGCATTACCTTTAACGGGGTCGTTGACGCTCAGGTTCAAAATAAGAAGGGCCCTGCAAAAAGGAAAACTCCCTTTACCAGTGAGGTTTACAGTGACGCAGAATGGGCCGGTATGGTGTCCATGGACGACGTATTGAAAAACGACTACCACATTGTCACCCTGGCGGAAGCTCTTCAGGAAGAAACCAGGGATTTGGGAACCACAGTAACCTATGCCAGAGGCTGCAATGTCATTGACGATTCCACAGAAGGCTTTTCCGAAGCACGGAAAGCGGCGGAGGACAGCGACATTGTCATTATGACCCTGGGAGGAAACTGCGGCTGGTTTGGGACCACCGGAGGAGAAGGAAAGGATCGCCAGTACCTGGATCTGCCGGGAGTCCAGCAGCAGCTTTTAGAGGAAGTAGCAAAGGCCGGAAAGCCTATGATCCTCATTCTGTACGGGCCGGGAATCTTTGCCGCAGGCTGGGCCTATGAACACGCAGCAGCCGTAATCCAGGCATGGCTTCCGGGAGTAAAAGGAGCCGAAGCCCTGACGAAAGTATTGACGGGGAAGAAAAACCCCGGAGGAAAGCTGCCGGTAACCATACCCGTAAGCGTAGGCCAGGTTCCTATTTATTACAATCACCGGACAGGAAGCGGCTACGGCAGCGACAAAGGAAATCTGATAATGGGGAGCGGCTATGTGGACGGAAGCAGCCATCCTATGTATTATTTTGGCTACGGCCTCAGCTATACCACCTTCCAGTTGTCCGATTTTTCCATTGAGGAAAAAACAGTTTCCACTGACGGAACTATTCGTATTTCCTGCCGCATTGAAAATACCGGAAGCAGAGAAGGGGACGAAACCATTCAGCTTTACACCCACTTTAAAGACGCATGGGTAACCCGGCCTGTAAAGCAGCTCTGCGGATTTAAGAGAGTGAGCTTAAAGGCGGGAGAAGCGAAGAACGTTGCTTTTGAACTGAGCACAGCCCAGCTTGGATATTACAATGAAGACATGGAATTTGGCGTGGAACCGGGCCGCCTGGAAGTGATGGTGGGAACCAGCTCCGAAGACATTGCCTATACCGATACTGTGGAATTGACAGGAGAAAAGCGAAATCTGATGGGAAAACGGGTTTATACCTGTCCTGTGAAAGTTTGGTAAGGAGGAAAGAGTGAACTTTTTATTTTTGTTTGCAGATGAAATGAGTGCCTCCGCATTAGGGTGCTACGGCAATCCTGTAGTTCAGACGCCGGAGTTTGACCGGATCGCCTCGGAAGGTACCCGGTTTGACAAGTGTTTCGTACAGAATCCGGTCTGCAGCCCTTCCCGGTGCAGCTTAATGACGGGAACCTATGTACACAACCGGGGGCACAGAACTCTTTGGCACTTGCTTCAGCCTGACGAACCCAGCCTGTTCCGGTATCTGAAAAAAGGCGGATATGAAATAAAATGGTTTGGCAAGAACGATTTGTACAGCGACTCCTATCTGGACGAGGTATGCGACGATATTGACCAAAAGAGGGCGGGGAAGGAAAACCTGCCCTCCAGGTCCTTTGCAGGCTATGAATCCCGGATTCCTGCTTTTCAGCCTGGAGAACCGGGGGCGAAAACCTTTTTAATGAAGCCGGGGGAACCCGACGGAAATGAGCGCCCTATGGAGCCGGATATTGGGCGGGCTCTGGATTACCTGGAAAACCGGAAAAAAGAAGACCCGCCGTTTTTCCTGTATCTGCCCATTTCTATGCCTCACCCGCCTTATACAGTGTGCCGGGAATTTTACGAAAAGTACAGGCCGGAGGAAGTAGCGCCCCTTCTGGACGATCCGGTGGAAGGCAAACCCTCCTATGAAGAATGGATCCGGAAATACCGGGATATGGACTCCCTTCCAAGAGAAGTGTTTGAAAAAATCTATGCCGTGTATCTGGGAAGCGTTTCCTACATTGACTGGATGATGGGTGAACTGGACAGAATGTTGGAGAAAAAAGGGTTAAAGGACAACACTATGGTAATCATATCTTCCGATCATGGAGATTGGCATGGAACCCGGAGGCTGGTAGAAAAATGGCCCAATGCCATGGACGACGAGCTGATCCATGTCCCCCTTATTATCCGAATGCCGGGAGGAAAAAGGGGCCATGTGGTACAGGAGCAGACAGAGCTTTTGGATCTTTTTGCAACGGTTCTGGAAGGGGCTGAGATACCGGCAGAGCACACCCATTTTTCCCGTTCCCTGATTCCACAGATAATGGGAGGAAAGGGAGACGGAAACCGTGCCGTATTCTGCGAAGGAGGCTACGATGTCCGGGAACCCCACTGCTTTGAAGGCTATCCGGGAAGAACTCTTCCCGGAGGAAACAATCCCAAAGCGGCGGCAGTGGCCCGCAGCCTGTACGGCCCCAAACGGGATATGCAGCAGGAGCATCCGGAAACCGTATGCCGTACGGTTATGGTCAGGACTTTGGATTACAAGCTTGTACGCAGAACCAGCGGAGAACACGAGCTGTATGACTTAAAGAGGGATCCGGCGGAGCACCGGAACCTGTATAGCCATGAACAGTACCGGGAAGCGAGGACGGAATTGGAGCAGAGGCTTTTGGACTGGTATTTGGCTACTTCCGATACGGTACCGGTAAAAGAGGACTTCCGGTTCTTTGGAAAATAAAGACAAGATTGCAGGTTTTTCCTTGCAGTTGTGAAAGAAAGCCCGTATAATTAAGAAAAGTGGAGTTTAATGGAGGGGCGGCTATGGCGATTAAGCAGGGAAACAATCCCATACGGGTAAAAAAGCAAAACGAAGTGATGGTAAAAGAGATCATCTATAAATACGGACCTATTTCCCGATCACAGATAGCGGAGAAATTGTCCCTGACGCCCCCTACTATTACTACTAATGTCAACAGCCTGCTGAAGCAGGGATACGTATACGAAACTCAGGTGGAAGAAACAGAAGAAGAAAAGGCGTCTGGAAAAGGGGAAGCAAACCACAGACCTCTGGGACGAAAGCCTGTTAAAATTGATTTTGTGGAAAATGCCCGCTATGTAATCGGAGCCGAGATCAATAAGTACCAGATTGCCGTCTGCCTTATGAATCTCAGGGGAAAGGTTGCGGGGAGAAAAAGCCGCGCATACATGAGAGAGACTGACGACTATCGGGCTGTCATAGAAAATCTGGCTTCCCAAGTGGAACAGGTTATTGAGGAAAGCGGAGTCCATAAGGACAGTATTTTAGGAGCGGGAGTCGGTATTACGGGATTTGTGGATCCCCAAAAAGGAATCTTGAAGAAAAGCGCCTACCAAAATTGGGAAGATAACCAAAGCGCTGGAGCGGATCTGGAGCGCCTCCTGTCCATGCCTGTTTTAATTGAAAATAATGCCCGGATGCGGGCAGTAGGCGAAGAAATGTTCGGAAACCGCCACCATGCGGAAAGCTTTGCCTATCTTTTGATTTCTTACGGTATTGCCTGTCCTATGTTTATCAAAGACAGCGTCCATACGGGAGGAACGTCGGGAGCCGGTGAGATTGGCCACGTGGTAGTGGATATTCACGGGCCGAAATGCGAGGTGTGCGGGGATTCGGGCTGCCTTGAGGAAATGGCCAGCGAAAGAGCTATTGTTAAGCAAATCAAGGAAGCCATGAGGGACGGGGCTCCCACATTGCTAAATACTCTGGCGGAGTCGCCTGAGAAAGTGACTATGAAAGAAATCCTTGCGGCGGAGGCTGAGGGAGACGAGCTGGCCTGTGAGATTGTAGGAAAGGCCATCGTATATCTGGGAGTGGAACTGGCCAATATCATTAACTTTATCAGTCCTCCTCTGGTCATAATCGACGGTTATATGATGAAGCTGGAGAGAAACCGGCAGTTAATCCTGCAAGAAACCCAAAAACATCTATTTGGCGTGGAAGAAGGGGAGATCGAATATCAGTTTGTAGATTTTGATCCTTATACCGGCGCCAGAGGCGCCGGAGCCATGGCAATCAAGAAATACTTTATAGAACAGTAAAATACGGAAGAATTTAAGCAGCCGCGGGAGCACGGCTGCTTTTCCTTTTTTGGAAATTGTCAGATAACGCTTTCAGTAAAAGCAGGAAAAAGGACAAAGGATTTTATACGACAGAAAAGTAGTAAAACAAACAAAATACGACGGCTTTTTTACAGAGAAGAAAAATGCGAAATGCTATAATGACTCCAGAAATAAAAAAGCGTAAGGAGGACGTTATGGCGCAGAAAGGAGAAATACTGGTAGAAGTAAAGGACTTGTGCAAAAATTTCGGAGTCACCGTGGCGCTAAACCATGTCAATATCCAGTTCCGGCGCGGAGAGATCCGGGGGCTCATAGGAGAGAACGGTTCGGGAAAATCTACGGTTTCATCTATTATAGCCGGTATTCAGCCGGCTACCAGCGGAGAAATGTTTTACAAAGGAAAACCCTGGAAACCCGCTACCAGTCTGGAGGCTTCCAGAGAAGGAATCGGTATGATTGTCCAGGAAGCCGGAACCATACCGGGAATTACCGTGGCGGAAAACATTTTTTTGGGCGATTACAAAAGATTCAAAAAAGGCCCTTTTATTGATCGGGGGGCAATGAACGCGGCAGCCAAAGAAGCTCTGGATAAGGCGGGGATTCAGGGAATCAACCCTGGGTATCCTACGTCCCTGTATGATATGCAGGAACGGAAGCTGATTGAGATCGCCAAGGTCATGGCTTCGGATCCGGAACTCTTTGTAGTGGACGAGACGACTACGGCCCTTTCCCACAATGGCCGGGAGCTTTTGTACCGCATTATGCATAAGGCAGCCCAGGAGGGCAAGGCGGTGGTCTTTATCAGCCATGATTTGGCTGAATTAATGGAACACTGCGATACCCTGACCATTCTCAGAGATGGAGTCATTATTGACAATCTGGAAAAGGAAAGCTTTGAAGCCAACGACATCAAGCACAAAATGGTGGGGCGGGAGGTCAAAGACAATTATTACCGTTCCGACTGCGACGGCTACGATGAGGAAGTGGTTCTCAGAGCGGACTGCATTACAACAATGAAGGATCTTTTGTGCTTTAGCCTGGAACTTCACAAAGGGGAAATCCTGGGAATCGGAGGCCTGTCTGAATGCGGTATGCACGGTCTGGGAAGAGCCCTCTACGGTCTGGATGAAGTGGTGGACGGCCAGGTGGTTCTGACGAAAGGCCAGGTGGTAGTAAAGAATGCGGAGACAGCTTTTCGCCACGGTATGGGATACGTTTCAAAAAACCGGGATCAGGAATCCCTGGAGCTTAACGCCTCTATCGGAGCCAATATCCAGAGCGTAGGCTATAAGAAAAACAGACTTTTCGGTCCTTTTATTTCAGGGAAAAAGGAACAGCGGTACGCTGAACTGATGGTGGACGAGCTGGCTATTAAATGCGTCAGCATCTGGCAGCCGGTGAGGGCCATGTCGGGAGGCAATAAGCAGAAAGTCGTATTTGGCAAATGGATTGCAGACGACGCAGATATTCTGATTTTAGACTGCCCTACCCGGGGAGTGGACATTGGTGTAAAGGCATCTATGTATCAGTTAATTTACGAGATGAAGAAAAGGGGCAAATCCATTGTAATGATTTCAGAGGAAATGCCGGAATTGACAGGCATGGCGGATCGGCTGCTGATTATGAAGGACGGGAAAATCAATGGAGAGTTTTTCAGAAAAGACGGTTTTCACGATCACCAGTTAATTGAATGTATGATTTAGGAGGGAAGACAATGGCAAATACCGCAGCAGTAAAAACCGCCCCTAAGCTGAAAGCGTGGGATCGGATTGATATTATCAAAAATAAGCGAATGTTTTCCCTGATTTTTCCACTGAGTATCCTGGCTCTGTTAATTTTGGCCTTTGGGGCCGTTACAGGGGGAGACTTTTTTAGAGGAACGGTATTTAAGGGGATTTTTGATCAGGCTTTGATTATCGGAACCATGGCCACAGCCGTATCCTTTATCTATACCACTGGCAACCTGGATATTTCCGTGGGTTCTGTCATGGGCCTGGGAGCGGTGGCCGGGGCTCTGGTTTATGGAGCCACGGAAAATATCGTTCTGATGATTGGAGCAGCAGTGGCGGTCAGCATTCTGCTGATGCTCTTTAACTGTACTATGAGTGTAATTTTTAACATAAAAACAACAATGGTGGCCATAGTAGTAATGCAGTTGTACAATGCCATTATCAGCGAAGTGGTAGGAGCGGATACTTTAAAGGTAGATTTTCAGATCTGCAAAATGCTGGAAAACGGCGGATTTCGATATGGAGCCTTTCTTGCGTACTTTGTTCTATGCCTTTTGGTATTTCATTTTACGGCAGTAGGAAGACAGTTGAGATTTATCGGCGGCAATCAGAAATGCGCAGAACAAACGGGAATGAACCCTAAAAGGGCCATTTATATCAGCTTCCTGATGGCAGGAATCGGAGTGGGACTGGCAGCGGTCTTTACGATTATCCGTACCGGAAGCGTGGGAAATTCCACAGGAAACGGCATGGGAATGGACGTTATGCTGGCCACGGTTTTAGGAGGTATGTCTATTTTTGGAGGTTCCAAATCCAACACATATTCAGGCATTATCGGAGCCTTGACTGTATCTGCCCTCAATAAAGGCCTTCTCATGGCAGGGGTGTCCAGCACAGTAATACAGGGCGTAAGAGGCGTAGTTTTTCTGCTATTAGTGGTACTGAACAGCGAAAGGCCCAGCACACTGCCGGCAAGAGAACAATTTTAAAGGAACAGTTAGAATAAAGCGCAAGCAGAGAGGAGAAACAATAATGAAAAAGAGATTAATGGCATTGGTATTGGCAGGAGTTTTAGCAATGACGGCGGCAGGCTGCGGGAGCAGTACGGACACATCTTCTTCAGGAGGAAACTCTGCCGGAACGGAAGCTCCAGCGGGAACAGCAGGGGAGGAGACAGCAGGCGGGGAAGCCGGAGGACAGTATACGGAATCCTTTAAAATCGGCGTTGCTGAGGTTCAGGCCAATGACGAAAGTATCCAGAGAAAGGCATATTTTGAAGATTATATTGGCCCACATTACAACTGCGAATTTATCTTTTCCGAGCAGTGCAGTACTACGGAAGATCTGCTGACCTTTATTGAAAACTGTGCCGATGCCGGCTGTGATGCGGTTATCAGCTATCAAAACGAAGACATTGAGCAGATGACCCAGGTATGCCAGGAATACGGCATGATGTATGTGGTAAATACGGTACGCATTGTTCCTAAAACAGAAGCCGCATTTTCAGGAGGCTATGAAAACTTTGCCGCTTTCGGCTCCAACCAGTCAGCAATTGCGGAAGTGTTTTCCGATTGGATCAAAGAGAATGCCAGCGAGGACGGAAGCGAAGGCTTCTTAATCTGCAGCGGTCTGGCTTACAGCGGGAATTTACAGCAGACAGAAATCACCCAGGCGTGTCTTACGGCTCTTCAGGAGATTTACGATCTGACCTATGACGGGGATCTGGATTCCATGGTTACCTCGTCCTCACCCATTGAAGCCACCAATGACAAGGGAATCAATATTTACATCTATCCCGGCCATACTACAAGAGTGGAGGGGTATCTGCAGGGTCTGACAGCGGCCCTTCAAACCGGCAAATACGGAGTTATGCTTCAGTCTGTTCAGCTTTACGACCAAACCGGTGTAATTGTACAGGAAACGGAAGAAGCTATTAATAAAGACATTAAGGTGGCGGGCGTTGCCACCGTATCGGAAAGCCTCAAGACAGCCTTTGCCACAGAGGATCAATTTGGAAATGCTTCTGTGAACATGGCGACGGCAAAACCGGTCAGCCTCCTGTGCGCTTCAGGCTTTGCACAGACTTACAATCTGCTGACAGGCCACAGGGAAGCGACTTTGGCGGAAAACGGTGACGCGGGAGAATTAAACACCACTCTCTGGCCTATTACGGATCTGGAAACCCTGGAAACCATTAGTCAGTGGGATACGCCAGAGGGCGGAAAATGGATTGTAGATTACGATATTGTGGACTCCATGTTGGCAGTCAATCACCCGGATTTAACTAACGCTGATCTTCAAGCCATTGTAGATTCCGTTACCTATGAATCTACCCTGGAGCGTTTGGGAGAGTAAGGATTTAGAAACAGAGAGGAGAGGGAACCATGGCTGAAAAAAGCAAAAAATCTCTTACAGGCAAAATCGTCCTTCAGACCTTAGCCATTCCGGTTATCACCTGGGTGATCTGTGAAATCATAGACCGCACTCTGGCAGGAACCGGAGTAATCAGCAACACGGCAGATGTAAAAGCCCTCCTTAGAACCCTTCTGACTTCCTTTAGCTTTGCTCTGGCCATTAACTGCAATCTTACCAGCGGACGGATGGATCTGTCCGCTGGAGCCCAGATGTATATGGGCTGTATTTTCGGAGGCAATCTGGCTTTAAGCCTTGGGCTGGGAGGAATCGGAGTGTTAGTTCTCAGTATGATAGTGGGAGCCTTATGCGGTCTGGCAGTAGGCGTGTTGTTTGTCAATCTGAGGATTCTTCCCATGGTACTGGGGCTGGGAGTCAGCCTGATTTTCGAATGTATGTCTTTTGGATCCTACGACCAGCAAGGACTGAAGCTCTTTGCTAAACCAGGCGTGGAGGTGCTTTCCAATATCGGCTTTATTCTTCTGGTGGCAGTGTTTTTGGTGGCAGCGGTTACGTACCTTTTCCAGTACAGCAGTTTCGGGTACCGCAGAAGAGCAATACAGGGAAATCAAAAGCTGGCTTCTGACAGCGGCATTAATATCTATACCAACTGTATCCAGTGCTATATTTTGGCGGGAGCCCTGGTGGCCTGCGCCGGCGTCTTTGATACGGCCTACAGCGGCGGACTGACGCCGGTTATGGGAATGAGCAGCAATACGCAGGTATTTAAAAATATGTTCCCCATGTCTTTGGGGCTTTTAATCGGATCTTACAGCCAGAAGCCGGTAGTGGGCATTTTGCTGGGTTCCCTGAGCGTTAAACTGCTGACCATGTGCCTGTCCAAACTTTCTATGGACAGCAGTATGCAGAGCATTATTATTTATAGTTTGTTTCTGCTTTTAAATATCTACCGCATGAACGCTTACAGATTTCAGTATGCAAAAGATAAAAAAGCCAGAATCCAGGAGGCCCGCAGAGTCAAAGCGGCCCTTCAGAACGCATAAGAAAGGGGAAAAATGATGCGAGGGATTATGATTATGTATGATTCCCTGAGAAGGGATCTGCTGTCCTGTTATAATGAAGAAACTCCGTTGGAACTGCCAAATTTTAGGCGTCTGGCGGCAAAAAGCGTGGTATTTGACAAAAGCTACGTATGCAGCCTGCCCTGTATGCCCGCCAGAAGGGAACTCCATACAGGAAGGGCCAATTTTCTCCATAGAAGCTGGGGCCCCCTGGAACCGTGGGACGATTCCATGCCGGAGCTTTTGGATCAGGCGGGAATCCACAGCCATTTGGCAACGGATCATTACCACTATATTCAGGATGGAGGAGGAACCTACTGCGGGCGGTATTCTTCCTGGTCCTGTTACCGGGGCCAGGAAAGCGACGCTTGGATAGGCGATGCCGGAAATCACGGAGAGGAAATGTCTCCTTATATTTTGCTGAACCGGAATACGCCAGAGATGTTTCGAAGGAGAAGGCAAAAGGGCGGCTGGAGAAATTACGCCAACCGTATGGCCATTACAGATGACAGTCTGTTTCCCCAGGCCAGAACTTTTGCCGACGGAATCGACTTTATTCGCCGCAACAATGGGTACGACAATTGGTTTCTTCAGATCGAAACCTTCGATCCCCATGAGCCCTTTACGTCACCCAAAGGCTTTGAGAGCAGATGGTTTGATCCTGATAAGCCTTTTATTCCGGACTGGCCTCCTTATTCCCGGGTCAGCGAGGACAAAGAAACCATAGAAAATATGCGAAAAAAGTATTACGCTTTAATGGAATACTGCGATTTTTGCCTGGGACAAGTCCTGGACGAGATGGACGAAAAGGATATGTGGAAGGATACCATGCTCATTGTTAATACGGATCATGGCTTTTTCCTGGGAGAGCATGACTGGTGGGGAAAGGGCAATATGCCGGATTTTGAAGAACTGACCCACACACCTCTCTTTATCTGGGATCCCAGAAGCGGGAAAAAGGGAGAGAGAAGGCAGGCGCTGGTACAGACCATTGACCTGGCGCCTACGGTACTGGAATTTTTCGGCCAGGAAATTCCTGAAGATATGGAGGGGAAGCCTTTAAAAGATACCATAGAAAGAGACGCACAAGTGAGGCAATATGGGCTTTTCGGCTATCACGGCGGGCCAGTGAACATTACCGACGGACGCTGGGTTTATATGCGGCGGGTAGAGAATGAGACGGCAGCGGCTAACGAGTACACATTGATGCCGACTCATATGGACAGCCGTTTTGCTCCGGAAGAACTAAAAGAAATTTCTCTGGCCGAGCCTTTTAGTTTTACAAAGGGAGTGCGTCCTTTAAAGATACCGGCTACGGGAACGGCAAGATTCGACAAAAAGATCACAGAAAATTTACTGTACGATCTTCAGCAGGACCCGAAACAGGAGCGGCCTGTAAGAAATCAGGAAAAAGAGGAGGAGCTGAAAGCGGCTATGAAAGAGCTGTTTTTGGAAAACCAGGCTCCGGAGGAATTGTATATAAGATACGGACTTTGAGCCCAAAGAAAAGACAATCATCAGACAGGAAACGGATAAGCGTGGGGATTCTCACGCTTACCGGTATTTCAGAGGAGAAGATCACACAGGAATGAAAAGTAAGAAGTTCTCAATTCGCAGCCAGCTTGTGATTGCTGCGATTCTGATTTTAGTACCTATGACCGGCATTTTCTACGTTTTTGTAAACAAGGCCATTGAGCAGATGAATGATCAAATCGCAGAGGCCAATGGAAACACGCTGAAAGGGTACTGCGTTTCTATGGAAGACGGGATCCGTCAAATAGATGCCTTTTTTAATATACTGTACGGAGAAAATGAGGAATTTCAGAAAATTGCTCTGGGAGAAACCATGGACCGAGAAGAAAAAGAACGGTTGGAAACCGTTTTGAGAGAAGAAACGGCATTAAACGACGCCATCGCCTTTATTGGAGTGTTTCAGGAAGAGGAGCTTTTTATCCATGCTGTAGGAACGTCCTGGGGAGAGGAGGAGCTGAAGCTAAAAAGCCTGTCCGGAGAATGGATTGGAAAGGACTCTCAGCGTCAGGGCTGGTTTGTGGAAATAACCCAGGAAGGTCCTTATCTCATACAGATTTTGAAAAAAGGAAAGGCAAAGCTTTTGTGCGCGGCGGATATGGAACGGCTTTCAGAAAACGCCCAGCTTTCTTATGGTCTGGAGTCTCCGGCTGTTTTTACAGACAACCAGGGCAATCCCTTAACGTCGGCGGTATGGATAGAAAGAACATGGGGAAATAAGGCCAAATCATTTGAGGATTACTGTCTGGCGGGAGAGGGAGTTTACCGTTATATGGTGGTCCAGGAGTCGTTTTTAGGCATGAGTGTGCTTTACGGAGTCCGGTACCAGGACAATAACGGAGTACTAAAATGGCTTCGCCTGGGGCCGTCTCTGTTTTTGGGAGCGATGGCTGTTTTGCTGGTGATTGTTCTGGCTTATCTGGAATCCGGTATTTTAAGGCCTCTGTCCAGTCTGGTAACGACTATGGAGCGCATTCGGGACGGGGATTTGCAGTGCAGGACGGATCGGTATATCAGCAGGGAGTTTGCGCAGGTAAACGACACGTTTAACAGTATGATCGGAACCATTACCAATCTGAAAATCGAAACATACGAACAGGAGCTGGCGGCCCAGAAGGCGGAAATGGCAGCCCAGAAGGCAGAAATGACGGCTCTTAGAATGCAGATCCATCCCCATTTTTATTTGAATTGCCTGAAAAATCTTTATGGTCTGGCCGAGATCAAGGCCTTTGATGAAATTCAAAATATGATTATCCTGTTGTCTAAGCATCTGCGGTATATTTTTCATTGGAACAGTGAAAAAGTGCTTTTGCGGGAAGAATTGCAGATGTGCGAAAATTATGTTCAGCTCCAGGCTATTGGACGGCGGGATCAGTCGCGGTGTCTCCTGGATATTGCTCCGGAGCTTTTGGAAATTTCCGTTCCTTCTGTCAGCCTGCTGACCCTGGTAGAAAACTGTGTGAAGCATGGGACAGTGCTGGATCACCCTCTGGAGGTCAGGATAAAGGGAAATTTGCTGCCAATGGGGAGTGGAAAATTAATGGATTTGATTATTTCGGATAACGGATTGGGATTTCCGGGAGAAGTGTTGGAAAAGCTCAATAAGGGCATGGCTTCAGAAGAAGGGGGCGATCACATTGGAATATGGAACTTGATGCAGCGTTTTAAGCTTCTTTATGGAGAACGCTTTGGCATAAGCTTTTGGAACGATAGTGGAGCACATATTGAGATTATGCTGAATATAGAGCAGAGGTAAAAGATGAAATTATTGATAGTAGACGATCAGCCGGGTGTCCTGGAAGGATTGACAAAAGGAATTGACTGGGAAGCAGAGGGGATTTCTTGTGTTGCCGCTGCACAGAATGGGAAACAGGCGCGGGAGGAGTTTCAAAAAGAGCCTCCGGATATTATGCTCTGCGATATTGAGATGCCTGTGGAGAATGGGCTTCAGCTTTATAATTGGGTAAGAGAACATCAGTATGAAACCTGCTGCATCTTTTTAACCAGCTATGCGGAGTTCCATTATGCGAAAGAAGCTATTCAACTAGGGGCCTTTGATTACGTTGTTCAGCCGGCCCCTTACCGGGAGATTGCAGGAACCGTCAGAAAAGCAGTTCTTTTTGTCCTGTCCAGAAAGGAACGGCAGAAAATATACCATGCCGGAGAACAGCTTTTGGAAGATAAAATGCAGGTGGGCGCCGGTCTTTTAAGGGATTTTCTGCTGGGAAATGGAAATATCCGATATGCAGAGATTATGAACAGCCTGGGGGCTATGCCGAAGCCGGGAAAACCCTGCAGCCTGATTTTGATTCAGATTCTGAGGTGGCATTCTCTGGCGGAAAAGCCGGGGAGGGAGGAAATGGCGGCTGGAATAAGCCGGCTGGCCAACACGGTCTTTTCTGAAAATAGCTGCTATATCGCAGTGGGCTCTATGGACGAAAATGCACTGGCCTTTATTTTGCAGAGAAAGGACGGCCAGGAAGCGGAAAAAGAAAAGGTAAAAAGTCAGCTTTTAACCCTTCTTGGGGACTGTGAAAAGCAGTATAAGTGCAGTCTGGCGGCATATATGGAAGGCCCCCTGCTGCTGCGGGAGATGGCGGAGGGGTGGAAAAAGCTGTTAAAAAGAAAAGAAGAAAACGTCAGCCTTAAAAGCGGCGTGATACTGACAGGACAGACGGAAACGGAACGGAGCCCATATCAGTTTCATACAGCCAGAATCCGACACTGGGGCAAGCTTTTGGAAGAGGGATACACTCTGGCTATGGAAGAAGAAGCCGATAAGCTGTTAGAAGAAATGGCAGCTTCCGGTATGCTGACACCTCAGTCCCTGTCCCATTTCTACCAGGATTTTCTGTATATGCTTTACGGAACCATGGAGAATGAGGAAAATCTGTTTCACACTATGTTTTCCACCCCTGAGGAACAGGAACTGTACCGAAACGGTTCCAAATCCATTGACCATATGAAGGCCCTTATCCATTACGTGGCGGAATATTATGGCTCGGAAACAGAGAAGCATTACCAAAGGGAAGCCGTATTCCAGGTTATTAATTACATTAACGAACACCTGTATGAAGACCTGCGGAGAGACGATCTGGCGGATTACGTCCATTTAAATCCGGACTATATGGCCCGGATTTTTAAGAAGGAGATCGGCATTACCATTAAAGAATATATTACTCAGCGGAAAATGAGGGAAGCCCAGCTTTTATTAAAAACCACATCTCTGCCTGTAAGCTTTATTGCGGCGAAACTGGGCTACGGCAATTTCAGTTATTTTTCTCAGACATACCGGAAAACCATGGGAACCAGCCCTCAAAAGGAGAGAAGCCAGGAAGACGGAGAGTAAGGGCAACAGCGGTACTGTAGAAACCATACCATCATAACCGGGAATATTCAGTGAGAAAGAAAGTTATTTCAGTGAGAAAGAAAGTTATAAGCAAAGAAAAAGACAAAGGGATCCGAAGACCTCCTTTGTCTTTTGCAATTTTATTCCACGCTAACCGGGCAGGTGTAAACCCGTTTTCCCATGATGTTTACAGGTTCGCCTGTGAGGCGGACTTCCTGGGTAAAGCTGATGTCATGGGCGCTGGTTCCAAGCATAATGTCCATGACAGTGGGTTCGACTACAAAGTCCATAAATTCATTGTAATACCCTAACTGTGCCGTATTCAGCCGGAAGGTGACGGTTTTTGTCTCTCCGGGGGCCAGAGTCAGGCGCTTAAATCCGGCGAGCTGCTTAACGGGCCTGATAACATGGGCCTTTTTGGTGTGGTAGTAAAGCTGTACCGTTTCATCCCCTGTGCGGTCACCAGTATTGGTCACTTTGCAGGAAACGGTAATTACGCCGTCAGTAGGAACTTCCTTTTCCGCTACGACAAAATCAGACAACTGGAAGGTAGTGTAGCTGAGGCCGTGGCCGAAGCAGAAGAGGGGAGTACTGGATTCGTCCACATATCCTCCGGTAAAAATGGCGGTTCCCAAATTGTCAGTTTTGGACGCGTAGCCGCTTCCGGTGCGGTGATTGTAGGTTACCGGAATCTGGCCAACGCTGCGGACAATGGTAGAAGTCAGCTTTCCGCCGGGGTTGGCGGTTCCGTCTAAAACATCGGCTACTACTTTTCCGGCCTTGACACCAGGCATCCAGGCCTGAATCATGGCGCTTGCATGGGTGCAGGCCCAGGGCAGAGAGAAGGCTCCGGGTCCGTAGAGTACCAGGATTATGGGCTTTCCGGCTTTTGCCATCTCTTCTAAAAGCTGCTGCTGGACTCCGGGAAGATCCAGGTGGCAGCGATCCTTGCCTTCGCCTCCCGTGACATTGATCCAGCCGCAGTTTCCGCCGCAGGCCATAATAACAACGTCGCTGTCCATTGCCGCCTTTAAGGCTTCTCCGAAGCCGGAAACATCTTCTCCTAAAAGGCTGCATCCTTCAGCGTAACGTACCTCAAACCGGTCTTCCAGCTCTTCCTTTAGAGAACGGGCTCCCATCCTTTTTAGAACCTGCCGGACATCTCCCAGATTTGCCTTTTCTTCGGGAGTCATGCTCTGGGACAGAACGGCAAAGGGATTCTGGGCGGAATCTTTGGCTTTTGCGGCTTCGTCAGCCATTCCGTTAAAAGATACTTCGCCAGCGCTGCCTTCCATGTGTGCGGTTATCATTTCAATATAAGCAGGGAAGGTATAACCGCTGACGGGGTAACGGAGGCTGTCTGCATGAGGACCTACAAGGGCCACCTTGGTTCCTTTTTTCAGAGGCAGAACGCCGTCATTTTTCAGAAGAACCAGGGATTTGGCAGCGATTGTTTCTGATAAGGCGGCTTTTTCTCCATTGGTCATTTGAGCTTTTACCTGAGACTCATCAATATAAGGATGCTCAAAGAGGCCGTACTCAAATTTCACCTTCAGAACCCGGCGGACAGATTCGTCCAGAAGAGCTTCATCCAGTTCACCGCTGCGGACAAAATCAGGCAGCTTTTTGAAGGCTCCGCCTACGGGAATTTCCGTATCTGTTCCGGCTTTCTTTGCCAAAAGGCCGGCTTCCTCATAGCTGTCGGCAGTGTGGAAATCCGTAAGGGTCTTTAAGATGCCGGCTCCGTCGGAAGTAAGGATTCCTTCAAATTTCATGGTATCTCTCAGAAGATCGTGGGCGATTTTGCGGTTGGCTACAACGCACATACCGTCAATTTCCGCATAGTTGGCCATTACGGAGCTGACATCGGCTTCCCTCATGGCTGCCTCAAAGGGAGTGCCGAATACTTCATACAGCTCCCTGTCGTTAATGCGGGTAGCAGCGGTATTTAAGCCGCCCTGGGTTTCGGAATAACCTAAGAAGTGTTTGGCAATACAGGCGACGCCGTGTTCTTTGTCTCCCTGCATTCCCTTTATGTAGTGAACGCCCATTTGGGAGATAAGATAGGGGTCTTCACCGTAGGTTTCATAGGTGCGGCCCCAGCGGGGATCCCTGGACACGTCGATAACGGGGCTCATAGCGGAATTGATTCCCACCGCCCGGGATTCCTGCCCTATGATGCGGCTCATTTCTTCCGCCAGTTCCGGCTCCCAGGTGCAGCCTAAGTTGACGGCGGCAGGAAACAGAGTGCCGCCTTGGGCGGGATAGCCGCAGAGATTTTCCGTCTGAAGGGCAACGGGGATCCCCAGCCGGGTTTCCTCAACAAAGTAGCGCTGGATTTCATTGCTGATCCGGGCGATTTTTTCGGGACTCGCCAGACCAACTAGGGAGTACTGGGTAAAACGTCCGTGGCCGTCAGGGTACTTTTCCTTTAACACCTGGTTTAAGGGGCGGCCGTCGGCCAACGGACCCATGGGAAGATCGCCGCACAGTTGGGCCGCTTTTTCCTCCAGAGTCATGCGGGAGAGAAGATCTTCGACGCGGGCGTCAACGGGCTGAGTCGGGTCTTTGTACAGTTCCATGTGGTTCCTCCTTTTCTAAATGAGATTTACAGTATCACAATTCCTTTGGAGTCATTATATAATAAAAAAACATGAAAATCAATTATTTATTTAAATTAATTAAAAAATTTCTCAAAATAAATAATACCAAACGTTTGGGTAAAAAGTTTCCCATTTTTGTTGTAAAATATGCTAAAATAACAATAGCAAAACAGGGCGGATAGAGAAAAAATATCCGAGAGATACTTAAATCTTAATGAGGAAAGGAAGGTTGAGTGATGGCAGGTAATGTGTTAGTGGTTCACGGAGGCGGCCCCACGGCTGTTATCAACTCCTCTCTGTACGGTGTGCTGGAGGAAGCAAAGGCCAGTGGGAAGATTGACAAGGTATATGGAGCAATGGGAGGCAGCGAAGCGATTTTTAAGGAACGCTTCCTGGATCTTTTGCAGTTTCCGGAAGAGAAGCTGAAACTGCTGTTAGAAACCCCGGCAACGGCCATTGGTTCTTCCCGCTATGCTTTGGAGGAAGAAGATTATAAAGCCATGCCGGCGATTTTCAAAAAATACGATATTCGGTACGTCCTTTTAAACGGGGGAAACGGGACCATGGATACCTGCGGGAAGATTTACCACGCCTGTGAGGGTACAGGGATCTGCGTAGTGGGAATCCCCAAGACCATTGACAATGACATTGCCATTACGGATCATACGCCGGGTTACGGAAGCGCCGCCCGGTATATTGCGGCTACGACGGCGGAAGTTGGTGTCGATGTAAAATCCCTTCCCATTCACGTTTGCGTCATTGAGGCCATGGGCCGGAACGCAGGCTGGATTACCGCTGCGTCGGTTTTGGCGCGGAAGAAACCGGGAGATGCTCCTCATCTGATTTATCTGCCGGAGTTTCCTTTCAATGAAGAGGAGTTTTTGGAAGATGTAAAAAAACTGTATGACGAAAAAGGCGGCGTCGTAGTCGTTGCCAGCGAGGGCTTAAAGGATGAAAAGGGCGAACCCATTGTGCCTCCTATCTTTAAAAGCGGCCGTGCGACCTACTATGGAGACGTCAGCTCCCATCTGGCAAATCTGGTAGTAAAACGCCTGGGTATCAAGGCCAGAAGCGAGAAGCCGGGTATCTGCGGCCGCGCTTCCATTGCATGGCAGTCCCCTGTAGACCGGGACGAAGCGGTATTGGCCGGAAGAGAAGCTTTAAAGGCGGCTATGAACGGGGAGAGCGGAGTCATGATCGGCTTTATCCGGGACGAAACGCCGGACGGCTCTTACAAGATCCATGTGGAACGGATCCCCATTGAGCAGGTTATGCTTTATGAACGGGTGATTCCGGAGTCTTATGTAAATGAACGGAAAAATGATGTGACGGAAGAATTTGCCAAGTGGTGCCGTCCCTTGATTGGTCCGGAACTGAGAGATTTTATTGATTTTAACGATTATTATAAGGAGGGAGAAAAGAAGTGAAACACATTTTTTTAAACCTGAAGCGCTTTGACATCCCCAAGGAGTACGGCGGAGTCAACAGCATTGCCCCGGCAGCGGATTGGGGCTCCTTCATTGTTTCCAACACGCAGGAAGCCCTGAAAAAATACGGGGATGATGATGTGGAATTTGCCATGTTTTTCCCGGAAGCTCACGTAATTTCCGCTGTATCGGCTTTGTGTGAGGACAGCCCCGTTCAGGTAGGCTGCCAGAGCGTTTACCGGGAAGATACGGCTGTGGGCGGCAATTTCGGGGCCTTTACCACAAACCGCACGGCCAATTCCATGAAAGCGGCAGGCTGTACGGCTACTATTATCGGCCACTGCGAAGAGCGGAAGGACAAGGCCGGAATCCTGGCGGAAGCCGGAGTGACGGACACGGCGGCAGTAAACCGTCTGTTAAATAAAGAGATTCAGGCGGCGGTAAAAGCGGGGCTTTCCGTACTCTATTGCATCGGCGAAACTTCTGAGGAGCAGGAGAGATGGCAGGAAGTATTAAGAGAGCAGCTTACTACAGGCCTGGAAGGCGTAGACAAAACCAAGGTAACCATTGCCTATGAGCCGGTATGGGCCATTGGACCGGGCAAAATTCCGCCGGATAAAGAATATATTACCAAGATCGGCGCTTTTGTAAAAGAAGTAACCGGCGGCATGGACGTAGTATACGGCGGCGGCTTAAAAACGGATAATGCCGAGATGCTGGCATCTGTTCCGGTAATGGACGGCGGCCTCATTGCCCTGACCCGGTTTGCCGGAGAGATTGGATTTTATCCGGAAGAGTATCTGGAAATCATTCGTACCTACATGGGAAAGTAAGAACGGAAAAAGCACTGTATCTGTGAACCTGCGCTGCCGGACAGACAGCGGGACTTTGATAGGATAGAGGAGAAAAAATATGAGATTAGAGTTTGAATATGGCCAGGGCCTTATGGCAGCAAACCTGCCGGACAACACCGACGTATTTATTCCTGGAGTAACCGTGGCGGATCCGCCCTGTATCCCGGAAGATAAATTAGAGGAAGAAACTTTAAAATCCATTCGCAACCCCATTGGAATGCCGCCTTTAACAGAGCTGGCTCACAAGGGTTCCAAAGTAACCATCGTATTCCCTGACAGAGTAAAGGGCGGAGAGCAGCCCACCTCCCACAGAAAGGTATCCATTAAGCTTATTTTAAAGGAGCTTTACAGCGTAGGTGTAGAGAAAAAGGATATTCTTCTTATCTGCTCCAACGGCCTTCACAGAAAGAATACTAAGGAAGAAATCTACAACGTATTGGGCCCGGAACTGTTTAATGAGTTCTGGTACACCGGCCAGATTATCAATCACGACAGCGAAGACTACGATCATCTGGTAGACTGCGGACTGACAGATCGGGGAGATCCGGTATTTTTAAATAAATACGTACACGACAGCGACGTTGCCGTTTTAATCGGCCATACCCAGGGCAATCCTTACGGCGGCTATTCCGGCGGCTACAAGCACTGCGCTACAGGATTAAACCACTGGAGCTCCATCGCTTCCCATCACGTTCCCCAGGTTATGCACAGAGAAGACTTTACTCCTGTCAGCGGCAAGTCCTTAATGCGCAGCAAATTCGACGAGATCGGCATGAAGATGGAAGAGCATATGGGAAAGAAATTCTTCTGCTGCGACGCCGTGCTGGATACCAAGTCCAGACAGATTGAAATTAACAGCGGCTACGCCAAAGAGATGCAGCCCATTTCCTGGAAAACAGCGGACAAGCGTACCTATGTGCCCTTTGCAGAGGAAAAATACGACGTTATGGTATTTGGTATGCCTCAGTTTTTCCATTACGGCGACGGCATGGGAACCAACCCCATTATGATGATGCAGGCTCTCTCCGCCCAGGTAATCCGTCACAAGAGAGTTATGAAGGACAACTGTGTCATGATCTGCGCTTCTATCTGCAACGGCTACTTCCATGACGAGCTGTGGCCCTACCTGAGAGAGTGCTATGATATGTTCCAGCACGATCACATGAATGTCCTGACGGATATGGATCGTTACGGCCAGTTGTTCGCCACCAATGAAGAATACATCAGAAAATACCGCTTCGGCAATGCTTTCCACCCCTTCCACGGCTTCTCCATGATGAGCTGCGGTCAGATTGCTGAGATGAACACCTCCGCCATCTATATCTGCGGCGCTCAGGAACCGGGCTATGCAAGAGGAATGGGCTTAAAGACCAGAGCCACCATTGAGGAAGCTCTTCAGGACGCTATGAAGAAGTATGTAGGCCCCAATCCTAAGATTCTGGCTCTGCCTCAGACCTTTAAGCTCAGCGCCGTTCATCTGATGATGAAGGATCAGGTTTACGACGGAACCAACGGAAGCTGCCATCCGGACGCTTACGTAAAATAATAGTAGAAAAATCACCAAGGCTCCCTGGCTGAAACAGCCGGGGGGCTTCCCTGCTATACTGGGGCAAGGGCTTATGAGGCGTTTTGTCCCCATATAGCTTTCAAATTGGAGGACGACAATGAAAAAGATTTTCTGCAATGGGTTCGTTTATCAAGACCATAAGTTTCAGAAGGCGGATGTGCTGGTGGAAGACGGAAAGATTATCCGGATCGCCCAGTGGATCTCTGAGCCGGAGGCGGAGCGGGTGGACCTGAAAGGGCAGCGTCTGGTTCCGGGATTTTTGGACATTCATACCCACGGCGCCGCCGGCGTGGACGTAAACAGCGCCGATACGGAGGGGTATGAGAAGATTTGCCGGTTTATGGCTTCCCAGGGAACCACAGGCTGGCTGGGATCTGTTTTAACCGATACCAAAGAGCAGACCTTAGCCTGCATCGAGGCGTATAAACGCTGGAAAACCGTAGAACACCAGGGCGCAGTTATGATGGGAATCCATCTGGAAGGCCCGTTTTTATCTGCAGAGTATAAAGGAGCCATGCCGGAACATCTCCTTCAGACCAAAAACATTCCGTTGATAGAAGAGTATCAGAAGGCAGCGGAAGGCGAGATCCGGTATATTACAGTTTCTCCTGAAATCGACGGAATGGTAGAGGACCTTCCCAAGCTGAAGGAACTGGGGATCCAGGTGGCTATCGGCCACTCCGGGGCTGATTACGACACGGCCAGAGCAGCCATAGAGAGCGGCGCCATGGCCGCTACCCATACGGGCAATGCCATGAAGCTTCTCCACCAGCACTTCCCGGCTATCTGGGGAGCCGTTCTGGAGGATGACAATGTGTACTGCGAAATCATCTGTGACGGCAGACATCTTCACCCAGGTACAGTGAGACTGATTATCAAAACCAAGGGCCTGGATCGGGTAGTAGCCATTACAGACTCCATTATGGCGGCAGGACTGCCTGACGGCAAATATAAACTGGGCGTCAACGACGTATTGGTAGTAGACGGGGACGCAAAGCTGGCCGATGGAGGAAGCAGGGCAGGAAGTACACTGACGACAGGAAAGGCCCTGGAAAATCTGGTAGCCTTTACTGGCAAGACCGTTGAGGAGCTCCTTCCTCTGCTGACGGAAAATCCGGCCAAGCTTTTAGGCCTGGACAACCGGTATGGCTTTATCAAAGAAGGCCTGGACGCTAACTTTGCCCTGCTGGACGGCGAAAACAGAGTGGCGGAAACTTACGTGGAAGGCTGCAGGGTTTTTGCAAGAGAGCAGTAAGAGTCCCAAATACGTTTTGAATTTAATATGATGGAAATAGAAGAGCTGTCTGTTCTCTCTGGATCAGGGAGGACAGGCAGCTCTTTATGTCTCCCGGCAGTTAAAACATTCATGCCTGTTTGCAGGGAAGGCTGCAGCGGATTTCAAATACAGGTGCAGAATAAGGGAGCTTTTCCGAAAACAGTTCCACCTCAACGACAGTTTTGGGAAAAGCTTGTTCAAACAATGAAGGGAAAACCTGGGGAGCCCGTCGGATATTGCTCTCTTTTGAAACCGTGCACAGATATTCTCCGGCGGGAATGGAGACAATTTGCGGAAACGTTTTTATAAGGGATTCTGCAGAAACATCCGTTTCCCGAATGTCAATAAAAATATAGGACTCCATTTTATCTTCCCGGCAAAGGAGCAACTGGCCGTTATTGAAGCCTGCGTGAAGGCCGTTGGCTTCTATATCAGAAATCAGGCGGCAGACCGCAGCATAAAAGTCTGGCGCAGTTTGGGTTCCCTCATAGGGAATGGCCCAGCAGACTCTTTCCGGAAAATGACTTTTGGTAAAAGAGCTTGCTCGACATTCTTCGGCATGAAGAATTTCCTGCTGTACGTTTTCCAGAAAGGACAGCCGTTTTTGAATGCGTTCCATTTTTTCGTTGGTCAGGCGGATTCCCCATTGGATCAGGGCGGCGTAATCGATCTGTCCGTCTTTTTCCGACAGAAAATTTTGAAACTGTTTTAGAGGAATCCCCAGGTCAGCGCAGTACTGGATAGCCTCTACAATTCTGGTCTGCTGAAAGGTATAATACCGGTACTGGCTTTGAGGATCAATGTATGCCGGATTCAAAATTCCTAACTTTTCATAATACCGAAGGGACTGGATATGTACCCCTGTCAGCCGGGACAGCTTCCCTATGGAAAACAAGCGGCTTTTGTCTGTCATTTTCTTTCTCCTTACTTGACTCTCATATTATATCAGACTTTATAATATTGCGTTGTAAAAAATAAGTCAAGCAAAGGAGAACGCATATGAACTTGTTGAAAGAAAGCGTTGGGAAATTGTATCTGAAATTTTTACTTCCCTCTCTTTTTTCAGCCTTGGTTACGACCATTTACAGCTTTGTGGATACTATCGCCATTGGACAGGGGGTGGGAACCGACGGCGCGGCTGCCTGCGCCATTATCTATCCGATTTTGGGGATTGCTTCTCTGTTCGGTTTTTTGTGCGGCATCGGCGGATCCGTCCGTTTTGGAAAAGCCCTGGGGGAAGGGGAGAGAGAAAAGGCAAACGCCTATTATACGGCGTCCCTTATTCTGGTACTTGGGCTGACAATTGTGGTATGGCCCCTGACGGCCCTTCTTAAAAGGCAGATTTTTACCATTTTCGGCGCCAATGAAGCTCTTATGCCTTTAGTGCTGGAATATGGCGATTGGATTATCTGGACATTTCCTGCCTTTATTCTCTCGGCGTATTTTACCTGCATGGTGCGGTGCGACGGCGCCCCGAATGTGGTAATGGCTGCAGTGATAGCAGGCGGGATCTTTAACGTATTTGGGGACTGGTTTCTGGTATTTCCCATGAATATGGGAATGGCAGGGGCGGCAATCGCCACGGCAGGAGGCACGGTAATCCAGTTTGCCGTACTCTGCGCTTTTCTGTTTACGAAAAAATGCCACTTAAAAATCGTAAAACCCTGGCAGCTTTCAAAAGCTTTTTTCAAATCCGTAACAGCAGGCTTCAGCGCCTCTGTGCTGGAGTTTGCTTTTATCGCCCTGACCTGTATTTTAAACAATCAGATTATGCGCTACGGCGGGGAAACAGCCCTTTCTGTTTTCGGCGTGGTTTTAAGCTGTTCCGGTATGTTTCAGCACATCTATACCGGAGTAGGACAGGCCATACAGCCTGTTGCAACGACCAATTACGGAGCAGGCCAGTTTGGGCGCATCGCTTCTTTGCGCCGCATATCTGAGTGGACTGTCATAGGAATGGGAATCTGTTTTATGCTTTCGGGTATCTTATTTCCGACGCAGATTATCCGGTTCTTTGTGGACGCTACGCCGGAGGTGCTGGAAGCGGCCCCGGCCATTATGCGGGTGTATTTTATTTCATTTTTATTTATGGGAGTCAACATATGGGCCACATTTTATTTCCAGTCTATTATGAGAACCCGGTTATCCACTGTACTTACGGTTTTGCGGGGGATTGTTATCAGCGGCATTCTGTTATACCTGCTTCCCCTTTCGCTCGGCATCAGCGGCGTATGGTGGGCTATGGTTTATACTGAGGCTTTGGTGACGGGGATTACCCTGGTGTGCATTGGGTATACCAGTGGGAGAATGGGAGATTAAAAACGGAAAAATTGTTGATAAAACGAATATAAGCGGGTATAATATAAAAAGATAAAGATTAAAAACGGAAAATTCGTAAATAAAATGGAGGCGTCTTATGAAGGTTCTCAGAATTACAGCACAAGGATTGCCATTGTTTAAGGAAAAATTAGATATATCGTTCTTTGTACAACAGAGAGTTGCAGATGATGATAAAGATTTATTGTATCCGCTTTTTTCAAATATATATATGAATTGTTCTAATGCATTTATTGGAATTAATGCGGCAGGTAAAACAAGTGTGCTGAAAGTGATTTTACTGGTTTTACATTTGTTGAATAATGAGCCGATTAATCACATCGAAACAAAGGAAATTTTAGGTGATACAGATAGGGCGGTTTTCAATACCTATTTTCATTCGCAGGCAAAAGAAATTGGAAGGCTGGAAACTGTCATTACATCGGAGAAAGCAAAAACAGATTCCCCTCACTATAAAATAGTTGAAGAAACTTTGTGGATAAAGCCACAGGATTCTATAACTGCGAGAAAGAATTTGACAGACTTTTCTGCTTATAATCCGATTGCTGTTCGTAAAGATGAAGAGTTTTTATCTGATGATGTAAGTATTATGATTGCTTATAATAAGAAAAAGAAAGAACGAATGAATATTGTAAGCTTGTTATCTTTTACTAATATTAACGTTTTGCCCTTTTCGGACGAAATACCGGTTGAAGTTATTTCTTTTTTGGATCCTACGGTAGAGAAACTGTATTTTGATAAGGCAGAAAATAAGACATCAATCCATTTACAGTTTAAGGGAAGAGATGAAATCGTATTAAACAACCCGATTGATCTCAATCTCTATCTTTCTTCAGGAACAATAAAAGGAATTGTAGCGTTTACTTTGGCGAAGGAAGTGTTGAAATCCGGCGGATATTTGATAATGGACGAGATTGAGAATCATTTCAATAAGGAGATAGTTTCTACATTAATTCGCTTTTTTATGGATGCGCGAATGAATAAAAATGGTGGTATATTGATTTTTACAACCCATTATCCAGAGCTTCTTGATGAATATGACCGAAATGACAGCATTCATATCATTCGAAATAAAAATGGCATTGTAGTAGAAAATCTTGCTAAGATACTAAAACGTAATGATATTAAAAAGAGTGAAGCATATCAAAGTGGATTTCTGGAAGGAACTACCCCTATGTATGAGTCTTATATGCGGCTGAAAAAGAGCATTGCAGATTCTATTTAGGATAGGGGGATTGAGATGGAATTAGCGAAAATTAAGGCATGTATTTGTGAAGGGGCGGCAGAGGCTGCAATCATTGATGTGTTGTTGGATAATGATCAGCTTATTTTTAAGCGGGAGGAAATGCTGGATGAAAGTGTCATCCGCTGCCGAGATGGGAAAACCTTTGAGACAAGATATTTGAGAAAAGGCTTTAACGATTTGATTACCGTTATCCGAATATTGGATTCCCGAAAAGAGAATTTTAAACTCAGTAAGGCGTATGAAAGCAAGGTAGATGTAATTAACATTATTACGGCGCCAGAAATAGAAATGCTGATTATTTTCAATGAAAATAAATACAATGAGTTTAAGAAGTCGGGGAAAAAACCAAGTGTCTTTTGTAAAGAAAATTTGAAAATGCCTAGTGTAAAGTCTTATGATTTTGTTAGGGAATATTTTGCAAATCCGGTAATACTGGTGCAGGCAATTAAAAAATATAATGAGATTTCAAAAATCAGAAAAGGGGAACATACGCTCTTAGATCTGCTGAAGTAATATATGCGGTGAATAGTCTGCCGTCCTTGACGCAGCAAAGCGCTCAGGATCCGGGAGAAAGTGACAACCTGTCCCGTCTTTTCATATATTAAAGTGTGGGGCCAAAAGGTATCTTATTTCCCGTAATGCCGAATTATGGACCTTTTGACCCTGGCATCATATAAAAAGGGAAAGGACAGGATTATGAAAATATGTTTGGATGCCGGCCATTTCGGCAAATACAACCAAAGTCCGGCGGACGCCCGGTATTATGAATCGCAGATTATGTGGAAGCTTCATTTAAAGCAGAAAACCTATCTGGAGGCATACGGGATTCAGGTGCTCACCACCAGAAGCAGTCTGGAAGCTGACAGAAAGCTGTATGACAGAGGGCTGGCAGCGGCAGGCTGCGACTTATTTTTGTCGGATCATTCCAATGCAGTGGGAAGCGGGGTCAATAACAGCGTGGATTACCCGGCGGCTTACTGCGCCATTAACGGAAGCGCAGACGGCATCGGCATGGCTCTGGCCCAGTGTGTGGAGGTGGTCATGGGAACCAGACAGGCCGCCCGCATTGAACACAGAAGAGGAGAGAGAGGAGACTACTATGGCGTATTAAGAGGAGCTACGGCAGCAGGGGTGCCGGGACTCATTTTGGAGCACTCTTTCCATACCAACCGGGAAATCGCACGGTGGCTGTTAGACGAAGACAATCTGGATCGGCTGGCCAGAGCAGAGGCCGATACCATTGCCCTGTATTACAATCTCTCAGAGCCCATACCTGGGAAAAAATCAGGCTGGCAGGAGGAAGACGGTGGCTGGCGCTTTTACTTGGGAGATACCGGGGAGCCCGTCAGAAATAATTGGTATCAGGACGGAGAAAATTGGTACTGGTTTGATGGGGCGGGAATGATGGTCCATGATAATTGGAAGACGGATTCCAAAGGAGACTGGTATTACCTGGGAAGCAGCGGCGCCATGGCAAAAGACGAGTGGATAGTCTGGAAAAAGGAGCTTTACCGGGCCGGAAAAGACGGAAAAATGTTTGAAGGGGAAATGGCATTAAAGACAGACGAAAAAGGCGCTCTCCAGCGGATAAAGGAAACGGCAAAAAAGTAAAGATGGCTTGCCAAGAACGCCCCTTTCCGATACAATAAAAGGAAGGAAAAGGAAGGCACAAAGGAGAGCAGACTATGAAGAAAAATATAATCGTCGGTCAGTCCGGCGGCCCTACGGCAGTGATTAACGCCAGCTTGTACGGAGTAGTGAAGGAAGGACTTGCCAGGAATGATGAAATCGGCAAGGTGTACGGTATGATCCATGGTATAGAAGGCTTTATGGCCGGCAGATTTACGGAACTGTCGGCCATGGGAGAAGACGAACTGGAGCTGATGAAGCTGACTCCAGCCGCCTATCTGGGCTCCTGCCGCTACAAGCTGCCGGAAGACCTGAGCGATATTTGCTACCGGGAGCTTTTTGAAAAATTTAAGAGAATGGACATCGGTTACTTTTTCTACATCGGAGGCAACGATTCCATGGACACCGTAAGCAAGCTGTCCCGCTATGCGGAAATAAACGGAATCGATATTAAGGTAATGGGGATCCCCAAAACCATTGATAACGACCTCATTCATACGGATCACACTCCCGGCTACGGCAGCGCGGCGAAATACGTGGCTTCCACAGTCCGGGAAATTGTGTTGGATTCCTCCGTTTACCAGCAGAAGGCCGTTACCATTATTGAACTAATGGGCCGCCACGCCGGCTGGCTGACGGCAGCCAGCGTATTAGCCAGAAAGCATCCCCAGGACAACCCTGTTCTGATTTATCTGCCGGAAATGGACTTTGATATGGAACAGTTTGCCTATGACGTAGAAAAGGCGTTGCAGAGGCAGCCCAATGTGATTATCTGCATCTCAGAGGGAATTTCCGACGCCAGGGGCCAGTTTATCTGCGAATACGCCGATGCCGCAAGGCTGGATACCTTCGGCCACAAAATGCTGACGGGAAGCGCCAAAGTACTGGAAAATTTCGTCCGGGAACGCTTCGGGGTAAAGGTCCGCTCCGTAGAATTAAACGTAAGCCAGAGGTGTTCCGGCATGATGATGTCGGAAACCGATATGAAGGAAGCGGCCATGGCCGGGGCCTGGGGAGTCAGAAAGGCTCTGGAGGGGCTTACAGGAAAAATGGTGGCCTTTCAGAGAAAGAGCAGCAGCCCCTATGAGATAGAATGCACAGCAGAGGATGTCAATGAGATTTGCAATCAGGAAAAGAAGTTTCCGCCGGAATGGATTACCAAAAACGGTACGGATATTGGGGAAGAGTTTATCCGGTATGCCCTTCCGCTGATCCAGGGAGAACCGGAAAGACGGGTAGAAAACGGGCTTCCGGTTTACGCCTTCAGAAATGATGGGGAATAAAGGGAAGACAGCGCAAATTCCTTTGGAAAAGCCTTTACAATTCCAATGGTTTTGTTATATACTAAGGCTTACAGGCGCAGACCCTGACAATAATTTACAATAAAAAGGATGGATATTCAGATGGCAATTTTAGAAACCTGGAGAAATCTGGCATACGGTGACGGATTAGACGATAAAAAAAGAGAAGAATTATGGAGCAGATACTTTGCCATTGAAAAAGGCATTTACGAGCAGATTCTTTCAAATCCCGGAGAAGTGATTACCGGAACCGTTAAGGAACTGGCTGAGAAATACAATACGGAAATTCTTATTATGACCGGATTTCTGGACGGCATTAACGAAAGCTTAAAGGGATACGAAAACCCCATTGACACCATGGAGGAAGACACTGAGGTCCGCATTGAGATTGACCCGGAAAAGCTGTACTACAACATGGTGGAAGCCAAGGCAAACTGGCTGTACGAGCTGCCCCAGTGGGACTCCATTCTTTCTGAGGAACGCAGAAAGGAACTGTACAAAGAGCAGAAAGCTTCCGGTACGATCCGCAAAGGCAAAAAGGTTTACCCCAATGATCCATGTCCCTGCGGAAGCGGAAAGAAATATAAAAAGTGCTGCGGCAGAAACGCATAAATAACAGGACTGATTTACAGTAGTCAAATTTCGGACACCCTGAATCCGGCTGGATAAGCCTTGATTCAGGGCGTCCTTTTATGCTCTGTTTTGATTGTGCGGAAAGGGCAGACAAAGGAAAAGGAGAAAGAGATGGAGGCCTATACGGGTTTTGCCGAAGTTTACGATCTGTTTATGGACAATGTTCCCTACAAAGAATGGTGCGCCTATCTTGCGGGACTTCTGGAAGAAAGAGGGATCCGGGAGGGACTGGTGCTGGATTTGGGCTGCGGCACAGGCAGCGTGACGGAGCTCTTAGCCAAAAAGGGATATGATATGATCGGCGTGGACAACGCAGAGGAAATGCTGGAAATCGCCCAGGAAAAAAAGCTGGAAAGCGGAAGCGACATTCTGTATCTGCTTCAGGATATGCGGGAATTTGAGTTGTACGGCACGGTGGCGGCGGTAGTATGTATCTGTGATTCCATAAACTATATTCTGGAATACCGGGACTTGGTTCAGGTGTTTTCCCTGGTGAATAATTACCTGGATCCCGGCGGCGTCTTTATTTTTGACTTAAATACGGAGTACAAATACCGGGAGACCTTAGGAGAATCCACCATTGCGGAGAACCGGGAAGAAAGCAGTTTTATCTGGGAAAATTACTTTGATAAGGAAACCCGGATCAACGAGTATGACCTGACTCTTTTTATCCGTCAGGAGGACGATTTATTCCGGCGATTTGAAGAAACCCATTACCAGAAAGCCTACTCTCTGGAAGAAATCAAAGAGGCGCTAAAAGAGGCCGGACTGATATTTGAGGCCTGCTACGACGCCTTTACCAAAAATCCCCCCGGAGAAGACAGCGAAAGGGTATACGTCATAGCCAGAGAGCACGGAAAAGGCAAAGTGCCGGAGAAAACCGGAAGGCAGGAGGAAACAGGGAAACCGGCAGAAATTGGAAAACCGGCAGAAACAGGAAGGAGAAACAATGTCTGATTATATAATACGAGCAACTGCGGCGGAGGGGCAGATACGGGCCTTTGCCGCGACTACCAGGGAACTGACGGAATACGCCCGTCAGGCCCACAACACCAGTCCCGTGGCCACAGCCGCCCTGGGCCGCCTTTTGACAGCGGCGGGAATGATGGGAATCACCATGAAAGGGGAACAGGACCTGCTGACCATAAAAATCCAGGGAGACGGCCCCATGGAGGGCCTGACTGTGACGGCAGATTCCATAGGCAATGTAAAAGGGTACGTTTTTCAGCCTCAGGTCATGCTGCCTCCCAACGCAAAGGGGAAGCTGGACGTAGGAGGAGCTCTGGGAGTAGGCGTTTTAAGCGTCATTAAGGACATTGGCTTAAAAGAGCCTTACGTGGGCCAGACCATTTTGGTAACGGGAGAAATTGCAGAGGATTTGACTTATTATTACGCCACTTCAGAACAGACGCCTTCGTCCATTGCTCTGGGAGTGCTGATGAATAAAAATAATACGGTTCGTCAGGCCGGCGGTTTCATGATTCAGATGATGCCCGGTGCATCTGATGAGGTCATTGACAGATTGGAAGAACGCCTGAAAGCCATTACTTCTATTACAGCCCTTTTAGATGCCGGAAATACGCCGGAAATGATCCTGGAACAGATTTTGGGGGATATGGGCCTGGAAATAAACGAAAAGATCCCCACCCAATTTTACTGCAACTGTACCAAAGAACGGGTAGAAAAGGCACTGGTCAGCATTGGGAAAAAGGAGCTTCAGGAAATGATAGACGAGGGAAAAGAGATCGAAGTCAACTGCCATTTCTGCAGCCGCCATTACGGCTTTTCCGTAGACGAACTGAAAGTTTTGCTGTCAAAGGCCAGCCGCCCGTAAGGGGATTCATTGGGAAAGCAGGGATTGACGGCCAAAGAGGTGAAGGAATTGGAGCCCATAGAGATACGGTTAAGATTCAGGGATTATAGACTGAGCCTGTTATTGGAAAACAAATTTACCTTCATTGCAGACAATATCAATGCCGAAAGGGAAGCTATGAAGATGCTTACGTCGCGTATGGTTACCATTGATATTAGCAATAAAAAATATAGAATCGCATGGCTTAGTAATGGAGATGCCAATTGGGGTCTGGCTCAATGGGAAAATCTTATTTTCGTGGCAGACAGAAGGTCAGCAGATTTTTTAGAATATGATGAAAACCTCAGACAGATTGCTCAAAATAAAACGTGTTACTATTTAATCATAAGCAGAACACACTTCGGCGGCCTGGATCCCAGTTTGGTGGACAGAAAAGAGTTTGTTATGGGCGCGGACGGAGTGCTGCGGGCGGAGAGAAGATAGCAGGAGGAACGTTATGCTGTACCTTTTTCTTGGTTATATAAGACACCATGACTCACCCATTGAATATGTCCGGCAGATAGACGGTTGGTTTGCGGATTGTATTGCGGACGACTGGATGACAGACGGCTGGGCGGAGCGTGTCATTAGGGAGATCGACCATAGCAGGCTTTTGGAGCCGCAAATTGTGGAAAGCCCGGTTTATGGCACTATGATTACGGAATGGCTTTCCTCCGGAACAAAAGTGTTAATTATGGCAAAGGCTGTCCAAAACGTGGTTTATAACGGTGACGACTGCTCAGATCAGTGCTGGCCGCTGTTGCTGGAGCTGTCGAAAGAAGTAGATATTATGGCCAGTCTAACTTATCTCCCACGTAAGTTTCAGTGGCCCCATGGCGCTGAGATGACAATCATAAACACCGGGCAGTCCGTGGGATCCTATGATGAATTTTCCAGGGCGTATTCCCAGGCGGATCCCACTAAGAAATGGCATTTTGAAGACATAGAGTGGCCTTTGGAAATTGACAGAAAAGTCTTTTATGTGGATTTTGACTTTTAAAAATAGAAGGTGGAAAATAAAAGAATTGCCGCACACGTATATGGAAAACCACGAAAGCGGCAAAACCATTGCTGCGCCTAGCACCGAAGAATAAGAAACAGAAACGTAGTTTTTACTACACAAAAAAAGAATCCTGCAAGCAGGATTCTTTTTTATAATCATTGAATCCAATATAACTTTATTTCAATAACATCAAAAATGATATATGATTGAAAAAGGTACACTGCTGACTAGATGATTATAATTTGGTAACGTTAGTTGCCTGCGGGCCCTTTGCTCCGTTGACTACGTCAAATTCTACCTGAGCGCCTTCGTCAAGAGACTTGAAGCCTTCCATGTTTAATCCGGAGTAGTGAACGAAAACGTCATTACCCTGCTCGTCGGAAATGAATCCGTAGCCCTTCTGGTTGTTGAACCACTTAACTGTACCTTTCAT
>CAMMNN010000024.1 GCA_946498245.1 uncultured Clostridium sp. | reverse complement strand
TAGAGCGGATTGCAGGTACAGGGCACCGCTATCTCCCCGGCTGCGTGGAAGCTTTCTTACAATTTTAATAAAAAGTAGCTTATTCAGTATACACGCTGGAACCGGAATTGTCAAGACTGGCCGGCGCCGGCGATTTTCGTTTCCCCTTCTCCCTCAATTCCCGAAAAAACGCTTTCATCATAGCAGAGCACTCTTCTCCCAGGATTCCCGACTGGGTGATTGCCTGGTGGTTGAATCCGTCCTCATGGAGCATATCCAAAACAGAACCGGCGCAGCCGGCTTTGGGATTCATACACCCCATAACGACTCTGGGGATACGGGCCTGGATAATGGCTCCGGCACACATGGGACAGGGCTCCAGCGTTACATAAAGCGTACAGTCCTCTAACCGCCAATCCCCCATTTTTTTACACGCCTTTTTTATGGCGATAATTTCTGCATGAGCCAAGGCGCTGTGATCCGTCATGCGGCGATTGTAGCCTCTGGCAATGATTTTGCCCTGATATTCAATTACGCAGCCAATGGGGACTTCCCCCAGTGCCTCTGCCTTTTTTGCCTGACGGATGGCCTGTTTCATAAACCTTTCTTCCTGGGTCATGGATTTTCCTATCCCCCTCTTTTCTTTCGGTAGACCTGGGCTTCCGGCTGTGCTATACTGAAATAGCATCATTCCCGGCTTGCCTGGGAGCAAAGGAGCCAAAACTCTTTTGACTCCAGCATCATTATATACGAAATTTATCAGAATGGAAATCAAAATCAATGAAAATTTGTGGATTACAAAAAACTACTCTTTTAGACTTTCCCGGTCACGTGGCGGCCACAGTGTTTACCGCCGGCTGTAATTTTCGCTGTCCCTGGTGCCAAAACAGTGAAATAATCTCTCCTGATACAGAAGCCGATTACACTGACGAGGAAATTCTTTCCTTCCTGAAAAAACGAAGAGGAATATTGGAAGGCGTATGCATTACCGGCGGCGAGCCTACCTTGCAGCCGGATTTAAAGGATTTTATTAAATCTGTAAAAGATATGGGCTTTCTGGTAAAGCTGGATACCAATGGATACCGCCCTGATGTTTTAGAGGATTTATGCAAAGAAAACCTTTTGGACTACGCCGCTGTGGATATTAAAGCCGGCCCCGGCAATTATGCCGCTGCAGCCGGCCTTACAGACGTTTTCATGGAACGTGTTGAAAGAAGCGTCAGATTTCTTCTTTCAGGCCCCATTCCCTTTGAATTTCGGACCACAGCGGTAAAGGGGATCCATACCATGAAAGACTTTGAAGAAATCGGCCCCTGGATCAAGGGCTGCCCTCAGTATTTCATTCAAAATTTTAAAGAGGCTGACGCCGTCCCCACTGACGAATTTTCCGGATTCTCTAAACAGGAGCTGGAAGCTTTCGCTGACTGCGTCAGGCCTTTTGTCGGCAGTGTGGCTCTAAGAGGCATTGATTTCTAAGGAGGTTTCCGGCTCTTTATTATCCGGTTCCTTACTATCCGGCTTCTTACTTTCTTCCCATACATTTCCCAATTGTATATCCGTATACCAATATCCAAACCGGCCGTCCCCGGCCGGCTGATTTTTTGACAGCACGAAATTAGGGAATCCGAACATTGCCGCCATATACTTTTCATTGCTGTAATAATGGCCGGGAATCCCCAGGAGAAATCGGGGTTTTCCTTTAGGATTTTCCAACCGGGCAAGAATAATATACCGGTAATTATAGTACCCGTGCAGAAGAAAGCTATTGTTTCCATAGACCCATACCTCCCGCGGAAGAAGGCCGATGTCCTGAGGTTTAATGACTAATATAATACAGCCGTGATCACTGTCAAAGGCCTGAATCTTAGGATAGGCCTTCTCAAAGCAGTCCCACACTTTTCCTGGATTTACTTCCGGATCTTCTTCTAATGTCAACCCCTCCAGTTCCCCGGGGATTCCTGCCCTGGGAAGATCCGGTTTTTCTTCTTTTATTACACGCGGCGGCATAGGCGCTGTTCTCTGGGGGCCGCCCCATCCGGGAGCCATAACCGGGCCGGGGGCCGGCATAGGCGGACGCTCTGGACCGGGGGCCGGCGGCATAGGCGGACGTTCCGGGCCAGGGCCTTGCGGCATAGGCGGGCGCTCCGGGCCAGGGCCTGGCGGCATAGGCGGGCGTTCCGGGCCAGGGCCTTGCGGCATGGGCGGGCGTTCCGGGCCAGGACCTGGCGGCATAGGCGGGCGCTCCGGACCAGGGCCTTGCGGCATGGGTGGACGCTCCGGGCCGGGACCTGGCGGCATAGGCGGGCGTTCCGGGCCAGGTTCCGGCCTGTGGGCCTGAGGTTTCAGAACGGCCGCCGGAGCCTGGAAACTCTTCTTTTCCCCTGGTCTTCCTGACACATCCAGGATTTCAATTTCCTGAGGTACGGATGTTTGCGCCCCTTCCTGACGGGCCATTTCCCGCTCTATTTCCGCAACCGCTTTTTCAGCAGTTTCTAAGACAGATACCGCCTCTTTTGGCGCCGCCTTAGCAAGTTCGATTTCCGCAGCATAGGCGACTTCGTCTTCCCAAATCGTCCGGTATGTACGCCAATCGTCTTCCGGCTCATGGATGGCCAGCCCGTAGCAGGCGTCCATATCAACGCCGTTTCCGTCTACATTATCTACCTGCAGCGTTGTCCTAAATTCCCCGGCCCCTCCCCGGATAAACATCTTTCCCAGGGAAATTTCTCCCCCGGAAGCCAGAAGGTAAACTCCCGCATCCCCTCCGATAAAAATTTTTTTGACATTTACGTTAATTTTGCATTGCCCTCCCCGGGCTTCCAATTTTGCAAAGCCTACGTTTCTCCCTTTTGTTTTTCCTTCATATTCATAGATATAAGAAATAAGCCTTCGATAATTCGACATACAATCACCTCTAGTCTATATTTATGCAAATACCCATTGAAACTATGTCTGCAAGATGCTATTCTATAGGTGATGGTTTTCAAACTTCATAAAGACGGAGGGTTAAGAAATGAAAATTTTTAAAATGAAGGATTATGATGCTGTAAGCCGTAAAGCGGCTGCCATTATTGCAGCGCAGATTATCACGAAACCGGACTGTGTTTTAGGTTTGGCTACCGGATCCACCCCTATCGGCACTTACAAGAATCTTATTGCTGCTTACAATGCCGGCGATCTGGACTTCTCCCAGGTTAAATCTGCAAACTTGGACGAATACCGGGGACTTCCCAAAGAAAATGATCAGAGCTATTACTATTTCATGTACAATAATCTTTTCAAGCACGTTAATATTGATATGAAAAACACCAATATCCCTGACGGAACTAATCCTGACAGCGAAGCGGAATGCTCCCGCTACGAAGAGGTTATCCGTTCTCTGGGCGGCGTCGATTTACAGCTCCTTGGCCTTGGCCACGACGGCCATATTGGCTTTAACGAGCCCAATGATGAATTTGACAACTGCACTCACTGCGTAGATCTTACGGAAATGACTATTGAGGCAAACAAGCGCTTCTTCGCTTCCGCCGACGACGTTCCCCGTCAGGCTTATACCATGGGCTGCGGTACTATCATGAGAGCCCGGAAGATCCTCCTTGTAGTTTCCGGCGCTGACAAGGCTGACATTCTTTATCAGGTAGTCAATGGCCCTGTTACCCCTCAGGTTCCGGCTTCTATCCTTCAGTTCCACCCGGACGTAACCCTGGTAGCTGACGAAGCGGCTCTGTCTAAATTCTAATATTTTAAATACAGCAGCAAAAAACAGAGAGTCAATTTTACCAGCCGGCTCTCTGTTTTCCCTTGCATTCTTCAATATGATCTTCCTATTTTCTGCTGTAATAATCTTTTACCACATCATATGCCATTTTTTTGTAATCTTTGTCTTCTCCCAGAAGTCCTTTTCTGTTGAAAGATCCCTGAAGGGGATTTAACCTTACGGGAGAACGGAAATCAAAAAGGATCCACGGAAAAACACCTGCCACATATTGATCTGCAATCTCAAACTGCTTTTCATAAACCTTTGCCTGGTGGTTTTCTGTAAATAATTCTTCTTCGTCTCCAAAAAGGCCCTGAATCCCGTCTGCTCCGGTTTCTGAAATCACAATAGGCTTTTCCATAGGAGAATTTTCAAAAATCGTACGAAGACCGTCGTAATCCCGGTAATACCAACCGTAATACTCGTTAATTGCCACAATATCGATATACTGGCAAAGCCTGTCTATAATCTTCATTTCATCAATATTGACCAGACAGGCGGCTGCCGTTAAGCGCGTCTTATCCAGGGTCTTGCAGCAGTCGTTAAGTCCTCTCATAAATTCCAGCCGCGAATCGGTATCCGGATTTTCATTGCCAATTCCCCATATTACCACGCTGGCCCTGTTAAAATCCCTCTGCACCAACTCCGTCATCTGATTTCGGGCATCATCATAAGTTCCTGCATTCTCAAAGCACAAAGCCCAGTAAACCGGAATTTCCTCCCACAGCATCATTCCGATTTTATCAGCCAGCTTTGCCATCTGCTCTGAGTGAGGGTAATGGGCCAGACGCATAATATTGCAGCCCAGAGCCTTTGCCTTCTGCAGAACAGCTTCCCGCTCCTCTAACGTCAAAGCCCTGCCGTTTTGTAAACTCTCTTCATGGCAGCAGACTCCTTTTAGAAATACTTCCTGCCCGTTTAGAAAAAGCTTCTTTCCGGAAACCCGAAATTCCCGGAATCCGATTTCGTCCTCTACCGAGTCTTCGCCAAAGGACAGGCGAACCCGATAAAGCTTTGGACTATCGGGACTCCACAGTTCGGGAGACGCCTCAATCCTTCCCTCTGCCTGTCCCTGAGAATCCACCGAAAAATCCTGGCCTATCCCCAGTTCCGGAATCTCAAGCCGTACCGGATCCCCTTGGGACGCACCGTCAATGCGTACCTTTACTCCTATGGTTTTTCCGGTTCCGTCAGGCTCTAAAAATACTTTAAAATCACGGATAAAGGCCTGAGGCGTCCGGATCAGCTCTATGCTCCGGTACAGTCCCCCGTAATTAAACCAGTCATAATTAATGGACGGTATTTGCTCCAGCTTTCTCTCATTATTTACCTGGACGATAATCCGGTTTTCCTCCTTTAATTTTCCTGTCAATTCCAGGATAAAAGGAGTAAAGCCTCCTCTGTGCCGGCCAATCAGCTCCCCATTAATCCATACCCTGCTTTCATAGTTTGCCGCTCCGATCCGGAGGAAAACCCGTTCTCCATCTGACCGTTTCCAAAATTTAAATTTTCTGGTGTAGATCCCACTGCCTTCAAAAAACCAGTACTTTTCCTTCTGCAGGTTCCAGTTAGACGGCACACGCACCTCTTCCCAGTGATCAAAATCAAAATCTACCGGCTTGTCCCGGCCTTTTTCGTCTTTTGTATCCTCCTCAAAAAATCGTTTTCGGAGAAAGGTTTCATACACATCTGCAGAAAAATTCCAGATGCCGTCCAGCTTTTCTATCTTTCTTCCAGCGGTCGCAATAAGGCTGTCTGCGCCTGTAAAGGGAATCCGGTAATCCCTTTCATAATCCAAATTCAGCAAATGATCATATTCCTTTTCCATTCGTCCCATCTGCGTTCCCCCTTAAATAATTTTAAACCAGGCGGCAAAGCTGTTGCTTTCAGTTATCTGTTTCTAATTTCTTATTTTCAATCAACGTATTTGCCAATTGTGCAAACTGTTCCAGCGTTAAGGTTTCTCCCCGGACAGCGGCAGGAAGGCCCAATTCGGCAATTGCTGCAGCCACCTGTTCTTTGGTAAAATTCAGGTTTTGAGCATTGTTAATGCTGTTCTGCAGAGTTTTCCTCCTTTGGTTAAAGGAAGCGCGGATCAAATCAAACATCAGTCCCGGATCCGTTACCTCTACCGGCGGCTTTTCATGGCGCGTCAGGCGGATTACGGCAGAACCTACGCCGGGGCGGGGGATAAAGCAGTTGGGCGGTACATTGGCGGCAATATAGGGCTGGGCGTAATACTGCACTGCCAGAGACAAAGCGCCGTAGTCCTTAGTTCCGGGTCCTGCCTGCATACGCTCCGCCACTTCCTTCTGTACCATTACCGTTATATTGTCAATGGGAACCCCGCTTTCAAAAAGCCCCATAATAATAGGGGTGGTGATATAATACGGCAGATTTGCCACTACTTTTATGGGCCTTCCCTCATTATATCGCAGAGCCAGCTCCTTAATATCCAGCTTTAATATATCTTCATTAATCACCGTAACATTATTATAATCTTTCAGAGTTTCTTCCAAAATAGGAATTAAATTCCTATCAATTTCTACCGCCACCACCTGGCGGGCAGACTCAGCCAGACACTGGGTCATTGTGCCGATTCCCGGCCCGATTTCCAGAACCATGTCATCTTTTGTAACACCGGCAGCCCCAATGATTTTATCTAAAACGCGGCTGTCAATTAAAAAATTCTGGCCGAATTTTTTTTGAAAAGCAAATTGGTATTTCTGTATGATTTCAATGGTCTTCTGAGGATTTCCTAATTTATTTTCCATATAGCCATTCCATTCTTTTTATTATTCGTCAATACGATACAACTTTTTTCCATTGTCAAAGGTAATCTGTGCGATTTCTTCCGCGCCCATTCCTTTTATCCTTCCCAGTTCTTCCGCCACATAAGGAAGGTTCAAAGAAGAATTTCGTTTTCCCCGGTTTGGAACCGGAGCCATATAAGGACAGTCTGTTTCCAAAACAATCCGCTCCAAGGGGGCATAAGCCGCCGTCTCCTTCAGCTTTTTGGCGTTTTTAAAGGTAAGAACGCCTCCGATTCCCAGGTAGAAACCCAGGTTTAAAAATTCTCTGGCCATTTCCGGCCCGTAGGAAAAGCAGTGGATCACCCCGCCAGTTTCCCAGGCTTTTTCCGCTTTTAAAATATCCAGAGTGTCCTTTGCCGCATCCCGGCTGTGGACTGCAATAGGAAGGTTCACTTCTTTGGCTAATTGAATCTGACGGGCAAACCATTCTTTCTGTACTGGCCGTTCCGGCTCGTCCCAATAGTAATCCAGCCCAATCTCTCCCACTGCGACAACTTTTTTGTGCAAGGCCCGTTCTCTCAGCAAAGCAAAATTTTCCTCTGTCAGCTCCATGGAGTCACTGGGATGGACTCCGGCGGCCGCATAGATAAAGGGATATGCTTCAGCAAGAGCAATGGACGCCTCTGTAGAAGCAAGATTCGCCCCGACATTTACCACCAGGCCGATGCCTTTTTCCGGAAGGCTTTGCAAAAGAGCGGCCCGATCCTCGTCAAAGGCCTCGTCGTTATAGTGAGCGTGCGTGTCAAATATCATGTTCTTTTAACTCCTTTAGCGGACAGATTTCTCCAAAAAACCGGCAAACCATTGTCCATGATTCAGCCACAGCCGAACCAGATACAAAATCAAAAACTGGGCCGGATAAACTGCATAAAAGAAATACTTTAAATTCCAATAGCCTCGTTTTCCATTATATAACAGAATAGGAATATATGCCAGCACAGCCGATCCGTACAGAAAAGCGCTGTCCACTGCCGAAAGGACGCCCCCTCCTATTGCCATAAACAGCGGTTCGTTGCGGAACCAATAAAAGATTACCGGCAAAAGAATCCCGATTCCCCAATAATCCATCCTCACAAGCCAGGAAAAGCCGCATCCCGCAGCAATACACAGTATTTGAACTGCCGGACGCCGGCGAAAGGCTTCCATACCCATCAGAACCAACAGGGCAGTAAACAACGTAAACAGCGCGTTCTGGTATTGAGGATAAAACCAGGTGTCAAATATGGCAATATCAAAAAACGGCTCTGATATAAGGGCAGTGATACCCAAGCGGACAGCATACTGCCTCCGGTTTTTGCTGTAAAAAAAGCCCTGTGTCAGCATATAAGCAAAAATAGGGAAGGAAATCCGGCCAATGGCGCGGAGAATACGGTCCGTTATATAGAAAATCCGACCCTCTTCAGAAGCCAAAAACTCCTGGAATAATTGTCCGCTGCCTCCGCAAGCGTCCATCATTCCCTGCTCCAAAATCGCCACGGCTATATGGTCCGCAAGCATCGTAATGACTGCAAGCATTTTTAAAAAATTTCCCGTCCAGATTCCCTGTCTTCTTCTCCTGGCACGGCGTCTTCCTCTATAGCTCCCCTGTTTCCTCATACATGGCCCTCTCTTTCCACGTGGTTGGTTTTTAGGCTAACCTTACTATACTCCACAATGGAAAATTTTGCAAGTATTCCCCACATTGAGGCAATTTTCTTTCATTATTCGTCGTTTATTCTCCACCTTAGCCTGTTTTAAAGGGGAAATTCGGATTCTATAAAGTTTTAGAGATTACAAAGGGCTGGCCCGGAACTTTATATTCCGATCCAACCCCGCTTTTCATCTGATTTAGCAGATTTCCGCTCCCGCAGGCATATCCTTCTCCGGCTGCATAAGGGCCAGATTGCCTTCCGCGTCTTCTGCGCAGAGAATCATTCCCTCTGACATAATGCCAGCCAGCTTTGCCGGCTTCAGATTGGTTACCACCATGACTTTCTTTCCTACCATCTCTTCAGGCTTATAGTGGGCCTTTATTCCGCTGACAATCTGACGGACCTGAGATCCTATCTTCACCTGGCTGCAAAGAAGCTTTTTCGACTTCTTCACTTCCTCGCAGGCAATAATCTCTCCAACCTGGAACTGAAGCTTTGCAAAGTCGTCGTAGGTAATCTCCGGCTTCGGCTCCAAATCGATAACGTTTTGGTCTTCCTCTTCCCGGGACGGCTCTTCCTTCTGATTTTCTTCTTTATGAAGCGCTTCTACTTTCTCCATTACCTCTTTTATATCCATACGGGCAAAGAGAATCTCCGGCTTTTCCGTTACCTTTCCGCCTGAAGGATACAGACCGAAGGCATCCATCTGATCCAGACCGCGTTTTTCCGTGTTAAGCTGGGCCAGAATCTTTTTAGAGGTATCCGGCATAAAGGATTCCAGCAGAGAAGCTCCTATGGTAATGGCTTCCGTCAGATTGTAAAGCACTTCTGACAGCCGTTCCTTCTTTTCCTCGTCCTTTGCCAGACTCCAGGGCATGGTTTCGTCAATGTATTTATTGCAGCGGCGGAAAATCCCAAAGGTTTCCGTAATGGCGTCCGCCACCCTGAGCTGCTCCATTTTTGCATCGGCTTTTTTCACCGCTTCCAGAACCGTTGCTTTCAAATCCTCGTCAACTGGTTCCGAAACGCCTGTTTTAACGACGCTGCCGCCAAAATATTTATTGGTCATGGAAATAGTACGGTTCACCAAATTTCCCAGAATATTGGCCAAATCAGAGTTTAACCGCTCTACCATCAATTCCCATGAAATAACGCCGTCATTGTCAAAGGGCATCTCGTGAAGAACAAAGTAACGGACTGCATCTACCCCAAAGAAATCTACCAGCGTATCGGCGTACAATACGTTTCCTTTGGACTTGCTCATTTTTCCGTCGCCCTGCAGCAGCCAGGGATGGCCGAAAATCTGCTTGGGAAGGGGCAGATCCAGAGCCATTAAAAAGATAGGCCAGTAAATGGTATGGAAACGGATAATATCTTTTCCGATGAGGTGAAGATCCGCCGGCCAGAACTTTTGGAACTGATCTGTGCTGTTTCCTCCGCAGTCGTATCCAATTCCGGTAATATAGTTTGTCAGCGCGTCCAGCCATACGTAAATTACGTGCTTAGGATCGAAGGGCACCTGGATTCCCCAGGTAAAGGAGGTTCTGGATACGCACAAATCCTGCAGCCCTGGCAGGAGGAAATTATTCATCATTTCATTTTTCCGGGATACGGGCTGTATAAACTCCGGATGGGCGTTTATGTGATCAATGAGCCTCTGAGCGTATTTGCTCATTTTAAAGAAATATGCTTCTTCTTTTGCAGGCTGAACCGGGCGGCCGCAGTCAGGACATTTCCCGTCTACTAACTGGGATTCCGTAAAGAAAGCTTCACAAGGAGTACAATACAGGCCCTCATAATAGCCTTTGTAAATATCGCCCTGATCGTAAAGCTTTTTAAATATTTTCTGAACCTGGAGCTCATGATCCTCATCTGTTGTGCGGATAAATTTATCATAGGAAGTATTCATTAAATCCCAGATAGAGCGAATCTGAGAAGAAACCCCGTCTACAAATTCTTTCGGTGTCACCTTTGCTTCTTCTGCCTTCAGCTCAATTTTCTGGCCGTGCTCATCTGTTCCCGTCTGGAAAAATACATCATACCCCTGTTCTCTTTTATAACGGGCAATAGCGTCCGCCAAAACAGCCTCATAGGTATTTCCGATGTGAGGTTTGCCGGAAGTATAGGCAATGGCCGTAGTTATATAATAGGGTTTCTTGATTTTCTGTGTCATATTCATCCTCTCTTTCTCTGCGCGTAAAGGCTGGCTCCCTTTGAAATAAAAAGAATCCTGCTTTGCAGGATTCTCCGCCTGCGGCGGGTCGCTTTAGCGACACAACTCCTCTCCACCGCAGTGCGTTCCTGCCCGGAGGGCTTTTTGTTCTATAGAAAATTCTTCTGAATTTCCTATAGAACAAAAAATCCCGTCTTTAAATCACCTGAACTTAAAGACGAGATCCATTCCCGTGTTACCACTTTAATTTACCTGAGTCTTACGGCTCAGGCCTCATGAACTGCTTCCGCAGTCCTTCACGATAACGGGTGAAACCGCCGCAGCTTAAAGTGCCGCCCTCTGCCGGCTCATTTCGGCTGCGAAGCTCCGAGGCCATCTTCTGCGGTTCTGCCCTTCTCCCTTCTCAGCTTACCGGGATTCTCTGGCAGGAAGCATCGCCGCATACTCTTCTCTTCCGCGCTTTTAATCCATATTGATTGTAGTCTAAACGTTTCCCGGTCCTTTGTCAAGACCGCAAATGGAATGATTGTAATATGCTTCAACATAATATATAATGTTAGCGTCAGCATACGGGGGATTGTCAATTTTTCGTCCCCTCATTTTATCTTATGGAGGGCTTTTCTATGGATCTTTTTTACTTTATAAAGCAGAGAAAAGTAAAGACTCTGGCAGCAGCGGTTTTTATCGCCTGCGTTTTATTGATTAACGGCTGTTCCCTTCAGAGGCCGGAACAGACCCAGCCATCTCAGACTTACACGGAAACCTCTTCCGAAAGCCCCTATGAACAGTATCAGGAAGAGGCTTTGGAGGAACAGGCCCGCTTTGACGAGTTTACAGAGGAGATTTTCCGCGATACTGCGTCCAGTTCGCTTTTAAATCTCCATTTTATTCTGGCCGATCCCGCCGCTTACGGCATTTCCGGCTATCCCTGTACCTATGGGGATAATACTCTGGCCGACATACAGGAAAATCTTATGGAAATGAAAGCCACCAGAAGCGATCTGGAGCGCTTTGATTCCTCACTTCTTACAGATGATCAGAATCTCACTTTGGACATTCTGAAAAGCTATCTGGATACTGAGCTCTCCGTTCAGGGCCTGGAGCTGTATTCCACCGCATTTACTCCTTACACCGGGATTCAGGCGGAGCTTCCTATTATTCTTTCCGAATACGCTTTCCGGAACCGTCAGGATATTGACGATTATCTGACGCTTTTAGCTGACACCGATGAATTTTTTGACCAGCTCCTTTCCTTTGAGCAGGAACGTTCTCAGGCCGGTCTGTTCTGCAGCGACAGCGCTGTAGACCATATTGTTGAAACTTGCCAGCCCTATATTATCGATCCGGAGCACCACATTCTTCACGCCTCCTTCCTCAGCCGTTTGGAAGAAGTGCAGGATTTGACCCAGGAAGAAAAAGATGGATACATTCAGCAAAATCTGACCATATTGGCCGAGCACTTTATTCCGGCTTACGAAAATCTGTCTCAGGGGCTTACTGAGTTAAAGGGAACAGGAAAATACCAGGGCGGCCTCTGTGCCTATCCTCGGGGTAAGGAATACTATGAGTATCTCATTCGTTCCTGCACAGGGACTTCTTATACCAGTATGACGGAACTGAAAAACGCCATGGAACAGGCTGTAAACAATGAAATTTCCGAAATGGCCGTAATTATCCGGAATCACCCGGAAGTCCTGGATGATCTGGATCAGACTGCATTTTCACCTTCTGAGCCTACGGAAATCCTGGAGGTTTTAAAAGAGGAAATCAAGGATGAGTTTCCTGCCATACCGGAGCATAACTACACCATCAAATATGTAGAACCGGAGCTTTCTGACATCTTATCTCCGGCCATGTATCTGACTCCTCCTATGGACGACTACGGCAGCAATGTTATTTATCTCAATCTGGATGATGAAGAATCTCTTGTCCAGTCCCTTTTTACCACTTTGGCCCATGAAGGTTATCCCGGCCATTTATATCAAAATCTATACTTTTACAGCACGGATCCTTCTCCTGTCAGAAGCGTTCTCAACTTTACCGGTTATTCCGAAGGCTGGGCCCTCTATGTAGAAAGGCTTTCCTATCTCTTTGACAATGGTATGGATCCCGACGCCGCCAAGCTTTTGATGCATAACTCTTATGCCTCTATCGGCCTCTACGCCATTTTGGATATGAATATCAATTATTTTGGCTGGGACAGAGAACAGGTTTATGAGTATTTATCCAATTACTATGATGTGGAAAATTCCGATGTGGTAGACAGCCTCTACAGCCTTCTCATTGAAAATCCGGGGTATTACATGAGCTATTACGTAGGCTGCATGGAATTTATGGATATGCGGCGTCTGGCGGAAGAAACTCTGGGAAACCAGTTTGATGCCAAAGCCTTCCATACCTTTCTCCTGGACATTGGCCCTGCTCCCTTCTCTGTTATCCGAAGCAGAATGGAAGCCTGGTTTTTATCCCAAAAAATTGGCTGACGCCGGGGCTTCCCCCGGCCGCCAGCCGTCAAATAGTAACCTGATTTTTTCCGTCTCTTTTTGAGCGATAAACTCTTTTGTCCGCTTTTTTTACCAATTCTTCATAATTCATTCCATCCTGCGGGGCAATAGCTACGCCAATGCTGCACGACAGATTAGAACCGTCCGGTCCAAGGCTTATCTGGCTGACTCTGTCGCAAATTCGCTGAGCGCACGCCGCAGCCTCATCCACACTTTTTATGTTCTCCAAAAAAATCACAAATTCATCTCCGCCAATCCGGGCGGCGCAATCCGTTGTCCGAATGGACTTTTTTAACACTTCCGCTACGCTAAGAAGAGCCCGATCTCCTTTTGCATGGCCATAAGTGTCATTCACTGCCTTAAAATCGTCCAAATCCAAAAACATCAGCGCCGCCATTTGCGGAAATACCTCTAAGAATTGTCCCACTTCTTCCCGGATTCCCTGATAGTTTAAAAGTCCCGTCAGAGGATCCGTCAAAGCCCGTTTCAATGCGTCGCTAAGCTTCTTGTTCTGGCGCTTCTGCTCGTTATAGACGTCAGTAATGTCTGTACGGGTCAGCAGAAGCATTTGATTTTCTTTATTGTAATAACGGTATTCTACTCGTTTGCGTCTATATTGGCCGTTTTCTATTAGACCGCAGGTAAAAGTATGTATCGCGTTTTTTTCCAGCTCCGACAATACCCGTTCTGGCTGCATCTCACGGATCACCATTTCCCTGTCTTCCGGCACTACGTACTCATAAGCATACTTTTCTAGCTCGGTGGTGTAATCGGAGCAAACCGTCGGAGGCAGGGAGGTGCTGTTGGAATCCCCGCCAAATAGAATGTAACTGTTATGTCTGACATCCAAATAGATAAAGTAATCGCTTGCATTATATACGTATAGCTTAATAATATGATGCAGAAGCGGATCGGCGTCACTCTCTTTGGCCAGGATATAAGCCGACTCTTCACTGCGGTCAGCCGGGAAGGAAACGATTATTCGAAGTCCGTTTCCAGGCAGTTCAGCAAAGAAATCGTACATCACCTGCAGCTTATCGGATTGGCGCAATTCCTTTAAATGGGAAAGGGATAAAAAATCCTTTAACTTTTTAGATTCCAATGGATCCAGCTTCTCACTGTAAAAATCAATATACTCCTTCCAATCTATTGGCCGGACACTCCGTTCCGAAGTTCCTGCGCTTTGCAGCAGCCACGCCTTTTCCGTACTCAAATCTATTTTGACCGTGCACTGAAGAATAGGATCCAATGCAGAAAGCAATTCTTCCAGATGGTTCAGCTTACCCTCTTCTTTTTGGGGGAGGGGGTTAAAAACAGGCAACATATAACACACCTCCATTGTTTAACGTTCAAACATATTTTACCACCATTTTGCGGCCATGGAAATACTCCAATGCAATAAAAAATCGCCGAAGTTTACAACCTCAGCGATTTTCTTTCTTTATTCTGCAATATTTTCGTAATCGTCAAAGTATGTGGAGTATCCGTCTTCCACAACTTCAATTAAGTCAGAGCTTACATCCTGCCCGTTTACCTGAAGCTTTACCAGTTCAAGCTCATAGTTCTCAATGTAGGTATTGATAAGGGCTTCCAGAGTAGCCTTGGTATAGAACTCGTCGCCATCATAATCCGGTATGGCTGACAGATTTACAATGCCGGAATTATCCGTCTTTTCAAAGCTTAAAATCGTAGTTCCCTCGTCTAAAATGCCATACTCAATGAGCTTGTCCACCAGACCCTGATCTGTCATTTCTTCCAGGGAATCCATATTCTGAACCAGTCCCGTTTCATCCTCATTAATGCTGTAAACGGAAATCGTTACTTCCTCCGGTCCCGGAACCTTCCCTGCTACTAACTGCTGCTTCTCTCCTGTGCTTTCCACAGTTTCGGGGGTTACTGCAGTTTCCGCCTGCTTCTCAGGGGTGGGCGTACATGCCGCCAGAGAAACTGCCATTAAAGCTGCAGCCAGACCTAAAATTGCTTTTTTCATAATTGTTGTTGCCTCCTTTTAATTCTGTTGTACCTCCCGGAACCAATTGTCCAGGTGTTTTAATGCCTTTACCAAAACGTCTAATTCTTCTTTGTCCAGTTCTTCTATTATTCCGCGAATCATCCTTTTGTGGAAATCAGCGTGGCGTTCAAAAGCCTTTCTCCCTTTTTCTGAAAGGGAAATATAGACGACCCTTCTGTCCGCACTGCTCCGCTGGCGGGTCACATATCCTTTTTTTACCAAGCTATTCATGGCAATGGTCAGCGTCCCCACCGTTACTGATAACTCTCTGGCAATAGCCGACATATTCTTTGGAGTTCCCACTCCAATTGCATCTATTACGTGCATATCGTTATTGGTTATATCCTTGAACTCATCCGTGATAATGGATTTCTGCTCAATATCCATAATGTCATTGAACAAACTCACCAGCGCGTCATTCAAAGTCCCGTAACTATCCACGTCTTATCCTTTCCTACCTATCAGGTAAAAGCTTCTTACTGATTATATATGATTTCTCTTTATAAGACAATCTCTTTATTCCTTATAAAATTCTTACAAAGTTGTGATTTTTTTGTGTTTTTCGATAAATCCGGCCTAAAGGCGGTCTTTTCTATTATAATAAGGTTTTCCCGGATTTTCAATGGTTTTTTCTTATACAGCGCCTGTTCCCAGCAAAATACTTGCCACAATGCCGGCTGCAGTAGCTGCCATGGCTCCTGCCAGGGCATACCGGGTTTTAAAAATACGGGCGGCCCCGAAATAAACGCTGAGACAGTAAAAAACCGTTTCCGTACTGCTCATGAGGATAGAAGCAATCATTCCCTCCAAAGAATCCGGCCCTGCGGACTGAAAAATATCCAGCACCAGGCTGGTAGCAGCAGCGTTAGACACCAGACGGACCAAGGACACCGGGATAATAGACGCGGGAATATGGAGCCACCGGGCTGGTTTTTCCAGCAGTCCGCATAAAAAATCCAGCAAGCCGGAGGCCCTCAGCACTCCTACCGCCGTCATAAGGCCTACCAGGGTCGGCATAATAGACGCTACTGTTTTCATTCCCTTTTTCGCCCCGTCTAAAAAATCATCCAATACCGGGCGCTTCTGCAGGATCCCAAATCCCACGATATAAAAAATAACCAGAGGCACTATAGCCTGGGAAAGAAATAATAAAATGCTCAATTTTTTTCTCCCGGCTTTTTATCTATTTTATGCGTTGTGAAAAGAAAACATACAAACATGGGAACTGCCGTCGAAGCTGTTGACAAGAAACGCTTTTTTCGGTAATCTGACGGTATCCTTTTATGCCGCCTGTTGGCGGTGAAACTTTTTTGCAAATTTATGGAGGAGGTTATTGTGATTCCCATTTTTACCGCAGAAATACCGTGCTTTGACATCAATCAAATCGCCGCTTCCGGCCAGTGTTTCCGTATGAATCCCATTTCCCGCGACGAAAAAGAAGCCTCTGCCTATTCTGTTATAAGCGGTCCTCATTATCTGGAAATCCGTCAGTTCCTTTCTGACGGAAAGACCCAGACTGCTTTTTGCTGTCCCCAGGAGGACAGGGATTTCTGGTTCCGGTACTTTGATTTGGATACGGATTACCAGAATTTTCTTTCTTCCATTGATCCGGAAGATTCTTATCTCGTGGCTGCCGGAAAAGCGGGAAAAGGAATCCGCATTCTCAGGCAGGATCTTTGGGAAATGATCATTACCTTTATTATTTCCCAGCAAAAAACCATTCCGGCTATCCGTCAGGCAGTGGAACAGTTAAGTCTTCTCTTTGGAACGCCTTTATCCACAGAAGACGGGAAAATTTTCTATACTTTCCCCACTCCCCGGCAATTATCCACAGCCTCCCTTGAGGATCTCTTAGATCTAAAGCTGGGATACCGCGCCAAATACATAGCAAAAACCGTCCGGGACGCCTGCTCCGGCGCTTTGGATCTGGAGCTCCTTTCTTCCATGGAATACGCCTCCGCTATGGCATATCTGCGGCAATTTTACGGTATTGGGGAAAAGGTTGCAAACTGCATCTGCCTTTTTGGCCTTCACCATATTGACGCCTTCCCTGTAGATACCTGGATACAGAAAATCTTAATGGCGGAATACTTTCCAAAAGCTGCAAGGCGCTACCAAAAGCTGCCTAAAAGCCGCCTCTGCCAGACCATAATCCAGGATCATTTCAGCCGGTACCAGGGCTATGCCGGCGTAATGCAGCAGTATATTTTCTTCTATGAAAGAACCAGAAGCTAAAAAGCGAGGCAGCAAATAACGCTGTCCCGCTTTTTATGCTTCTATTTGGTTTTTACAGGTTCTACTTCATTGGCTACCAATTCTTTTAAAGCTTTCTGGAAATGCCACATATCATTTCCTAAAATAATCATGTTATAGCCGTCTGCAATGGCGTTTTCAATGTTTTCCTTTGTAGGCGGAATCACCGGTCCCAGGACGCCGATCCCTTTGGCTTTGGCTTTATCTACCAGAGTATGGAACGCTTCCTTTACTTCTTCGCTCATGGCATAGCCTACCTTCAGGTTCTTAGATACCGCATAATCCACAGGTCCGAAGTTTACGGCGTCGACGCCCTCAATGGACAGGATTTCGTCGATATTATCCGTAAACTCATAATCCTCATCCATGGGGATCACCAGTGTATCCCGGTTCTGCTGGGCCATATAGGTATTCCAGTCAAAGTTGTGATAGCCAAATCCGGCGGCGCGGACATTGCTCTCTCCTCCTCTGCGGCCCATAGGTGAAAACTTAGCTGCTTCCACGCAGCGCTTTGCCATTTCCGGAGTCTTGCAGTGAGGAATTACCACACCGTCGGCTCCCCATTCCAGTACCTTGCGGATGGCCACCTCGTCGTCGTCCGCCATACGCACTAATACGGAAATATCGTGCAGCTTCGCAGCCATAATTTGTTTCTCAAAATCTTCCCCCAGCATCCAGTCCGTGTGCTCCAGATCCAGGTAAATAAAATCCAGTCCGGACATTGCGATATTCTCAATAACACAGGTAGTCCCTGTAAAGCAGGCCATGCCGAACACCGGTCCCTGCTTCATTTTTTCTTTTAACGTCATACCAATTTCCCCTTTAATTCTATAAATTGTTTACACTACAGACTGTACCCTAAAAGCAGCGGCAGCCAGGTAGTAAGCGGTCCCCAAAGACTGATTGCAACCAGAACGATAACGTTGCAGGTAATGTAGGGAAGGGCGCCTTTAAAAATAGCTACAATCGGCATTCGGTTAATCTTGTTGCAGGCATTCAGGCACATTCCTACCGGCGGAGTTACCAGGCCAATAGCAAGTCCTGTAATCATCATAGCGCCAAACTGAAGGGCGGAGAATCCATAGCCTTCCATAACCGGCAGCATAATGGGCGTCAGCAGAAGAATAGCCGGACTTACATCAATAAAGGTACCGATTAAAAGAATCATAACGTCAAATACCAGGGCAATTCCCCATGCCGGCATATTCAGTCCCATAAAGAAAGCGGCAACGGTATCCGGCACTCTCTGCATGGTCAGAACCCAGGTAAAAATCGTAGTAAAGCCAATAATAATCATAATAGAAGAAGAGGAAATTAAGGTCTTCTTCAATGCGTTCCAAACGTCCTTCCAGGTCAGCTCACGGTAAATAAAGAAACCTACCAGGATGGAATAAAGTACGGCTACTCCGGCGCTTTCTGATGCAGTACAGATACCGAAGGATACGCATACAATAATAAATACAGGCATTAACAAAGCCGGAATACCGGAAAGAATAGCGCTGAAAAATTCTTTTGCCACAAAAGGCGTTCTGGCCGGATGCCAGCGTTTCTTATGGCTGATCCAGAATACCAGAACCAACTGAGTCAGACCGATAAGGATTCCCGGAACAGCGCCTGCCATAAACAAAGCTCCTACCGACGCACCGGAAATCATAGAGTAAACGATCATGGGCGTAGAGGGAGGAATAATCATACCCATAGTAGAGGACGCTACGGTAATTCCTGCCGATGCATCCGGCGGATAACCTAAGTCCTCCATTGCAGGGATCAAAATGCTTCCCAGTGCCGAGGTATCGGCTACGGAAGAACCGGAAATGCCTCCGAAAATCATAGAAGCTACGATATTAACTTCTCCCAGGCCTCCATGGAAGGGCTTTAAAATCTGAAGGCAGAAATTAATAATTCTCTTGGTAATTCCGCCGGTATTCATCAATTCGCCCGCCAGCATAAACAGAGGCATGGCTATCATCAGCTCACTGTACGCGCCGTTCCAAATACGCTGGGGAACCATGGACATAAAGGTGGGAGCATTGGTACTTATATAGGTAACACAGGATGCGCCGATTGCGAATGCAAGCGGCACTCCCAGGACTGCAAAGAAAATCAGCAGCACTAACAGTATCAACATTGCCATAATTTATCTTCAGACTCCTTTCTATGCCGACTTTTTCTCTTTATACAGCGCCTTATTCTTAGATTCAAAATAAGAAACGTCTGCTGTAATAAAGATTGCAATCTTAACTACGATGCATACCGCGCACACTACTCCGCACACTGGCATGATCCCATACATATATTTCATGGGAATTTCCATACCCTGGCTGATCTGTTTGCCGGCCACTCCGACATACGCAAAGCCCTGATATGTAAAAACGAGATCTACTACCAAAACAATGAGATAATTTACAACAGAAAGCCAGCGCTTAATAGAAGGCTTTACCCTGTCATACAGAATGTCGATAATAACGTGTTCGTCCTTTAAAATATTAATACCCATTCCCCAGAAAGTAGTAAAAGCAAACAGCGTAACATTAAATTCCGCAAGCTGCTTCCAGCTTAATGAGAAAAAGTAACGGGCAATTACAGAAAAAATCACCAGAACCGCCAGAAGCCCCATGGCAAATACTCCAATGCCGAAATAAATATCAAACAGCTTCTGACCAGCTTTTTTTAGCTTTTCGATGGTACTCAGCCCCTTTCTGAAAAAAGGGTGCTCTCGCGTCCGGCTTTTCCTCCGCCGTATTTTGGAGCACCCTCTCTGTCATTTCACTATGATTCCTACAACCGTTTTCTTTTGTCAGGATGCATTTGCAACAATATTCTGCAGTTCTTCTAACTCTTCGCTTGTCAGAATGCCTTCCTCAATACACTGATCGTATACAACCTGAACGGCATCCTTAAATGCCTGCAGCTCTTCTTCTGTGGGAACATAGACTTCGCAGCCGGCGTCTATGATTACCTGTTTTGCCGCTTCCTGAGTTTCATCAATTAACTGGTCATTGTAGGTTCCCATTTCTGTAGCGCACTCTGTAATAATATCCTGGTATTCTGCCGGAAGAGAGTTCCACCATGTTGCGTTTACATAGAAGGGATCGGGATGGAACTGATAGTTTACTTCTGTAAAGTACTTCTGTACTTCATAGAATTTCATGCCTTCAACGTTTACCCAGGGATTTTCCTGTCCGTCTGCAACACCGGTCTTTAAGCCCATATACAGATCGGAGTAAGGAATGGTTGTTGTGGTAGCGCCCAGTGCAATAAATGTTTTGTCAATGGTATTCATACCGTTGGTACGCATTTTCAGTCCCTGTAAATCTTCGGGCTTTGTAATGGGATGTTTGCCGTTGGAGAACTGTCTCCAGCCGCCGGCGTCGCACAGGTTAATAATTACCGTACCGGTTTCCGCTTCCGCCTCTGTACATACCTTCTTAGCTAAATCACTGTTTAAAAGGGCTGTTACCTGCTCTCTGGTCTGAGCCAGGAAAGGCAGGGTAAACATTAACAGACGGGGGCTGAAGTCAAACTGGCCGCCTCTCATACCCTGAATGGTTCCTGCAACTACCTGCTCCAGCATTTCTTTTTCCGTTCCCAACTGGCCGTTTGCAAATACCTCTACCGTTACATGGCCATTGGTCTTTTCTGCAACATCAGCGGCAAACTTTTCCATAGAAGTATACCGGGGATTTCCTTCCGGCTGCGCATGTCCTACTACCATGGTAAAATCACCTAAATCTGCATAAGGATCTTCCCCCTCTGCTGCCGCTTCCTCTGCTCCTTCTTCTGCAGCCTCCGCTGCTGTCGTTTCCCCAGCGGCTGCCGCTGCAGTTGTAGCTGCTGCAGTCGTTTCACTCTGTCCGCCTCCGCAGGCAGTCAGGCTTGCCGTCATTGCAAGAGCCAACAGCATTGCAATTGTCTTTTTCATAAATGTTTCCTCCTTTATACCCTGTCTTTTCCAACTTGCTTGTATACATTTTAATAAATCCAATGAAAATATCTGCCATAATCACAGCAAATAAATCCACTTCATTATCTACTTGTATACAAGTTCTGAATTAATATTAACACATTCTTTACACAATTGCAAGCATGAAATCCAATATTATTGAACTATTTTTACAATAACTATTAAAGATTTTATTTTTCTTTTCAGCACTTTTTTAAAAACTCCGTTGCTATTTTGGGGATTACAGGCTATAATAAAAGAATATTATGGAATATTGATTCTTGTATACAAGAATTTGTTTTTGATGTGTCAAGGAGGACTTGCATGGAAACTTCAATGAGTAATGACGATATTTATAGAATCCTGGAATCTGAAATTGTTTCACTAAAAATCGCCCCTGGGGATATATTAAGTGAAAACAGTCTGTGCCAGCGCTTCCACGTTTCCCGCACCCCTATCCGCAGCGTTCTTCAGCGGCTTCAGCAAAACCGGTTTGTGGATATTATTCCTCATAAGGGAACCATTGTTACCACTATTAATTTAGATATTGTCAGCCAGATGATCTATCAGAGAGTTGCCATAGAAACTATGGTATTCCGTGATTTTGTAAAGTCCTGCTGCCCTACGGAGGTGGAAAAAGCCCGCTACTGCCTTCAGATTATGGAGGAAGCCGCCAAATCCGCCGACGATCTGGAGCACTTTGACATTAACAATTTTTTAGACAAGGATCTTCTCATGCATGAGGTTTGGTTTCGTTCCACAGGAAAAATGTTTCTCTGGGAGCGGCTCACCACTCCCCACCCGGATTATTCCCGTTTTATCCGTCTGGACATTGTAGGCGCTAAAAACGTTCCCGACGTACTGACAGATCACCGGGAAATGATGGATCTCATTGACCGGAGATGTACAGAAGGCATTGAAGAATTAATGAGCCGGCATCTCTATGGAGGTGTCAGAAGGCTGGGGGGCTGCCTTTTTTCTGACGAATACAAAAAGTATTTTCAATCCCTTTCATAATCTCTTTTTACCGATCCATCAGCTTGCAGAAAAGGACTCCCGCCGCTGTGCTGATGGCTGTGGCCGCCAGAGCAGGCCCCACTACCGCCGCCGGACTGGCGCTTCCATACTGGGCCCGATAGGCGATCATTGTAACAGGAATTAACTGAAGAGAGGAAATATTTATAATCAAAAAGGTACACATTTCATTGCTGGCTGTTCCCCTGGGAACGGCCTTTTTTTGAAGCTCTTTGTCCTTCCTGCGGCTTTCTTCCAGTTCCTCCAGCTCCTTCATAGCCTGAAGCCCCGCCGGAGTTGCAGCCCATCCCATTCCCAGCATATTGGCAATCATATTGACCGCTATGGAATTGGCTGCCGGGTGATCTTTTGGAAGGCGCGGAAACAGAAATTTCATAACAGGCCTCATCTTCCGGCAAAGGCTGTCAATTAATCCCGCCCTGCTTCCGATTTCCAAAATCCCGGTCCACAGGGACATTACTCCCAGCATGGTAATACACAGAGACACCGCGTCCCCCGCCGCTTTTATAGCTCCGTCTGTAATCTCCCCCATCGTTCCGTGGAAAAGCCCCCATACAATTCCCGCCAGCATCATACCGGCCCACAGGCCATTCATCATAGCTTCGCTCCCGACTCTTTCTCTCTATACCTTATGAAATAAAAAAACCAGACATTCCCAGGATTTTCATCCCAGTTGTGTCTGGTCCTTTTCCAGTTTTCTATCAGCCGCAAAGATCTTTCATAACCTGATCTACGGTTTCAATCTTATGGCAGCGGTAAGCATTGGCTCCGCAGAAGAGAAGGGCGTTTTCCACATCCCCCTGTGCCGCCCGAATCAGGGCCTTTGTAATACAGTAGGGAATGGTACTTGGATTACAGTGTTCTAAGCACTGGAAACACTTCGTAATAGTTTCTCTTTCCTTAGCCGTTCTCTCCAAAAATGCATTTTTAATGGCTCGTCCAGGCATTCCTACAGGACTCTTTACAATAACAATATCCTCTTGTCCGGCCTGGATATACGCCTGCTTATAGATTTCCGGCGCATCGCACTCTTCTGTAGTGACAAACCGTGTGCCGACCTGAACTCCGTCTGCGCCGAGGCTCATATGGTGCGCCATGTCTTTTCCGTCAAAAACGCCTCCTGCGCTTACTACGGGTATTTTCCGGCTGTATTTTTCCTCATACTGCCGAACCACAGATATGATGCTGCGGATTTCCTCATCATACCGGTTTCCCTCATAAGTCTCGGAAACCGAGGGCGTGTCCGCCCCGTACAGCGTCAGATCCTCCCTGGAAAATCCAAGATGGCCTCCGGCCAGAGGGCCTTCAATGACAACGAAATCCGGGGCTTTGTGATATTTCCTGTCCCACATACGGCAAATAACCGATGCGGATTTTCCGGAAGATACGATGGGAGCGATTTTTGTGCGGCTTCCTTTTACATACTCCGGAAGACTTACAGGAAGTCCCGCTCCGGAGATAATCACATCTGCGCCTGCCTCCGCAGCCGCCCGCACATAGCGTTCATAATGCTTTGTAGCCACCATAATGTTAAAGCCTACAATGCCTTTTGAACCCCCTATTTCTCTAGCTTTTGCAAGTTCCTTCGGAATCGTTCTCAGGTTGGCCGTTTCCGGATTTTCTGCAAAATCCGGTTCCCGAAACCCGATCTGGGCCGTGGAAATCACGCCCAGCCCTCCGGCTTTTGCTACGGCTCCGGCCAGTCCCGACAAACTGATTCCTACACCCATTCCACCCTGTATTACAGGCTTTTCCACCACCAAATCACCGATAACAAGGGGCTCATAGTTACTCATTTTTACATTCTCCTAAATCTTTCATATCTCTGAGCTGTGAGTTCTTCTCCATTCATTGCCCCGTATACAGAGAAAAATTCTCTGATGGAAATATCCATTGCGGCTGCAATTTCGCTCAGATTTTCCAGGTTCACCGGATCTTTTTCCGGTATAATGCGCTCTATCAGATTTAAATTCTTTAAATCCCTGGCCGTTATTTTCATTACTCTGGCGGCTTCCGGGGCTTTTTTGCTGTCTTTCCACAGAATGGAGGCAAAGCCTTCCGGAGAGAGAATGGAATACACGCTGTTTTCCATCATCCACACTTCATTGGCCACAGCCATACCTAAAGCGCCGCCGCTGCTGCCTTCTCCGATTACAATGGAAAGTACCGGAACCTTCAGAGAAACCATTTCAAACAGATTTCTGGCAATGGCTTCGCCCTGCCCTCTTTCCTCTGCTTCAAGGCCGCAGAAGGCTCCAGGCGTATCAATAAAACAAACTACAGGACGGCCAAACTGCTCCGCCTCTTTCATAAGGCGCAGAGCCTTTCTGTAGCCCTCCGGCGAAGGCATACCAAAATTCCTCTTTATATTGTCTTTTGTGCTTCTTCCTTTTTGCTGGCCAATTACCGTAACGGGCCGGCCATGGAAAAGGGCGATTCCTCCTACTACGGCTCCATCATCCTTAAAGTAGCGATCTCCGTGGAGTTCTATAAATTCGTCAAAAATCGCCTCAATGTAATCCAGAGCTGTAGGACGATCCGCTCTTCTGGACAGGAGAATCGTATCCCAGGCGGATTTTTCCTTGCCGCCGGAAAGAACAGCGGAATGGGAAATATTCGGATTTCCGTCTTTCTGAGATACCTGGAAATCCTTTCCGAAATCCATTTTTCCGGTTCCCTCATGCATTCTCAGCAGCTTTGCCAAAGTCGTCTTCAGTTCCGGTCTTTCTACGATTTTATCTACAAATCCATGTTCCAGCAGAAATTCCGCTCTCTGGAATCCTTCCGGCAGCTTCTGTCCTATGGTCTGTTCAATTACTCTGGGGCCGGCAAAACCGATGAGGGCTTTGGGTTCCGCCAAAATAATGTCTCCCAGCATGGCAAAGCTGGCCGTTACGCCGCCGGTAGTAGGGTCTGTCAATACGGAAATATAAAGCTGTCCTGCCTCCTGATGGCGTTTTAAGGCTGCGGAAGTCTTAGCCATCTGCATAAGGGATACCATTCCCTCCTGCATTCTGGCGCCTCCGGAACAGGCAAAGATAATAACCGGCAGTTTCTCTTCGGTAGCCCGTTCTACTGCCCTGGTAATCTTTTCTCCTACAATATGGCCCATACTGCTCATGAGGAAACGGGCGTCGCAGACGCCTACTACAGCCGGGAATCCGTCAATAGTACCTTTTCCCGTAACAATAGCCTCATTTAATCCCGTTTTCTCTCTGGCTGCCAGAACCTTTTTCTCATATCCTGGGAAATCCAGGGGATTGGAAAATTCCATCTCCTTATCCCATTCCTCAAAGGTTCCGTCGTCCACTACCATCTCGATCCTTCTGCGGGCATGGACTCTGAAGTAGCCCCCGCATTTTGGACAGACATAGTAATTATTCTTTACATCCTCTACGTAAATCGGCTGTCCGCATTTATTGCACTTGCGCCACAGCCCTTCCGGAATATTGGGTTCGTCTTCCGATTTGGAAGTCCTGTATCTCATGTCAATGCGCGTATAGGTTTTTTTAAACATATCTCTTAACATACGCCGTTACTCCCTTTCTGCCGCTGGCGTCCCCCGGACAGCTTCTTACTTGCAGTACTCCGGGAAATAGGTGGGAATGAAATCCGTATCCGTATTGCCCGCTTCAAATTCCGGGTTGTTTAAAATCTCATACTGAAAATCCAGATTAGTGTCAATTCCTTCTATGATCAGTTCGCCCAAAGCGCTTCTCATTTTTGCAATGGCCTCGTCGCGATTCTTTCCATGAACAATCAGCTTTAACAGCATGGAATCGTAATTGGCCGGGACTTTATAATCATTATAAATATGGGTGTCTACGCGGACGCCGTTTCCTCCGGGCAGATGGATATTGCTGATCCGTCCCGGACAGGGCATAAAGTTCTTTTTGGGATTCTCCGCATTGATTCTGCATTCTATGGCGTGGCCGTTTAAATGCACATCAGCCTGAGTAACGCTGAGAGGTTCTCCCGCCGCTACTAATATCTGTTCTTTTATTAAATCCAGACCTGATACCATTTCCGTTACAGGATGTTCCACCTGGATCCGAGTGTTCATTTCCATGAAATAAAAGTTTTTGTGCTTGTCCAAAAGAAACTCTATGGTTCCGGCATTTTCATAGCCCACGGCTTTTGCAGCCCGGACTGCGGTTTCTCCCATCTTCTCTCTTAATTCCTGAGAAATAGCCAGACAGGGAGATTCTTCCAAAACCTTCTGATGGCGTCTCTGAATAGAACAGTCACGCTCTCCCAAATGGATTACGTTGCCGAACTTGTCCGCCATAATCTGAAATTCTACATGCTTTGGCTCTTCGATATACTTTTCAATGTACATAGTATCGTCTGAAAAGCCTTTAATGGATTCCTGCTGGGCGTTCCGGAAGTTCATGTCAAAATCCTCTTCGCCTCTGGACACTCTCATTCCCTTTCCGCCGCCGCCGGAAGAAGCCTTGATCATAACAGGAAATCCGATTTCCTTTGCTAACTCCAAACCTCTTTCCGCAGTATAAACAGGCTCCTTGGTTCCCGGAACTACCGGAACTCCGGCCTCCATCATGGTTCTGCGGGCTTCCGACTTATTTCCCATCTTATGGATGATCTCTGCGGAAGGGCCGATAAAGGTAATATTGCATTTTTCGCAAAGCTCTGCAAAACGGGCATTTTCTGACAGAAATCCAAATCCGGGATGAATAGCGTCAGCCTTCATTGCCACAGTGGCCGTAAGGATTCTCTCCATATTCAGATAGCTCTGGGTAGAAGGCGCCGGACCAATACAGATCGCTTCATCTGCTAAAAGCGTATGGAGAGCGTCTTTATCCGCTTCAGAGTATACGGCTACTGTCTTAATTCCCATTTCTCTGCAGGCCCGGATAATCCGGACAGCGATTTCGCCTCTGTTGGCGACTAAAATTTTCTGAAACATGGCTCTCTCCTAACCGATCATAAATGTCAGTTCTGCTGATACTGCCACCTTTCCGTCTACGGTGGCAGTGGCTTTTCCGATTCCCACAGGGCCTTTCTGCTTAATGATTTCACATTCCAGCCTAAGGCGATCCCCGGGCACTACCTTACGTTTAAATTTCGCGTTATTAATGGCTCCGAAATAAGCGATTTTTCCCTTATTTGCTTCCTGTCCCAGAATGGCCACCGCTCCTGTCTGAGCGAGAGCTTCTACAATCAGTACTCCCGGCATAACGGGTTCCTGAGGAAAATGTCCTGCAAAAAACGGTTCATTATACGTTACTGATTTATATCCTACCGCCCGTACCCCCGGTTCCAGCTCCTCTATGCAATCAATGAGGAGGAACGGATGACGGTGAGGAATGATTTCCTGAATTTCTTTTATTCCCAACATATTACCAATCTCCCTGCGTCTTTCTCTCTTTTACCGAATGCGGAATAAAGGCTGGCCGTACTCCACCACGTCTTCATTCTCTACCAGAATCGCCTCTACAACGCCGTCAAAATCGCTTTCGATTTCGTTCATCAGCTTCATAGCTTCGATAATTCCCAGTACCTGTCCCTTTTTCACAGTATCTCCTACCTTTACGAAAGGCTCTGCATCCGGAGAAGATGCGCTGTAGAAGGTTCCCACTAACGGAGAAACTACCACATTGTCAGAAGCGCCTGCGTCCGGAGCAGCCGCAGGAGCGGGAGCCGGAGCAGAAACAGCCGGAATCTGGACTGCGGAAACCGTCTCTGCAGATCCTTCCACAGCAACTGCTGCGGGAGCATTGCTTACCACAACCTTTTCCTTTTCTCTTTTCAGAGAAACCTTAATATTGCCTTCTTCTAATTCAAAGCTGGTCAGGCCGTAATCCGATACCGCCTGGATCAGTTTCATAATTTCATTAATATCCATTCTTAGCCCCTCCCTTACTCATACTTCTTGACAATCAGGCTGGCATTGTGTCCGCCAAAGCCTAAAGAGTTGCTGATAGCGTAACGGACGTCCATGGAAACCCCTTCACCCATGGTATAGTCCAGATCGCAGCCTTCACCCGGCACTTCCAGTCCGGCTGTAGCGTGAACGAATCCATCTTCAATGGATTTTACGCAGGCGATAAATTCTACTCCGCCGGCAGCTCCTAACAGGTGGCCGATCATGGACTTGGTAGAATTAATCTTTACTTTATATGCGTGATCCCCCAGAGCCAGCTTAATGGCCTTGGTTTCAAATAAATCGTTGTGGTGGGTACTGGTTCCGTGAGCGTTTACGTAATCAATATCCTCCGCCGTTATTCCGGCGTCTTTCATAGCTTCCGTCATAGCGCGGGCAGCTCCGCTGCCATCCTCTGCCGGAGAGGTAATATGGTAAGCGTCACAGGTTGCCCCGTATCCCACTACCTCTGCCAAAATTTTTGCTCCTCTGGCCTGAGCGTGTTCCAGAGATTCCAGAACGACAACTCCGGCTCCTTCTCCCATTACAAAACCGTCACGGTTTTCATCAAAGGGTCTGGAGGCGTGCGCCGGATCATCAGAAGTAGATAATGCGGTCAGAGCAGTAAAACCGGCTACTCCCATAGGAGTGATGCTGGATTCCGTTCCTCCGGCTACCATAACGTCTGCTTCTCCGTACTGAATGGAACGGAAAGCTTCTCCGATTGAGTGGGTTCCCGTAGCGCAGGCCGTTACCACGTTAATGCATTTGCCCTTTAAGCCAAATTGGATCGCTACGTTTCCTGCCGCCATATTGCAAATCATAAGAGGAACCAAAAGGGGATTCACCCTGGACGGTCCTTTCTCCAAAAGCTTCTTGTGATCTCTTTCTACTGCCTGAAGGCTTCCGATACCGGAACCAACGCTGACGCCTACCCGGTAAGGATCTTCCTTTTCCATATCAATTCCGGCATTTGCCAGAGCTTCCTTAGAAGCTGCCACAGCAAACTGGGAGAATGCTTCCATTCTTCTTGCCGCTTTGGCATCCATATACTGCTTCGGATCAAATCCCTTTACTTCCGCCGCTATTTTCGCTTTATAGTCTGTTGTATCAAAATAGGTAATGGGCGCAAAACCTAATTTTTTCTGTTTTAAACCTTCCCAAAAGGTTTCTACATCATTTCCAATAGGGGTAATGGCCCCCATTCCTGTTACCACCACGCGTCTGCTCATTTCTAATCTCCTTTATTCCCGGGATCCTACAGAGTTCCTGTCTGTCAGTTACATTGCCATACCGCCGTCTACACTGATAACCTGGCCTGTAATATATTTGGCCTTATCAGAAGCTAAAAAGACAGCCATATTTGCAATATCCTTTGTTTCGCCAAAATGCTTCATGGGGATCTGCGCTTCCGCCGCCGCTTTCACCGCATCGGACAGCACATCCGTCATTTCTGTCTTAACAAATCCCGGTGCAATGGCATTGACCGTGATGGAACGGCTTGCCAGCTCTCTGGCCGCCGCTTTTGTAAGACCGATTACACCGGCCTTAGAAGCGCTGTAGTTAGCCTGTCCCGCATTTCCCATAATCCCGGATACAGAAGAAATATTAATGATTCTTCCGCCCTTCTGCTTGATCATCTGACGGGAAATATGTTTGATGCAGTTAAACGCTCCCTTCAGGTTGGTATTTAATACCGCGTCAAAATCCTCTTCTGACATCTTCATCAGAAGATTGTCGCGGGTAATTCCGGCATTGTTTACCAGAATATCTACTCTTCCGTAATTCTTCACTACATAGTCCATAAGCTCTGCGGATTTCGCAAAATCCGATACGTCGCACTGAACGGCTTCCGCCTTTCCTCCTGCTCCCCGGATTTCTTCCGCCACTTCCTCTGCTCTGGCTGCTGAACCATTGTAATTTACAATTACTACTGCGCCTTCTTCCGCCATGGAGAGCGCTATCTCACGGCCAATTCCACGGCTGGCGCCAGTTATTACTGCTACTTTGTTTTCAAGAATTTTGCTCATTATGAAAGCGCCTCCACAACTTTGTCAATATCTTCTAACTTTTCTACATTGAGGGTCTTAACGTCCCGGCTGATTTTCTTCATAAAACCAGTCAGGGTCTTGCCCGGGCCGATCTCTATAAAAGTATCGACTCCGTCTGCAATCATCATCTCCACGCTCTGCTGCCAGCGCACAGAAGACGATACCTGTTCTACCAACAGAGGCTTTACATCCTCCGCTTTGGTTATGTAAGAAGCCGTTACATTGGCTGCGTAAGGAATCTGCGGGGCGCTGACTGCAACGCCCTCCAGAACCTTGCCCAGCTTTTCTCCGGCCTCTGTAAGCATCTTGGAATGGAAAGGACCGCTGACATTCAGCATGATTGCTCTCTTTGCCCCGGCTGCTTTCAGCTTTTCGCAGGCCTCCTCTACCGCCTCTTTCTTTCCGGAAATGACGATCTGTCCTGGACAGTTATAATTGGCAATCCAGACGCCTTCCATAGAGGAGAGAACTTCTTCAATCTTCGCGGCATCTAATGCCAGAATAGCCGCCATTCCCCCGACTCCTACGGGAACGGCTTCCTGCATCAAGATTCCTCTCTGACGCACTGTAGTAATGGCGTCTTCGTCGCTCATAACGCCTGCCGCCGCCAGCGCACAGTATTCTCCCAGGCTCAGTCCCGCCGTTACATCAGGACGAATGCCCTTTTCCATTAATACTCTCATCATGGCGATTCCGGCAGTGACCATGGCCGCCTGCGTGTACTCGGTAATATCCAGCTTGTCGTTCTTTTCAAAGCAAAGCTGGGGCATGGAAAATCCCAGAAGTTCAGTCGCCTTGTCAAAAATACGGCGGCCAATTTCCGTCTGCTCATAAAAATCTTTTCCCATTCCGCACACCTGAGCGCCCTGTCCGGGGAAAATAAATGCAATCTTGCTCATGTTTTACTCCTTCCGCACCCTTCTCAAAAGGCAGCTTACCGCTTTAAAAGGGCAGATGCCTGTTCCATCATTTCATCAATCATTTCCTTACAGGTCTGCTCTTTGTCGATCATACCTGCAATCTGGCCGGCCATAACGGTTCCGCCCATAACGTCGCCTTCCTGAACAGCCTTTCTTAATGTTCCCAGAGTCAGATATTCCAGCTCTTCAAAGGATTTTCCTTCCTGTTCCAGCTTAATATACTCTCTGGTCATCTTGTTTCTCAGGCAGCGGACGGGATGGCCGTGGCTTCTTCCGGTTACGGTAGAATCAATATCGCTGGCCTTAATAATCCTCTGCTTGTAGTTTTCATGTACTGTAGACTCTTTGGATACCACAAAACGGGTTCCCATCTGTACGGCTTCTGCTCCCAGCATAAAAGCGGCGGCGATTCCTCTTCCGTCTGCAATGCCTCCGGCTGCAATCACCGGAATGGAAACAGCATCAACTACCTGGGGAACCAGAGTCATTGTCGTCAGCTCGCCAATATGGCCGCCGGACTCCATACCCTCAGCCACAACGGCGTCAGCTCCGATTCTCTCCATTCTTTTTGCCATAGCAACGGAAGCCACCACAGGGATTACCTTAATACCTGCCTCTTTCCACATTGCCATATATTTTTCCGGATTTCCGGCGCCGGTGGTTACGACCTTTACGCCTTCTTCCACTACGACTTTTGCTACATCCTCTGCATGAGGGCTCATAAGCATTACATTTACGCCAAAAGGCTTCTTTGTAATTTCTCTGGCCTTGCGGATCTCTTCCCGGACTACCTCACCCGGCGCATTGGCTCCGCCAATCAGCCCCAGGCCGCCGGCTTCTGATACGGCGGCGGCAAGCTGATGCTCTGCAACCCAGGCCATACCGCCCTGTATAATGGGACATTCAATTCCCAGTAATTCTGTTACTCTCGTTTTCATTATGCTTCAACGCCCTTTGCTTTTAAATAATCAATTACTTTTCCAACAGTAGTCAGGTTCTCTAAATCCTCGGAAGGAATTTCTACGGAATAGGTGTCTTCCAAAGCCATTGCCAGCTCAAACAGATCCAGAGAGTCTGCTCCTAAATCATCCTTAAAGGAAGAAGCCTCGGTAATGCTGTCTTCATCAACACTTAACTGCTCTGCAATAATTTCTTTCATTTTCTCTAACATGGTTTTAATCTCCTTTTATAATAATATTTTTATTTGCAACTGCCTGCCTTACCAGGTAAGCAGCGTCGCTCCCCAGGTTAATCCTGCGCCAAACCCTGCCAGGATCAGTTTGTCGCCTTTTTTCAGAAGTCCCTTTCGGTTCATCTCGTCCAGCAAAATCGGCACAGAAGCGCCGGAGGTATTTCCATAACGCTCAATGTTCATAGGAAATCTCTCAATAGGCATCCGCAGCCTTTTTGCAGCGGCTTCAATGATACGGTAATTGGCCTGATGAAGAATAAAATAGGCAATGTTCTCCTTTTTTTCTCCGGTCTTTTCCAGAATTTCCGTAACACATTCCGGAATCTTCTTTACGGCAAACTTAAATACTTCCTGGCCATCCATATAAATGTAATCCGTTTCCTGCTCTTTTTCAATCAGAAAATTTCCATTAGCTCTGGCCCGACAGGTAAGGACGTCTTTTCTGGCGCCGTCGGATCCCATAGTGCCCCATCGGATCCCTTCCTCCTGAGATTCTGCTGCCGTTACCACTGCGGCTCCTGCCCCGTCTCCGAAGAGGACGCAGGTACCTCTGTCTTTCCAGTTTACCATTTTGCTCATCACATCGGCCCCTATGACCAAAGTGTTTTTGTGCAAACCGGAAGAAATAAAGGCATATGCCGTGTTCAGGGCAAAAATGAAACCGGAGCACGCGGCGTTCAAATCAAATGCCGCAGCGTTTACCGCCCCTATTGCCGCCTGCACTTCGCAAGCCGTATTAGGCATATAATATTCCGGCGAAGAGGTGGCTACCAAAATTAAATCCAGCTCTGAAGCCTCCATCCCTGCGTTTTCCAGGGCTTTGACAGCGGCTTCTGCAGCCAAATCCGCCGTAGTTTTCTCCTCGGTGATTCTTCTTTCCCCGATTCCTGTCCGGCTCCGGATCCATTCATCGCTGGTATCCATGATTTTCGCCAAATCGTCGTTGGTTACTCTTTTTTCCGGCACAGAGGAGCCGGTTCCTATGATTTTTACTGTTTGCATTTTTCTTCTTCCTGCTTTGGGTTCTCGCAGCGGCGGCCCAACCCTTTTCTTTCATCAGGACGCCGTCTGCGGGGTATTTGACTTGGGGCTTTTTAATAGAATTTTCTAAGATACTTTGAATTTCAAAATAATATTATATTGTTATTATCTGTTTGTCAAGAGCTATTTTGCCATATGCATATTATTCCGACATAATCGTCGTCTTTCTCCTGTCATAAGCTTTCTGCTCATAAAACTGTTTCTTCTCTGCGTACATTTTTTTCTCGGCCGCTTTTATCAGGGCATCCATAGATGCAGCATCCTTTTCACACTGTATTCCCACTGAAACATGGTAACTCTTTTCCAGAAGTGCCTCTGACAATTTTTTACCTGCTGTTTCCATCTCGGCTATATCCGCTCCGGGAATAAAAACAACAAACTCATCGCCGCCGATACGGTAAATATATTCTCCTCCAAACCATGTTTGAATTTCCTGTGCCACGGTCCGCAGCATAATATCTCCCTTCTCATGGCCTTCTGTATTATTCTTTTCATGGAGGCCGTTTACATCAATATAAACACAGGTCAAGGCATCCCGGTACTCTGAATAAAGCTTTTCCAGATCCCGTTCATAACGGTTCCGGTTATAAAGTCCGGTAAGGACATCTCTGTCTCTCTGCTCCCTAATCGTGTTATAGCTGGTGAGATTATGACAGAACATACTAAAGCTGAATTTCATATTTTTCAGCAATGCTGTCGGCACAGTCTTGCCTGTCAAATTAACTCCCGCTATGATACCGCAGATATTTCCATCCTTATCTTCCAGAGGAACTGCAATCATGCTGCGCAGTTCTAATGGAATGGTTTTCCCAAATATCTGATAAAAAGTCTCTTCTTCAAATATTTCCAGTTCACTGTGGCCCTGTTCAAAATATTCCCTCATCATGCGGAGATAATGTCTATCGTCTTTTCTATATGAAGAACTATTTTCTCCGGAATCTGTGTTTCCTTCTAAACTGGCATACTTTTTCCAACTAAATAAAATATACTCCACTGACGGCTCCAAAGCCCAGAGGCCAACCCATTCCGCCTTAATAATATTTCCTACTTTTTCCAGGGCCGCCGTAATATTTTCCTGTTTAGCGTGAGCATTAAACAGAATTTTTTCTATGTCATATATGTAGTTCAGCGTTTCAATCTGGCGCTGCTTTTCCTTCGTTCTCCGCCTTACAAAGCGAACCATCCACAGAAAGTATCCAATAAAGCAAATGGTTTCAATGATCAGAAAAATATTTAAAACTGTTCTGACCTTATTTGCGCTACTAAAGACAATGCTTTCCGGCACAGATACCGCAATCCTCCACTCATTAATCTCCATGGGTTTATAATAGAAGTAGAGATATTCTCCAATGGTTCTGGATACAAACACTACGTATCTGCTGTCTCCATTAACAACTCCCTGTTTTAATTCGTCATCATTATACCCGGGGGCCATCTGACGGCTCCCCATAGTCCACATATTTCCGCCTTGTTCCGGATGCCATGTGTCAAGCAGATAATCCCCACTGCTCCCATCTATAATGTACACGGCAGCCTTCCCGCCGTAAGGATTTAAATTTACTTCTTTATTTAAATCCGGGAAACTCATTATGCCTCTTAATATGGCCACTGCCTGGGAATCTTTATATACCGGTACGCAGTGGCGCACTATGTACTTCTCACTGTCTTCCAGGTCTATTTCCTGATTCGAAATATAAGCTCCCTTTGCTGCTTCATCTTCAAATGATGTCTCTTCTTCCGTCGCTATGACTTTTCCCCCTCTGCCCAGCACGGTGTTATCCGGAAGGAGCAGCTCAAGCTTTGTCATCATGCCGACCTCTGAGCAGGAATCCAGAAGCTCCCACAACTCTTCTGAATACATATCGTCATATGTGGCAATGACTGCCGCCAAGGTTTCCAGGATCTCCCTGTCGTTCCTTGCATTCGTCTCAATGGTATCTGCCATTCTGTCCGCTTCTTCATCGAGACGCTCAAAGGCTTTTTCTTCCTCCATTGTATTGATGTAATTTATCACTGCAAAAGATGCGGCTCCAACCAGAATAATCATTAAACTGGTTATGACCATGGAGCTGCCCCAGAACAGCTTATCTCTTAGTTTCGTTTTTCTTCTTTCCCTTTTTTTCATATTAAACACAGCTTTCTCAAATCAAATCATTGACGGGTTTGTAGCGCTTTGGATTACCAATCGTATTGACAGAAAGCGCTTGCTATGCTAATGTATTAATAGAAGCACATACAATTTGGCACGGCAGTTCAAGTGGCATTTTAAGTACGCTTAACTTTTACAGGAGGGATAAAACTATGAAAACGACTGGTGTTATCCGTAAACTAGACGAGCTCGGCAGAATTACATTACCCATCGAATTAAGGAGAAGCCTGGACTTGGATGTAAAAGATGGGCTGGAGATCACGGTTCAGGATGACTGTATTATCCTTCGAAAAGCAGAAGCTGGAGATGTTTTCAATGGCCGCACTGACGATTTAATTGAATATGAAGGAAAATACATATCAAAAGCTACTATCCGTGAACTGGCTAGTCTGGCAGGTATGAAAATTGTAGAATAGACGGAGGCCTTTATGGTCCTCCGTTTTTTCTGCGGTGACTGCGCCGGCGCTCTTATCCCTTTACTGTTCTAAAAGCTCTTGATAAATGTCCCTTTTCCCCACTCCCCGGTCTTTCGCCACCAGCTTCATTGCCTCTTTCCGTTCAATTCCCTGGCTCTCATAATATTCCATATGTTCTTTTACCGGCATTTTCTCCCAAAAGAGCGTTTCCTCTCTCCGAATTTCTTCCGGACTCTTTCCTTCTATTACAATAACAAATTCCCCTTTAGGCGTTTCCGTCCTGCAGTAGTCTAAGGCTTCATCAAAGGTCGTCTGCCAAATGTTTTCATACCGTTTCGTCAATTCCCGGCATAAAGCGATTTTCCGACTCCCCAGAGCTTCCTGCAAATCTTTCAGAGTTTTCTCCAAATGGTGAGGAGCTTCATACAGGACAATGGTTCTGGTTTCCTTTTTCAGTTCTTCCAAAATCCTCTGCCTTTCTTTCCTGTCAGCCTTATCAGAAGGGAGAAAGGCTTCAAAGCAGAACCTTCTGGTAGAAAGGCCCGATGCCGTCAGCGCCGTAATACAAGCCGCTGGCCCCGGAAGAGACGTTACCGTAATCCCGGCTTCATGACATTGGCGCACCAGCTCTTCCCCGGGATCCGATATTCCTGGAGTCCCTGCGTCTGTAATCAGGGCCACATTAAGTCCTTTTTTCATCTGTTCTACCAGGTATACGGCTTTTTCTATTTTATTATATTCATGGTAGCTGGTCATAGGAGTCTTAATGGCAAAATGGTTTAAAAGTTTGATACTGTGCCTCGTATCTTCAGCCGCAATTAAATCCGCCTCTTTTAATGTATTTAAAACCCGAAAGGTAATATCCTCCAGATTTCCAATTGGCGTGGCGCATAAAAACAGCTTTCCCTCCATCTTTCTCCTCCCCTAATATCCGTAAATGTCATAGATTTCATCCGTATAAACTCCGGGTTCTTTATAAACGATTATAGGCGCCTCCACTTTTATCATGGACCGGCCCCCGCGAACCGCCTCAATCAAGACCATGTTTGCTTCCCTGTCAGAAAAGGGATGGACCATTTTCATCCGTTTCGGTTCCAGCCGGTATTTCGTCAATGCGGAAATGATTTCAATAAGCCGATGGGGCCTGTGAACCATGTAAAATCTCCCGCCCGGTTTTAAAAGACCCGCCGCAGCTCCCACAACGTCTTCCAGAGTACACAGTACTTCATGGCGGGCAATGGCCTTAGGCATATCCGGATTTTTCAGCCCATGGGAATCATTCATGTATGGGGGATTGGAGGTAACTACATCAAAGGAAGCAAGGGAAAACAATTTGCAGGCTTCCTTAATATCGCCTGTTACAATGTCTATCTTATCTTCCAGATGATTGTAAGCAACGCTTCTGCGGGCCATATCCGCCATATCCGGCTGGATTTCCAGACCTGTGAAATGGCGGCCCTGGGACTTTGCTTCCAAAAGAATAGGGATTATCCCTGTTCCTGTTCCCAAATCCAAAGCGGATTCTCCCTGTCTGACAGAGGCAAATCCTGACAGCAGGACAGCGTCCATTCCAAAGCAAAATGCTTTTGGGTTTTGGATAATCCCATATCCGTTTCTCTGCAAATCGTCAACGCGCTCGTTTTCCTTCAGATCTATTGCCATTCTGTCTAGGCTTTCCTTCCTTTTTTTCTGCAGTTCCTTCCTTTTTCTCCAATTCTTCCAACTGCTTTAACTCTGCATCCTCCACTTTCACCTTTTCTTTTTTCTTTCTGGCTTTAAAGCGGATTTCGTCTGCTTTATATTCCCGGATTTCTTTTTCATCATTGACAGTAATTACTACTTTTACCAACTGCCTCAGCACGTTTACGCTGTGAACCTCTCCCTTAAATCCGTCCCGTGTAGTAACCAAATCCCCTACTCCCGGAAGCTTGCTGTTTAATACCTGGTAGGTTTCTTCTTCATTCTTTAAGCAGCACATCAGACGGCCGCAGACGCCGGAAATCTTAGTAGGGTTTAATGACAGATTCTGTTCCTTTGCCATTTTAATTGACACAGGAGCAAATTCTGAGAGATAGGAATGGCAGCACAGGGCGCGGCCGCAGATTCCGATTCCCCCTATGATTTTCGTTTCGTCCCTTACTCCCACCTGGCGCAGCTCAATACGGGTTTTAAATACGGAAGCCAGATCCTTTACCAGCTCTCTGAAATCCACCCGTCCGTCTGCAGTAAAGTAAAACAATACCTTATTGTTGTCAAAGGTATATTCTGCGTCGATGAGCTTCATCTGAAGCCCTCTTTTTTTGATCTTTTCCAGGCAGATTTTAAATGCCTCTTTCTCTTTTTCCTTATTTCTTTTTTCTATGGCCTGATCTTCCTCAGTAGCCATACGGATCACTGATTTTAAGGGCTGTACTACCTTTTCTTCCTCTACTTCCCTGGTTCCCAGAACCACGTAGCCGTACTCAATCCCTCTGGCCGTTTCTACAATTACGTGATCCCCTGTTTTAATGTCCCGGCCTGCAGGATCAAAAAAATATACCTTTCCGGCTGTCCGGAAACGAACTCCTATTACTTTTATCATTCACTAATTCTCCTTCATAACAAGCAGCATCAATTCCATTACCAGTTCCATATTTACGTTTGCCTTCAGCCGTACCCTTGCCTTGTCAATGGCTTCCAAAATGGCTTCCAGACCCTGATAGCTGCTGTTTTTGCTCATATCGTTGATAGAAGCGTACTCCTCTTTAAAAATCAACAGGTTAATGTCCTTTGTTACCTTAAACATCAAAACGTCCCGGTACCAAAGCTGCATAAAATCCAGGCATTCATCTAAATTTAATTTATCCTCTTTCAGCTTCCGGATCGTCTCCATTAATTCTGCAATATCCATTCCCCTTAAATGCTTTAAAAGGGCCAGCATGGTCTGGTATACTACCTGAAATTCCTCTGATTCCGCCAGATGGACGGCTTTTCCTAAATTTCCTCTGGCAAAGGCTGCATAAACATCCGCTTTCTCTTCCGGCACTCCTTTTTCCACTGTCAGATATTCCTTAACTTCCCCGTCTTTTAAGGGTTTCAGCTTTAATTGAATACATCTGGAAAGGATAGTCGGCAGAAAGGCCTCCTGATTTGCCGTTAAAAGCAATATCACCACATAGGAAGGGGGCTCTTCAATGGTTTTCAGCAAAGCATTCTGGGCCTGCCCCGTCATTTTTTCCGCCTCATCAATAATATATATTTTATACGGACTGCTGTAGGGCCGGATGCCGACGGTATCATTTACCTGCTCCCGAATATCATCTACGCCGATACTTGCCGGCTTTTCATGAGTCACATAAATTAAATCCGGATGGTTGTGGGAAATCACCTGCTTGCAGGAATGGCACTCCATACAAGGAGTGTTTTTGGGGTTCTCACACAGCAGTTCCAAAGCAAAGGCCTCTGCCAAGGCCATTTTTCCCATTCCCTCTTCCCCGCTGAGAATATAGGCATGAGACACCTTCCCCGCTGAAACCGCGTTTTCAAAATGGGTTTTAATCGCCTGCTGGCCGATAATATTCTGAAATGTAAGCATTCTCATACCTCCTTCTTGTTCACTATCCCTACCGATTATAGCATATTTTATGTAGCTATAAAAGCCCTGTTTCGTTTTGAATATTGCATTGGGGATTTGCATATGCTATAATGCCAGTAGGCAAAGGTAAGCAGTATATCTATAGCTAAAAGGCGAAGCCCCCGACCGTGTTCCCGCACAGTCGAGGGCTTCTTCTTTTCTTTTATCGTGGCAAAGCACCCACCAGGCTATTTGTTGTCCTTGTTATTTCTATCCAGCCATTTGCAGATGAGGTGGCAAGCCACACCTGCTCCGACAGAAATAATAAAGGTAAGTAGTAGTTCTATAGCTATCACCTCCCCCCGTTGCCGGGTATCGGTTGGACAACACTTAAATTATATCATGCCCTTTTCTGCGATTCTACTACTTACCAGCATTTTTTCGTCCTATAATCATTTATTTTTAAATCGTCTTCTCCTTCAAACCTATAAAAGCCCTGTTTCACCGGACATTTCGTGGCGGATATTCTCTGCTATCTCCTTAATACACCGTTTTAATTCTGTATTGTCATAAAACTCTTTAATGCCGCACCGCTCTATATTTTCTTTGCTGAAATCCTCTTCATCCGCCAGATACCGGCGGCAGACTTCGTCGAAACGAGGCGTTTCCTGTAATTTTTCCCGATCCAAAGCTCTTTGGAGGCGGATCCCATCTTCTACTGCAATATAAACAGGTACCAAAGCCTCCGCCCCAAAGTAAGCCCTTGTTTTCTCATAAGACTCCAGAGTACCAATCATAAGGTAATAGGCATTTTCTAAATCAATCTGGCCGTCGTCCACCGTAAAATAGCTCCATGGCCCCATCATGGTCTGATATGTCCGGCATTCAATGATTTTTCCGGCATCTTCCATGGTTCTTTTTTCTTCCTGGCTTGTAAAATAATACTCTTTGCCATTCTGTTCCCCTGTGCGGATAGGCCGGGTGGTATAAGGAACTACCGTTTTTAACTCAGGCAGCATTTTTAAAATTTCTTTATAAACAGTATCTTTTCCTACTGCGCTTTTTCCCATAATATAAAATATCTTACCCATTGTTTTCCGATTCTCCAATCAAAACTTTCAGATACTCCGCCGAACTGTCCGGCGTTCCCTCTACCGGCAGATGTTTCCGTTTGTATTCTTCAATCTGGTTTACAATTTCCCTGGTAATTTCCTCTCCCGGCGCCAAAATCGGGATTCCCGGCGGGTAAACAAAAACAAATTCCCCGCTGATTCTTCCTATGGCTTCTTTCAGAGGCGCTTCCTCCGTTTTTCGCCGCCGTCCTTCATAGATCGTCAGGGCAGCCTTTCCTTTCATTCTCTGGGATCCCAGATAAATTTCTGTTTTACTGCAAGTGTCCTTCTTATTCTGCCTTATATTTTTCCACAAACCCAGAGACGCAGCTTCCTGATCCAAAGCTTTTAAAGCTTTCCAGAGCCTTTCCAGTCCTTCCTTTCTGTCAAAGGGACTGGTCATAGCCAAAATGTAATCGGTTCCTGCCATTTCCATTTCCAAATGACTGTTCCGGCGCAGTCTGTCCGCCAGCCATTTTCCGCTGACCCCGGCTTTTCTACCGGAAATTACTAATTTTGAAGGATCCATATCGTAAATTCCGTATTGGCCTTTCCAGTCTGAGGGAAGGATCTCAAGGCAGGCCAATTCCATAGATAAGTCCCGAATCTCCTTTAGCCACAAGGCAAGCTCTTTTAAACGGTTTCCCTGATCTTCTTCCATTATCCGAATACACCGATCCATAGAAGCTAAAAAAAGATAGGAAGGGCTGCTGGTCTGAAAAATAGGCAGATACCGCTTTACTTCTTCCATTCTCCCAAACCCCTTTCGGAAATGGAGGATTGCCGTCTGAGTAAAGGAAGGAAGGGTTTTATGAAGGCTCTGGATCACCACATCGGCCCCCATTTCCAAAGCAGAAACGGGAAAGCCCCCCTGATACGCAAAAGGAAAATGAGCGCCATGAGCCTCGTCCACAATTAACGGAATGCCGGCCTTATGGCAGATCCCTGCAATTTCCTTTATATCAGAAACAATTCCTTCATAGGTCGGGGATACCAAAAGAACTGCCTGGGCCTTGGGACAATTTCTTATGGCTTTTTCCACATCTTCCGGCGAAATTCCCCCTTGTATCCCCCATTCCGGAATTAATTGTGGATAAATATACTCCACATTTAATTCATTGAGGAAAACTCCATGGTAAGCGGATCGGTGACAGTTTCGCCCCATAATGATGGAGCCGCCTCTTTCTGTCAGTCCGCAGACTGCGCTTAATATTCCTGCAGTGCTGCCGTTTACCAGATACCAGCTCTCCCCGCTCCCATAGATCTCTGATGCGTATTCCATAGAAGATTTTAAAATTCCCTGGGGATTATGAAGATTATCAAAGCCTTCTATTTCCGTAATATCCACAGCGTAAGGATTCGGAAACTCCAAAGGTTCCCTTTTGTGCCCGGGCATATGAAAGGGGTAGTAATCCGATTCCCCGTATTCCATTAATTGTTCCAATAGTCCTGTTTTCAAGCCGCATCTCCTATTCGTCAGATTTTCCTTTTCTTTCTTTTCCCCTTGATTTATAATAACACAGGGACAAAGGCCCAACATCTTTTATAATATAAAACAGAATTACAATTATTTCAACAAGGGAGGCTTATTCCATGAGAACAGAAGAATTTAAGATGGAACGCCCCGGATTGGTAAAACCCGGAGACACCGTAAAGATTATAGAAAGAGATGGAACCAGCGGCTACAGCTATATCATTGATCCCGCCGTGGCAATGTCGGGCTGCTATTCCAACCGGGACCGGATCCGTTCCGAATACGGAACCGTAAAAGATGTGAGAGAAAATTCCAGAGGGTATTACGTCATAGTGGAATTTGATGAATAAAATCCTATAATTCATATATATTAGACAGGGCTGGTCAAGCCAGCCCTGTTTTTAGTGGTTTTATATGGATTTAAGAAGATTTCTTGCTTTATGCTCATCATTTCTTTTAACCGATAGACTGTAGTTGGTTTTTACAGTTCCATCACGGGACAATGTGCAATTATCCCCACGCATATTATTAAATGAAAGTCTCAACTGATTATTTGTACTTGTATCTTTGTACGAAATATTGTTATTTGCAAGAATATTTTTTGCAGCAAAAAATTTTTCCATACTTAAAGTGCTGTACACTTCAACATATTTTTGAAATAAAGACACTAATATCTCCTTTAGACATAAAACAAATTTCTATAAAGCCGGAATAATTACAACAGGACTGGTTTCTGTCTGTCCTCCAACAGTTTCTGAAGGGCGTTCCGTCCCGCTTTGGCCCGTTCCGGGTGCTTCTCCTCCAATAACTTCTCCCGGTCTTGGAATATTCTCTGAGGGCGGTGTTTCTAACGTTTCCGGAGGCAGGGCGGGAGCCGTCTGCTGGGTTTCAGCAGGAGCCTCTGAAGGCATTGTTTCCAAAGCCCCTTCCGAAGCGGCTTCCGTGGAGGCTTCTGTTTCTCTCTCTCCTCCCCCTGCGGAAGAATCATCATTTAATAAAACGCTGGAAGCGACTGTCTCCTGAACAGCATTGGAAAACTGAATGGGCCTGGATTCCAAGATTTTCCATGTCTGGGCTGTCCCATCCCATTGACAGCGGTTCTCATAGCAGGTAAGGGTTCCATCGCTGGCCAACAAAAGCTCCAAAACCATATTTTCATTGGCAGCCGAAGTTCTCACAGAGGAATCATCAACTTTTTTCACGGTTCCGTCCAGACCTACCGTTACAATCTGGCTGTAGGCGGATTTCCAGCTTTCAGGGGAATACTCCCCGTAAATGGTTCTCTCTTCCTGATAATAATACAGATTTAAAATATTGCCGGCAAATACCTCGCTGGCAGTCTGCCTTCCCGTACCGTCCAAAGTAACCCGGTAAATCTGGCTGAACCGTTCCCCGTTTTCTCCCTGTTTTACGTAAGCACTGTAATAAATCCAGTTCTCCGCGATACAGAAACTATTAATTCCATAATCCGACTGGGCTAAAGTTCCGCTTTGGCCGGAAGCGTCCCTCCAGCAAAGGGCGTTTTTCCCATTCATGTTTTTCAGTTCATAGGTTACACCGTCTTTTTCCTGAGGCGCCGCCTGTACATAGGAAATTTTTCCATTATCCAGTTTATACTGTCTGTCTCCAATGACTTTCATACCCGAAGAGCTGCCGGATACCAGATTTCCCATTCCGTCTAATAAATAACACGCGTCATTTTCAATACGGATTTGGAATTGTCCCTCTCCCGTCGGATATTGGGTTCCCGTTTCTGCTTTATAAATGCCGCCTCCGGAAGCGTAATAGATTCCTCCGTCTACAGCTAAATACCCTGTCACCTCAGAAGCGATTAATTCCTTGCTGCTCTCTCCCGGCCTCATACGGAACAGTTTATTGCAAACCCCCTGTTCCATAGACGGAAGCACAGCACTGGATCCCGATACTTGAGGAAGATAATAAATCCATCCATCGGAAATCAAAAGAGAGTTCTCCGAAGAAACCTCCGGTACTCTTTCCCCTCCCAGATATTCTTCTGTTTCAGAAGCCGATTTTTTATAAACAATGGGATAAAATTCCCCTTCGTATGAAGAATTTGTATCCAAATAAGCGTAAAATTCGCTGCTTCTTACTATACTCTCTTTTCCCGTTTCCTGTTCCTCTGGACTCATGGCCGTATAGGACGAATCAATTTGAATATCTTTTAAAATACCCGTATCTGAAAAGGTAAAGATCTGTCCGTCTAAGGCAATGGAATTGGATTTTTCCATAATTCCCTCTTCATTGAGATAATACAAGCCCTGATTCCACTCTTTCCAGGTATTCTGAGCAAAAGATCCGTCTTCTTCCCGGAATTTTGTCCCTTCTTCGGTTTCTACCCAGCCGTAAACAGCCTCCGTTTCGATTACAAGTTCAGAAGACGTACTCTCTTCTCCAATTTCCCATTGAGAAGAGTCCTTTTTGATTTTATTAAAAACCGTAACAACTACCAAAACAGCCAGTAAAATTGTACAGATGGCGCAGATTACCATAATGGTATTCCACAAATATGTCTCTTTTTTCTTTTTTCCCCTTCTGTTAGTCATAAAATCCTCCATTCAATTACGTCTATCCTATCAGAATTTAACTCCTATGGCAAGAAAAGAAAACTTACAAAAAAAGAAAAAAGACGTAAAAACATCCCTCGTTTCTGCGTCTTTTTTCAAAAAATTACATATTTCTTTTTAACTTATCTCTATTGATTTTCTTCCGCAAGAATCTGATTCATGTCTTCAGCAACTTTTTTGCACGCCTCTTCCATGGTCATATTTCCGTTCCATGCTTCCTTCAAATCTTCCGTAATCTTATTTTCCCATGTAACGGTAGTGGCAGTATAGGGCCGGAATACCACATCTTCTCTCATATCCAAATAAGGCTGAAGGTCAAATGCTTCGGTATTTGCTTTCCATCCGTCAGAAACTCCGTCGTAAGCGGACATAGATACTCCCAACTCCGCCTGACGGGTCTGCCCGTCTTTTGATCCAAACCATTCTACTAACTCCCACGCCGCTTCCGGATTGCTCGTGTTGGCGTTTACAGCCCAGCCTAATCCGTTATAAATGGAAACTCTTCTCCCTGTATCCTTGTCCTTTGGCAATACTGCTACAGCACAATTTTCTACAACGTATTCATTGGATTTCATAGGAGCAACCATCCAGGATCCCAGCGGCAGCATAGCTATCTTTCCGGAACTGAGCATAGCGTCATTGGCATTTTCCGCCATAGTAGATGCTGAAGGCATTCCATTTTTTACTAAGCTGTCTACATAATTCATAGCCGCAATTGTTTCCGGACTATCAAAGCCGGATTTGGTCTTATCTTCACTGAGAACACTTCCTCCCATAGAATAAACGATGTTCATCCAGCCATCCTGATTGTTGCTCGGATTCATAGCCGTTCCATAAACGCTTCCGTCCTCTTTTGTCAGTTGTACAGCCGCGTTATAGTAATCGTCCCATGTCCAGCTCTCATCAGGATAAGATACTCCTGCCTCGTCAAACAGCGTTTTATTGTACCATAACGCAATGGTATCAATATCCTTAGGGATAGCATAAGTCTTTCCGTCATACTGATATAACTCTTTAATCTCCTCCGGGAACTTGTCCATTTCCAACTTTGTGCTGGAATTTACCCGATCCGTCAGATCCATTAAAATCCCGTTTTTCATATACCGTTCCGCTTCATTGGAATGCATCCAAAAGACATCGGGGAGATCACCGCCGGAAGCGCCTGCCTCCAGCAAAGTCCAATACTGATCCCATGTAACCACCTGAACCTCTGCCTTATTTCCCGTAGCCGCCGTATATTCTTCAATTATTTTGTCAATTCCGTCTTTCTGTCCGCTGTCCCAAATCGTTACTGTAAGCGTATCATTTCCGCCGGAAGCTGCGCTCTCTTCCCCGCTTTGGCTGGACTGAGAATTTCCCGAACAAGCAGAAATCAATACTGCCGCTGCAGAAACCAAACCCATTAACATTTTCTTTCTTGTCTTCATAAAAACCGCCCTCCACTTTTTTGCGTTTCCCTGTTACACCTTCATTATATAATCTACGCTTTCTTCCAGTTAGAAACAAATGTAACTTCTATCCGTCAAAATGTGTTATCTTTTTTAAGTGAGTTGTGATAATATGTATATATCAGGAGGTGATTCTATGGAAGATGCTAATGTCGTTTTTCCAGCCCCTTCCTTTACTGGTGCTCTCTATCTATGTACAGGTGGAAAATCCATTTGCCACCCTGGTCACAGCTTCGGCCCTGATGTAAGGTTAAACTACCTTATTCATATTATTTTGTCCGGACAAGGTATCTTTAAAACAGACGACATGGAATACCGCCTCCATTCCGGACAAGGCTTTCTGATTGAGCCTGGGTTGTCTACTTATTACTGCGCGGACACCGCCAATCCCTGGAGTTATATTTGGATCGGATTTAATGGAGATCTAGCTCAGGAAATTGTAAAGCAGATTGGAATTTCACGAAAAAATCCTATTTTTTCATTCAGCAGCAGCGACGGACTGGTATCCATAATTGAAGAATTGCTTCAAATCCCCGCTTCTGACGCTCCATCTCTTTTTCAGTACTCCCTTTTGCTTTCTTTTCTCAGCATTTTGGCAAAAGAAATTTATCAAAAATCCCAGGGACATTTTGAAAATGAAGAGACAGAGAAGAAATCCAACTACTATATTACAAAAGCTCTGGCTTTTATCCGGGCAAACTATTCAAATGCCATCAAAGTATCCGATGTGGCCAATTATTTGGGAATCAGCCGTTTTTACCTTTGCGCCTTATTTAAAGAGACAATGGATCATTCGCCCCAAGAATACATATCCAATTTTTGTTTAGGACGGGCCAGAGAACTTTTAACCACCACAGAGTATTCCATCAGCGAAATAGCATATTTGTGCGGATACCGGGACAGTGATGTGTTTTCCAAAGCTTTTAAACGAAAATACCTTTCCTCCCCGTCCCAATACCGAAAATACACCATAGAGCACCCGGAAATGAATCCTATTGACTATATCCGCTCCCTGAAAAAAAGCGCTCCGCCTTCTTTGCCCGAAAAGAGGTAACATATGAATGAGGAAAAATTAGTTCTCCTTAACGATGGATTTTTTCAAGACTTATATCTCAGTTTCTGCAGCACTGCCGACTGCCTTCCGGATCAGATGTCCGGACCTTCCATTCGCTTTCAATACATGATTCACTATGTTTTAAAAGGTCAGGGGATTGTGTCTCTGAGAAATTCCCAATATTCTTTATCTGAAAATCAAGCCCTACTGATCCCTCCAAAAGTTTCCGCTTCCTTTCAGGCGGATACTGTTTCTCCCTGGTCCTATCTTTGGGTTGGATTTTCCGGGAAAATTGTTCCAGCGCTAGTATCTTCTATGGGGCTGCTCCAGGAACCCCTTATTTTTTCCTGTGACCATTCTTCTAAAATACATTCCATTGCCCGACAAATGTTAATCTCTTCAAAGGGTACCTTTGATCAGGTTTTGCTGAGACAATCTCTTTTAGCTTCCTTTTTGTCAGAGTTGAGAAATGAATCCAAACCTCAATGTCAAAATCTGTCTGAACATGAAAATTTCTATGTCTCCAAAGCCATGGAATATATCAAACAAAATTATTCAAATCCTATTCATGTGTCGGAAATTGCTTCCTATCTTGGAATCAGCCGCAATTATCTTTTTACACTGTTTAAAGAAGCATTTTTTTGTTCTCCTCAAGAATTTATTTCTAATTATCGCTTAAAACAAGCCGCAGAACTTTTAGCAGCAACTAATCTTTCCATTGAAAGCATTGCCTCTGCCTGTGGGTATAGTGATCCCGCTGTTTTTTCCAAAGCGTTTAAAAAGAAATACCAAATGCCCCCTTCCCAGTACCGCAATTAAAACAGTATGCAGCAGCGCACTCGCGCTTCAGATTGTGGCTGTGCCAGCAGCCATTTTTCTGTGCAACGGGTGCGCCTTATGCAAACTATTCCATTCTTTTATTCTGCAAAATAATACTCCTCAATGATCTGAGGATCAAAATCCAACTGGAGAAATTCCTTTGAAAAACTGTTGGCCGCTGCCTCTGCCGCCGGAATCATTCTCCTTTTTACTGGAATCCATCCAAAAAGCTTTACAGTTCTTATAAATTGTTCTCCTGTTCTCCCCCATCTTTCCATCTCAAAGTAGTGGTACAATTCATGGCACAGTATAATTTCTTCTGCCAGTCCACTATCTAATTTTCTGTTGAGCCTCTTTAATGCGCTTCCGTTGAGAATAATCTTTTTGCTCTTTGGGTAAAACTCAGCAAATTTGACGTAATCCTCATTAGTACCTCTCTTGCTGCTTTCTAACTGAATCTCAACGCCAAACTGTCTGAAAAGCTCTCTGCAGCTCCTTTTTCCAAATTCGCCTCTTATTTCTTTTGCCCGATTTTTTCCCAACTGAATTGCTTCCAAAATCATCCCCTTTTTCTCTGCTTCCGGCAGTCTTTCACCAAAGGCAAACTGGTCAAAAATTTTCATTCCCCATTTTACTTCTGAATCTGTATCCGCCATAACATTACCTTCTATCTCTTTTTTAATACTGCCATATAGGTTTCCCCTTCTCCCAGCCTCTGAAGCTCCAGATCAGCCAGAGAAGAAATCTGCTCCAAACTGTCAAGTCCTGAAAGATCCGCTATTTTCCCATTAATTAACAAATAAATCATAGGAGATGTTTTGCCGGATTCGTCAAACTTCATATGGGCTTCAATTTCTCTCACAAGTCCGCTTTTTTCCCTTCCCTGGTACTCATAACAATCTCCGCCTTCTACATTCAGTTTTATAACCCCGCTGCTGTCTGTTACGCAGACAAAATGGGCCTTCTTTTTCAAAAAAGGAATTTTTGATTTCTTCTCTCCGTAAATGCGGAAGGCGTGCAAAGTAGAAGAAGAAAAAACTTTTTCTGCGCTGCAGCTATCATATTGGCTGAATGCCCCCATTGCTATTTTTTCCAATTCTTCATCAGGCAATCCCTTTCCTCTGGATACCTTTGCGCTTAAATCCGTGCTCCCTACAGCCACAGCCTTTACAATATTTTTTGCCGTATCAATATCAATCGTCACTTCAATGGTAGAGGGCGACGCTCCGGAACGGATAGCCGCCTGCTCCGCCTCGTTTCTTATTTGCAGAATGTCCGCCTGGGTAGGATTTACAATGGTTCTTTCCACAGAATCCCTTACCATGGCCAAAGCTGCGCCTATTGTAGCAATAACAGGGGCGTTTTCAGCAATTTTAAATTTCAGATTCATTTTCTTTGCCACTGCCGGAACCACTGTACTGGCTCCGCCGCCCCCTCCTGTTAAGATCAAATAGCTTTGGGACAGATTGTATTCTTTTATAAATTCATTGACTGCCGGTATAACCTTTTTAGAAGCAATCTCTACGATTTCACCGGCAATCGCTTCCGCCGTTCTCCCAAAGGTTTCTGCTAAAATATCAAAAGCAATCCTGACGCTTTCCTCATTTCCTTTAGCGTAATCCCCTTCTGGCATATATCCAAGGCGATTTGAAGCACACGTTAAAGTAATGGCATATCTGGTTCCCTTTGGAGTTTCCAAAGCCAGAAAATCGTCGGTCTTATCCTTTGGTGTCGTCACGTGAATCACCTTAGAGCCCTTTAATTCTTCCGGATCTGCAAAGCAGGCATAGGAAAGCCCTGCAATATGCGAACTTCTCGGGCCCACGTCAATAATATTCTTCCCTTTAAACCGTACCATACTTCCGCCGCCGATTCCCACTGTATGAATATCCAGAGAACTGACGTAGGTACTGTGGCCTCCGATTTTTGAATATTTGGTAATAACTTTTCCATTTTGTATAGCAGAAATATCAGTACTTGTCCCGCCTACTTCCAGAAAAATTCCGTCGGAAATCTTTTCATACATCAGAGCCCCTGCTACCCCTGCCGCCGGCCCGGAGAGCACTGTCAAAATAGGCCTTTTTTTTACCTCATCTACCTGCATTACTCCGCCGTCGCTTCTCATAATCATTAAAGGGGCCTTTATTTTGGCATCTCTTACCGCCTGTTCTGTCATAGCCGCAGTCTGCATCATTTTGGGAAGAATCGAAGCGTTAATGACTGCCGTTTTCGTCCTGGCCCGAAGACCGTAAAGCTTAGATAATTCATGGGTAGCCGTTGGGATCATGTTTCGTTCTGAAATCATTTCCGAGACTTTCTGTTCATTGGAAGGATCATCTACGGAAAATGCTTCGCTGACTACGACCACATTTTTTCCGTCCTTCTCAAACTCATCTAAAATCCGATTTACCTCTTCTTTTTCAATACCGTTTCCCGTATTTAAAAAGTAATAGGATGTCTTTATGGACTTTCCGTCCTCCAATGAAACATTTCCCACATCTGTATCCGTTTTGATCTTGGCCGTCCCAATACCGCTCCCCATTCCTATAATTCCAATATCCGCCACATCACCCTCTAAAAGCGCATTGGTGGCCTGAGTCGTTCCGTGGGCGATAAATACCACATCATCAGCGTTGCATTGTATTTCTTCCAGCAAAAGATTGAGAATATCGATTACCCCTCTGGTAACTCCTTCTTTTGCCCCATGAGTTGTGGGTACTTTTTTCTTTCCAATAATCTGATATGTGTCATTGTCAAGAGCAATGGCATCTGTAAAGGTTCCCCCTACATCAATGCCGATTCTGATTTTTCCTGCCATTTTTACGCCCCCTATTACATAAAAATTATTACCGCCATAATAACCCCTACCAGCACAAAAAGGGCGTCTACTAAAAATGTTCCTCTGGTATATTTTCCTACGCCGATTTGGAGATAGCCGCAGGCCCATGTAACCTGAGATGCCGTCGGATCGTTTACTGCAACGTAATAGTCATACAGCCATGCCAAAGTAACAATAAGCCCCAAAGGAAGACTGGTTGTAAGTAAAATCCCGATTAAAGCGGCTCCTAATCCCCAAGGATTTAAGGGACCCCGGTACATGGTTAAAAACGGACCTATGAAACCAAATAATAAAATTACTGGAATGGTGGAAGTTGGAACTATAGCCGTCAGCAATGTCTGAATGGGACTTAAAAGAGCCTCCTGCTTTGCCGCTGCCAATACCATTCCGATTCCCATCATCAAAACAACAGTTACCGCAACATTGGCAAATCCGTCGTAAGCCGATTTATTTATTAAATCCAAAACTCCCCGAAATTTGTTTTTCCACTGAGTTGTTGCTACAGAATAAATAATCCCCACAATTAAAGCAGTATTCACATTCCATTGGAAGCAGAAAACAAGAAGAAGAGGAATCACCGGAGCCAGTACTGCGTAAAGGGGAACGTCCTTTGTATTGTCTCTGCTTTCCTTCTTTGCCGCCCAGGAAAATACAGGGCCTTTTATTTTGATTCCAGCCACTATTAAAAGAATGCTGATAATAATTCCAGGAATAATAACCATAGTCGCTGTGCTCTTAATTAAAGGATCCGTCGCTTCCAAACCCACCAGATTCCCGATAAATGTCCATCTGGACACATTCATAAAGTACCCAATAGATGTTCCTGCCAGCATGACAAAGGCTGCAATAACTTTGGGGACGCCGACAGAAAGCATAATAGGAAATACAATAAGCCCCAGCATAATTTTAGCTCCGACTCCGCTTAAACCGATAAAACAGAAGGCACATGCCAAAAAGCACAAGATTCCCATTACATAAGGGTTATCACCCCCTAATTCCGCCGCGCTGCGGATCAGCTTTTCCGCAATTCCGGTTTTTCGGATCACTTCACCTAAAATCGCTGCAATTAAAGTTGAGAAAATTGCATCGGAAAGTCCCAGGATCCCTTTCCCAACTACATCGTTCATAATTGTTTTAAAAGGTACCCCTACTATCAGGCACAGTACTACTGCCATCAGCGGCAGCGCTACTACCGCATTGATTTTATCGCTTACCATCAGTCCTACAATAATAATAAATGCCGCAATAATTAAAAATGTCGTTATATTCATACTCTTTCTCCTATCTCATTTGCTGTTATTCTAAACACTGATTCTGTTCTTTTAATACTTTTTGCAATTCCTTTGTATCTAAATTTTTAGGGCTGGATCCATATTTCACGCATAAGGCCGCCGCCGTTCCTGCCGCCTGAGCCATAGCAAATACCGACGGCATAATACGAATCGCTCCCAATGCCTCATGGGTTGCCGATACGCATCTTCCTGCAGTCAGCAAATTATCGATATTCTCTGGTACCAAAATACGGTAAGGGATCTCATAGACTTCCGCTACGTCGGTTTTTTCTTTCTTATAGCTGGTTCCCGTCAGCGCCCCCTTTGCCGGATGCAAATCCACAGGATAGCTGCAGAGAGCAATGACATCGTCAAACTTCGTATTGTCAATTAAATCCTGCTCTTTCAAAGTATAAAGCCCTCGGATTCTTCTTGACTCCCGAACCCCCACAAAAGCTCCGCTTTGAGCAATCCTTGCATATTCCAATCCCGGAAGAGTTTTAAAAAATTCCATTAAAAATTCAATCTGCTTCAATCCCTCCGCGTAAGCACGGCTCATATCCTCTTCCTCTACAGGATTTAAGGACTGGATTCTTGTGGTATTTAGCCGCCACTCTCCTTCATTTACCATATGATACAGACCTATTTTATTGCGGTTAATAGGAAATTTTCCCTTTTTTCTTGCCTCCTCTATGAGATTGTGGTAAGGGAGATATTTATTTTCCTCATCCTGATTTAAATACTCTTCGATTTTCTTGTCGTCTGCGTTATAAATCCAAAAGAATAAAGTCATGGGCTGAAGCCCTTCTTGGGGATCCTCCATATCGCAGATAACTCCGGATTTCAGGCTCACAAAAGCGTCTCCTGTACAGTCAATAAATATCTTCCCCGAAAACTCCACTAATTTACTCCCGTCAAACCCAATAATAGACTGAATCACATTATTTTCTTTTATTACATCCAAAATACTAACGCCAAGATGGATTTCCACTCCCGCCTCCAACAGCATTTCCATCATTACCATTTTTAATATTTCCGGATGAAAAGGCGTTAAGTTATTATGCCTCAATTTTATGTAACATCCATAAGAACTAACCTGTCCAGTCTTCGAAGGGTGAATAGCCCCTCCTTTCTCTTCCATCCTCAAAATCATTTCATCAAAAATACCCTTTATAATCTGCCTCTCACCCTTTGGATCAAAACATGTCATAAAAGGTCCCACCAGACCACTGGTAGCCGTTCCTCCCACTACTGATGATTTTTCCAACAGCAGCGTTTTAGCCCCATTTCTGCTGCAGGCAATAGCAGCCGCAACCCCTGCACAGCCGCCTCCGCAAACAATTACGTCTGCCTGCTTTCCCCCTTCGATTTTGCCTGTGTAAGTTCCCATACTACCTTCCTTTCTTCATTTTTAGAAACTATATTTCACTATACGAAACTATTGTAGTTTCACAATACAATATTGTATTGATAATGTCAATAGTTTTTCTGATATTATCAAATTTTTTCTAGTACATAATGCCAAATACAGAAAGAGAAAAATAGAATCCAAAGAAGAAAACAGTAAAATTAGCACAAAAAAAGTGCAGAACGCCGCCAAAGCTTCTGCACTTTTAAAAATTTTTCAGTTTTATATGTAATTTACAAATCCCAGATCCCCCGAAATTCGATTTGTCAGTTCCAGCAAAAATAAAATCCATTTTGACTGGTTCCCCTTATCCGCCAGCAATGAAGAATGAAGGCTGATCACATAGACGACATTTTTAGAAAAATTAAAGACTGGAGCCGCAATTGCCGGCAGACCTTCTAAATCTTCGTCTTCTTCCGCATATCCCTGGATGGCAATCTGCTTCATCTTCTGCCTCAAAGACGCGTCTTCCCGAAAAGAATTTCCACGAGCCATACTGCGTCCCTGTTGCCATAAAGCGCCATTAGCCACAAAAGCCTGCAAAATTACCTGACTTCCCCGAATTGCTTCCCCCTCATGAATCTCAAAAGCCTGATCCGTACCAATGGCCATATGATCCACTAAAATGTAGTCTTTATTCAGACTCCGGCTGATTAATACATTGCCGCAAAACCCTTCCAACAACTCTCCGGAATACTTTCTGACAAGGGCGCGAATATCCATCTTTTCATACAATGCGCTTGCAATACTTAAAATCTTAACCCCCAAAGAATATCTTCCTGACGCCTCATCCTGCTCTACAAATTCTTTTTCCATTAATGATGTCAATAGGCGATATACAGTTGTTTTATTCATTTCTACTTTATTGCTGATGTCTATCAGGCCCATTCCTTTCGGCTCTTTACTTAACTCCTCTAAAATCGTCAGAGCCTTGCTGACGGAAGCTACTTTATCATCAAATCTATTCGCCACTTTATCCACCTGCATTTTCTATATATATCTTAATATACCCCAGATACAAAGGCATTTCAAGTATAAAAAGAATCCTGCTATGAAGGATTCTTCGCCTGCGGCGGATCGCTTCTGCGACAGCTTCCACATCGCCGCAGTGCAATCCTCGCAGAGCTTTTTTGTTTCATGGGAAACTTCGTTTCTATGAAACAAAAAAAGCCGCTTCCCTTTTCAGGAAAACGGCTTTCATGAGGCATCGGGGACTCGAACCCCGGACAACTTGATTAAAAGTCAAGTGCTCTACCACCTGAGCTAATACCCCACAAAGAATATGCCCAAAGCCGGAATCGAACCAGCGACACGAGGATTTTCAGTCCTCTGCTCTACCAACTGAGCTATCTGGGCATGAGTTGCGGGAGTAGGATTTGAACCTACGACCTTCGGGTTATGAGCCCGACGAGCTTCCAGACTGCTCCACCCCGCGATATTACCAATATGAAATTTTCTAAATGGATGGAGGTGGATTCGAACCACCGAAGCGTGTCGCAACAGATTTACAGTCTGC
>CAMMNN010000023.1 GCA_946498245.1 uncultured Clostridium sp. | reverse complement strand
ATCTTCAGGAAGGTATCTACTACTTCAGCACTGAGTCTGGCTCCGGCGAAGGCGCAATGGTAACTGGCAAGACTACTGTAAGTGATGAAGGCGACGAGTACACCTACTACTTCCAGAACACTGGTGCAGCTTACCGCAATACCTTAATGAAGGGCGCTATCTACGGTGATGATTGTGTTCGTCTGGAAGCAGAAGACGGCAGCAAGTACGAAATCTTCGTAGTAGACAAGGACATCTATGATGGCGATAAGAAAGATAAAGACGGCAACCGTGTAGTAGCTATTAAGGCTGGCACTGCTGTTATCGTAAACAGCAACGGTACCGTTAAGAAGAACGCTACTTCTGTAGATGTAGACGGCGTTAAGTACAGCGTAAAGGATTACGCTGCAACCGAGAAGGTTGAGGACTAATTCTTAATCTGTAAACAATTCTAATTGCCAATAAGGCGCTCCGGGAGAGAAATCTTCCGGAGCGTTTTTTTAATATAGAAGGCCGCCGCTAGATAGGCGATATATACTCACGGATACTAAATGCTCCCTGTCTGATTCTGACAAATTGACGCATACTTATCGGGCGAATGAAGGTTTCATAGCAACCTAACACGCACTTTTTTATGGAAGAATAAGGCAGCGTTAATAAAATATTAAAGAAATAATAATACTTTTGAAACTGGGAAAGTTGCGGAAACAGAAAGAAAATGGTATACTATTAAGAAAACGATTTAAAAAGGAATGAGAAATGCCAGGGAAAAATAGGGAAAAAGGATTGACAAAATGGAGTGATGAGGAGTGGCTGTTAAGAAGAACTGTGGATTTGGCAGTGCTTCTTTTGCTGGGGATTTTTCCTCTTTATTATAGAAATTTTTACAGTGACATTATGAATGTGAAATATCAATTTTGTTACTGCACCATAATTGTAATGGCCGTAATTCTTCTTGCCATAAAAGCGTTTTTTTTAGTGCAGACTTCGCCAACTGGAGAAAGAAAGAAATGGAAGTCCGTAAAAGCAAAAGACGCATTAAAAAAAATGAACGCGACGGAATGGTTCATAATGATTTTTTTAGTGATTGCCATAATTTCCACCTTTGCATCGGATTATTTTTATGAAGCCTTCTGGGGAAATGAAGGAAGATATTCAGGGCTTTTTCTGTGGCTTTTGTATGGCGTACTTTTTTTCGCTGTAGCAAAACTTTATGTATTTAAGACATGGCATTTGGATATTTTCCTTATTAGCGGATTTCTCGTATGTATGCTAGGAATATTGGATTACTTTCTTTTGGACCCTCTTGGATTTAAGATAGACATCGTTCCTAATCACAGAGACATTTTTACTTCTACAATTGGGAATGTTAATAGTTTTTCAGCATTTGCCCTGTTGTATGGAGGATTGGCAGCAGCTTTATTCGGAATGCAGGAAAAAAGGTTTTCCTTTTTGAAAAATTTATTATGTATGGCAACGGGGTTCGTAGCGTTATATACTTCGCGCAGTGACAATGCTTTTTTGGGTCTGGCGGCAATATTTGTGTGTCTGCCCTTCGTTTTGTCGCGTACAAGGCACAGGCGCTTTCGATACCTGATAATACTTGCGGTTTTTCTGACTGTAGGAAAAGGGCTGCAAATGATTAACAGCCAATTTCCTGACAGAGTAATTGGAATGGATTCTATTTCCGGAACCATTGTGGGACTTCCATATCTGGGGGTAATTGTTATTGCATTATGGGTGATAATTGCTGTATTATATATAAGCGGTTTGACAAAAGCGGCAATGCCCGAAGAAAAAGACAAAAGAGCTGCAAAGATATGGATTGGCATTTGGGCTGTGCTCATTGGGGCGGCAGTATGCGGAGTTTTGTTTGCCTTTTATGATATTAATATAAGAGGCAATGGAGAGGCCTACGGGAAGATTGGCAACTATTTGCTGTGGAATGATGACTGGGGCACTCATAGAGGATTTATCTGGAGAATTGCTATAGAAAATTATAAGGATTTTTCGCCTCTCCATAAATTGTTTGGGTATGGATTGGATACCTTTGGTATTCTGACAAAGCAGAATAACGGATATGAGATGCTGAATAAATATGGAGAAATATATGACAGCGCCCATAACGGGTATTTACAATATTTGATTACAGTTGGGCCCGTTGGAATGTTAGCTTATATAGGCGTTTTATTGAGTTCGCTTTATCTGATGGTCAAGAAGCAAAGGGAAAATCCTTATGTCATGGGAATCGCCTGTGCTATGGCAGGATATATGGCTCAAGCGACGGTTAATATTGACCTTCCCATTGTAATGCCGATTTTTTTACTTTTAATGTCCATGGGAGTTGCCGCCTGCAGAAAAGAAGATAGGGAGAGTTGAATTTACCTATGAAAAGTTACGAACAGTATAAGCGGATAGTTCGCTTCATATTCAGCGCTTCATTGGTTTCGGCTGAGATGGCGATGTACTGGCATGTGTGGCTGAAGTATTATAATGGATTAATGGAATTTCCCTATAATCGTACAGGAAACTGGTTGATTGTAGCTGTATACGGAATATTCCTGATTGTATTCAGCATGATTTACGGCGGATTTCGCATTGGATATTTGAGGATTTTCAATATTATCTTCTCTCAGACGCTGGTAAGCGGCTGTGCAAATATCCTGATGTACCTTCAGATTACACTTCTTACAAAACGGTTCCGCAATCCGGTTCCGTTGCTCATTATGACGTTAGGCGAAATTATTTTTATTGCATTATGGAGTGTAATTTGCTATCGGATTTATATTAAGCTGTATCCGCCTAAAAAGCTGCTGTTGATTTACGGGGATCATCCGGTGTACAGTTTGATGGTAAAGCTTTATAATCGTCCTGATCGATACGAGATAGGGGAATTGCTTCCGGTTACGGTTGGAATGGAGGTTATTGAACAAAAAGTTAAATTGTATGAAGGCGTTATGATTTGCGATATTCCATCTACCATACGCAACAAAATACTAAAATATTGCTATGGAGAGGGGATTAGGACGTATACAATTCCCAAAATATCAGATATTATTATTAGAAGTGCGGAAAGCCTTCATTTGTTTGACACTCCTCTTATGCTGTCCAGAAATCAGGGACTGACCATTGAGCAATTGGCAGTAAAAAGAACAATGGATATAATTATTTCTATTACCGCATTAGTAGTGTTATCGCCGGTTTTTCTTGTGACTGCATTAGCCATTAAACTCTATGATAAAGGCCCGGTGCTTTTTAAACAAGAGAGATGCACGAAAGATGGAGCTGTTTTTTCTATTTATAAATTCAGGAGTATGGTGGTAGATGCGGAAAAGGGCGGAAAGTGTATTCCCGCTACGGAAGATGACCCCAGAATTACTCCTGTAGGAAAAATAATCAGAAAACTGCGGATTGATGAGCTGCCACAGTTTATCAATATTTTGAAAGGCGATATGAGCGTGGTTGGCCCAAGGCCGGAACGTATTGAACACGTAGAGATTTATACGAAGGAAATTCCGGAGTTTACATATCGCATGAAGGTGAAAGGCGGTTTGACAGGATACGCCCAGGTATATGGCAAATATAACACTACTGCTTACGATAAATTAAAGCTGGATTTGATGTATATACAGAATTATTCCATTTGGCTGGACATTGAATTGATCTTCAAGACCATTAAAATTTTATTCATAGAAGACAGTACCGAGGGCTTCAGCGCAGAACAGTCGCAGGCGATAACAAGAGAGGATTTTATTAATGGAAAAACAGGTGAAAGTCCTGCAGGTCTGCAGGATGTATTATCCGATGCCAGGAGGGATTGAGAGAGTCGTCCAGGATATAGCGGAAGGGCTGAATGACAGGACAGATATGGAGGTTTTGACCTGTCAGGTAAAAGGCCGGGAAACCGTTGAGAAGGTTCGGGGAGTCCGGGTTCGCAGATGCGCCAGCTTGGGGACATTTTGCTCTCTTCCTGCATCGCCTACGTTTTTAATACAGTTCCGAAAAAAAGCCAGAGAAAAAGACATTGTGCATCTTCATTTGCCTTTTCCCCTGGCGGATTTGGCCTGCCTGCTGTCGAGATATAAAGGTAAGGTAGTGCTTTGGTGGCATAGTGATGTGGTCAGACAGAAAAGGCTTATGGTAGTCTACAAGCCGCTGATGGAATGGCTTTTAAAACGCGCTGATGCCATTGTAGTGGCAACAGAAGGTCACATTGAAGGCTCTTCCTATTTAAAACCATACCGGCAGAAATGCTGTGTAATTCCTTTTGGAGTGGAGAAAAATGTTATAGAAAACGCGGATCGCTATCTGGCCCAAAAGACGATAGAAGAAAATCAAGCCAATGAAACATGCCGATTTTTATTTATCGGTCGATTGGTATACTATAAAGGCTGCGATGTGCTGCTGAGAGCTCTGGCGAAGACGGAAGGGACAGTGTTGGAAATTGTAGGGGACGGCCCTATGCGAAGAGAGTTGGAAGAACTGGCCCGACAGTTGGCGATTGCAGACCGGGTTTCTTTCTCGGGAAATGTTTCAGATAAAGAATTGTGCAAAGCTTTGGGAGAATGCGATGTATTTGTACTCCCCTCTGTGGCGAAAAGCGAGGCCTTTGGAATTGTCCAAATTGAGGCTATGGCATATGGAAAACCGGTTATCAATACGGACCTTCCCAGCGGCGTACCCTATGTCAGCATAAATGGGGAAACAGGCCTGACAGTAAAACCGGGCGATGCAGAGGCTTTGGCAGAAGCCATGCAGACTTTAAGCAATGATTTTGAGCTGAGAAAACAGTATGGAAATGCCGCTGCGAAGCGAGCCAGAGAACGCTTCCGGATAGAGGAGATGCAGGAGGCTGTTCTGAGGCTGTATGAGAAATTGGCAGAAGAGTGAGAGGTAAGAGACGTTGAAGGTTGCGTTTGAGTCACAGCTTTTTTTAAAAGGGAAAAAGACGGGAATTGCCTGGAATGCAGATCATGTTATCCGAGAATTGGCAAAGGATAAAAAAATTTCATGTATTTGCGATTTTTTTACATTAGGCTGTCCAAAAGAAAACTTTGCACAGGTAACGTGCTATGAAAAAGATTATGGAGTAAAAATGGATCCCTGCCCATGGTTCCACAACGTATTGTATAAACTTATTTGGCCGATTATTCCGATCCCATACCGATGGTTTTTCCGTGAAAAAAGAGATGTCACAATATTTCCTAATTTTATTGTACCGCCGGGAGTATCAGGAAAAACAATTGTCATAGTACATGATATGGCTTATAGAGCCTGTCCGGAAACAGTCAGTAAAAAGACTTTAAAGTGGCTCCAGCTTACTTTAAAGGGTTCATGCAAAAGAGCAGATGCCATTGTGACGGTTTCTGAGTTCAGCAAGAAGGAAATCGTAAAGTATTTGGACGTACCGGAAGATAAAATAACGGTTATGCCTAATGGGGTAAATTTGGAACTATTTCACCCTGATTATAGTGCAGAACAGGTTGAACAGGTAAAAGAGAAATATCAAATCTCAGGCCCCTATTTCCTCTATTTGGGTACTCTGGAGCCCAGAAAAAATCTGACGCGTTTAATTGAGGCTTATGCCATGCTCAGAGAGAAAAAAGGGGAGGACAGACTCCCCAGCTTGGTGCTGGCTGGCGGAAAGGGCTGGATGTATGAGAGTATTTTTGAAACTGTAAAGCAGAAGAAACTGGAAAAAAAGGTGATTTTTACCGGATACGTAGAGGACAGGGAAGCACCAATCCTGATGAATGGGGCCCAGGCTTTTGTATTTCCATCTTTATATGAAGGTTTTGGAATGCCTCCTTTAGAGGCTATGGCCTGTGGAACGCCGGTGCTGACCTCCAATGTTTCTTCTTTGCCAGAAGTGGTGGGGGAGAGCGGAATTCTGGTAGAACCAGAATCTGTGGAAAGTATCTGCGCGGGTATGGAAACTCTCATGGAAGACGATGAATTTTGTGCAAGATTAAGCAGAGAAGGGGTTTTACGCGCTCAAGATTTTGCATGGAATAAGGTAACAGAGAGCATGAAAAGCCTGGTGGAAAATTTGTGATTGTGAAGTAAGAGAGGAACAGAAAATTGGCAGATTTGGAATTGGAAAGTATTCTGGAAGAGATCCGGAATGAGGTCAGTGATAAAAGAAAAGATGCGGAATTGCCTTTTTTTGAAAAGGGGAGAAACCGAAAATTTGCTGCAGAGGAGTTTGAACGGGACCGCCTTCAGGACAGTCTGGCTCAGAGTTGGAATATGGCTTATGTGGAAATGGAGGTTGCTCCGTCGCTGTCCAGCCTGAAAAGAAAGATAAAGAGCATTGTAGCAAAGGCTGTTGGAATCTGTGTTATTCCACTTTGCCGGAAGCAGTCGCTGTATAATCTGAATAATACAGAAACGGTGCATCTGCTCTATGCTTATATTGAGAAATTGGAAGAGGAAAGCAGGAAACAGGCGGAGAGGATTGGAAGATTAGAAGAGCAGATGCAGGAAATATTGAAATAATATGTTGTTAGTGATATTACTATAGTTAAGGAATGGATATATTATGATACACTTAGACGATAAGACTCTGCGGCAATTGCAAATGATTGAATTAGAAATGTTGCTGGAAGTGGATCGCATTTGCAGGAAGAAAGAAATCCAATATCAAATAATAGGCGGGACGCTTTTGGGATCAGTCCGCCATGGAGGATTTATTCCATGGGATGACGATGCAGATATTGCTATGCTCCGCGCTGAGTATGAAAAGTTTAAAGAAGCATGCAAGACAGAATTGGATACAACCCGATTTTATTTTCAGGATTTTGAGGAAACCAAGGGTTACCGTTGGAGCTACGGAAAATTGAGAAGGAAGGACACTCTTTTTCTACGAGAACATCAGGAACATATGCCGTATGAGCAAGGTGTTTTTATTGATATTTTTCCAGTAGACGGAGTTCCTGATTCCTATTTTTTGCGTGCACTGCATAATTTCCACTGTTTTTGTCTTAGAAAGATTCTTTGGTCAGAGGTTGGAAAAATTGCTGATAAAAAGCCGTGGAAACGGTTGGGATTTGGGATACTTGCAAAAATTCCGACGGATTGGATTTTTAGACATTATAAGAAAATGATCGCAAAAAGTAATAGTAAAAGGACAAAAAGAGTTAGGATCGTTTTAATGCCACTTCCTAATAAAGGATTTGGGTATATGAGGAAATGGTTTGAGCAGAGTAAGGATTTTCTGTTTGAGGGCAAGGCGTTATCTGGTACGGTCTTTGAGGAGGAATTTCTTACATATGAATTTGGCGATTATATGAAACTGCCACCGAAAGATAAAAGAAAAGTTCATCCAGTATCAAATATAAAATTAATTGATGTAGATATTGACGGGGTTGAAAAATGAAAGCAATAATTCTGGCTGCCGGGAAAGGCAGTCGTTTGGGAGAATATACACAGGGCAGACCGAAATGTCTCCTTTCTCTAGGAAAAGAAACAATTTTGGAGCGAGAGATTCGTTTGCTGCAAGAAGCAGGAATTCCTTATGATCACATTTTTGTGGTAGGGGGTTACCAGTATGAGATGTTGGAGAACATTGCTCCTAATTTGATTGTTAATTCAGAATATGATAAAAAAGATAACTCTTACAGTTTAGGTCTGGCTTTGCAGACCGTTGATGACGATGACGTTCTTATTTTAGATGCTGATTTGTGTTTTGACAGACCGCTATTGGAAGAAATTATTTTAAACCCTAACGCCAATGTGCTATTAAGCAAACGTTCAAACGACTTGCAGGAAAGCACGGGCATCGTAGTGGCGAAAGATGGTTTCGTCAGTGCGATCGGGAAGCAATACCAGAATACAGGTTTTGTTTATATCAGCATTTTTAAAGTTGGTAAAGATACAATACCAGCATTTAGAAAAGCTCTGTTAAGTGAACGCAGCGTGAAAACATGGTACCCGCTTGCAATTACAGAAATTTGTGGGCAGTATCAATTTTTTAATCTGGTGACAAAACAGAAGTGGCATGAGATTGATTTTGTAGAGGATTATATAGAAACGATGCAATTATTTGGACTGGGAGAGGACTAATGAAAGTCATTATTTTGGCTGCCGGACGAGGCTCCAGGCTGGGAAAGCTCACTGAAGATAAACCAAAATGTCTGCTGAATTTTGGCAATGAGACAATATTGGAAAGGCAAATACGCATTCTTCAGTCTTGCGGTATCAAGACTAAAGATATTGTGATAGTTGCAGGATATAAAAGACAGTCCATACAAGAGAAAAATCCCCTCAAAATTATTTATAACGAAAGATACTTTAGCACAGATAATTCCTATAGCCTTTGTCTGGCAGTACAAGATTTGGATGAGGATATTCTTGTTTTAGATGGAGATTTGATATTTGAGGAAACTGCTGTTTATGATTTGCTATCATGTGGAGGCAGTGCAGTTTTGGCTATAAAAGCTGCAAGTGATTACGGTTCTACAGGCATTAGTTTTTCAAGTACATCAATGAGGGTGACAGGGATAGGCAAGCATATAAATTCTGATGCCGTCTACGCCAGTATGATGAAGATAGTCAGAGCGGATCTCCCGGCATTAAAAAATCGGCTGTCTCAGGATGGAATGGAAAAAACATGGTATACAGTTCCGCTAAACCAGTTGGTGAGGCAGTTGAAACTTTATGCAGTTTTTACAGAATCACGAATTTTAGGTATTAACTCATACTTTGAATATATTAAGGCCAAAAGAGATTTTGGCATTGAAGATTTTTCTATTTTGGTCACAGGAGCATCTGGATTTCTGGGAAAAAAAGTTTACCATATTCTAAAAAGAAACTATACAGTTGAAGGAGTGAAAGGACCAAATTCAAGTCTTCCCATGGACTTTCTAGAGCTTACAGACAAAAATATGGTGGACGCATACTTTGAGCTGAAGAAACCGCAAGTAGTTATCCACACGGCCAATATAGCTGATCCTGATGTATGCGAAAAGAACAAAGCCCTAGCCTATCAGGCGAATGTGGAAACAACAAGAATATTGACGCAGATCTGCAGAGCAAGAAATATAAAGTTGATTTATATTTCTACAGATTATGTGTTTGATGGGGAATCTTGTGAGCCTTACTATCATTTAGCAAAAAGATGTCCCAAGAATTATTATGGACAGACAAAGTGTCTGGCAGAAGATATTGTTGGAGAATATGACAATAGCCTGATTGTCAGAATACCAATTTTATATGGCTATAATGATGAAAATGATAGGATAACATTTCCGATAAAGGTACTTAAAAACTTAGAAAAAGCTGAAAATATTTTTTTGGATAATAAACAGGTACGATACCCTGTCCTAATTGATGAGGTAGCTCTGAAAATTGAGCAGGCTCTAAGAAAGAACGGTATTGTTCACATCACAAGTCAAAAGCCGGTGACAAAGTATACCTGGGCAAGAACAATAGCGAAAGAATTTGGATATGATGAGAACTTGATCCACATTGATGAGGCAAGCGATCTGGAGAATCGCCCAGCACATATCCAATTAGGAATCTCAGAATCTGACTTTATAATTTCTGACGTTGAGACAGGAACGCGCATTTTAAAAAAGCAACAAAGCTGTGCTTTCAAATTGATTTATAAGAGCAGTCCAGTTGATCATATTTATGGGAAGGTGGTTGGAGAATATCGTTACCATTTGGGAAAACTTTTGGGAAGATCACTTCCTCAAGAAATATTGGACAAGCTTGACATTGTTGTGCCAGTTCCCTCTTCGGGATTATATTATGCAATGGGAATGTCAGAAGAAACGAAGATTCCCTATCTGCAGGCACTGGTGAAGCCGGACACCTCAACCCGTAGTTTTCAAATCGCTGACATCAGTGCAAGAGAACAGATAATACGTTCCAAGATAATTCCCATTGAGGATATGTTGAAAGGAAGGACGATTGCTTTAGTTGACGAGGCAATATTTACAGGAACTACTTTACGGCTGGTATGTGATATGGTGAAAGCATGTGGAGCAAAAGGAATCTATATATGCCTGCCAACGCCGATTTGCAGAAATAAATGCAGACAATATGTCCAGCCAGATAGGGAGCTGCTGTCTGGTAAGATTGAAAGCGAGAATTTAAAAGATTACTTTAAAGTAGACGGAGTGTTTTTTCAGCCGTACGGCAATTTTGAAATGTCTGTTCTTGACATTAAGAATATTTGTTTTGACTGTTTTTATGAAAAAGAGTTGGAGGGAAAAAATGAGGGTTGACAAAAAACTTGCAGTTTGGGGAGCAGGGCTCAGAGGCAAAGGCTTTATAGACTATATTGGACCGGAAAATATAAAGGCGATTATCGATAATAACCCGAGTTTGACAGGTACAAAATATCATTCGGTACCGGTTGTTGATTTTGAAACATATCAAAAAGATTTTTCCGAATATTTTGTAGTTATTACTCCATTCGAATACCATGATATAGAAGTGCAGATGAGAGAGGCAGGGGTATACCAATATTTTATACTAGCGCATAATCCTTCTGAGATACAGGGATATGGTATCAAAAATATTTTTGAGAATCTCCCCATAGAGTATGACAGGAATGCTTGTAATATAGTATATGGAGCGGAACTTTTTGGGACATTACTGTACAATTTCCTGGTAAATTCTGGCTGCGAACAAGTCCACTTATTGCCGCATACTAAGGGAGAAGCCTTGAAAAAATATAAAGAAGTATATAAGGACTGCTCTATCATTGAAACATTAGATCAGACGGGCAAGAAAGAGGGCAATATTTTTGTCACGGTTTCTGCTATGGATTTGGATTTACCTTTGGAACAGAACTGGAAAAAGATTGATGCTTTCGATTTCTCTGATAGAATAGCGGAATATGAAAATAGAGATATTTTAAAATTTAAAGACGCCGAAAAGGGGAAAAGAGGATTCATTGTTTGTACAGGTCCAAGCCTTCGCATGGAAGACCTAGACCTATTAGAGAAGAATCACGAATCCTGTATTGGTGTAAACAAAATTTATCTGGCCTTTCCTAAAACGAAATGGAGACCGAGGTATTATATCTGTGGGGATCGCAAGTTGATGTGCGAATGTGCGAAGGAAATATCTGAATTAGAGCTTGAGAATAAATTCTATGCAGATACAGCAGGGGAGATGCTGAAAAAGCAAAAAAATCTTTATCCTTTTCATGCCCATGTTAACTCTCCAGATACGGAAAGGATCGGGTTTTCTGAAAATATTGCTAAAAAAGTTTATTGGGGATATACTGTGACTTATGCGGCGTTGCAATTAGCGTGTTACCTTGGCTGGAAAGACATTTATCTAATAGGTGTAGATTTTTCTTATACCAAAAATATAAATGACGATTCTAATCACTTTATAAAAGGCTATTCTGCAAATAAGCAGACAAATCCGTTTTCCATGGAGGAGTCAAGGATAAATTATGAGAGGGCAAGAAGATATGCAGAGGAACACGGAATCAGGATATGGAATGCAACACGGGGAGGAAAGTTAGAGGTGTTTGAGAGGGTGGATTTTGACAGCCTTTTTAACGAAAAAATACAATGAATTATTGATTATATATGAGCTTAAAATTTAAGAAAGGAGCTATGGTTTTGATAAAACCTTGTGCAAGAATATGAGAACAGTATGCATTATCCCTATAAAAGAAAATTCAGAAAGGGTACCAGGGAAAAATTTTAAACTGTTATGTTCAAAAAAATTATATGAATATATAATTGATCATGCAATACAAGCTGAATGTTTTGATGATATTTATGTAGATACAAATAGTAATGAAATAAAAGAGTATGTAGAGAGCAGAGGATTAAAGACTATAAAGCGCCTAGAAGCGCTGGCAAGCAACAGTGCAAATGGAAATGATTTATTAGTTTATCATTATGAGTTATATCCTCAGTATGATTATTATTTTCAACTTTTTGCAACAGCTCCATATCTACAACCATCAACAATAAAGAAATGCGTAGAAACATTATTGACGAGTGAAGAATGGGATTCTTGCTTTACGGCAGTAAGTCATAATGGTTTTTTTTGGCTGAATGGAATTCCTGTGAACTATAGGCCAGAAATTTTGCCAAGAAGCCAGGATATGGTTCCAGTGATAGAAGAAACTACAGGATTATATGGGATAAGCAACCAATCGTTAAAAAAATATAGGTGTAGAATTGGAAAAAGACCTTATATCCATTTGGTCAGTGAATTTGAGGCGGTAGACATTAACACTGAAGAGAATCTAAAAATGGCAGAGTTTGTTGGAAAGGTGTACTGGGGATTAAATGGTTGAAAAGGAAAAAGCAGCAAGTAATATGTCTGATAAAAAAAGTTCTCTTTTATTCTATACTGATTATTGGATCAAAGCTGGGGTTGAGAGAGTTCTATCGAGACTGCTTCCTGAGCTGGCGCAAGATTATTGCGTCTATTTAGTAACAAATAAAAGTACGACCAAGACAGGGTTTTACTTGCCTGAAAGCGTTATTCATATAATAATTGAGGATAGTGAAAAAGCTAGCTTACCTAAGCTGTTATTAGAAATAGTGCAGTCATATAATATTGATCTCTTTATTGGAAATTGCAATCTAAATATGTATATGTATCGAATATACGATAGTTTGGTGCAAAATAATATAAAGGTCATTGCTCTTAATCATGAATGTTTTTTTGCACCTTGCTATACCTTAAGTAAAGTAGAAATAGTTCAATTAAGAAAAGAGATTTATGGGAAATTAGATGCTACGTTATGGTTGACGTCTCATAGCGCTTTTTTAGCGCAAAAGAATTATGATAACGCTTATATTATGCCGAATCCAAATACTTTCCCAAGCGACATAAAATTGGGAAACAAGCCTAATAATAAAATTATTTTATGTGTAGGTCGCTTTAAAGACAAAAATAAGCGTGTGGATAGAGCTTTAAAAGTATTTCAAAAAGTTGCAGAGAGGGTGCCGGATGCAAAATTATTTTTAATTGGGACTTATGACGAAAACATAAAAATATTTCCTGGCAGAAAAAGTATAAAAGATATATTGGTGGAAACTAATTTGGAAAACTCCAGATCGGTTTTTTGGCTAAATGAGCAATACGATATGAAAAAGTATTATGAACAGGCATCAGTGATTATATCAGTGTCAGAAAATGAAGGCTTCGGCATGAGTTTAACTGAGGCAGCGCAGTGTGGTTGTCCGGGCGTTGCTTTTAATATTTATGGTTTAGAAGATATTATTATAGATGGAGTAAATGGCTACTTGATTCCTCAAGGTAAAATAGACGATATGGCACTTCATCTAATCGAATTGTTACAAGACGACAAAAAACTAAAAGAGATGCAGAAAAAAGCTCAACAATATGTTAAACGATTTGACGTACATATTGTTGTAAATGAATGGCGGTCGCTTATTAACACAATATTATTTGAACAGAAATATTGTAGTTATTTTGAAAAAATATATGAAACAAACAAAGAAAGTCAAGAAAACCAGGCGAAACAGGATTATGTTCAAGTTATTAACAGCTTAGCGGAAAAAATAGGTGCAGAAAAGCAAACTGGTAAAATTGGTATAAGCAGTGCTGCTACTGATTTGGATATGCTATTAAAGAATGAACTTTTACAGGTAGAAGAGTTTATAAAAACTAAACTTCAGTTATTGCCATTGCAGAATCCTGAGAAGCTAATAGGAATTTATGGACTAGGAGCCCATACAGAGAATTTGCTGGAACGATATGAACGATTAATAGGAAAAATAACAACAAACGTGGTATTTATCGATTCCACTAAGCCAACAGGCGAGTATTATAAGGGATACCAAGTTTATAATGTCCATGATATCCTCCAGAGTGGTATTGATGAGATTATAATATCCACAGCGCTTTATGAAGATGAAATTTACCAAAATTTAATACGTCTATTTGGAAATCGATATAAAATTTATAGATTTTATGCTTGTTGTAAAGAAAAATTGTTCTGATTGACGAAAGGTGAAACTACTATTAATAATTATAGAGAAAGAAATGAGGAAAAAATAAGTACTATGAGAGTAATCCAAATCACCTCTTCCCTTTCCTATGGCGATGGAGTCAGCAATGACTGTATTGCTATCAAAAAAGTTCTTAAGGAAGCAGGATATGAAACGGAACTGTATGCAGAGGTGATCAGCCCAAAAGTTCCAGAGGGAACGGCCCGACCGATTCAGGAATTGAATACAGCGGAAGAGGATATTATAATATATCATCTGTCTATCGGGACGGACTGGAATTTCAAACTGGCGTCTTTGCCCGGGAAGAAGGTAATCAGGTACCACAATATTACCCCGCCGATGTTTTTCGACGGCTACAATCAAAGGGCTAAGGATGACTGTCTTTTTGGATTGTTTGGCGTACGCTATCTGGCAGATAAGATAGATTATGGGATCGTCGATTCTTCCTATAACCGTCAGGATCTAAGAAATATGGGCTACCACTGCGATATATCAGTTGTTCCTGTGGTAGTGCCTTTTGAAGACTATAATCAAGAGGCAGATGCCCAAACGATTTCCCGTTACAGCGATGGCCGTACAAACATTATTTTTGTGGGCCGGATTGCCCCTAATAAATGTCAAGAAGATATTATTAAGGCATTTTGCCTTTATAAAAAATTTTATGACGCATCTGCTCGCCTGATTTTGGTTGGGTCGTACCAGGGAATGGAGAGTTATTACAAACAACTGCAAAGATATGTGGAAGAATTGGGCGTACAGGATGTCGTTTTCACAGGCCATATCCCGTTTAACCAAATCTTAGCTTTTTACCGGACGGCTGATGCCTTTTTATGCATGAGCGAGCATGAGGGTTTTTGTATTCCTCTTCTGGAAGCAATGTATTTTCGAGTTCCTATAGTGGCTGCTGATTATGCGGCGGTGGGAGAAACTCTTGGAGATGCAGGGATTTTGCTGCCTGAAAAGGATTATATGCTGGCAGCTGGAGCGCTCCACAGAATAAGAACAGATGAGGCGCTGAGAACTATGCTTATTCAGAAAGAACGGGAACGGCTTTGCTCTTTTTCTTATGATAAGATAAAAGAAGCTCTTCTGAACGAAATAAAAAAAGTTGAGAAGGGTGATTTCAGGAGGATAAAATGAGATTGCTAAAAGAATTGTATGCATACAGGGAGATGGTATTTAGCCTTGTGCGGAGAGATTTAAAGGGACGATATAAGGGATCTGTTCTCGGATTTCTATGGACATTTTTAAATCCGCTTCTTCAGCTATGTGTTTATACTTTGGTATTTTCTGTTATTATGAGAAATGATATTGAAGCATACTATTTGTTTTTATTTGTAGCTTTAATACCCTGGCTTTTTTTCAGCACATGTTTATCAGGAGGAGCAAGCTGTATTCTAGCGCAGCAGGATATGGTCAAAAAAATATATTTCCCAAGGGAAGTGTTGCCGGTTTCTTTTGTGACTAGCCAGTTTATCAATATGATATTTAGTTTTATCGTAGTTTTTGCCGTTATATTGATTTCAGGCAGGGGAATTAATCTCCTGGCATTGGCCTGTTTGCCAATCATTATGATAGTGGAATATATCCTTGCTTTGGGATTTACTATGATATGCTCTGCCATTACAGTTTATGTCCGTGATCTGGAATATATTTTGGTTATTGTCAGTATGGCATGGCAGTATTTATCGCCTGTTCTATATCCGGCAGAATGGGTTCCAGATGCTTTAAGAGGGATTTTTTATTTAAATCCTATGGCACCTGTAATTACAGCTTACCGAGATATTTTGTATTATAAAAAAACACCAGAGTTAGGTACATTAATTCATGCCGTAATATTTGGCATTATTTTGCTTGCCGTAGGTATTCTGGTGTTTAACAAATTAAAGAAGCGTTTTGTGGAAAATCTATAAAATAAACAGATGATAGGAGAACAGCAGGAATGAGAGAAGAGAACGCAATAGAGGTTCGGGATATCGTGAAGAAATTCCGTGTTTTCTATGACAAAGGCCACACATTAAAAGAACTGGCATTGTTTAGCAAGCGTCGAAAGTATGAAGAGAGAACAGTCTTGGATGGCATTAGCTTCGAGGTGAAAAAAGGAGAAGCAATAGGCCTTATTGGGCATAATGGCTGCGGAAAAAGTACTACGCTGAAACTTTTAACAAGGATTATGTATCCAGACTCCGGGACAATTGAAATGAGGGGAAGAGTTTCCAGCCTGATTGAGTTAGGAGCGGGATTTCACCCTGACATGAGCGGTCGCCAAAATATATATATTAATGCTTCTATTTTCGGGCTAACTAAAAAGGAAATAGATGCCAGAATCGACAAGATTATTGAATTTTCTGAATTAGAGGATTTTATAGACAATCCAGTAAGGACATATTCTTCAGGAATGTATGCAAGGCTGGCATTTGCAGTAGCAATCAATGTAGACGCTGATATTTTGCTCATTGACGAAATCCTGGCGGTAGGTGATATGGGCTTTCAGAAAAAATGCTTTAATAAACTGAAGGAGATTAAGCGAGAAGGAACAACAATTGTGATTGTGTCCCATTCTTTGGAGCAGATTGAAAATATATGTGAGACCAGTTATTGGATCCATAAAGGCAAAATAAAAGCTAAAGGAAAACCCACAGATGTGCATCCCCTGTATATGGATTACATTAGCAAGAAAAAGCAGATAACGGCAAAAGAGAACCAGAAAGAAAAAGAACTAGTGCAGGAAAAGGAAAGAGATACCCGGTTAGGAACTGGCGAAGCCAGAATAACCAGGGTGGCGATTCTGGATACGGACGGACAAGAGCGGCAAGTGTATAAAACAGGAGAAAAAATCAGGATTAAAGGAACATATAAATGTAAACAGAAGATAGAGAAAGCCTCTATCGGCATAGAAATATTCCGAAGTGATAGTATACAATGCTTTAAAACGAGCACGAAAACGGATAGGGTAGAAGAGCTGATTTTAGATGGAGAAGGACAATTTGAATTTGAAATAACGGAGATGATGCTGCTTCCTGGACGATATGCGGTGGATGCGCTGATAGAAGACAGAGACGGTCTGCTTATAGACTGCTTCAGAGGGGCTATTGAAATTGATATGTTTTCTGATATAAGGGATAGTGGTATTGTTCGCTTAAAGCATCAGTGGAATTTGTAAAACCCCTGTAGGTCGGAAAATCTGGACTTACAGGGGTTTTCCCTAAAGAACATAGGAGAGAACTTTTGCGTAGTCGAAGGAACCCAGAATATGCGGTCCTGTCGCAAGCCGGGTTTGTTCGGAATTGATTTTTTCCAGAAAAGGCCTGATTTCTTCGGGATGCAGTGGGTATACTCCCTTAATCCCTTTCAGGCTATTTAAATAAGTTTCATCTGGAAAGACGCGATCCAGTACGGAAATGACTGGAATTCCACTAAGGGCAGCTTCAAATATAATAGAGGAATCGCCGCTTCCAATGATCAGATTGTATTCCGACATGACATCATACACGGATTTGGAGCCATCTAAAAAGGTAAATCCTTTTGGATTCAGAAAGGGATAAAGGCGCATATCGTTTCCAGGCATTTTAAGGGGCACGGAAGTAGGGATATGCTGAAAAAACCAGTCGGCATATTTTTCAGCCCCCAGGTTTTGAAAAAAAGAGTAGATGTTGCTTGGGAAAAATACAGGAGAATAAGGTGCCCAGCTTTCCTCAGCTTTTTTGGAAATTTCCTTTTCTTTTTTTATCCAGCCAACGATATCTGTCTTGATGCCGTTGGAGATAAGCTGATAATATAAATTGTTTTTGTAGGGCAGCAGAACCAAATCAAACAGGCTAAGCCATTTAAGCTCCACTGGGTGAAAAAAACATTCCAGATCGTGGGGATAGTAAACAGCATAGTCTGGCTTCAGAAAGTCTGTCATTTCCAAAACGCTGATGAGATCGGGATTAGCGGGATAAAGCGCCTGAAAATTATACTGGTCAAACCAAAGGTGGGCAGACGTAAAATATACCACCTTGCGGCCTGCTCTTTTTTGAGAGAGCGTGTTAAAAACGTCTTCTTTAGAACAGGGATAGACCTGATTATCAATCATATAAGTGTTTAACTGGTGCATCTCAAAATAACGGGCTAAAGGGTGGAGTGAATTTTCCCCCCCGTAGCCATGGAACACGTACAAAGTTTCTGCGGTATTCATAGTACCTCCTTATCAGAATAAGTATTTGCGGCCTCTGCTTTGCGCTTTGCAATATACAATATGATACCGTTTTGAAGAGCGGGTACAGAATTTTCGATAAACGTATAATAGCCCTTTTTATTTTCCTGACGGCTGGAATAGTCAAAGCGCGTGACAGGGAGCTTCTGACATTGATAATCATCAGAAATATGCAAGGCGGCTACTTCGAAAAAACTGTTTTTGTGAAGCAGATAGCGGATCATAAAATCCGGAAGAATAAATCGATAGTCTTCAGCCGCTGGCAAAGTGGAATTTATGCTGTATATTGGCTGCCATTTCGGAAGATTTTCTGTTTTCTTACGGAAAACTGGAGGGGAGATGGCAAATTTGATGGAAAGCGGCACCATCTCATCAGAAGATACCCCTGCACCAATATACGAAAAAGTGATTTGGTTGTAAAAAGGATGAAGATAAAAGGTTTCTTCAACTTCTAATGAAATATTCGATTGAAAGGAATAGCGCTTATAGTTCATTCCATTAAAAGAAGCTATGATTTCTGAGCAATTTTCTAAAGAGGTTAGAGAAAACTTTAGGGTGATTTTTTGAATGGTATTGGAATTATTGTACAGCACAAGAGGAATAAGACTTCCTTCGCTGACAAACCATTTGTAAGGCGTATCATCATCCAGAGTTTCCCATTCCTTTCCCCAGATAATGGAAACTGAATCAGACGGAAAAGGAGTGGCAGGCATGGTGAAAATACAGTAATCATTTAAGTGATCGGCCAAGGCAGAGAGGCCTTCTCCGGTCAATAGATAATAAATAGAAGCCGGATCAGTTAAAATGCAGGTTCCCGCTTTAAAAGAATATGCATTCCACAGTTCGTCCGGAATCAACTCTCTGGCTGACAGATTCCCATTTTCGTTTAAAATAGTTTTGGCAATGGAGCCAGAATAACAAACATCTTTGGAGTCAATATAAGAAGCAAGCGCAGAAGAAAGTACGCTAATCTGGCAGCGGGAAAGAACTTCATATTCTAAGTTAGGATTATGGTAAGTTGAAAAAGCAGTTTTCTGGCTGCTGGCTGCTTTACTGCAGTATGGACTGTTCCCGACTGCTTTTTTGTTTGACTTCAGGATTGATAATACAGGCTTCTGAAGCAGGTAAAGAAAATATGCCAGATGAAGAGACTTTAGTTCCGGAACAGCAAAGCGATTGTCAAATTCAGGAGAACGAACAATGCAATAAAGCATGGCTTTTCTGGACATGCCTATTTTAAGCAGCTTGAGATGTTCTGTCAAATCTTGAAAAGCAATCGGCCGGGACAAAAATTCCTGATAGGCCCTTTTAACAAATGTTATGTCATCCGGTACTTGCAACAATAAAGAAATATCAGTTTTATCCATATATTTGATCCTTCCTGAATTAATCTTTATAAGACACTATATATTAGATTTGGGAATATTGTCAAGATACGAAGAAAGGAAATACGATGAAAAGAGAACTTCTAAAGCAGATTGAGGAAACGCAGGTGATCAGCTTCGATATATTTGATACCCTGATTATGCGGAAAACGCTATATCCAGAAGATGTTTTTGACATAATACAGGAAAAAGCAGAGCGGCAGGGAATAGCCATTAAGGATTTTAAAAGTTTGAGACAAAGAGCTGATACAGAAAATCCATGCATTCTTCCGGATATTTACCAGATATACGCCCATTTGCAGTTTATCTCCGGTATACAGGCTCAGGAAAGAAACCGGCTTTTGGAGATAGAGCTGGAAACAGAAAAAGAGGTTCTCCTGGTGAGAGAGGAGATGCGGGAAATTTTTGAGTTTGCCCTCAAAAAAGGGCGTTTGGTTTATCTTATATCTGATATGTACCTTCCGAAACGAGAAATAGAAGAGATACTTGGAAAACTGGGGATCACCGGCTATCGGGATATTTTTGTATCCTGTGATTACAAGAAGAGCAAAAACGGAGGACTTTATCAGGAATTTATAAAAAAGGTTCCGGCCCAGAATTATCTGCATATCGGTGACAACCCAATATCGGATGGGATGAGAGCCAAAGAAGCCGGTATGTTTTCGTGGCAGATTGAGAGCGGACTAAGTCTTTTGGAAAGATCTGTATACCGGGGAATATTAAAAAATGCAGATACTTTGGGAAGCAGACTGGAAATTGGACTAATGGTAAGCCGCATATTTAACAGCCCATTTATTCCCATAGGTAAAGATGGACGCCCAAGAATCGAAAATGGAATGGATATGATTTATGGCCTTGTCGCGCCCTTTATAGCTAAATTTGTGCTATGGCTGATTGCGGAAATAGAAAAAAAACACTACGATAATATCTTGTTTGCGGCAAGAGATGGTTTTTTGATCCAGAAACTGTATCTGATTTATAAAGAAGAGAATCAGCTGGATTTGCCGTCAGGAATATATTTTCTGACCTCCAGGACTTTGTGTGCAGCAGCGGCAATGAATAGTGAAAGAGATATAGAATTGCTGGTAAAGAGGGATTTTTCCGGCACACCAGAAGAAATGCTGGCCAGAAGGTTTCTCTTGAATCCAGAACAAATTAAACCATATGACAAGAAAATGAATATGGCGGAGTATGCTTTGCTTCATAAAGAGAAGATCTATAAGAAGTCCAAAGAAGTCAAAAAGCAGTATTTGAAATATATGGAAGAAGCCGGATTGAAGAAAAACGGAAGATACGCTCTGTTTGACTTTGTTTCGTCAGGTACCAGCCAATATTTTTTAGAAAAAATTGTTCCGTTTCAATTAGAGGGCAAGTACTTTTGCTGGTATCAGCGCCACGATGGTTATGCTGAGGATTTTAATAAAATGGATATCAATGCCTTGAAAAAAGATTACTGCGAGGACTATATAACAGGAAATTATTTTTTGCATTATCTTTGGCTGGAGGCTATTTTTACATCGCTTCAGCCGTCAATATCAGGCATCGAAGATGATGGATTCCTATATGATGCGGAGAGCAGGTCGGAAGAAGAATTGTGTTATGTTCAGCAGATGCAAAGAACAATAGAAAAATACTTCAGGGAATATATCAGATATTCATATATTATGAAGAAGAGCCTGACTGATAATACAACTGAGCAGTTGTTCGATTTTATCGGATTGGATTATACAGATGACGAAAGCGAACTGTTCAAAAGCATTCACTTAAAGGATGATTTTGATCAGAATATGATGACGGTCAGGAGATAAGGGGGGTATTATGTTTCACAATAATGCTACAGAGAATACAGAAGAGATAACAGCGACAGAGCAGGACATAAAAGCCTATATTGAAAAAAAGGATCCGGAAGACTATGACGAAATTTTGATGAAAGATAATAGATGGGAAGTTTTCTATCACCTGACTGCTATGAGAAATTCTATATTGAATTGGTATGACTTTAAGCCAGATTCGACTATTCTGCAAATTGGAGCAGATTTTGGATCGCTGACAGGAATGTTGTGTGAAAAATGCGGACATGTAACGGTATGGGAAAAATCCAAATTCAGGGCGGAAACCATTGGTATTAGATGCAGAAATCACAGAAATTTGGCTGTTTATTCGGGAGAAACAGAAAAGAGCGACTTTTATCAAAAATTTGATTATATTGTAATGCTCGGAACTTTAGAAGAAATTGGGGCGGGAAGCAGCGATCAGGAAGTTTATGTAAAGTTTTTAAGAAAATGCCGTCAGTTTCTTAAAAAACAGGGGAAATTCCTCATAGCAGCAGATAATAGATATGGATTAAAGTATTTTTGCGGTGAACCGGAACCCCATACAGGGATTCCATATTCGGGAATCAACAAGTATCCATTGGGTACGTCAGGATATTCTTTTTCTAAACAGGAAATTCGGGAGATTGTTCAACAGGCTGGAATGAGTGATATATATTTTTACTATCCTCTGCCGGACTACAGATTAACGCAGCTGGTGTACTCAGAAAAATACCTGCCAAATACAAACCTGAAAGAACGCCTGTTCTTCTATCATACAGTACCGGGATGCCTGACGGCTTTGGAGAATCGCCTTTATGATGATATTATTGGGAATGGAGTTTTTGAGTTTTTTGCAAATTCATTCTTGCTGGAATGTGGGATAGAGCCTCATACGGGCGAGAGGGCTGTTTATGCGGCTGTGACAACGGACAGAGGAGCAGAAGACGCTTTGGCTACAGTGATATATGATAACAAAACAGTGAGAAAAAAACCATTATATTCCCAGGGGAAGAACAGATTGAAAGAAGTGTACAGAAATATCAGTGAAATACACGGAAGAGGAATAGAAACGGTTCCCCATTCTTTAGATGGAGGAAATCTGGTGATGCCATATGTTCAGGAGGAGATGTTTTCAGATTATCTGAAAAGAATTGTAAAGGAGCGGCCAAATGAATTTGAAGAGCGGATAGAACAGCTTTATCAGGCGATTCTGAATTCTTCAGAACACGTATCTACTGAATTGAACGAATTTCCCTGTGGAGGAAAAGTTATAGATTGCGGAATCATATTAAAAAGAGCATATATTGATATGATTCCGTTAAATTGTTTTTTTTCTAAGGGTACACTGATTTTCTTTGATCAGGAGTTTACAAAAAAGAACTACCCGGCTCTCTATACTCTGTTCCGAGCGTTGAAATATATTTACTTGTTTTCGCCAGAAATTGATGAAATTGTCCCATTGGAGGATTTAAAGGAAAAATACTGTATGAAGGAAATCTGGGAGCTGTGCGTGGAAGAAGAAAACCGTTTTGTTGCCTCAAACAGAAAATATGACGTATACGACAACTTCTATAAATGGGTATGGATTGATGAAATGAAGGTATATAAAAATGGAATGAGCTTGTTATCCATATAGTTCCATAGGGAAAAATCCAAGGAAGGTTTGCCTATAGCACATATTTATGCTATAATTCTATGAGATTGCAGAGAATAGTGTGAAGGGATTATTTACGGAAAATAATCGGTATGGAGTTGTATATGAATGACAGTTTTTTGAAAGAAGAAATTATCTGCGGCTATAAAGTAAGTACAAAGATGAAAAAAATATGGGCTGTGCAGTTGGACTTAGCGCAGCAGTTGAAGCGTGTCTGCGAAAAATATAATCTTTGTTACTTTATGTATGCAGGGACATTGATAGGTGCCGTAAGGCATCAGGGATATATCCCTTGGGACGATGACTTTGATATTATCATGCCGCGGGCGGATTACGATAAATTAAAAGCCGTGGCAGAAGAAGAATTTCAAGAACCGTATTTTTTTCAAACCAATGAGAATACACCTGCCTTTTTTTCAGGGAATCTTTCTAGGCTGAGGGATAGCCGTACGACGGCAGTGGAATATTGGGATGTAGAAAGAAAAGGTAATTGGGGGATCTGGATTGATATTATTGCCTTTGATTATCTTTATACAGATCCCGGAAAGCGCAGAAAGCAGATGGAACAGATTTCGTACTATCAGCGTCTGAGCCTTTTAAAGACTTATGGGACAAACTTTTGGGGATACCATGATCTGACGCCGGCACAGAAAGAGGTTTATGCAGAGATCGCAGAGGCATCAGACCGGGAGTGGCTGCTGAAAAAATTTGAAGAAGCTTGCAGGAGCTGCGATGAAAAGGACGCTTTCTATGTGGGCTCCTTTACCCGTTATAATAACATAGACTACTATAAATGCTGGTACAGAGAAGATTTTGAAGACAGTGTACCCATGGTATTTGAAGCTATTGAACTTCCTGCCCCAGTCGGCTATGACCGCTTCCTTCATATGAGTCGTGGAAAATATCTGGATTTGCCGCCGATAGAGAAACGTGTGCCAAAACATGAAGGGATTTATGATCCAGATCGGCCTTATGCGGAGCTTCAAAAGCGTCTGACAGGAACTTTTGAAAATCTGGAAGGAAAAAAACTGGTGGTTTTTGGAAGCGGAGAGATGTTTCAGGATTACCTGAGCCGCTATGGCGAGAAGTATCCCCCGGCATTTCTGGTTGACAATGATAAGCGAAAATGGGGAAGCTACTGGGGGGACTTTATGGTGGAAGATCCTGAGATCCTAAAAAAAATCCCAAGAGAACAGCTTCATCTCATTATATGTAATCGTTTTTACTGCGAAATCGCAGAGCAGCTGGAAGAAATGGGGATTGATGAGTATTATTTGTATATTCAGAAGCCAGAGTGGCTGAACTCTATTTTGTATCCGGATGGTCAGGATTTTGGAGAGCCTGTTGAGCCGGAAGGCAAGGAGTTGGAATTTCGCAGATGGGCTGAAATTTCTCCGGATAGCGGTGTGATAAATTGTGGACGGTCAGATTGTATGGCGACAGAATTTTTTTACAAAGCACAAAAGGGAAGCTACATCGAATTGCTAGATAGGCGTTTTTCCTTTGCCGTAGCAACGTATTCAAAAGAAGTGAATGGAACTTATATGTATACGTATGCTTATGCCCAGGAGGAAAATTGGTCCACATATAATCATGATTTAAATGAATATCAGATAGGAAAATATAAATTTTATGATGAACGATATTTCCGAATAAGTATTCGGAAAATAGATGGAACAGATATTTCCGAAGAAGAGGCAGCACTGGGGGGAGGGCAAATTGTCAGATATGTTCCTGGGCCGTTTCGGGAGGAAGAGCATAAAACAATATTTAATTCTGAAATAGCTGATACGGCGGAGAAAGTTAGAACCTTTAAAAGCGAAGACACGCTTGTGTTTGCATTGATTGCAGATTCTCATTATTGTGTAAATGGTACGTGGAAAGATACAGTTCACAATTTAGCAGGCGTTCATTACAGGGCTGGATTTGACGGCATTATTCATTTGGGAGATTTGACAGACGGAATGGTTTCCGCTGAAGTGACAAGAGCTTATGTCAGTGAAATGTTGGCGGATATGAACAAATTGAGCGTTCCCGTGTATGTTCTGCAAGGAAATCACGATTCAAATTATTTTAGAGGAAATCCAGAGGTATTTACCAGAGAAGAACAGTATGAGGTTTACCAGCAGCCGGCAGATGAATATGTAGTTCGAGAGAACCATAAGCTTTGGTACTATGTGGACTTTGGTGATAAATCGCTTCGCTGCATCTTTTTGGATTCCTTTGATCATACCGAAAAGGATAGGTATGGTTACCCAGATGAAGAAGTTTTTTGGCTGCAAAAAGTTTTAGCCGAAACGCCGGCTGCCTACAGTATTTTAGTATTCAGCCATGTACCGCCGTTGCCAGAAATTCATGTATGGAGTGATACGATCAGAAATGGTGAGCGGATTGTTTCAGCACTAGAGAATTACAACAAGGCAGGGCGGAGCGTTCTGGGATTTATTCATGGCCATAATCATGCAGATCAGATTTATAACAGGTATAGTTTCCCTATTATTTCTATAGGGTGTAATAAATGCGAATGCTTTTGGGAAAAGAAACCGGAAGGGGCTCAGACGTATTCAAGAAAATTGAATGATGTGAGCCAGGATCTCTGGGATGCGCTGATTGTGGATACAGAAACGAAGACATTAAAATTTGTCCGTTTCGGAGCGGGCGAAGACAGAACTATAAGAAGGTAGAAAGTCAGACGGAGTGGAGATAGGAGCAGAGCAAATGAAAAAAGTGATTACGTACGGATCGTTTGACCTATTCCACGAGGGTCATTACCGATTGCTGGAAAGGGCAAAAACGTTGGGGGATTATCTAATAGTCGGTGTCACCACCGAGCAATATGATGAATCCCGCGGCAAGCTAAACGTAGTAGACTCTCTGATGGAGCGAATTGAAAACGTGAGGAAGACGGGATTCGCAGATGAGATTATTGTTGAAGATCATGCTGGCCAGAAATTAGAGGATATTTTGCGGTACCATGTGGACATTTTTACAGTGGGCTCGGACTGGGCGGGTTCTTTTGATTACCTGAACGATTATTGTGAGGTGGTCTATTTGGAAAGGACAAAAGATATTTCCAGTACAATGCTGCGTAGAAAAAACTATCCTATTGTCAGACTGGGAATCGTTGGAACGGGTAGAATTGCCAGAAGATTTGTTCCGGAAGTGAAATATGTTAGTGGAATTTATGTCGAGGGAGCATTCAATCCCCACCCAGAAAGTGCGGAAAAGTTTGCAAAGCGATTTGAATTGAAATTCAGTACAGACGATTTGAAAACCCTGTTTGACAATACGGACGCTGTATATATTGCGGCTCCCCATGAAACACATTTTTCGTATGCAAAGGCGGCTTTGCTGGCGAATAAACATGTTCTTTGTGAGAAACCGCTTTGCCTAAAACAACAGGAGGCCGCAGAATTACATGACATTGCCAAAGAACGGAAACTAGTTTTAATGGAAGCGATAAAGACGGCGTATTGTCCTGGATTTGTACAGCTCCTCAGCCTCGCTAAGAGCGGAATTATAGGGAATATCCGGGATGTAGAGGCCTGCTTTACGAGGCTGACGAGTCCGGCTCTGCGAGAGATGACAGATACGAAGACAGGCGGCAGCTTTACGGAATTAGGAAGCTATACTCTGCTGGCGATTGTAAAACTGCTGGGTATTTCCTATCAGGATGTGCACTTTGAGAGCTTTTTGGCGGATAATGGGGTTGACATTTATACGAAGGCATATTTTAAGTACGACAAAAGCCTTGCAGTCTCTAAGACGGGATTGGGTGTAAAGTCAGAAGGGGAGCTGATTATAGCCGGTACGACAGGATATATAAAGGTTGCGGCTCCGTGGTGGAAAACACAGGCTTTTGAAGTCTGCTATGAGGATTTTAACCAAAATGAGAAGCACTTTGTGAAATATCTGGGTGAGGGGATTCGGTATGAAATCAGCGACTTCGTATCTCTGATGAACGGCAATGAAAAGAGAGACTACAAACTAACAGCAAGTGAATCTGTAGCTATGGCAGGAATTATGGAGAAGTATCTGAATGAGAGGAAAAAAATGAGGGCTGATACGAAGAAAGCCTGATGGGTAAGAACATGAAGATATGGGTATACAGAAGAGCTCAGGATATGCTTACGAAAATTCGTTAGCATCTTTTGACCACTATACACTCAGAAAAGTAAAAGAATGAATGCACAGGCCATGACGGGAATCTTATATTCGAATGGCATTTATAATCCACTTTGGCATGCTAAGGAATTGGGAGCAGATGTGCTGTACCCGCGTATTTACAAGCGGAAATACCCAGGGTTGGCTGCAGAAGCCAGAGAATATAATAAAAAGATTCTTGTGCGGAAGTAGATGCTTCGGGAAGCTGGTGTGAAGGATAAAAAAGAAATTGTAATTTGGAAAGGGAAAATATAGGATGATAAAAACAATTGCGATTTATTTGCCTCAATTTTATAGAACCCCTGAAAATGATGAATGGTGGGGAGAAGGCTTTACTGAGTGGACTGCTGTAAAAAATGCAATTCCTTTATTTGAGGGACATAACCAACCGAGGGTGCCTCTAGATAATCGATATTATAATCTTTTAGAAAAACCCGTCATGCAATGGCAGGCCGAACTGGCACGAAAATATAAGATAGGAGGATTTTGCTTTTACCATTACTGGTTTGAAAATGGTCGAAGAATACTGGAAAAGCCAGCTGAAAATTTGCTCAATTGGAAAGATATAGATATGCCATTTTGCTTTTCTTGGGCTAATGAGTCTTGGATTAGAACGTGGGGAAATATTCATGGCGGAAACGCTTGGGCTCCTATTTATGAGCAAAGAGATGATGAAGGGAAAGGTGTTTTGCTAAGGCAGTCATATGGTTCTCAAGAAGAATGGAAAGAACACTTTGACTATCTATTGCCGTTTTTTAAAGATGAAAGGTATATTAAAATAGATGGAAAACCGATTTTTATTATTTACCGGCCGTCCCTGATTCCAAGTTACTGTCGTAATGATATGTTTAACCTCTGGAAAGAAAAAGCTGTAGAGGCGGGATTTCCGGGTATTTATTTTATTGGCCAGAACTGTGTGGAAGGTAATTTTGCGATTCTTGATGCTAAGATTGATCAGGAACCCAAAAGTTATTTTTCGAAAATGTCATATGAGGGAGAGCGATGGGAAAAGAAAGGAAATGTTCGAACTTTGTCATATGATAAATTATGGGAAGACTTCCTTGGGAGGCGATATGGGAGTGAGGAAAAGATCTTTTTAGGAGGTGTGGTTGATTATGACTGTACTCCCAGGAGAGGCGAAAAAGGAAATGCATTGATTGATGTTACCAGAGAAAAGTTTCATATCTATTTCGAAAAATTGGTAAAAAAGAGTATTTGGATGGGGAATGAATATGTGTTTTTAAATGCATGGAATGAATGGGGAGAGGGTATGTATTTGGAACCAGATTCTTCCAATGGATATGCATATTTAGAAGCAGTAAAAGATGTAATGGATAAGTATGAAGATGCCATATTGCATGAAGAAGAAACATATACTTTTATAAATAATATAGAGGCCATGTATAGGGAGGAATTAGAAAAGAAGGATAAGAGAATTGTTAAATTCTCAGGGTATTTTAATTTGATGAGTTCTTGGCTGACATTAAAGGAACAAGGGAAAAATTTGGAAGAATTTTTTATCAACAAAAAGGTATCAAGAATAGCTATATACGGTGTGGGAGTTTTGGGAAAACATATGTTAGCTGAGTTGAAAAATAGTAAGTTTGTGACCGTCGAATATGGCATTGATCGTGGGGCGGAATTGGAAGAGTTTAAAGTATATAATCCTCAGGCTGAACTGCCAAAAACACAGATGGTTGTGGTGACCGCTATATTTGACTTTGAAAGTATAAAAAACAGTTTGAGAGCACGAGTAGATGCTCCTATTATATCTTTAGAAGAAATTGTAGATCAACTTGTGAGAGGATAATAACTTGTGAGAACTTGTTTTTAGTTAATATTAAGGAGCAATTATGAATAAGAAATTTATGTTAGTTACAGCGGTATGTACAGGAGTAGTTGCAGGTGCAACATCTGGAATAATAATAAGAAAAAGAATTGATGAAAAGTTAGATGATTATATGGCTGAGATGAAAAAACAGAGAGAATTAAGGGAATCTTCTAAGGAAAGCACTAGCGCTTTGACTAAAATTGAACAATTGCAGAATCAGATAAATATGCAAGTGAGCAGGACAAATAAATTTAAGAAATATTTTGACTTGTTAGATAAATGGTTAGAGACGATAGAAAAGGGAAAAGATATTTCAGATTTTTTTAGAAAGTACCATTATTCAAAAATTGCAATATATGGGATGGGAGTTTTAGGTCGGCACTTGTATTATGCTTTGAAAGAAACGGATATTGATGTCATTTATGCTATAGATCAGAATCAGCAGATTAACAGCCAAGGATTAAAGACTTATACGATGCAAGATAAACTGCCGAAAGTTGATGCGATTGTAGTAACACCTGTATTTGCTTTTGAAGAAATAGAGAGCAAGCTAAGTCAAAAAGCAGAATATCCTATTGTTTCCCTTGAAGAAGTTATTTATGAAATTTAGCAATCCGCAAAAAGTATAAGATCGAGGTAGTGATGAACAATGAAAGGCATTGATATTATTATACCGGTTTACAATGCATACTTGGATTTAACAAGATGTTTGGATAGTATCATAAAATATACAGATTTGAAATTGAATTACCTGTTGCTTTTAAATGATAAGAGTACAGATGAACGGATATTACCTTACATACAAAAATTTAGCGAGAAAAGCAAGCATATCATAGTGATTGACAACGAGAAAAATTTGGGTTTTTCAGAAAATATCAATCAAGGTATTCGTTTTTCCCAAAGAGATGTTATTTTTTTGAATTCTGATACTATAGTAACCCCCTGTTGGATTGAGAAAATTCAGAAATGTGCGTATTTAAGAGACAATATTGCCACAGTTACGCCGTTGTCTAATAATGCAACAATTTTTTCGGTTCCGGATTTTTGCCAGGAAAATAAAATTCCTTCAGGATATAATATCGAAACCTTTTCAGCCCTTGTCGAAAAGTGTAGCCTAAAAAAGTACCCAGTGGTTCCCGTGGCCCACGGTTTTTGTATGTATGTCAAACGAGAAGCTATAAAAAAAGTAGGTTTGTTAGATTCCGCAACATTTGGCCGCGGCTATGGGGAAGAAAACGATTTTTGCTGGAGGGCTACACAGCTAGGATATATTCATGTTATGTGTGATGACACATTTATTTACCATAACGGCACAGCCTCTTTTTTATCTGAGGAGAAGAAAAAATATATTGAAGAACACCAGGCTATTTTGGAAGAAAGGTATCCAAGAGAAACTAGGGAAACTAGCCTGTTCTGTCAGAAAAATCCATATGATGAAATACAAAAAAATATTCAAATTCAGATGATGATGTCAAACGGAAAAAGGAACATTTTGTATATGCTTCAATCCGACTTCCGGAGTGATGCGGCTGATAATATTGGAGGTGTGCAGCTGCATGTAAAAGATTTGGTAAATAATTTAAGAGACAGGTATAATATATTTGTAGCTGCCCCTAATAAAGAGTATTTGAATTTTACAGGATATTTTAATGACAGGGAAGTAGCATTTCAATTTTATATTGGTGCTCACAAACCGCCATACTGTTTTAGAGATAATGATTTAAATGAACTCTATGTTATGCTCCTAAAAACTTTTCAAATCAATTTGATACATGTTCATCACGTTTTAGGAGTGTCTATGGAAATTTTCTATGCTGGGAATAATCTGGGGTTGCCAATTGTTACGACTTTGCATGATTACTATTATCTTTGCCCTAATGTAAAGATGATTAACTATAAAAACGAGTTGTGCATTGATAAGCGTACTCCAGAAATGTGTAGAACTTGCCTTAATAACAGGTTTGCCATTAATGAGCATATAAATTTTATTCATGCTTGGCAGTCCGAATGTGAAAAAATTTTGGCAATGTCAGAAAGATTAATTGTTCCTTCTTCCAGTGCAGAGAAATTATATGTACAATATTATCCAGAACTGAAAAATAAAATGCAGGTTGTCGAACATGGCTTAAATCCAATAAAGTTTCAGGAAGAAAACTCTATAAAAGAAAAAACCCAACTACACATAGCATTTATAGGTGGATTGAGCATAGAAAAAGGGGCTAAGTACGCTTATGATTTAATTATAAATGGAAGCTATGAAATTCAGTGGTGTATTTTTGGCAATATAGGCTATGAACCTCTTGAATCATTAGAGAAGGATAATTTGGTTAAAACTGGATTGTATAGGCGCGAAGATCTTGGGGAACTATTGAAAGAACACGATATAGATATTGTGTGTATTTTGCCTATTTGGCCCGAAACTTATTGCTACACTTTATCAGAAGCGTTGGAATGTGGCGTACCAGTTATTGGATCCGATATAGGGGCAATAGGGGAACGAATAAAAAAATTAAAATGTGGGTGGTTGGTACCAGCTGAGACTAATTATAGACTTATTTTAGATAAAATTGATGATATTAAAAACAATCCGAAAGAATATGCAATAATTAAGAGAAATGTCCAGAATCTTCGACTAAAGGGCATCGATGAAATGATAGAGGAATACACTGGTGTTTATGAAGAATTTGCAGTTGACCAATGTATAGACACTTCGAGTATTTTAATGCAGTTTTGGAAAAGTTATGAAATTGTGAACAAGGGAATTGTGATTTCTCAGAAGGAGCAAGAAATAAAAATTCGTGAATTTCAAAAAGAGATATATAGGCTGAACTACTATCATGAGCTCAAAGATGCCGGTATAGCCGAGAGAGATCACTGGCTTGTAAAAAAAGATGAAATGGTAGCTGAAAAAAATAAATATATTGAGGAATTGAATGCATACATAAGAGTTCTTGAGGGAAGAGAAAATAAATTTAAATGCTATTTTAATTTACTTTCTGATTGGATGACAACGGAGGAATCTGGAGAAGAAATTTACCGAAAGATTTTGAATTTAGGGTATTCGTCAATCGCTATATATGGATTTGGAAAGATAGGAAAACATCTATTTGAAAAACTAAAAAACTCCGGTGTGGACGTAAGATATATTATTGATCGTAATAATAAAATTGATAATTCTAATCTTAAAATTTTTCATCCCGGAGATACCCTTCCAGAGGTAGATGCAATTATTGTTACACCAGTTGTTATGTTTGATGAAATATTGCAAACCCTAAAAGAAAAAATTGAGTGTCCAATTTTGCCAATAAGTGCAATTATATAATACAAAAACAGAGGCAGGTGACAGAAACATGCGTATTCTGCAGATAAATAGTACAGATCTCGATGGAAAAAATTATAATGGCTATGAATTGCATAGAGCTTTGAACTATAAAGGGATTTCTTCAGAGCAGATGGTGCTAAAGAAAACAAGTGATGAGTGGACTGTAATACCATATTGTACAGGACATGAACAATATATAAATTGGGAAATGAAAAAATATGAAAAGCGGATGGGAATGTGTAACCTGTTAGAGCCATTTTCTGATCGTATAGTTAATTCATTTTTTTTTGAAAAGGCTGATATTGTTCATTATCATTTGATTCATAACCAAGTCCTTCCTTTAGTAAATTCGAAAAGAATAATGTCATTAAAACCCAGCGTGTGGACTTTACATGACTTGTGGGCAATTACAGGTCATTGTGTTCACCCATTGGAATGTGACCAGTGGAAATGCGGATGTGAAAAGTGTCCTGATTTGCAAGATTTATACTTTCCGATGGAAATTGATAAAGCCCATGATTTATGGAAAATAAAGAAAGATTTATTTAATAGGCTGGATATTGATATTATTGTTGCAACTAACTGGATGGAAAAGTATTTACAGGAAAGCCCGATAACAAAAGAACTAAAGCATATTCATAAAATTCCTTTTGGGATAGATATAAAGAAATATCATAGTTATAACCGAAGCGTTCTATGTGAAGAATTTGGCATTACTCCCCATAATGTTGTTATTGGCTTCCGGGCAGAAGACTTTGCAGTTAAAGGACTTAAATATATTAATGAGTCTTTAGAAAAGATGAAGCAATTTGATAACATTACTATACTAACAGTAGGAGAGGGGCGAGTATCTGAAGCAATCAAAAGAAAATATCAGACTATTGAACTGGGATGGCAGCCAGAAGACATCTTACTGAAAGTTTTATATCTCACAGATATCTTTTTAATGCCTTCTTTAGCGGAATCTTTTGGACTGATGGCGATAGAAGCAATGGCAGCACGCTGTGCCGTCGTTGTTTTTGAAAAAACGGTACTGGAAGATTTAGTGTGCTCACCCGATTGCGGTATAGCCGTTCCTTACTGTGATGCAGTAGCTTTACAAAAGACTATAGAACGATTGATAGAGAATTCAGAGGAGAGAAAAGCAAGGGGAGAATTGGGGAGAAAAATCGTAGAGGAGAATTACCGATTTGATACTTATGTGGAAAGGCATATTGAGGTTTACAAAGAGATAGCGGAAAGAAACAAAGAAAAAGTAAAAGAACGAGAGAAGACCTTGTGGGATATACAGAAAGGACGTATAGATAATAGAATGCAGATTGAAGATAAGATGAAACAGATTCACAACCTTAAACAGAAGCTGAATGATTTATCAAATGGAAAAGCACAGAAAATAGTGATTTTTTGTGCGGGAGCGTATGGGAGAATAACTTACAAAGAACTATATGAAAGACTGATAAAAGTAGATTATGTTGTTGATAATAATAAAGAAAAATGGGGAGATTTACGGCTGGATCATACATGGATGCCACCCTATAACGATGTAAAGTGCGTAGGGCTGGATAGCCTGCTACAAGACAGGGGTAATGTGTTAATTATTGTTTCTAATAAACATCCAGAAAGTCTTGTGGACGATTTGAAAACAAGAGGGTTCCAGTATATTATAACAAAACAAGAGTTAGATATTATGATGAAGGATATTCCCAGGATCGGGGAATTAAATATGATGGAGCCGTTAGAAAAGCTTGATTTTTCATCAGAAGAAGTTAAGTATTTAACCCGAATATTCAATAAGACCATAGCAGATATATGTGAGTATTACGAAACAAGAATATGGAGAAGATGAGGAAAAATAAATGGAAAAAATAAGAGCAATTGCAATTTATTTGCCACAATTTCATAGAGTGCCAGAAAATGATGAATGGTGGGGAGAGGGATTTACGGAATGGGTTGCGGTGAAGAAAGCAAAACCACTGTTTAATGGTCATAATCAGCCGAGGATACCATTAAATGATAATTGGTATAACTTGATGGATAAAAAAACAATGGAATGGCAAAGTCAATTAGCACAGAAATATGGGATAGGTGGTTTTGCATTTTATCATTACTGGTTTGAAAATGGACGGAGAATTTTGGAAAAACCGGCAGAAAATTTACTCAAATGGAAAGATATTGATATGCCATTTTGCTTTTCTTGGGCAAATGAATCGTGGATCCGTACGTGGAGCAACGTGAAAGGCGGGAATGCCTGGGCTGGTATTTATGAGGGAAAAGAAAATAGCAAAAAAGATGATGGTATTCTTTTGAAACAAAGCTATGGAAGGGAAAGGGCATGGAAGGAACACTTTGATTATCTACTCCCATTTTTTGTAGATAAACGTTACATAAAGATCGACGGAAAACCGGTATTTTTGATTTATAAGCCAGGGTCAGTACCATGTTTAAATCAAATGATTCGGTATTGGAATCGAATGGCTATAAATAATGGTTTACCTGGTGTATATATGATAGGAGTCAACTACACAAAATCGCCGTATTCGGCCTTAGACGCAACTATGGAACAAGAACCGGGAATGTATTTTAGTAAAGCGTATACTATGCCAGAAGTATGGCATTGGCTGGGTTCGACTAAAGGAGTAGAATATGAAAAGCTGTGGGAGGATGTTTTCAGCAGAAACCACAGGGCAGGAGAAAAGGTGTTTTTAGGTGGCGTAGTAGATTACGATTCGACACCTCGACATGCAGGAAGAGGGGATTTATTATTAGGGGTAACACCAGAAAAATTCAAAGAGAACTTTAGACTACTTGTAGAGAAAAGTATAGAAATGAACAATGAATTAGTGTTTATTAATGCTTGGAATGAATGGGGTGAAGGAATGTATTTGGAGCCAGATAAGAAGAATGGCTTTCAGTATTTAGAGGCTGTTAAAGAGGTTATGGGAAAATATGGAGCAAGATAGAAATACACATTTTTTATGACTTTTTCTCATATCAGATTTTGATAGTTGTATTTTTGGAGGAATTTAAACAATATAGCAATAACATAGTTAAAAGATTAACTATTAAAAGCCAAGCCTAAAATGAATTAGTTATACCTTAAAAGTTTTCTATACAAATATTTTGATACTGGTTGGAATCCACGGATACTTTCTGCGATGGTAACCTCGGTCTAAATAAAACGTCATGCGTTATCTAACTTATTAACAACTATACAAAGAACCTATGGTTGAGGTTTTTCAAAATGCATCGGTGAAGTAAGATAAAAAGCACCGGTTCACAGTATCTCAAGCAGTATGGCATACAGCCTTTGGATAGGGACAATAAACACTATTAATTTATAATACGAGGATAATTGATAAAATGATTAAAAGCTCAGTAATTATTCCGGTTTACAATACAGAAAAATATTTAGATCAATGCTTAACGAGTGTGCTGAAGCAAAAGCATGAGGAGTGGGAGATTATTGCAATAGATGATGGCTCCACGGATGGGAGCTTAAAAATATTAGAGAACTATGCTTGTAAATATCAGAATATTGCAGTATTAAAGCAAAAAAATAAAAAACAGGGCTATGCAAGAAATAGAGGATTAAAAGAATCTAAGGGAAAGTATGTGTTATTTTTGGATTCGGATGACTATATAGACGACGACGCTATAGAGATATGCTATAATCATGCAGAAAGATATGACTTAGATGTTGTTTTATTCGATGCCAAAGTTATTGTAGACGGAAAAATGCCAGATGGTTTTGAAATAGATTCATTCGACAGACGAGGCATCATTAAAGATATTCAAAAAGTTTATTCTGGAAAAGAATTTTTAAAACAGTATATGGATTTTTATCCGGATACGGTTTCTCCCTGCATGATGTATATTTCTAAAGATTTCTTGAAGAGGAATAAAATATATTTTCTTGAAGGTGTCTTTTATGAAGATGAAGAGTTTAGATTTAATTTGATGCTTCGTGCTAAAAGAATTATGTATATCCCCAGATTGTTTTATAATCGAAGGTATCGGTGCGATTCTACAATGACATCAGGATATAGCGAAGAGGGGCACAGAGACTTTACAAGTGTAATTAGCGGAATGATTAACGATATTCAAGACTGCGATAAAGATGAGGTTACAAAAGCATATATTAAGAAGAGATTCTGGATGCTTGCCGATAGATACAAACAGCTAAAAGAAAAAAACTTATCAGAAAAAAATATAGATCAAATCCTAGCTCTTTTGAGTTGTTTTTGGAAGAAATGTGAAATGCCTTCTGATATAGAAGATGTGAAATTTCGACTATACTTTATACAGCATTTGAAATCTTTTTCCACTGCAGAGCGCTTAAAGGAAGCAATGGAAGAAGCCGAGTCTCAACGTTTTGTTTTACTTAGCAGAGCAGATTTGTCAGACTTTAATGCAAGGGTGGGGGTTTGGGGCACATCAGAGTTTATAGATCGTCTTTTGAATGGATATAAAACCCACATTGGCCCAGTAAACGCATCAATTATACAAATAACGGCTCTGAAGGAGAAACAAAAAAATTTAGCTTATATTATTGTAGTTTCCGACAGCAAGCAAGAGAGAGCTTTTGACAAATTGAAAGCGCTATACGAGAATAAAATTCCAATTTTACGTTTCGCAGATGTAGACGGAAATTTTTTGTTTTGAGATAGATTTGAGTGAAAGGACTACAAACCGCAATGAAGATCAAAGTAATAGCTATGTACTTACCACAATTTCATGAAATACCAGAAAATAGTCAGTGGTGGGGAGATGGATTTACAGAATGGACAGCTGTAAAAAAAGCGACATCACTATTTTCAGGGCATAATCAACCGCGAGTGCCGTTAAAAGAAAATTATTATAATTTACTAGAAAAAGATTCAGTTAAATGGCAAGTAGAGTTGGCAAAAAAGTATAAAATTGATGGCTTTTGTTTTTACCATTATTGGTTTAAAAATGGTAGAAGAGTATTGGAAAGACCTGCAGAAAATTTACTCAAATGGAGAGACTTAGAAATGCCTTTTTGCTTTTCATGGGCAAACGAATCTTGGATTAGAACCTGGAGTAAAGGAATAGAAGGAAATGCGTGGGCAGAAAAATTTGATAAAAAGCTCGGGGAAGAAGATGGAACAGGTATTTTGATAGAGCAAGATTATGGAACAGAGCAAGATTGGAAACAGCACTTTGAATATTTACTGCCATTTTTTCAGGATCCAAGGTATATAAAAATAAATGAAAAGCCAGTATTTATTATCTATAAACCAGAGTCAGTTGGCGTAAAATTAAGCCCAATGTTACAGGCATGGAAGACATGGGCATTAGAAGCGGGATTAAAAGGCCTATATATTATTGGTTCTCAGTGCGCGGTGGTATCAGATACTGTATGGCCGGAAATGGATGCTCGTGTTAAGCATGGACCGGCAATTTGTCTGGCAAATGAGAGGCGTGTGGGCGAGACGAAATTTTATGACTATGATTTTTTATGGAACCGTTTTTTAAGTATGGAAGGAAATAAAGGAGACAAGACTTACTATTGTGGTTTTGTAAATTTTGATTCATCTCCTAGGCAAGCTGAGAAAGCAATCATATTCCAAGGAGCAACGCCAAAAAAGTTCGAACACTATTTGCGTCGGCTAGTAGAAAAGAGCATAAAATTAAAAAATGAAATTGTTTTTTTAAATGCGTGGAACGAATGGGGGGAGGGAATGTACCTAGAGCCAGATATTACAAATAAATACGATTACTTAAAAGCTGTCAAAAATGTAATAGATGATTATGAGCATTAGAAGGGGGAATATAAATGGAACATTATAAAATTGGTTATGTAGCTGGGGTATTTGACTTGTTTCATATTGGTCATTTAAACTTAATCCGCCGTGCAAAAGAACACTGCGATTACCTGATAGCCGGGGTATTGGAAGATGAGTTGGTACAGCGCTTTAAAAATAAGCTGCCTTACATTCCTTTTGAGGAACGATTGCAAATTGTGGAAGCTATAAAATACGTCGATAAGGCAGTTAAGGTAGATATAACTAATATTGACAAGATGGATGCATGGAGAGCGTTTCACTTTGATTGTTTTTTTTCAGGAGATGATTGGAAGGATTCGCCAAGCTGGATACAGGATCAGATAAATTTAAGAGCTGTGGGGGCTGATTTACAGTATTTTTCCTATACAAAAGGTACAAGCTCCACCCAATTAAGAGAGGCGATAAACAGACATGAATAGGAACAGGAATATTGAGATGGTGAGGGGAATAGCTGTGCTGTGTATAGTTTTTTACCACTATTCAATTAGTATTCCTGGAATTATAAACAGTCCCTTGGCAGTCGCCGCAGTTGAAGGTTTGTGCCAAATAGCAATGTGTATATTTTTTGCCATCAGCGGTTTCGGGACATATTGCTATTTGGAAAAACAACCATTCAGCATAAAGCCAAGCCAGTATTTGAAAAAAAGATTTAAGCGTCTCGCGCCGCCCTATTATATTTGTACGGCTATTATATTGTTGACTACAGGGACGGCATATTTGGCATGGAATCAGGGGTTTAAAGTTTTAACTGTGCTGACATTCTGTCATAACCTATTTCCTTCGACCAACGGGGCCATTAATGGAGTTACATGGACGATTGCACTTATGATGCAATTTTATGCTCTGGCAGTACCGTTATACACACTTGTCCATAAATATGGTTATAAATTTTATGTGCTTATCGCCGTCGTAACTTTTGCAGTCCGGATTACTATCAGCAGATATATTTTGTTGCATAATATTAGTGAGTTAAATTATGTAGTTTATTCTATTCGGCAAATATACACTACAGTGGATATTTTTGTCGCGGGTATGTGTGCGGCAAAATTTTGCAGTAATAGATCAGGGCGGTCGGTACAGTATGCACAAGCGGTATCCATAGGTATAGGAGCAGCCTTGTTTATTACATTTATGGCCTTTACTTATACGCAGGACAAGCTTTATGTTTGGGGAAGCAATTGGAGATCTTGGTTATGGCAGCCGATACTGGGGGCTGAAACCGCACTTCTTTTAGTGGCTGTGGCTCAGCTTAGAAATAAGTATCAATCCAAAGGGGGAAGGTTTATTCAATTTATAGCAGAGAATGAATATGGTATTTATTTATGGCATATGGTTTTATTTCAAAATATTTCTGCGGGTTCACCGGCCTATGCGGGACTTTTGAACAGAAGTCCAATGGTAGTACTGGTAGGAATGATTGCGCTGGCAGTAGCAGTTGGAGCAGCATTTAACCGCTTACTTAAAGTATAGCAGAAGGATAAACAAATGGATATGATAAGCTTTTTAATAATAATGGTATTAGGAATCCTCCCATTGATCACTGCAATAATAATGCGGAAACGAAATGGAAAGGGTATAGAAGCTATAGAAAAAATATTATTTATAATTGGCGGGAACAATATAAATAAAGGGGTGGCGTCTGTATTTTTGTGTTCTTTTGGAATTTTCTTTTTTCTTTTTTATAGATTGCCGCTTCCTTTGTTGATTCTTATATATGATCTGCCTTTCATATGTTTGGGTGGATTGGAATTTTCTTCTAAGGGCAAAAAAGGATTTTGGCAATTTTTAATTGCGGCGATTGTATATTTGGTGTTAATAGCATTTGCATTTATGGGTTTGAACAGCGGGGAGGGTGATTTTCATGCACAAATAAGAATATGGCTTTCCTGGCTGGCAATTCTTTTTTGGCTTTTCAATTTACAAATATTAATAGCGGTTTTCTCTAAAAAGGACTCGGAAAATGAAAAAAAGAAATTTTATATAGACAGCATATGCTTAAAACTTAACGTATTAGTGGCAGCAGGGATCGCTGTATTGCTGATTGCGGCGCAGATATTCAGCCGTATGGGGTATCAGGCGGCGTTTGGCAATTGGGAACTGGTTCAAATCTTTTTTTCTGATCCAGTGCATATTATAAATCTTTATTTTCTTATAATAATCTTTATATTTTTTTACTGTTCAACAGGAGGCTATGTTGGAACGATTTCATCGGTTTTATTGACTCTTTTTTTATTTTTCAGCAACTTTATTAAACTAAAATACCACAATACATTTTTTAATTGGTTTGACTTGCTCCAGATAAAAGAAATGTTTTTAATGGGAAGAGAATTTTTGACTCCAAAAGTTCTTTTTATAGCAGTTGCCATTATTGTATTTGCGGTTGGTACATTTTTACTTATTTCAAAAATATTAAAAAAGAGCAAGACATTTCGCTTTTCGCTTTGTCCTTTGAACGCAGTATTTTCTTTTTTAATTATAGTAGGCTTATGGGGGCTCCTTTTTAAAGGCAGTTTCGAGGGGCTGGGCATTTATGCGAGAACATGGGAAAATGAGAGTGTAAATGTACAGAGTAACGGACTGATAGTTAACCAGATCCTGAATATTGAAAACCTAAAAGGGGCTGTAATGGATAGGCCGGAAGAGTATTCCAAAGAAATGGCTGAAATACTAAAAAGCAATTTTCAGGAAGAGTATATCCCCACGTTTTCAGATATTAAGCCGGATGTCATATTGATTTTGGCGGAGTCGTACTTTGATTTAGAAAATGTCAGCGGCATAGAAATAAATATGGACATAGATGAGACTTTTGAGAAGTATTCTGCAGGAACAATGATTTCACCGAGGTTTGGGGGATATACATCCGCAATTGAATTTGAAACATTAACAGGGTTATCCCTTGCCTTTTTGCCGAATTCTCTAACTCCTTATACAACATATTTTAATAATAAAGAAGACCGGTTTCCATCAATTGTACAGGAGTTTAACAAAAATGGCTATGTGACAAAGGCAGTTCATCCTAACCTGCCAGATTTTTATAATAGAACGATTGTATATGACGCTTTAGGATTTCAGGAATATATATCGATTCAGGATTTTGAAATAACAGAGGACAATTCTACTGTAAATGGATGGCTTAAGGACGAAAGCATTGGAGAACGGATTATTAATGAGTTGGAGAAGGATGAAGCGCCTCAGTTTTTGTTCGCGATAACTATGGAAGGACATTATGTTAATGTGGACAAATATGAACAGACGGAAGTGAAGCTAAACGCCCCTGATTTAAATGAAAAGGCCAGAAGAGAACTGGAACAGCAGGCACAATCATATTATAATACGAATAAAATGGTTGGTAATCTTATTGATTACATGAACAATACTGACAGGCCCATACTATTATATGTTTATGGTGATCACTTACCGCCAATTGAAGCGCTTAATCAACTGGGCTATACAAATGATAAAGTTCAAAAATATGGAACCGGTTTAGCGATGTACTCCAATTATAAAAATATTTCCCTTGGAACTGAATATATTACACCAAACCAAATAGCGGCTCAAATCATGAATGATTCGGAGATTCCGCATAGCAGTTATTTTGATTATATTTACAATTTGAGAAGAACCTATCCAATTGTTCATAAAGAGTTTATGGATATTGACAACGTAGATGAATTAGACATTTATAAGTTTATTCAATATGATATATTATTTGGAAATAGATGGCTGGAAGAATAAAGATTAAATGAAAGGATAAGTGCCAACAATAAAGATTACTTGGCATATATAAAAATGGACTTTCAGTATTTATTACTTCTTCAACAACTAAGAGAGCTTACAGGAGGTGTTTTAGACAGCCTGCTTCTTTATATTACCTCCTTTGGGGAAGACTTATTGCTTTTTTTAGGCGCAGCAGGGATTTATTGGTCAGTGGATAAAGCTGTTGGGTTGTACATATTAGCTCAGTACCAACTAGGCAATTTTGCAAATCAATTGCTGAAGATTACGTTTTGTGTTAATCGGCCATGGGTGCGGGACAGTCGTATTAGGCCGGTGGAGTCAGCGAAAGCGGCAGCGACAGGATATTCTTTTCCAAGTGGTCACACCGCAAAAGCTATTGCTGTTTGGGGAGGATTAGGCCATCAGATTTATGAGAAAAGCAAAAGAATCAGTATATTTTTATGGGGATTGGTTCTTTTAGTTGGGTTTTCACGGAATTATCTGGGTGTTCATACTCCGCAGGATATGGCAGTTTCTTTTGTTTTAGGAATTATTCTTTTATATGCTTCAGATAAAGGCCTGAAATGGGCTGAGGAGAAGCCGGGAAGGAACTGGCTGGCGGCTTGGACAGGACTTGGGCTGAGTGCGGCATTGATTATATATGCATTAGTAAAGCCGTATCCCATGGAATATGTGGAAGGTATATTATTGGTAGAGCCTTCCTCTATGATTCGCGGCACATTAAAAGGCGCTGGCGGAATGTGCGGTTTTTGTGCAGGCTGGATGTTGGAAAAAAAGGCGGTTTGTTTTTCCGCAAAAGAATTTCCAATAGAGGAAAAGATTTGGCGCTTTTTAATTGGGGCGATGGGCTTGCTTGTATTATTAAAAACAGGGCCGAATATCTGGACCCGGTTTTGGGGAGCTAACACTGCGTCTTTCATGAATGGTTTTGCCCCTTCTTTTTATATGATTGGCGGATTTCCATGGCTGTATTTTATATTTGACAAAAAGAGTAGAAAGGGATAGTAAAATGAAAATAAGATGGATCGCTGCGGGCTGTGCCATAGGATTGGCAATAGCAGCTTTTTCCGGATGCGGCAATTCAAAAAATCCGGTGCTGATTACTGCTCATAGAGGAGATTCTTCAATGGCTCCGGAAAATACCTTAGCAGCTTTTGAAAAAGCAATAGAAGATGGAGCTGATTTCATAGAGCTGGATGTAACGGAAACCAAAGACGGTGTTTTGGTAATACTGCATGATAATAGCCTTGAAAGGACAGCCGAACTTGAAAAGAATGTATGGGAGGTTACTTATGATGAGATTCAAGAATTGGACGCCGGCAGTTGGTTTTCGGAGGAGTATGCAGGAGAAAGGATCCCTACTTTGCAGGAAGTTATAGATGTCTGCAAAGGAGAAATTAAACTGAATATAGAAATTAAGTCAACGGGATTCGAATCAGAGGAGTTCATAAATAAAATTGTTTCCTGTATTCAGGAAAACGAATTGCAGGAAGAATGCATTGTTACCTCATTTAATTATTCTATGGTCCAGGAGGTAAAATCAATAGATGAATCTATAAAAACAGGAATCGTTCTGTCCGGCGATAAACAGGAATTATCAAAATTCAATGATATGGATTTATTCAGTATTTCCTATAAAATTTTGGATAAGGATATGGTAGAGGAGGCTCACGCTATGGGGAAAACTGTCCATGTATGGACGGTAAATAAAAAAAGTGATTTGAGAAAATTTCAAAAGATGGGCGTGGACAGTATTATTACAAATTATCCCAAAGAGGCATCTAAAATATGTAATGGAAGATAAAACACGAAAAAAAGATCATTATACAAAACTGTTTAAGAAGAACGGCATGAAAAAGATAAAAGGCAACAGTTATATTATCTACACCATTGCATTTCTTTTTTTGCTTCCTTTTGTATATAGTGTATTGCTGTGGGAAGGGAAATCCTTTGTCTTTTCAGGAGGCGGCGATGGTGATGGTCTTTCCCAGCATTATACGGCTTTAGTGTATCTGGGACGCTGGCTGAGAGAAATTTTTGATAATGTGCTAATAAAACATCAGTTTTCTATTCCTATGTGGGATATGTCTATCGGGTATGGGGCGGATATTATTACTACGCTGAGCTATTATGTAATAGGGGATCCCTTTGCGTTCCTTTCTGTTTTCTGCCCGGAAGAAAAGACGGAAACTTTATATTGTTTTTTGATTGTGCTCAGGTTGTGGTGTGCAGGCGGAGCTTTTTTATTTTACTGCCGATATATGAAACAAGAAACATGGGCTTCTGTTTTAGGGGCTTTGATCTATGTATTTTCTGCCTACCCACTAAGGGCGCTTCATCCGTATTTTACGAATCCTATGATTTGGTTTCCGCTGCTTTTAGCAGGGACCGAAAAGATTTTTCATAAAGAGAGGCCATACCTTTATATTGGGACATTAGCCGTGTCTGCCATCAGCAATTTCTATTTCTTTTATATGATTTGTTGGATGGTAATTTTTTATGCTGGCTTTCGCTACTTTATGATTATGGAAGACAGAAGGCTGTTAACGATTTTTAAATGGGTGGGAAAATTTATTGGCTATTCTATATGGGCCATAGGAATCAGTGCTATCTTGTTTGTGCCTACCTTTATCTCTCTTTCAACTCAAAAGAGAATTGGGGTAGAGCGGGACATTATAGGAATTTATCCTTTTTCCTATTATCAGGAATTTTTAGGGACGATGATTTCACCGACGATTAACGGATTTTATACGTACATTGGGATTTCTGCTATTGGGGTTTTTGCGTTGGCTCTGTGTATATTGGACAAAAAAGATGGGTTATGGAAATGGTACTTTGGAGTCTTGACAGTTTTGCTGCTGGTTCCGTGGGCCGGACATGCTCTTAATGGTTTTTCTTATGTCACCAATCGATGGATTTGGGCATATCTCTTTTTAATTGCTTTTATAACTGTGCAGAAACTTCCGCAGTTGTTCCGGCTTAATGGCAGAACGTTAAGGGTTTTAACTGCAGTTGCTGTAATGTATGTGGGGATACTGTTGCTGTTTCGTCAGGTTCTATATTCCAGAGTTATTGTAGGAATGATATTTTTGATTCTGTTTCTGGTACTGCTTTGGATAGTCAATTGGAATGGCTCCGCAAAGAAATGGGGAAAGGGAGCAGCTGCAGCGGCTATAGCGGTAAATATTGCAGTGAATAGCTATATGATGTATTCTCCTGATTGGGATAACTATACCGCAGCATTGGACAGCAGAGGAGAGGCGTGAGAAAATGCTGTAGTGAATCCGGCAAATTCGGTAATGGGTCTTTTGGAGGATACCGATCAGTACCGCTATGATACTTCGGGCATCTATGGACGGGATCTGATGCGAAATGGAGCTATGCTCAAAGGCTTTATGGGTACGTCCTTTTATTTTAGCACAACAAATCAAAATATTGGCCAGTACCAGGAAGAGATGTATCTGGCGGATCCTATGGCACAGAGTTTTGATAATCTGGAAGACAGGAGCTATCTGGCAGCTTTGGCTTCTGTGAAATATGAAATTATTCACAAGGGAGACGAAGCGAGACTTATGAGGGGCTTTTCTGAAAAGGCTGCGGAGAATGAAAGGTTCTCAGCTTATGAGGATATAGATGCTTTGCCCATGGTGTATACGTATGATGGCTGGATAGGGAGAAACGATTATGAGGCCATGCCTGTCTGGGAGCGGCAGGAAGCGCTTCTTCAGGGAGCTGTGGTAGATGGAACCGTTTCACTTCCCAATACAGTTCCTGCTTTTGACAGCAAGGAAATACAGTTCCAGATAATAGAAGAGAATGGATTGGAATGCAGAGAGGGCGAGATTATCGTAAAAGAGGATAATGCCTCCATGATTCTGGAATTTGACGGTTTGGCTGACAGCGAAACCTATGTAGTCGCAGAGGGGATTCGATACTATACTCTGGATTCCGGGAAGAGTGCAGTTTACTCTCAGGAAATAGGACGTATGGGGAAACTGAAAAAATTTCTTCACTATACATCTGGAGTGATTTCCGTTACTTTATCGGCGGCTACTGACACAAATGGTACCAGTGTGGAGATTATGACTTCCGAAAATGCATACTATGGCGGCAGAGAAGATTTCTTGTGTAATTTGGGTTATCAGAAAGAAGGGGTAAAACAGATCCGGCTTAATTTCTCGCTTCCGGGAATTTATCAGATAGAAAAACTATCGGTTGCTTGCCAGCCGGTAAGAAAGCTGCCGGATTTAAAGAAAAAATTGGGACAAGATAAATTAGCTTTGGAGAAAAGTGGTATAAACGAATATCGATGTCAGGCGGACTTAGATGAGAAGAAGATAGTTTGCTTTTCCGTTCCTTATGGCTCTGGCTGGAAAGCCAGCATTGACGGAAAAGATGTGCCGCTTTTGCGTGTAAATACCATGTATATGGGAGTAGAGGTTTCGGAAGGATACCACGAAATTATTGTAAGGTACCGTACTCCCGGACTGCTGGCAGGACTAGGCGTGTCAGCAGTCAGTTTAGCAGCATTGTTCATTTTTATGCGAAAGAAGAGATGGGAAGTTTAATCCCTTACTTTTGTGTAGGTAATATCCAGCAGACGGATTCCAGGTTCTGCGGCATATAATTTGGACTCAAAACCGTATGAATTGGCGGGAATAACAATATCAGAAACCGTGATTTCATTTTGTCCTGCAGTAATTTTTTTTTGGGGGGGGGATAGCGGGGCGAATCCAGCCAATTAGCAGAAAACTCGTAACCGGTAGATAGTATGTACCTGGACTGACGCGATTGTATATGAGACAATAGGCTATATTTCTATCACTTGCACGAAAAGTTAAGTCTCAACTTCTTATACAGGCACATGGAGGTAAGCCTATGCATTTAGAAATAACCATGAGTGCTGAGTAATGCGTCTCCAGGAATGGACTGCTCAGATCGAAGAGGAGGGGGAAATCGTAATACTGCGGCCCTGAGCTAGAGATTCTGCAATGAAAGCATAGAGGAATTCATTCTGAAATACACAAAAACTTTAAGGAAAGCCGCAAACTAAAAGCGGCTAAAGGTATTGAAAAGAAAAAGAAGGCACACCAACGGAAGCATCTGGGCAGAGGCGGGAGTGCCATGATTTTTGGTAAATATCAGGCAGACATAAAAACCTTTTGAAAAATAATCTCTGCAATATTATGGCTGAAATTTGGCGAATTTACAATTAATAGTAGAGAAAAGCCCTTCTTTTTTTGATTGTGATATGGTAAAATGAACGGCAAGGGGGAACAGGAATGAGCAAAAGTGCAGTTTTGATTTCATGCTACAATTGAAGAACCCCGGAATAATCAACAATGAAAGCATTACGATAGAAAAGGGTGTAAAAGAGTATAAGGCGGCGCTTCCCTAGACGGATATTTTCGCTTATGATAATAATTCAACAGATGGAACGGGCGAAATCGCAAAAAAGCAGACGCAATTGTGCATCGGGAACGTACACAGGGAAAAGGCGACGTAATCCGAAGTATGTTCCGGGGCATTGACGCGGAATATCTGAACATTTTAGCAGAAAATTCCAGAAATAGAAGGTATGAGGAGAGATGACATTATGAATATAACCGCACTGATTATGGCCGGGGGCAGAGGAGAACGATTTTGGCCTAAAAGCAGGAAAAATCTTCCGAAACAGTTTTTGTCTTTGACTGATGACGGCAAGACAATGATCCAGTTGACTGTGGAACGCATTCTTCCTTTGGCAAAGATGGAAAATATTTATATTGCGACAAATAAAGACTATAAGGGTCTGGTTCAGCAGCAGCTTCCAGAGATCCCGGAGGAGAATATTTTATGTGAACCTGCAGGAAGAAATACTGCTCCATGCATTGGCCTGGGAGCCGTGCATATGGAGAAAAGGTTTGGGGATGCGCTTATGGTGGTATTGCCCTCAGACCATCTGATTAAGTTTAATAAAATGTTTTTGAGAACCCTTCAGGATGCCTGCCATGTGGCGGAAATGGGGGATAATCTGGTTACTTTGGGGATTACTCCGGATTATCCGGAAACAGGATACGGCTATATCAAGTTTGATTCTCAGATCAGTGAAGGCCGTGCTTATGCGGTGGAGCGATTTGTGGAAAAGCCCAGTTTGGAAACTGCAAAGGAATATCTGGCAGCGGAAGAATACCTGTGGAACAGCGGTATGTTTGTGTGGAAAGTTTCTACGATTTTGAATAATATGGAAAAATATCTGCCCAACATATATCAAAGGCTGAAAAAAATTCAGAATGCTATAGGGACAAATGAGGAAGAATACGTACTGGAGCATGAGTTTCTGGAAATGGAGTCCCAATCTGTAGATTACGGTATTATGGAAAAGGCGGAACAGATTTTTACCCTTCCGGGAACTTTTGGCTGGGATGATGTAGGGTCATGGCTGGCAGTAGAACGGATTAAGCGAACCAATGAATCCGGAAATGTGGTAAATGGAAATGTGATTACCGTAAATACCCACAGATGCATTATCCAGGGCGAGAGCAAATTAATCGCTGCTGTGGGTTTGGAGGATCTAATTGTGGTAGATACTCAGGACGCTACTCTGATTTGTGCAAAAGACAGTGCAGGAGATATTAAGAAGGTCTTGGAAAACCTTAAAATCTGCAACCGCGATGAATATATTTAGATAACGTACAGGAAGGAAACGAAAAATGAAAAATGCATTGATTACTGGAATTACAGGTCAGGATGGATCTTATCTGGCAGAGCTTTTGCTGGAGAAAGGGTATACCGTTTATGGAATTATGCGGCGGAAAAGTGTGGTAGATTATGGAAATGTGGAACATATTAAAGAAAAAATCCATTTTATTTATGCGGATATGACGGATTTGACTTCTCTTATCCATGCTATGAAGATTTCTCAGGCAGATGAGGTTTACAATCTGGCGGCTCAGTCGTTTGTGGCTACTAGCTGGGAACAGCCGGTAGTTACGGCGGAAATCGACGCCATCGGTGTTACGAATATGTTGGAAGCAATCCGGATAGTAAAGCCGGAGGCCCATTTTTATCAGGCTGCTACCAGTGAGATGTTTGGAAAAGTCCAGGAAATGCCTCAAACGGAAAAAACACCTTTCTATCCCAGGAGCCCTTATGGAGTAGCAAAGGTTTACAGTTATTGGATTACCCGGAATTACAGGGAAAGCTATCAAATGTTTGCCTGCAGCGGCATTCTGTTTAATCATGAGAGCGAGCGAAGGGGCCTTGAGTTTGTAACCAGAAAGATTACCGATGCCGTTGCCCGGATTAAACTGGGGGTACAGGATCATGTGGAGTTAGGCAGTCTGGATGCAAAGAGGGACTGGGGCCATTCTATAGACTATGTATATGCTATGTGGCTGATGCTCCAGCAGGAAACCCCGGACGATTATGTAATCGCAACTAATGAAACCCGGACGGTTCGGGATTTTGCAGAAACAGCTTTTCACCATGCAGGAATTGAAATCCAATGGAGTGGCTCCGGAGTAGACGAAATTGGAATTGATAAAGCAACAGGCCGGACTTTGGTAAAAGTGAATCCACAGTTTTTCCGTCCGGCAGAAGTAGAAGTGCTTTTGGGAAATCCAGCTAAGGCTGAGGCAGAGTTGGGCTGGAAGAGGACGATTTCTTTTTCAGAGCTGGTAAAAAGAATGGTTGAAAATGATTTAATGCTTGTGGAGCAGGAGATTAAAATTGCGAATTTAAAATAAGGGTGAAATATACTATGAAGAAAGCGTTAATTATTGGAGGGGCTGGCTTTGTAGGGCAATATTTAATAGACCATATACAGAGAAACTGCATATGGTCTATTGCTGTTACCAAGCTTCCCAGCGATAAAATAGATAATCCGGGAATTGATGTGTACAATTTGGATATTATGGATTCCCTGGCAGTGAAGAATCTGCTGGCTGAGATAAAACCGGATTTTATTTTTCATCTGGCGGCCCAAAGTTCAGTGGGGTTGTCCTGGAAAAACCCTGGTTTGACGGTAGATGTAAATATTAAGGGGACTTTGACCATATTGGACGCGGTAAGAGAATGGGGGGGTAACCCAAGAATCTTGCTAATCGGCTCTGGCGAGGAATACGGGTATATCCGCCCGGAAGAAACGCCGGTAAAAGAGGAAACGGTTCTGCGGCCTGGAAATATTTATGCGGTGACAAAGGCCTGCCAAAATATGCTGGGAACTATTTATGCTAGAGCTTATAATATGGATATTGTGATGATTCGGGCGTTTAATCATATTGGACCGGGGCAGGCCCCCATTTTTGTAGCCTCAGATTTTTGCAGACAGGTGGCGGAGATTGAGGCAGGGAAAAGAGAACCAATTATAAACGTCGGGAATTTGGCGGCACGTCGGGACTTTACAGATGTCAGAGATGTAGTCAGAGCTTACACTCTCCTTGCGGAGCATGGAAGAAAGGGAGAAATTTATAATGTGGGATCCGGCAGAGCTGTAGAGATCCGCAAACTTTTGGAACGGATTTTGGGTTTTTCAGCAATTCCTGTGGAAGTCCGGACAGATCCTTTAAGGCTGCGTCCTATTGACGTACCTGTTATTGAAGCGGATATTGAAAAGCTAAAGCTGGATACTGGCTGGACTCCGGTAATTTCCCTGGCCAATACTTTGGAAGACACCCTGAACTATTGGAGGACGCAGATTCGGTTAGGAGAGTAGTATATGCAGGCGTTGAAAAAATGGCTGATGGAGCGAAACGAGGGATTGGAAGGAATCCTTTTTTTACTGGGAGTTTTTTTAAAACCTTTTTACCTGTTTCCGTCCGGAACAGTGGGACTGGCGGATCTTTGCTTCGCGTTCTGCGCTTTGATTTTGTTAGGAAGGCGTTTAAAAAGGCGACAGAATCTGGGAATTGAACGGGAAGATTGGCTGCTCTGGATTTTCCTGATAAGCGTCTGCTTAGTAAATGCAATATGGTTTTTCCTTCGGCGGGAACAGGAATATATTGTTTTTACTATATATTGGATATACGGCGTGATGGTAATATGGTCTTTTCGACAAATGGGAGGACGCCGGGGCATATGTCTTGGGGTGAAATCTGTTTTAAAAGTTTCACTTTTGCTGCAAATGATATTCCTGATAACAGGAATTGGCCGCATTTATTATGAATATTGGGGAGCTACACGTTATATGGGGACGTTTAACAACCCTAATCAGATGGCTTATGTTATATTTTTAATGTTGCTGCTGCTCCATTTTTATGAGGAAGACAAAAGACGCTTTTGGTGTTATGGCATTATTGCGGGAATCCTGATTGCGGCGACGAAATCTACAGGAGTATTTTTAGGGTGGGCTTGTCTGGCGCTATTTGACAGCGTTTCTGTCCTGTACCGTTTCAGCAGGAAAAATGAAAAATATAAAAAAATATGGCTTCTTTTTTGGCTCATTATTGGTGTTGCTGGAGTAGCTGCTCTTTGGGCCATTTGGCCTTCTGCAGATTTTCAAATAGAAAATACGGATTACAGCTTAAAAGCCCGGATACAAGAAAAAATTTATAAATTGTGGACTGGCGGAGCGCAGGGACTGATCTATGATCGGGGCTGGGAACGACTGATTTTATACCCGAAATACCTTTTATTCGGCGCAGGGGAAGGAGATTATGGGAGATTTTCATTGTCAGAATGGAAAAGTGAGATTCATTCCACATTTTTGAGCATATGGTTTTATTATGGTACGATTCCATTGGCAATTTTTTTGATATGGCTTTATCGGAATGTGAAGAGAAACTTTTATCATGATTGGCCAGTATACGCTGCATTATTTTTTGAATGTATGACAGTGATTAATTATCGGCAGCCGTTTTTTTGGATGGTAATTTTGGCAAGCGGCGTGATACAGAAAGGCCGCAGGAGTGGAGGAAATAATGAAGAAAGAAATCGAGTTATGGCAAAGATGGATAAAACGGGCAGAGAAAGATCCCGACATAAAGAAAGAACTGGAAAGCATTTCAGGGAAAGAAGAGGAGATTTATGATCGCTTTTATCGTCAACTGGAATTTGGGACAGGCGGCCTGCGCGGGATCATTGGCGCGGGGACAAATCGGATGAATATTTTTACAGTGGCAAAGGCAACTCAGGGATATGCTGATTATTTAAATGAGAAATTTCAAACACCGGCAGTTGCTATTGCCTATGACAGCCGCATAAAATCAGAATTGTTTGCACGGACTGCGGCAGAAGTACTGGCAGGAAATGGGATTCGGGTATGGATATATCGTCAGCTTATGCCGACTCCGGCTTTATCGTATGCAGTCCGCGCGTTGGCCTGCAGCGGCGGAATTGTGATTACCGCCAGCCATAATCCCTCTAAATATAACGGATATAAGGTGTATGGGTGTGATGGCGGCCAGATTACCGCTGAAGCCGCTAAAGCAATTCTAGAAAAAATGGATTCTGTAGATATTTTCGATGAAATAAAAGGAATGGATTTTGAAGAGGGGCTGAAAGAAAAGAAAATCACATATATTCCGGAATCGCTTATTGAAGATTATATTAATAGAATTTCTTCTCTGGCAGTATGTAAAGAAAAGATTGACAGAAATGTTTCTATTATATATACTCCGCTAAATGGAGCGGGACTTCGGTGCGTGACTGAGGTATTGAAAGAAAACGGTTTTTCTAATGTAACTGTAGTTCGGGAGCAGGAAAAACCAGATGGAAATTTTCCTACCTGTCCATACCCTAATCCCGAAATAAAAGAAGCAATGGCACTAGGAATAGAATATGCTAAGCGTTTGAAAAGCGATCTGCTTCTGGCAACAGATCCTGATTGTGACAGAGTTGGAATTGCAGTGCGGAAAGGGGACACCTATGAACTTTTAAATGGAAATGAAGTAGGAATCCTACTGCTGGATTATATCTGCAAAATGAAGCTGCAATACCATGATATGCCGAAGAATCCCGTAGCAGTCAAAACCATTGTGACGACCGATATGGCGAAAAAAGTGGCGGCAGACTACGGTGTAGAGATGGTAGAGGTTTTGACCGGTTTTAAATATATTGGAGAGCAGATTGGCAAATTGGAAGAGGCAGGAGAAGAAGAACGCTTTCTGTTGGGCTTTGAGGAAAGCTACGGCTATCTGACCGGGACTTTTGTTCGGGATAAAGATGCTGTAAACGGCTCTCTATTGATCTGCGAAATGTTCGCATACTACAAAAGTCATGGGACGGACCTGCTGCAAGTCCTTGATGGATTGTATCGGAAGTATGGTTATACACTTACTATGCTGCACAGTTATCAGTTAGAAGGGGAAAAGGGATACAAAAAAATGCAGCAGTTTATGGAAAAAATGAGAAAGAATATGCCAGAGGAGCTGGGAGGACTGCAGGTTACTGCAGTAGAAGATTACCAGGAACAGATTCGTACGGCTATAAATGGGAATACGGCGAAAATTACAGGACTGCCCCCCTCAAACGTATTGAAGTATCTGCTTGCAGGAGGCAATTCCTGCGTTGTCAGACCTTCAGGAACGGAACCTAAACTGAAACTTTATACCAGTGTAGCAGGGGCAGACAGAAAAGAGGCATTAGAAACAGAAAAGAAGGTAGCAGAGAGCATCGAAAAGCTGCTGAATGCTGTCAGCTAAAATAAGAAGGCATATCTGGAACGAAAATGGTTACAGATATGCCTCTATGATTGTAAGATTACCAGTATAGGTGTAACTGCCATAGCCGTAAGGAAGGATAAAGTGGCTTCCCTGTCGGATAGGAATCTTGTCAATGGTTCCGGAGCCTTTGATGACACTTGCTGCTAAAAAAGAGTACCTTTGCTTTAAGCTGGCTTGACGGCGGCAGCGAATCCGACGAACCGTATAATTTTGATTTGAGATCAGAGGAATAATTTGAAGATCTCCCATCTGGGCCTGACCATAGGTTTCTACAATTTCATCTTTATGGGGACATCGGATAACGTCCAGGGCTTTAGCAATATGGAGCTCTCTGGGCTTCCCTTCCTGAAGACGACCATAATCGTAGAGGCGGTACGTAATGTCTGAGGTTTGCTGAACTTCCAGAAGCATAGTGCCGCCTTTAATTGCATGAACTGTACCAGGAGAAATCTGCAGAAAATCTCCTGGTTTGATAGGAAGAGTCCGAATCAGTTTATTCCATTCCTGCTGCTGAATCAGTTTTTTTAATTCTTCTTTGGTTTTGGCATTGTGCCCGTAGACAATTTCACTATCCCGTTTGCAGTTTAGAATATACCAGCATTCGCTCTTTCCAAGAGCCCCATTTTCGTGAGAAGCTGCATAAGCATTGTCTGGATGAACCTGTATGCTTAAATCCTCTTTTGCATCGATAATTTTAATAAGAAGAGGAAAAAACTGGCCGGGAAAATTGTTGAACAGTTCTTTGTGATGATCCCAAAGCCAACTGAGATGGCGTCCTGCGTACTCTCCATTTTGGATAATGCAGTCCCCATGGGGATGAGCGCTAATAGCCCAACATTCCCCGGTGTGTGCGCTGGGAATATTGTACATCCATTCGGTTCCCAGGCGGTCCCCGCCCCATATGGTTTCTTTAAAAACCGGATCCAAAAATAAAATTTCTTTCATAGTTACTCCGTTTATGTGTAGACATTGTTCCTGCATTATACCATAGAAGGGGCGATGTTTCTATAGTAAAATCTGTAAGAATGCACGACATACGCATGAATCCTTCCAACTCCCCAACTCCATCATTTGGATCTTTTAAAGAGCCCATACTGCTTCTAGGAATTTTCCTGGCTCCATACTGTTTACAAATCCACGCAGGATACAACGCCACAGAGCAACCCCGACGAATATGCCGCAACAGCCATATCCGGTACTTACAAAGATGACGACAGCAAGCATTCCTTTGAGAACCTGCTGAAGCGCCAGGAAACAGAGGTCGGTTATGAAGAAGGAGACTACCGATATTTATGAGATGTTGGACACACTATCCCTGCTGGTAGCTGCAAATAGCCACTTTCTGCGGCCAGCAGGGCCGCATTTTCCGGCCAGTTAGGGCCATATTAAACGGCCAGTTTTAGAAATTGGCAGGGCAGAGGGAGCTCCGCCCTGCTAATCAGTATTGAGACTTGCTCCGGAAGGCTATGCCTTCTCAATCAGTATGGTGAATCCTGTGGTCAGCCTGCGCCGGATTCCGTCAAGCTTACCGTAGCATTCCTTCTCATCACTCAGCTGATTCCCCTATTCATCTGGAGAATACTGGCAGGTAAAAAGGGTGGAGGTCCCAAGATCATCTCGAAGTTTTATGAGATGGTACAGGATCTTAATCCCTTCCTCGGAATACCGGCTGATAGCGAAGTCATCAATGAACAGCAGCTGGATCCGTGCATAGTATCGAATCCTCTTACGGTACTTGTTCAGATCTTCCTGCCGGTTGAGAACGATCAGTTCGTCCAGCAGATCGCTATAGTCTACAAACTTACAACGGTAATTACGCCTGCATGCTTCCACACAACAGGCAGACAGGAAATAGGACTTGCCAGCACCGGTAACTCCATAGATCCCTACATTCTGCCGGTTCTCAGCAAAGTGGAATTTCATGACCTGTTCAACAGTGGCATCATTATAGATGCGTCCGTTGCCGGTTTTCAGATTCTCAGCTGCAGCTCCCTTATTAATTAGGCTGCTGAGCCGCAGATTTGTTTCAAACCGCTTATTGAGGGTTTCTATGTACTGAGGCTCCAGGACCTCACGAA
>CAMMNN010000022.1 GCA_946498245.1 uncultured Clostridium sp. | reverse complement strand
TCAATAGTTGACGGCTGTTACTAAGTAACTGCTAATTACTATTGAGGGTAGGCCGTGTGTTTCTGGCTTTCCCTTTTTCTATTATCAATATAACACATCTGGCAGCGGGGTGCAAGAAAAGACGCGGATAAAAATTTTTATAAATGCAGCAGTTTATATTTTTTTTATAAAAAAATTGGCACTCGATGCTTGACAGTGCTAACAGCAAGTGTTATAGTACGACTAGAACAAAGAGGTGTTTTACAAGTTCCGAAAGGAGGAGCTGTATGAATATCAATAAATTTACACAGAAATCTCTGGCGGCCGTGCAGGGCTGTGAAAAACTGGCCTACGAGTACGGGAACCAGCAGATGGAACAGGAGCATTTGCTGTATAGTCTGCTGACATTGGAAGACAGTCTGATTTTAAAACTGATTACTAAAATGGGGATTCAGAAGGAGCTGTTTCTGGACGAAGTTCAGAAGGCTTTGGGAAAGCTTCCTAAAGTCAGCGGCGGCGGTCAGCTTTATGTCAGCAACGATTTAAATAAAGTCCTGATTAATGCAGAAGATGAGGCAAAGGCCATGGGCGACGAGTATGTGTCCGTGGAGCATCTCTTCCTGGCGATGGTGAAACAGCCGGACCGCGCCATGAAGGAATTATTCCGGCTTTATAATATAACGAGAGAAAGCTTCCTTCAGGCGCTGTCCACTGTCCGGGGAAACCAGAGAGTGGTCAGCGACAACCCGGAAGCGACTTACGATACTCTGTCGAAATACGGTTACGACCTGGTAGAACGGGCCAGGGATCAGAAACTGGATCCGGTAATCGGCCGGGACAGTGAGATTCGGAATGTGGTTCGTATTCTCTCCAGAAAGACCAAAAACAACCCGGTTCTAATCGGTGAGCCCGGTGTCGGAAAGACCGCAGTAGTAGAGGGGCTGGCCCAAAGAATTGTCAGAGGTGATGTACCTGAGGGATTAAAGGATAAAAAACTGTTTGCTCTCGATATGGGGGCTTTGGTGGCCGGAGCCAAATACCGGGGCGAATTTGAGGAACGGTTAAAAGCCGTTCTGGAAGAAGTAAAAAAGAGCGATGGCCAGATTATTCTGTTTATTGATGAGCTCCATACCATTGTGGGAGCAGGAAAAACAGAAGGCTCTATGGACGCCGGCAATATGTTAAAACCCATGCTGGCCAGAGGCGAGCTCCACTGCATCGGAGCAACGACGTTGGACGAATACCGCAAGTACATTGAAAAAGATGCGGCTCTGGAGCGGCGTTTCCAGCCGGTTATGGTGGCGGAGCCTACGGTAGAGGACACTATCTCTATTTTAAGGGGCTTAAAAGAACGGTACGAAGTCTTCCACGGGGTAAAAATTAACGACTCGGCTCTGGTATCAGCGGCAGTTCTGTCAGATCGCTACATCAGCGACCGTTTCCTGCCGGATAAGGCCATTGATCTGGTAGACGAAGCCTGCGCCCTCATCAAGACGGAAATGGATTCCATGCCTGCGGAGCTGGATGAGCTGTCCAGAAAGATTATGCAGATGGAAATTGAGGAAGCGGCCCTTAAAAAAGAAACGGATCATTTGAGCCAGGAACGGCTGGCAAATCTGCAGAAAGAGCTGGCGGAACTTCATGATGAGTTTGCCGCAAAGAAGGCCCAGTGGGAAAATGAAAAAGCCAGCGTTGATCGTCTGTCTTCTTTAAGAGAAGAGATTGAAGCTGTCAACCGTGAGATTCAGGATGCACAGCAGAAATACGATTTGAATAAAGCAGCGGAGCTGCAGTATGGCAAACTGCCTCAGCTCCAGAAAGAACTGGCGGCAGAGGAAGAAAAGGTCCGCAGCCAGGATATGAGCCTGGTTCATGAGAGCGTCTCAGAAGACGAAATCGCCCGGATTATTTCCCGTTGGACAGGAATCCCAGTGGCGAAACTGACGGAAAGTGAAAGAAGCAAAACCCTGCATCTGGACGAAGAACTTCATAAGAGAGTGATTGGCCAGGACGAAGGCGTAGAAAAGGTAACGGAGGCCATTATCCGTTCCAAAGCGGGCATTAAGGATCCCTCTAAGCCCATAGGCTCTTTCCTGTTTTTAGGCCCTACCGGTGTCGGCAAGACGGAACTGGCTAAGGCTCTGGCGGAAGCTCTGTTTGACGACGAGTCCAATATGGTCAGGATTGACATGAGCGAATACATGGAAAAGCATTCCGTTGCCCGTCTCATCGGAGCGCCTCCCGGATATGTGGGATACGAAGAAGGCGGTCAGCTTACGGAAGCAGTCAGAAGAAAACCGTATTCGGTAGTTCTTTTTGACGAGGTGGAAAAAGCCCATCCGGATGTATTTAATGTGCTGCTTCAGGTATTGGACGACGGCCGGATTACAGATTCCATGGGGAAAACCGTGGACTTTAAAAATACCATTCTGATTATGACTTCCAATATCGGTTCCCAGTATTTGCTGGAGGGAATTGACCGGGAAGGGAATATCAAGCCGGAGGCGGAGGCTTTGGTTATGAATGACCTGCGGGCCCACTTCCGTCCGGAATTTTTAAACCGGTTGGACGAAACCATTCTGTTCAAGCCTTTGACCAAAGAAAATATTGGAGGCATTGTGGATCTGCTTATTGCCGATGTCAATAAACGATTGGCGGATCGGGAGATTAAAGTAGAACTGACAGAGGGGGCAAAGAATTTTGTAACGGATCGGGGATACGACCCGGTATACGGAGCCCGTCCTTTGAAACGGTACCTTCAGAAGCACGTAGAAACGCTGGCAGCCCGTCTGATATTAAATGACGGAGTACGGGCCGGTAACACTATTGTAATTGATGTGTCGGAAGACAGCAGCAGACTCATTGCATATGCGGAATAAACAGGCCTTTGCAAGAGATTGAGCCTGCTTCCTTGGAGGGCGTCCCAAAAGCCATGGAATGACTTGCGGGACGCCCTTTTTGCATTGATAACAGTTTCAGGAGAGCTTTCGCCGTCTGCTGCTGACAAAATAGCAGATAAATCCCGCTGCGTCGGCCAAAAACCAGCCGATAGGCACGGACCACCAGATTCCCACCACGCCGATTGAGGGAATGGAGGACAAAAGATAGGCCAGGGCTACGCGGGTACCCAGAGAGATAATGGTAAGGATCACAGACATTTCCGGTTTTTCTAAAGCGCGGAAGAGGCCATAAAGGAGAAACAGACAGCCGATACCGCAGTAAAAGGCTCCTTCAATATGAAGATACCGGATCCCTTCCTGGATAATGAGGGTTTCCTCAGGATTTACAAAAAGCAGCATTAAAGGCCGCGCAAAGATCCATACGGCGGCGGAAACTGCAATGCAGAAGAGCAGCGATACCAGGACCGCGCCTTTGAGGCCGGCCCGAATCCGTTCCGGTTTTTTAGCACCGTAATTTTGGGCGATAAAGGTGGAAAAGGCATTGCCAAAATCCTGGACAGGCATATAGGCAAAGGCGTCGATTTTTACGGCAGCGGCGAAGGCGGCCATAACGGCGGGGCCAAAACTGTTGACCAGTCCCTGAACCATGAGGATTCCCAGGTTCATAATAGACTGTTGGATACAGGTCAGAACGGAAAAACCGGCGATTTCCTTGACGCAGGCCCAACGTATGGGAAAGCTCTTCCGGCTGATGCGGAAAGCGGGGAAACGGATCCAGGTATAAAGGGCAATGCCGATACCGGAAACGTATTGGGAGATAACCGTGGCTTCCGCCGCTCCGCCTACCCCTCTCTTTAATCCCAGGACAAACCAGAGGTCCAGCGCGATATTCAGGAGGGCGGAGACTGCCAGAAATATTAAGGGGATTACGGAGTTCCCCACTGCCCGCAGAAGGCAGGCGAAATAATTATAAAGAAAAGTAGCAAAAATACCGGCAAAGATTACCAGCAGATACTCTTTCATAAGGGCCCAGACGGAATCTGGCACCCGAAGGAAGGCCAGGATACCGTTAATGCAGAGAAAGGAAAAGAGGTTCAGAAGGAAGGTCAGGGCGGCAATGAGAACAAATGAGGCGCAGATGCCTTCTTTCAGTCCGGCCTCATCCTTTTGCCCGAACCGGATAGAAAATACGGCCCCGCTTCCCATACAAAGACCCAAAAGAATAGAGGTCAGAAAAGTCATAAGGGTAAAAGCCGAGCCGACTGCCGCCAGGGCGTTGGCCCCCAGAAATTGTCCTACAATCAGCGTATCAGCAATATTATAGCATTGCTGCAGAAGATTTCCTAAAATCATCGGCAGTGCAAACCGAAGCATGGATCCCATAACGGGACCTTCTGTCAGATTTCCTTTCATGTCACTGAAGTATCCTTTCTATTTCAGAGTTTTGCTGTTTTATACCAGGAAAAAATTGTATCAGAAAAACCATGGGGAGTCAATTCCGGAGGGATTTCCATTTTTCGGAGGCCTTTTGGATTTTCTGGAAAATTCCTCATATATTGTAAGAGAAATGTAAGGCAAAATCGTTCTATTTATGGTAAGATAGAATCCATACAGGGGGCAGGCTCTGCCTGCAGAACGGATGAGGAGGATAGAACAGCATGGCTGATATAAACATTCTTGTTGTAGATGATGAAAAGGAAATTGCGGATTTAATTGAGATCTATCTGGTCAGCGACGGATATAAGGTATATAAAGCGAACAATGCCAAGGAGGGGCTGGAGATTCTGGCAAGCCATGACGTCCATCTGGTACTTTTGGACATTATGATGCCGGGTATGGACGGCCTGGAGATGTGCAAAAAGATCCGGGAAGACAACAATATTCCCATTATTATGCTTAGCGCTAAGTCTACGGATTTGGATAAAATATTAGGCTTGGGAACCGGAGCGGACGATTATGTGACAAAGCCCTTCAATCCTTTGGAGCTTACGGCGCGGGTAAAGTCCCAGCTCAGACGTTATACCCAGCTAAATCCCAGCAGCGCCGCCCGGGCTGACGCAGGGGCCAAAAATGAGATTATTATCCGGGGATTGACCATCAATAAGGATAACCATAAGGTGTCTGTTTATGGGGAGGAAATTAAGCTTACCCCCATTGAATTTGACATTTTATACCTGCTGGCCTCTAATCCGGGCCATGTTTTCAGCACAGATGAGATTTTTGAGAAGGTGTGGAACGAAAAGGTTTACGAGGCCAACAATACGGTTATGGTCCATATCCGGCGTCTGAGAGGCAAGATGAAAGAGGACACCAGACAGAATAAGATTATTACAACAGTGTGGGGAGTAGGATACAAGATTGAAAAATGATATGAGCAGGCGCTTTTATGCGCGGGTGATTGCGAATATTTTTTACAGCGCCGGAGTTGCATGTCTGGTAGAAATTTTTTTAGTGACCAATCTTTCCATGATAACCGGGTATCTGAGGGAAAGCGGACGGGGAGAGGCTTTCTTAAATTTTATAGAGCGGGGAACGGCGGCAGCGGTTATCTGCGTCCTTTTGGGAATCTGCATTTTTGCGGTGATTTTCCTTCTTCTCCAAAGGCGTTCATTGGAATACATACAGAAAATCTATGAGGCCATGGAGAAAATCTCTCAGGGGGATCTGAATACGGAGGTGGAAATCGTAGGGGATGATGAATTTTCCGGTATGGCCGCCTGTTTAAACCAGATGACCCAGGATATTCGCCGTCTTATGGATAAAGAACGGGAATCTGAGAGAAGCAAGAACGAGCTGATAACCAATGTGGCCCACGATCTGAGGACTCCCCTTACTTCCATTATCGGTTATTTGGAGCTGCTTTCCAAAGGAGCGGAGCTCCCGCCGGAAATGGAAAAGAAGTATATCGACATTGCCTATACAAAGGCAAAACGGCTGGAAAAGCTGATAGAAGATCTTTTTGGATTTACGAAATTAAATTACGGAAAAATCTCCATGAAAATCTCAAAAGTGGATATTATAAAATTGTTAAGCCAGCTTTTGGAGGAGTTTTATCCAAGCTTTGCGGAAAAAGATCTGGTTTACGAGCTGAGAAGCAACGTACCGGCTAAGGTGATTACGGCGGACGGAAATCTGCTGGCCAGACTGTTCGACAATTTAATTAACAACGCCATTAAATACGGCGCGGAAGGAAAACGGATTCTGGTGGACGTTGAAGCTGACGACACGCTGGTTACGGTATCTGTAACCAATTATGGATATGTGATCCCGGAAAATGAGCTGCCCTTTCTGTTTCAGAAATTTTACCGGGTAGAGAGATCGCGATCCTCCGCTACCGGGGGAACGGGCCTGGGACTTGCCATTGCAAAGAATATTGTGGATATGCACGGCGGGGATATTCAGGTTGCCAGCGATTTAAACGGCACGGTGTTTACGGTACGCCTGAAGGTGGATTTTGATATTAATAAAGAAAATTTTGGTGAGATTGGATAAAGAAAGTATGGCGACAGGAAAGAAAAAGCGATTGAGAAGGGGAACCTGTTCCGGGCGCGGAAAGGGTTTGCAGACCGGACAGGCAGCGGCGTGTGTCGGGAAGACACTCCTTGCCTGTCTGCTGGTTTTTGCGGCCTTTTTTTTATTCCGGGGAGGCAGAGGACAAGCAGCGGCAGCTTCGTTAGAGGCAGGGGAAGGGTACCCGGACCGGGCCGTGACTATGGACGCCGGCTATGGATTTGACAATATGGCAAAGGGAGGCCGCTATCTGCCGGTGTACGTCACCCTGTCCAATGAATCGGAGACTCCCTTTTCCGGGGACATTCGCGTTATCTCCATGGAGTCTGACTACAATATTTACCAATATGAGTTCCCGGTAGTTCTGGAAGGAAAAGAGTATAGCCAGAAAACCCTCAGCATTCCCTTAGGGGTTAAGACAGATCAACTTTACGTCTGTCTGTACGACGGGGAAGGCGAAATGGTAGTAAGAAAGCGACTGAATTTGAATACTAACGAGGATATTCCGGAACTTCTCATAGGCGTTATCAGCGATACCCAGGATCGGCTGAAGTATTTTGATGAGGTGGGAGTCAGCTACAGTACCTTAAAAACCCGGCTTTGCTCTATGATTGCAGGAAGTGTTCCCACTCAGGCCGCCGGACTGGATCAGTTGGACGTATTGCTGATTTCAAATTATGATATTCGGCGCCTTTCGGAAGATCAGATCGCTACCATTAAGGAATGGGTGAACCGGGGCGGAGTCCTCCTTTTAGGAACCGGGGGCAGAGGGGCGGACAGTGTAATGGAATTTTTGCCGGACAATCTCAGGGCTGCCCCTCAGGAAATGGGACTTGTGACTGTAGATCTGGGAGAGGGCTATGTTTCAAGTGAGACAGGAACATCCCGGGTAGAACTGGTCTGCAACGATATTTCATTGAGAGAAGGAACGGTTATTTTTGAAAGCGACGGACTCCCCCTTCTGACAGCAGTGACGAAGGAGAGCGGAATTATAGCTGCTGCGGCTTTTGATTTTGCCGATTTAGAAAGCTTCTGCATGGAAAATCCGTCTTATGTGGATCGGCTGCTGACGCAGCTTTTAGGAGATGCGAGGATTACCCGTCTGTCAGACTATTTGTACAGCGGAACATCCAAAACCTACTGGGCGGTCCAGGGAATCATCGGGGCTGGAAATGTGGACAAGCTGCCGCAGTTGGGATTATACGGAGTTGTGCTGGTAAGCTATATCCTTTTAGCAGGGCCGGGTTTATACTTCTTTTTGAAGCACAGGGACATGAGACGGCATTACCGGGGAAGCGTTGTGCTGCTGTCTCTTGTCTGCACGGGAATTATTTACGGTATGAGCGGCAGTACGCGTTTTACCGACACCTTTTTCCATTATGCCACAATCCAGGACGTTTCGGACAGCGTCGTGACGGAATCCACGTTTATGAATATGCAGGCGCCATATAACAGGCCCTATTCCGTATCTGTGGATCCTTCTTACAGTATCCGGCCCATTACCCGGAATGCGTACTATGATTCAGAGCAGATCCCAAGATTTACCGGAGAGGAAACTCCAAATATTACTATCCGATATGGAGAAAACGCCACGGAGCTTCAGGCGGAGGATGTGGCGGCCTTTGCCCCCAATTATTTTAAATTGGAAAAGCGTATGGATAATACGGGAAAAACCATTCGGGGAGAGCTTTCTTACTTTGACGGAACAATGAGCGGAAGGGTTACCAATGAAATGGACTGCAGAATTGAAAATGCTGCTGTTTTGATGTACGGCTCCCTGGTGCTGCTGGGAGATCTGGAACCGGGAGAGAGCGTAACCCTAAATTCCGTGCCGGTAATGCGCTATCCGACCGATGGAAACAGGGCCTATGGAACGGCGGAGCAGATAACGGGAAGCTGGCGGTATTCCAAACCGGATATTGCGGATCGGGACTATATGGAAAGCGTTGCCAGAACCAGCCTGATGGATTATTTTCTGACAGACTATTTGACAGGATACCAGCCCGGGGCCAGAATCGTGGCATTTCGGGATGGGGAGAATGAAACCAGCTTTTTGCTGGAAGACCGGTACGAGGTGTCGGGCCTGACCATGTATACCGCAACGGCGGAGCTGGACATGACTCAGGACGGCAAAGTCTACCGTCCGTCTTTAATGACCTCTCCCAGAGTGGTAAACGGAGTTTATCAGGCATCCGGCAATACCATATCCGGAATGACGCCTGTGACGCTGGAATACAGTCTGGGAAGCGATTTGGAGATTGAAACCCTGAGCTTTGAATATCTGTCTCCGGAGTTTGTGAAGGCAGAGGACTACAGGGAGCTGAAGCTGTTTGAAGGAAGCATTTATTTTTATAATTATGAGGAAGGCGATTTTAACCTTATGGACAGCAGCCGGAGAAACTATGAGGCGCAGGAATTAAAGCCGTATCTGTCGCCGGGGAATACCATTACCATCAGATATGTATGCGAGAGTGCGGACGAGTATAAAGAGGTTGCCCTTCCCATATTGAGTGTGACAGGGAGGGATCGGAATGCTGAAAATTAGAAATCTGGAAAAGACTTTCGGAAAGTATCACGCCCTGTCCGGTTTAAACATGGAGGTGCCCGAAGGCTCCCTGTACGGCTTTGTAGGCCCCAACGGGGCAGGAAAGACGACTACGATTAAGATTCTCTGCGGCCTGTTGTCTCCTGACAGCGGGTCTGTGGAAATCTGCGGGATTGACAGCTTGAGAAATTCGGAAAATATTCAAAAACTAATCGGCTATGTTCCGGACTACTTCGGGGTTTACGATAATCTAAAGGTCTGGGAATACATGGAGTTTTTTGCTTCCTGCTGCGGCCTGGACGGGCTGAAGGCCCGCAAACGCTGCATGGCCCTTTTAGAGCAGATGGGGCTGGAGGAGAAAACGGATTTCTATGTAGACGGCTTGTCCCGGGGAATGAAGCAGCGTCTATGTCTGGCCAGAGCGCTCATTCATGATCCGGAGATTCTGATTTTAGATGAACCTACGTCGGGCATGGATCCCAGGAGCCGTTTTGACTTTAAAGAGATTATCCGGGAGCTTAATGAGCAGGGCAAAACGATTTTAATCAGCTCCCATTTGCTTCAGGAGCTGTCGGAGATTTGCACTGATTTGGGGATTATTGAACAGGGGAAGATGGCCCTCAGCGGGAGTCTTCGGGAAATTTTAAACCGGATGAACACCTCAAGGCCCCTGTCTATTACGGTGGACAGCAGAGCAGAGAAAGCCATGGCGATTCTCAGAAGCCACCCCTGTGTCCAGACAATTTCTGTCAAGGGAAATGAAATCATGACGGGATTCATCGGAGATCGGCAGGACGAGGCGCAGCTTCTCCGGCAATTAGTGGACGCGGAGATCCCGGTATGCAGCTTTACCAGAGTGAAAGGAGATCTGGAAACCCTGTTTATGCAGATTACGGAGAAAGACGAAAAGGAGGTGCTTCTTCATGAAGAATAACCCGGTCTATCGCAAAGAAGTAACGGCCAGTCTGAGAAACATCCGCCTGCCTGTGGCTTTGATGATTTTTAACGGAATATTGAGCGCCGCCGCCTTGATTAATATGTATTCGCTGCTATACCAGGTACGGGCCACTGCGGAAATGCAATATTCAGGATTTCTGGAGATGTACCGGATTGTGACGGCGGTGGAATTTGCCCTTCTCATCTGTGTAATGCCGGCCATTTCCTCAGGAAGCATCAGCGGGGAGAGGGAGCGCAGAACGCTGGATCTCCTTTTGACGACTCAAATGACGCCTTCCCGGATTGTAATGGGAAAGCTGATGGCTTCCCTCAGCAATATGTTTCTCATATTGATTTCCAGCTTTCCGGTAATCGCTTTAGTCTTTGTATATGGAGGCATCACATGGAAGGACTTGACGCTGGTAATCCTTAGCTTTGTGGCTGCCGCCCTCTTGATTACCAGTGTCGGGCTGTACTGTTCGGCGCTTTTTCAGAGGACGGTTTTGGCAACGGCAGTTTCTTACGGGATTGTAGTTCTGCTGATAGGAGGGACCTGCGGGGCCAATTATCTGGCCCTCAGCCTTTCCACTATGCGGTGGAACAGTTACATGAACCAGATCGGAAGTGTGGCCGGACAGGCCAGCTCCGGAGGCGTTTTGTATCTGATGCTTTTCAATCCGGCGGTTACTTTTTTTGCAATTCTGCGGGAGCAGTCCGGCAGCGGAGAAGCCATTGGCGGGCTGGCCAGATGGCTTGGAGTGGGAGAAGAAGGATGGATCACAGCTCATTGGATTTTTGTCAGCCTGGGAGTTCAGCTTGCCGCCGCCTTTCTTTTGATTCGGGGAGCGGCTAAATGGATCCATCCAGCTTCCAGAAGCCGCAGACTTAGGGAAAAGAGGTTTTTTATTTCATAGGACTTCGTCTCTATCACAGCGATAAAAATCCTTCGCGCAAATCGCACTGCGGCGGCGCAGAAAATGTCTCCTTAAAACAACCGGAAGAGCGCGGTAATGCCGATACAGATGGCCATTCCCAGAATTGTAGGAAGGGCCGCTGCCGCTGCCGTCCATTTCCAGGAGCCGGTTTCCTTGCGGATAGTTAAAAGGGTAGTGGAACAGGGCCAGTGGAACAGACAGAAAATCAGCATGGAAAGGGCGGTCTGCCAGGTCCAGCCGTGAGCCGTCAGAAGCTCTTTTAAGGCCAGGGTGTCGCTCATATCCACCAGAGTGCCGGACTGAAGGTAAGCCATAAGGATAACGGGAAGAACGATTTCATTGGCTGGAAATCCCAAAAGAAAGCCTGTGAGAATAACGCCGTCCAGTCCCATAAGCCGGCCCAAGGGTTCAAAAAGCCCCGTCAGAAGAGAGAGGAGAGTGGGGCTTCCGGCGGCGGAACTTTCTGCCTCTGAAAGGGAATGAGCCAAAGCGAAAAAACCGTTTTCCGGCCCTGTATAAGCAATGTTTGCCAATATCCAGATAAAGAGTCCGGCCGGAGCCGCAATGGCTACAGCGCGGCCCAGGACAAAAAGCGTCCGGTCAAAAATGGAGCGGACAATGACTTTGCCAATTTGCGGCCGCCGGTAAGGAGGGAGTTCCAGAGTAAAAGAAGAAGGAACTCCCTTTAATAATGTATGGGACAGGAGCCAGGAAGCCCCCAGAGTGGCAAAGACACTGAGAAGAATCACTGCCGTAAGGCAGATGGCGGCAGTGAGAGAGCCGGTAACGCTTCTTTGAAAGCCTGCGGTGAAAAAAAGTGTGATTAAAGTAAATAAGGTGGGAAAACGCCCGTTGCAGGGGATCATAGCATTGGTGAGAATGGCGATAAGGCGCTCTCTGGGGGAGTCAATAATCCGGCATCCTACTACGCCGGCAGCGTTGCAGCCCAGGCCCATGGCCATAGTAAGGCACTGCTTTCCACAGGATTTGCAGCGCTCAAAGGCCCGATCCATATTGAATGCAGCCCGGGGGAGGTAGCCCAGATCCTCCAAAAGAGTAAACAGGGGAAAGAAAATAGCCATGGGAGGCAGCATGACGGAAATAACCCAGGCCAGTACCCGGTAAAGGCCGTAGACGAGACAGCCGATGAGCCAATCCGGAGCGGAAAGGGCCTCCATGGCAGCCGCCAGCCGTCCTTCTAACTGGAAAAGAGCGTCCCATAAAAGCTGGGACGGGTAATTAGCTCCGTTCATGGTAATCCAGAAAACCAGGAGAAGGAGTCCCGCCATAATGAGTTTACCGGAAATGGGGCCGGTGACCAGACGGTCAATGGCTTCTTCCCTAGCGCGGTAATCGGTCCGGCTATAGGAAACGCTTTCCGCAGCCAGAGCCTTTGGAGAAAAGTCCAGACAGTCATAAGAAAAGCGCTGTCCCCAGGCATCAAAAATGGACTGCCGGATAGCCTGGAGCGTACAGGCGCATCGGGCGCAGCAGGGAACCACGGGAATCTGCAGCACATCTTCCAGCAGGGAAAAGTCGATGGAGATTCCTTTTTTCCCGGCCTCATCACAGAGATTGACACACAGCACAATGGGAAGGCCCTGGTCCCTAACAAAATCCAGGCGAGTGATCTGAGAGAGCAGATGAAGGCCCCGCTCCAGGCAGGTGGCGTCGCAGACTACGGCAATCAAATCCGCCTCTCCGGAACAGAGAAAGTCCCTGGCAATGACCTCCTCTTCCGAGTGGGCCGACAGAGAGTAAGTGCCGGGGAGATCCACCAGCAGAAAGTCCTTTCCGCCGTATTGAAAAGTGCCGCGGGCAGAGGCCACCGTCTTTCCGGGCCAGTTGCCGGTGTGTAGCAGTAATTAGAGGGAAAATTATCTGATAGGTATTTGCTATAAAAAAGTGATCTTATATCCAAGATGGGCCTGGGCTTTTCCGGGAACGCGGATCTCTTTCAGAATTGCCCTCCAGAACACACGCTTCTCTTCATTGGTCATCGATGCGTAGGCTGCTGTAAATCCGTTGGAAAGCATTTTCCTGAAATCCGCCAGATCGCTTGACTTGTCAGAATCTTCAGGGATGGAAACCAGTTCCTGCTCCAAAGCAAAGCGGTCTTTTTTATATTCATCTAAATCGATGAGCTCGTTAAGGTACAGCTCTTTTAACCGATCCAGCTTCTTCTTGATATTGGCCCGTTGGTTTTTGCGGTCGTGATTCCTTCGCTTTTGAGCGGCGTATTCTGCAGAGTAGGCATTTAACTCGTCCTGAATATGTTCTAACAGATATTCTTCTATTTTTGCTTCCCGTACCTGGCGGCCGTTTGTGCAGTTATGCATTCGGTACTGCTTGCACTCATAAGCCGGATAACGGTAGCGATACACCGTTCCATTGGCACGTAGAGACTTAACGTTAATGTGGCAGGCAGACATTTTATGCTCACACTCACCGCAGACCAAAAGTCCGGAAAAGATATAGGGGTATTTTTGGCTGGTACGGATATTGGAATTGTTTTCTAAGATTTTCTGGTTTTGCTCCCATATCTCATCGGAAATCAGCCGGGGACAGTAATGGTCATTGCCGCGGTATCTGCCCGTATATTTCTCATTCTTTAAAATACTGTCACGCAAATTGTTTAAGGTCGTAACAATGCCGTAGGTATTCTGCATATATTTTAAGGTTTTCCCAAGAGACTGGGTCTTATTAAAATAGAGAATGCTGTCATAAACGCAGGGGGCTTCTTCAGAAAAAACAAGTCTCTTATTTTCGATTTTATAGCCTTTTGGCACTTTGCCTGTGACGACTTCTCCGTGGGCTATTTTTGTCTTAAAAACATCTTTAACCCTCAGTCCGCCGTTCTGGGCTTCCAGCTCCGCCCAGGTCATGGACTGGGCGACAAAGGCCCTCCCGTAAGGCGTTGAGGTGTCAAAGTAGGGCTGGTCAATGGCCGTCCACCCTACGTCGGCCTTTTCCAAAACAGCCTGAGTATTTAAATAATTTCTCAGGCTGCGGAACCATCGATCTAACTTCGTAAAAATAATACGGTCAATTTTTCCATCTTTGACATTCTGAATTAACCGGGAAAAATCCTCACGTTCCAGCTTTTGCCCGGAGATGCCGTCGTCAATATAAATATCCTGTAGGATCATATCCTTTCTATCGTCGATGTACCGCGTACAGCGCTCCCGCTGGTCGCGAATGGAGTCGCCCTTTTCCGCCTGTTCGTCCGAGGATACGCGGATATAGACGGCAACGCGCAGAAGCTTTTCTTCCACAATATCATCTCCCTTTATGATGGATTGTTTTCGGTTATCTCAATCCACACCCCTTGCAATCGTTATTGCTGTTCATGCCCCTTACGCATCAGTCCGCTGGCGCAGGAGATGGTATTCATTTTAGCCTATCAGGTCAGCAATGCAGAGCCTATTTCAATCCACGCTCCCACAGGGGAGCGACGTATATCCGCAGATTTAAGTCTATATATCGCCTAAAAGTTTCGCATACAGCCAGGGTTGACTTCTATTTCATTGCGATAAACTAAGCCAGTTTTTTCGACGGGACTATAGTAAATCGTTATTGACATAATGTTTAAGACGATTATCTGTTCCCTCTGAGGAGGCCGATTTTACGTTCTAGCAGAAATAGGTAATTTCTCCAAACTGCTTAATCCATTCTTCAATAATTTCGGCACTATTAGCTTCTATCATTCGCATAATACCGCGCAAAATCCTGATAGGGATTCGGGCATTATTATTGGATAAAACCGTTTTCCCACTACGCGTAATCCAAACCTTTGTTCCGTTTGCTGATGCGCGTCCTTCAGCGATATGGACGTGTATCGGTTCCAGGGGAGCGCCTTCGTTTGACCAAAAATAAACAGTGTAAGCCCCGATCCTAAAGATTTGAGGCATTTAAAATTCCCCCTTCTTGCGAAAATTCTAAAATTAGATGTGCATTATTGTGAAGTAAACGGTCAAGGTAATTAATTTCTTCCGCAGAGTAGCCGGAGATATTTTCCCATCTATATTCTGGGAGATAGCAAGTGGCATTGGAAAAACCACCGTTGTCGTCTGGAGTTTCAATATATACTTTTACCTGCCCATCTGGTTTCATTTCAGAATGAGTAATTTCAGTATCATCATTAAGCGTCATAAATGGATACATCATAGAATGAACCTCCTTTTTGATTTCAACCCACGTTCCTACAGGGGAGCGACAAAACGCTATTGACGTTTCAGCCTTAATTCAATTAGCCGTTGCTCGTATCCCAGAAGCCGTGCCATCTGTTCGGTCCCATAATCTTTGTATTCTGTTAAAATATCATCGCCGACCAATAAATCCATGGCAAAGGTATCAGCTTCAATCTCACATTTATCAGTATTAAAATTTGTCCGTGTATCCATAAAAATAGTATTTGCTTTTTTGTGCAGGAACATATGCCCCATTTCGTGAGCACATTCAAAGGTTTGTTCATGCCTGGAAAGGGCACTATTTATATAAATAATATTGTTCCGCTGAAAATATTGGTAGAAAGCCCTGGTGTCCACCAGCGGAGCAAAGACAAGTATTACGTTTAGCCCCTGGATAATTTCAAACGGATTGCGGGTTTGGAACTTCCGCACCAGGGAATCCGCTTTTTTCTTTATATCCATAGGCAAATCAATCCTTTTTATACTTCTTTGGCGTATACTTTTCTTTATTCTTTTTCTTTGCCAGTTCCATTCCAATCTGCATAGCGGACAAGATGGAATCTATAGCTTCCGGACTGGCCGGTTTACCGTCAAACATTAGGCCTTCTTGGGAGAGAAGTTGTTCTTTGGTCTGGTCCAATATCTTTTCAATGTCACGCTCGTCCTTTGGAGTGAGGGTGATTTCTCTTTTTTCTGCGGGTGTTTCCCCGGTCATAAGATAGTCTACAGTAACATTAAAACGATTGGCAATCAACTGGATTTTATTTACGTTAGGAACACTTTTGCCTAATTTGCTGATATAACCTTTTCCGAAATTTAGTTCCTGTTCTAATTGGTTCATTGAAATCCCATATTGCTTGCATAATTCCTGTATGCGTTCTTTCAGATCCATTTTTGCGCTCCTTTCGGCACTGAAAAAATCGCAAAAAATTCTTGACATTCTGAAATAATCGCGTATAATGTGAATATAAAGTTCTGAAAAAATCGCAAATCCACATTGGATTATTAATGCCTTTGAATTTTTTGAAATCTTGCTTGATAACTTAATTATAGAATATTTTCAGAGACAAGTCAATAAAAATAGCGTCTTTTTCAGAAGCAATTAAAGGAGGTGTTATAAACGGAAAGAATGTTAATTTATGACAATATTTGTCAGGTAGCTAGAAAAAAGAGAATTTCAATAAATTCTATTGAAAAAGAAACAGATTTAGGAACAGGAAGTTTATGCAAATGGAATACAGTAAGTCCCACTGTAAGAAATCTCAAAAAAGTAGCCGAATATCTTGGCGTATCCATTGAAGAGCTACTGGCAGGCGCGAAAGGGGACTGAGAAAGAAAAGATGAGTATGGCCTGATTTTGAAGACCGAAAAGTAGTAGTAAATTGGTACAAACTGTGTGGCATAGAATCTATCAGAAAGGGGTGGCGATATGGAAGAAAACAAGCTGGATGTCAGAAAGGCCTTTGATGCTATCGCAAAAATTATGGGAGAACGGGTCAACATGGATATTATCGTCAAGGAAGTTAAGAAAAAAGAAGAGGATAAACAGACCGCCTGAAAAGGCGGGTGTAGTGGACAAGCAGGAAGGAGGAGAACTGTTGCTGAAATATGAGCCAATCGGCAGGACGATCCCCAGTCCCGCTCAGGAGCGGGAGCAGTACATATCCCGGTTGGAACGGTGGGTGATGCAGTTAGGGTTCCTCTGTATAGGGCTGACTGTAACAATAATCGTCTTGGCGGCAATGGGATAGGAGGCGTCAGGAATGTATGAAATACACAGCGGCTATGGCTGCAGCATTCTGGAAACGGAAAAGGACGCAGTAAATACACTGTGGCTTCTGGGAAGTTACCATGGACTCATAATAGAGCCGGAACAGGTAAGAAAGGGTCTGGAAACAGAAGGATATTATGAGTGCTTTCCATTATCAGTATTCCGATGCAGTTAGCTACAGAAAAAGAGAACTGCGGCGGTAAAACCAAAAGGACAAAATTTTTCATTAATCGGGGTACCCGCCGAATCAGGAGCAGCGCAATGAATAAGACGATATTTGACAAAATAATACGGGAGAGGCCGGGGGAAGACTACCTGCTTTTTATCAATGATGATGTGACACTCTGCGGCCAGATCATTGCTGCCGGCAGGAAGGCCGTGTTTATTGGCCGCGACCGGTTTACAGACCAGTATTTCACCTCGGAAAGCTTCCGGGCATACATGGAGGGGTGTGCCAATACGGGAACCTATATGTGCAGCTATACCTATGTCCTGGCCTGCTACCGGAAAGGGCTGAACCAAGAGCTGAAGGAGATCCTGTTCAGGATTGGAGGCCTTATGGTACGGGAGGACGGGTGGCGGCTGTTTTCCGGCAGGGAATACCTTTCCTTGCCAGAAAGACAGAAAGAACTGGAAGAAGTACTGGGGCAGTACGTCAGACGGGTGATTGGACCGGACAGAACGGACTCTTTGAAATGTCAGTTCCACCTAAATGGACAAGTATGGGAACCCCAGAAAAGTAGTGGATAAAGCCGTGGTGGACTATCTGATCCAGACGGTTGATATGTTTGCAGTCAACGGAACTCTGTATTTATATGAACGCGGCGTGTTTCGGGAAGACCCGTATGGAAAGCGGATTAAGAACCGGATCCAGGAACTCCTGTTTACGGAATTTATTAAATCCACGACTCTGGGCCAGATTTTCAGCCTGCTGCTAATCCAGGATGGGATCCAGAAGGAGCCAGAGGAATTGAACCAGTACCCGGTAACCTGGATTAATTTCCGAAACGGAATGTATGACGTGGAAAGCGGGCGGCTTTATCCACACAGAAAGGAGTACTGTTCCATTAACCAAATCCCTCATGAAATCCGGCCGGATCTGGATTTGCGGACAAGCTGGGAATTTACAGGCCGGTTCCTGGAGGAAGTCTCCGCGGGGCCTGATGACCGCCGTATGCTGCTGGAATACCTGGGCTACTGTATGACCAGGGATACGCGGCAGCAAAAGTTCATGATTATCAAAGGAATGGGCGGGACAGGGAAAAGCCGCCTGATCCATCTATTTGAAACCATTATCGGGCAGGAGAACTATTCCAATATTTCCCTGCAGGATTTAAATAAACGGTTTTATGCCACGAGCCTGCACGGCTGCCTGTTAAATTCCTGTGCGGACATTCCTTCCAGTGCTCTGGGTAGCATTGACGTAATCAAAAAGGCTACTGGGGAGGACGCTTTGATGTATGAAAAGAAGGGGCAAGATCCCACCACTTTTAAGAGCTACGCAAAGCTGCTGTTTTCGGCCAATAAGATCCCGTTAAATCTGGAAGAAAAATCAGATGCCTATTACCGGCGGCTCTTAATTTTTGAAATGAACCGGAAGCCGGGTAAAAAGGATCCCAACCTGGATAGGAAACTGGAAGAGGAGGCGGAAGGAACCATTCTGGCAGCCGTCCGGGCACTGCAGGAGGCTTATCGGGAAAAGGGCGGGGAGATTACGCCTTCCCCTAACAGTGAGCGCCTGGTCAATGAACTGTACAAGGAAGCGGACAGCGCAAAGGCGTTTATGGAAGACTGCCTGATCCGCAGCCCGAAAGGCCGGGTGAAGAGGAGCGAGCTGTTTGAGGCGTACAAGCGGTATTGTGAAGAAAACGAGAGAGTCATTTATAAAAAGAATATCTTCTTCGGGAATTTGAGAGAGAAAGGATTTGAAGAAACGAAATGGAATGGGACCATGTATTTTAAAGGAGTGAAACTGTGCATTGACTTTATGGAGCCGGACGGAAAAATATAAAATGACTTTTTATTTGCCCTTTTTGCCCCAAAGGGCTGCAAAGCCGCATAAAACCTGGACTTTTTTTGGGGCATTTTTGAAATTCGCTTTTGCCCTTAATGGAAAAGGAGATTCTTATCACTCCAGAGGGTGGGTGAAGACTGGTGAAAAACAATAATAAAAGAAATAGGAGAGTGAAGTTGCATTGGACAAATCAATATTATATCAATACATAGATGCTTGCGCTATGGTTAAGGAAACCGAGGAGGAAATCCGGAGGATCGAGAGGCGGAAAAAGCAGATAGTACAGGACGTAGTGAAAGGGTCTTACCATAGTTTTCCGTATACTTTAACCAATATTCATATCCAGGGATCGCCTTATACTGAGGAGTCTTGCATCTTGGAAGAAAAAGAACAAATCCTGGAGAAACGGAGGGCAGCGGCAAAGACCATTAAAATACAGGTAGAAGAGTGGATGCTTACTATTCCGCAGAGAATGCAGCGGATCATAAAGTATAAAATTTTTGAGGGTGACTCATGGAATGAAGCAGCGGCACGAATGGGGAGAAAGGTAACGGGAGAGGGGATTCGGAAAGAGTTTGAAAGATTTATGGGCGAAAAATAAAAGTTTGTCCGCATTGTCCGGACTGTCCATGTCAAGTGTGCTATAGTGTAAACTGGAGACAGTGCAAAACACCTGTTATCCCTTAATCTTCTCCCGGAAACAACGGCGGTCTGGCATTGTTGTCAGGCCGCCATTGTCTCAGGCCGCAATATCAGTGCGAAAATCTTTGTCAGCCAGGAGGGATTATTTTGTGGGCTGAAGGTGCCTGGAGTTTTGCAGAGAGATCTACCAGAGTATGCGTTTATAGGAGGCTAAGAGATTGATTACCAAAAAAATTGAAAAGGAAGTTTTTAATACCGCGGCAATAGACCGGGGCTTTTTTATTTTTGGAAAACACCGGAGCTGGGCGGAGGGATTAAACGGTCTGGTGGCCAATGTAACAGAGGAAGAAATCCTGGTGCAGTTCCTCCCTGATGTCCGGAATGTGACTAACCATTATCGGATCCGCGTATCAGATGTCGCCAATGGAGAATGGGATTTGCGATTCTCCGCTGACTTGCTGGACGGGGAGGAGGTGACGGCAGATGGAGCTTCATGAGCTGATTTTGTACAGGCTGCAGGGAGAGGAAGAATTGACAAAAAATCTTGCTTCTTTTGACGGCAAACCTGCTGTCTTTACACCGGAAGCTCCGTCAGACACGGCTGCAGGCTGGAACGGGAAAGCCCAATACCCCCGTATTGTCTTTGTATTGGATTTATCTGCTAACGAAGAGCGGAAATGTCAGGGAAACATGATTCTTTCTATCTATGGGAAGAATGACGGAGCTTTTGACTTTAATCAGGCGGTGAAGCAGATTACGGACTGTCTGTGCAATGCGATACTGATTCCGGAAAACGGGAATCCGTATTGTCTGGCACGGAGCGAGACGGATAGATTTGCGGCGGAAGATACCAATATCTGCGGCCAGGAGATGCAATTTGATGTTTTGGAATATCCGAATCAGGAAACAACGGATCCGGATCCTGCAGATGCGGTTAACGCTTTCTGCAAGGGACTGTTTCCGGAAGCGCTGGTATTATGGTTTGACAGACCGGGGGAAGAGGAACAGATAACCCCAAAAAGACCGGTAATGTATTGCAGGATCGAGATGCTATCGGAAGATCAAAGCCGTTCTACTTTTGGGGTGGGGTGGGTGGAGTGCAGTCTGGCGATCCATATTTTCTGTACAGATACAAATCTCTGTGGGAAATATGCCAGGGCTATTATACAGGAGGTGGTGAAAAAAGGAGAAATTTCTATGTTAGACGGCTCACCTTTTTTGGTTACAGCGGTTTCCCAGGAAGTGTCTGCGGATTATCTGCGTACCGGCCAGGTAAAGATAACCGGACGCTTTGGGATTCTGCGTCAAAGAGAAAAAGGAAAGAGAATGCAAAAGGTTTATGCAGATTATGAGATTGGAGGTTCAAAGTGAGCAAAACAATGAAACACGGAAACGCGGAAGGAGCCGCAGCAGCGGCTGGAAAGGCAGAGGAAACTGGACGCGGTATTGAAGCGCTGCAAGCGGAATATTCTGTCGCCGAGCTGGCAGACGCACACAAAACCCAGTTTTGCTGCCGGAGAGAACTGGTAACGGCTGCCCTGGAACATGGCGGGAAGGCCAGATATACACTTTCGGAAGCAAAGCAGCTTGTAAATAAGTTCCGGAGAAAGAGAATTGAAAGGAGGAAACAGTAATATGGCAGGCATTTTTACAGACGGAATTGCGGAAATTCGTCCGGGTACGTATTTCAATGTAAATACAGATGACGGCTCCAGCGTAGTGGGCGCCAAAGATGGAATTACAGGCGTCGTATTCCAGGGGGATTTCGGGCCCTTAAATGAGGTAGTGAAGCTTACTGCTGAAGAGGGGTATTACGATACTTTTGGGGACGGCGGAAATGTAGATGCCATTAATTATGCCTTTCTGGGCGGAGCAAAGGAGGTTCTGGCTGTCCGGGTAGGGGCAGAGGGAACCCCGGCCACGGTAAAGCTGGAGGAGATTGTAACAATTACAGCAAAATATCCCGGCAGCCGGGAATTTTCTGTCAGCGTGAAAGACAGTTTGACGGACGAGGGGAAAAAGGAGATTACATTTTATTCCGGCAACCGCAGAATTGAATCTTACACCATTACCAAGAGCACGGACAAAGAGGGAGCTGCGCTGGCAGAGGCCATGAAACCTTCCAAACGGTTCTCCGCTGCGGTAAATACTGACGGCCAGCTTGCCAATGCAACCCAGTTGAAGTTTACGGCAGGAACGAATCCGACAGCAGAGGTAGAAAATTATTCGGAAGGCTTTGAAAAGCTGGAATCCCAATACATGAATGCGCTCTGCGTGGATACGGAAGACGGGGAAGTCCACCTGCTTTTAAAGGCATTTCTGGATCGGGCGTACAATAACGGATTTTTTGCCTGCGGCTTTGTGGCGGAGGCAGCAACAGAAGAACTGGAAGACAGGATAGAAAATGCGGCGGCTTTTAACGACGAAAAAATGGTATATGTGCTGAACAGCCGCGTAAGCCTGTCGGGAACAGAAGTGGAGGGGTACCAGACCGCGGCAATTCTGGCCGGAATGTATGCTTCCTATCCAAGCAATAAAGCCCTGACTCACAAGCTTTTGCCGCAGGTTTCGGAGCTTTTGGAGGTGCTGATGCCCTCTCAGATGGAAGATGCAGAGCAGAAGGGCTGCCTGGTACTGTCCAGAAATCCGGAAGGCAAGGTTTGGGTTGACAATGCCATTAACACGCTGGTGGCCTTGCCTGAAAATAAGGACGCCGGCTGGCAGAAGATCCGGAGGACAAGAACCAGATTTGAGCTGATGTACCGAATGAATACAACGGCGGACAAGCTGGTAGGAAATGTGGACAATGATAAAAACGGCAGAGAGACGGTAATTGCCAATTTAAATGATGTAGCGGCAGCCATGGTACAGGAACAGAAACTGATGTCCTGCAGCGTTTCAGAGCATCCCAACAAAACGTCGGACGCAGATTACGCGCATTTCATGGTAGACGTTGTAGACAAGGACAGCCTGGAGCATCTGTATCTCTACTATACATTCCGCTACAGTACCAATGACGGAGAGGAGGGCTAATAAATGCCAAAATTGAATCAGAGGGCGGCCGCAGACGCCCGCCATGTGAGAACTGGGAAAGACGGAGCTTTTTATAGCAGCGACGGAACCCTTTTAGCCACCATTGAAAGCTTCCAGTCCCAGGCAGCGTTTAATAACGCAAAATACCAGGTGCTGGGGGACGCCCAGGAGCATGAGGGAATGAATACCTTTGGAATCACGCTGACGGCCAGCCAGGTGGTTGTGGAGGACGATCAGTTTATTGAAGATCTGTTTGCGTTTATGGACGAACAGATTTTGCCGGAATGGAGTTTCCAGGGTGTTCTGCAGGGGCGAAACGGCTCTCAGGAGCGTGTGGTTTACCGGGAAGTGATCCCGTCAGGCAGCATCGATTTGCAGAATATCGGCGTAGGCGATGTCATTAAGCGTTCCTGGAATTTCTTTGTAAACCAGGTTCCGAAGCTTCAGAGCAAACTGACAGTAGACCGGTAATAAAAGGATTGCAAATAGAAGAGAAAAGAACGTCCTTCCAAGGAGGGGCGTTCTTTTTAGACAAATTTTTAAAGGAGGCATTTGACTGATGAAACGATTGGATATGGAGAGTACAGCGGCAGAGGAACGCGACATGGAAATTGCAGAAGGCATGGAAGCAGAAAAGGAAGAGCTGATAGGCAGGGCAGGAGACATTTTAGAAGGAATCCTGGCAGCGGCGGAAAACCTGTCGGAAGAAACCCAGGAGGTTACCATAAGCCGGAATGGAAGGAAATACTTTAGGCTGGTTATCCGCCCGCTTTCGGAGGAGCGCAGCCGGAGCCTGCGGAAGCAGTGCACAGTGTTTAAAAAGAATAAGAAACTGGGTGTTTTAATGCCGGACGAAATTGACCATTCCAAATACCATTCCATGCTGATTTATGAAGCGACCGTCAACCAGGAGGAAACCTGGGATAATAAGACATTGTGGAAGGCTCTGGAAGCGGTATACCCCATTGTAACCGGCTGGCAGACCGTTGACCGGGTTTTACTGGCCGGAGAAAAGGAAATGCTTATTGACGCCATTGATAAGCTTAGCGGGTATGAGGACGAAGAAGCCCTGGAGGAAACCATAAAAAACTCATCAGGGCCGGAAGCAAGCCATTCGTAATCCGCCACAGGGCGCTGGAGGATCTGGGAATCCGGCCAGATGAATTTGACAATATGCCTATGAGCTACCGGGCATTTATCAGCGCCTCAATTGTAGTGGAGCATAACCTGGACGGCAAGGGAACCCCGGAGAAAGGAGGATAAAAATGGCCCAACCCATAGTAATTGAAGTTGTTTTAACTGCGAAAAACCAGACAGGAGCAGGGATTAAAGAAGCGTCAAAACTGCTGGACAACCTGACGGAATATGCGGAGAAAGCGGAAGACGCTTTAAACAGTCTGATAGAAAAAGCAAAAAAGGAGTTCGATTCCATTGACTGCTCTAAGGCTAAAAAGGAATTGGAGGGCCTGGAAACTTCCGGCAAGCGGGTGAAACGGGAATTAAAGGATCTGGCCAGAGACAGGTACGAGATTTTACTGGAAGTAAAAGACAAGGTTTCCCCAGTGCTTTCCGACATAAAGGGCGGGATAAAAGGGATCGCAGGAAAAACCTGGAATGTAACACTAAAAGCAGTTGACGATATTACCCGGCCGGCGCAAGGGATTTTAAACCTTCTGTCTTTTATCCAAGGGGCCTTGCTTAATGGAGCAGGCGCAGTTGGAGACTTTGCAGGTTTGGAAGATATTTCCAATACGCTGCAAAATACACTTATGGGGCAGTGGGGAATTGGATTGTGGGAAGGCCTCAAACCTGGACTGGAAAAGATTTCAGACTGGCTGGACGAGAACCAGGATACAGTCGATGAATGGGCAGACCGCCTGGAGGAGATGGGAGCCGCGTTAAGCAGTTCCTTTATTGGACAGATTGAAAAAGCTCAGAGAGCAATTCAAGAACTTTTAGAGGATCCAGTGTGGAGAAACGCCGACTTTTTCGATAAAATTGAAATTGCCTGGGATCGGCTGATTGCAGATCCCCTTACAGAATGGTGGAATACCGCAGGAAAAGAAAGAGTCAGCGGAATTGCAGAAGAATTTGGCGATTTTCTGGGAAGCGGACTGAACCATGGCATCAGGGCGCTTTTGGGCGTTGACGATACAGGAGTGGCAGGCATAGGCGTTTCCATAGGAAAAAGTTTCCTGGGCGGATTTCTGGAAGGCTTCAACGCGGGGGAGATAGGGAAAGCAATCCAAGAAGCACTTTCCGGAATCTATAAGGACTCCTTATTTGGCGGCGGGAATAGTAAAACAGCAGGATTATCCACGGCGTTTATCGGAATGCTTGGGTTAAAAGGAATTTCCGCAGGAATCGAATTAGGAGAGAAACTCCAAAGCATCGCTGCTACGGCAGAGCTTTTAAGCAAATTTTTGGGACTGACAGGAACTGCGGCAGCAACAGGGGCAGCAGGGACGGCAGCGGCAGGAACAGCAGCAGGCGGAGGCGGTATTGCAGCCGGCTTGTCTGTCCCGGCTATTGCCTCGGTTTTTGGGGCGGTTCTGAGCTTTTTGGGCTTGAAAAGCTCCTTGGAAGATTTGTCTAATTCCAGAAAAACGCTACTTTCCAAAGACAGAGAAGTTTTAGAAAGCCAGGGACTGGCAAAAGGCGGTATGGTTGCGGCAGGGGCCGCCATTGGCACCCTCATTGCTCCAGGAATGGGAACCTTGATTGGAGGCGGCATTGGCGGCTTTGCAGCGCTGTCTAGCGAAAATATTCTAAGTGAGCTGTTTAAAAGCGAGAGTGAAAAGGCGCTGGAGTCCTTAGACGGGCTGGGAAAAGGTTTGGAAGATGCTGTAAAAGAATACAACGAAACGGCTTCCCAGGTGGAACTGGCCCAAGGGCTGCTGGACGAATATAAGGAATTGAAAGACTATATGAACAGCGATGATTTTGACAGCACGAAGGCGGAGGAAGCCCAGGACAGAATGAAACAGATCCTTGAAGACATAAATGAAATGTTTCCGGGATTGATCAGCGGCTATGAGATGTTAAACGGGCTGAGTGAAGTCCGGGTCGGATCGCTGGAACGGGAGATGGATCTGGTCGAGGAACAGTCTGAATTTCAGATGGAGCAGGCGAAACGGGAACTGGAAAGCGGTGTGTTAGATGTGAAAACCCAGATGCCAAAAATCCGGGAAGACTATCAGGAAATTAACGAAAAGCTGCTAGGAAAACAGGCGGAATGGGAAGCGAATCACGAATATTACAGCGAAATGGCGAAAATTTATGTCCAGTATGAATCGGTAGATCCTGAGAGTGAAGAAGCGAAGGGATTTCTGAAAGACGCTACAGAGTTATCCAAAAAGTATGAGGGAGAAGACTATGTGAATTATGCAGTAGGTACAGGCTCCGCACTCTTACCGTTAGATGTAAAAGCACTTCAGGAGAAGGATCAGGAACTAAATGAAGACATAAACGAACTCGGCCAGGATAAAGCGGAAAAGGAAAAGCAGTTGGAAGGCTATTATAAAGAGTCTGTCCTGCTGGCGGAAATGGACACAGGGATTGATCTGGACGCAGAACAACAGAAGCTTGAAACCTTACAGGCTGCTTATAATAACCTGAAATCAACAGGGACCATAGATGATGGGCTGAAAGAAGATGTGGAAGAGATTCTTCCTGGTTTTGAGGCGGCCAGCAATGCGGGAGAGCAGATGGAATTGTTGAGCAGCGGCATATTGGGTGTAAAAAATGAAGTACAGCCGTTGCTGGAAAAAATTGACGAGTTGAATAAGGAACTGGATTTACTACCGGAAAATAAGAAAATTAATATTCGTTTGGATTTCAGCGGGCCAACACCTTCGGAGATTACTTTTTTTAAATGGAATATGAATCCTCTGGTGGGAGATGGCAGCCCTTCTGTCGAAAAGAATGCCTTTGGCGGTTTTATTTCCAGGCCGGAACTGTCCTGGATTGGTGAGGACGGCCCGGAGGCCATTATTCCGCTGTCCGGGAAATACCGGAGGCGCGGACTGGAACTGTACGAGCAGGCTGGCCGGTATCTGGGAGTTTCCTACAACGGAGACGGAGGAGTGTACGGAAGCGTCCAGGGTGGCCAGACAGCAGCTTGGCAGGAAGGGGGAGCTGGTACGGTGACAGTGCCGGTTACGTTAAGCCCTCAGGCCGTAATTCAGATCAACCAGGGAAGTACGACAGATGAGGTAAAGGGCGCTGTATGGCAGAGCCTGGTGGAGATGCTGGATCCGCTGGCCATGCAAATCGCCAATATTGTTATGCGTTCACAAGAAAACAGCCCAGGAGGTGGAGTATGATTTATTTGGGCGAATTTACGTTCCCTTCCCTTCCGGAACGGATTGCAGTCAGTACGGGAATGGTATACCAGACGTACAACCTGCTAAATGGCAGGGTATCTATCCCGGGAGCCGGTGATGTGAAGGCCGTTAAATGGTCAGGAGTATTTTTCGGGGGAAAACGCCGGAGAACCGTGCTGGTGGAAGAATGGCAGTCGCCGGAGGAATGTATCCGTATGCTTACAGAGGCTATGGAGAGCCGGGAGGTGTTAAATCTCATTGTGGAAGAGGCGCCCATTAACCTGGACGTGACCATTGCAAAATTTGATTATGAGGCTTTTGGGGCCTTCGGGGATATGGAATACAGCATTGAGCTGACGGAGGCCCGCGCCCTGAAGGTGTATACTGTGTCAGAGATGAATATCCAGCCGTTTGCAAAGACAGTGGAAACGCGTCCGGAGGAAGCCAAGACTTCGGGGCAGGCCTATACAGTGGTATCAGGGGATAACCTATGGAAGATAGCCAGAAAGTTTTATAGCGGTTCCGGGAGCGACTGGCAGAAAATTTATTCCGCTAACGCCGCTGTCATTGAAGCAGAGGCCCAAAAACGGGGAAAAAGCTCTTCAGACAATGGCCATTGGATTTATCCCGGCTGTGTCCTCAGTATACCGTAGGGGAGGAATAAAAGTGGTAGATGTATCAAAACTGAAATACCGGCTGATTTTATTGGACGAATCCGGAAATCAATATGATTTGAAAGACGTCGCGGAAGACATTGGGTGGGAAGAAAATGAAAGCGAACTTGCCGCCCGGATTTCCTTTACGTTAATGGACGCAGAGGGCGTTATGGAAGAGGAACTGTTCAAAAATGGACGGCAGGTTTTCCTTATGGCCGGTTTTGAGGAACAGGATGAGGAAATCTGCCGGGGAATCATAAAAAGCAGGACCAATACCTACGGGCTGACGGATCGGAAAAAGAACTGTACGGCTTACGACATTCTGCATCAGTTGGATAAATCGGAGGATAACCGGTACATTGTGTCAGGGCGGACAACCCAGCAGATTTTCATGGAGATTGCCGCCGACTGGGGAATCCCGCTGGAATATAATGGGCCGGAGGCGGTTCACGGGGATATGCCCCTAAAAAATAAAACACCAGCAAAAATGTTTCTGGAGCTACTGGACGACGCTAAGAAAAAGGGAGCCGGGGAATATATGATACGGTCAGACAAGGGACAGGCACGAATCCTGCCGATTCTGTCAAATCAGGACGTGTACGTATTCGGACGGAACAATGCCGTCCAGGTGTCCAGCCAGGAAAATATAGCGGATATGGTTACCCGCGTAAAGGTTCTGGGACAGTCTAAAGGAGAACAGAGCGCCCCGGTGGAGGCAGTAGTGGACGGGAAAACAGAATTTGGTATTCTGCAGAAAATTTACCAGAGGGACAGCGACGAAACCATAGAGGCCGCAAAGCAGGCGTCAGAGGAGATTTTGAAAGAAGACGGCGTCCCAAAGGAAGAAACCAGCCTGTCTCTTCCGGACGTCCCCTACGTGAGAAAAGGAGATATGATATACTGCGACTGTCTGGAAACGGCAGATGGGTATTATCAGGTACTGAGTGTAAGCCATGACTGCGACGCCAGGACTATGTCGGTAAAAATAAAGAAACTGGCTGCAGATCCGGATCAGGAAGGAGAGCAGCAGCCAGCTTCTTATACAGTAGGAAGCCAGGTGACATTTCTGGGCGGTACCCATTACGTCAGCTCTGACGCGGGAGCTAAAGGCTATACCGTAAAGGGTAGCGGTTTGGCAAAGATTACGAAGGTGGCAGAGGGCAAAGGCCACCCTTACCACTTGATTCACAGCGACAGCAATTGCAATGTATACGGCTGGGTAGATGCCGGAACGTTTGCTTAATCCCAGCCGTGCAGGCTGCAATACCTGTCGATAACAGACAAGGTATAACCGTCAAAGTCGGGGGAATCAGCGGAAGAATATGACTGATAGTTACCTACCTGGGCATGAGACTGAAATGTTGGAGTCTCTTCGGGAGGAACCGTACTAGGGATATAATGGCCGTCCTTAATAGAATAGCATTTATATGCAAATTCATCTTCGCTAAACCCATGTTTCACAAAATCAGACTTTCCGGAGGAAGGGCTAAGGCCACTTTTCAGGGAACAAGGGGAGCCACCTTCTATTGTTATGCTAATGAGTAGATTATCTTTATAACCGACACTTAGGCCAAGGTTTTCGTAAGAATAGTCATGGCCGAATCCTAATAAGTCATCGACGGAATCCGCAGGGCCAAGAATCTCTGCGGCGTCATCATGGGGCATATACAGGGCAAGCTCCTGGCCATCGGGCAGAACCACGACAAGGTCATCAGGGAAGGCGGTGGTGTCCGCTTCTTTGGAGCAGGCGGATAATAGCAGGGTGGAAATTAATAAGATGTTGAAGATTAACTTTTTCATAACACGATCCTCCTTGTAGGTAGATGCCGGGACGTTTGCTTAATCACAACCATGCCAGATACAATAATAATCGGTAATATATAAGTCATAGCCGACAAAGTCAGGAGAATCAGCGGCAGAATACGCTGTAGGACAGTCTACCTGAGCAAACGACAGGAACTCTGGTATATCCTCAGGTGCCTCTGTGTGGGGAAGGTAATGGCCGTCGCTGATAGAATACCATTTACGTGCGAACTCGTCTTCTGTAAATCCATGTTTTACAAAATCAGACTTCCCGGAGGAACGACTAAGGCCGCTTTTTAGGGAACAAGGGGAGTCGCCGTCTATTATTAAGCTAACAAGTAGATCATCTTTATAACCAACGCCTAAGCCAAGACTTTCATAAGAATATAGATGGCCAAATTTGATTCCACGATCCCTGACAGAATCCGCAGGCCCAAGAATCTCTGCGGCATCATCATGGGGCATATACAGGGCAAGTTCCTGGCCATCGGGCAGCACTACGACGAGGTCATCAGGGAAGGCGGTAGTATCTGCTTCTTTGGAGCAGGCGGATAATAGCAGGATAGAAATTAATAAGATGCTGAAGATTAACTTTTTCATAACACGATCCTCCTCGTAGGTAGATGCCGGGACATTTGCTTAATCCCAGCCGTGCAGGCTGCAGTAGGCGTCTCCAATAGATAATCTGTAGCCGACAAAGTCAGGGGAATCGGCGGCTGCATACGATGTAAAACTGTTTACGTGAACCCGAGACTGGAATACTGGGGAACCTTCAGGTTCTTCTGTGCTGGAGATATAATGGCCGTCCTCAATAGAATAGCACTTATATGCAAACTCGTCTTCTGCAAACCCATGTTTTACAAAATCGGACTTCCCAGAGGAACGGCTAAGGCCGCTTTTCAGAGAGCAGGAAGAGTCATTGTCTAGCAGCACATAAACAAGCAGGCTGTCTTTATAGCCAACGCCTAAACCAAGACTATCATAGGAATAAAAGTGACCGCTGGATAGGTCATCGACGGAATCCGCAGGGCCAAGAATCTCTGCGGCGTCATCATGGGGCATATACAGGGCAAGCTCCTGGCCATCGGGCAGAACCACGACAAGGTCATCAGGGAAGGCGGTGGTGTCCGCTTCTTTGGAGCAGGCGGATAATAGCAGGGTGGAAATTAATAAGATGTTGAAGATTAACTTTTTCATAATAAGTTCCTCCTGGTAGGTAGATGCCGGGACATTTGCTTAATCCCAGCCGTGCAGGCTGCAATAGGCGTCTCCAATAGATAATCTGTAGCCGACAAAGTCAGGGGAATCGGCGGCTGCATATGATGTACTACTTTCTACGAAACTAAGCGACTGGAACACTGGGGAATTTTCAGGTTTTTCTGTGGTGGGGATATAATGGCCGTTGCTGATAGAATACCATTTATATGCGAACTCGTCTCCTGCAAACTCATGTTTTACAAAATCAGACTTCCCAGAGGAACGGCTAAGGCCGCTTTTCAGAGAGCAGGAAGAATCATTGTCTAGTGACACATAAACAAGCAGGCTGTCTTTATAACCAACGCCTAAGCCAAGACTATCATAGGAATAAAAGTGGCCGAATCCTAATAAGTCATCGACGGAATCCGCAGGGCCAAGAATCTCTGCGGCGTCATCATGGGGCATATACAGGGCAAGCTCCTGGCCATCGGGCAGAACCACGACAAGGTCATCAGGGAAGGCGGTGGTGTCCGCTTCTTTGGAGCAGGCGGATAATAGCAGGGTGGAAATTAATAAGATGCTAAAGATTAACTTTTTCATAACACGATCCTCCTAAGGATAAAATGGTAAATTTATCATACTATTTAAACCGAAATTTAGCAAGACAGAAGGTTGGAAAAGTGAAGGAAGATAAAAAATAAAGGGTCAACTATTGTTAAAACTGACGAAAATCGTTATAACTTGAAGAAAAAGGAGAAAAATTGTATGGAAAAGTAGTGCGTGATTGGCCAGTGACCCTTGCCATATTTACTGCCGGTGTATCCAGCGTTCTTTTAGTTGTGACCGTTTTGTTTGGTTTTGCACAACTGCTGGACAATACAGAAGCAACGGCCGCTTACCTGAAACAAATTGGGGAAGGTCAGGCGGAAATCATTAAGGAAATAAAACAGATTTCCTTACCGACAAACTCTGAAGGCAAGAATGGAATCCCAGAGGGATACTGGAAATGCAGCCAATGTGGGAAATTAAATGCAAGCTATGTAGGAACGTGCTCTTGTGGGAAAAATAAAGAGTAAAAGAACTAAGAATTTTTTAGCTGTTCCTAAGATGCTTTTTTGAAGAAAAGTCAATGAAAGAAAAGACTAATCAGAACGTCCTTCCAACGAGGGGCGTTCTTTTTATACAAATTTTTAAGAAAGAAGGTGCAGAATGAACAAAGGCAATCAGGGAGCGGCGGCTCTTACGGCGGCTATACGGGCCGTATCTGCTGAACAAATTCCCAAAGAAAGGAGCATTGACCTTGGAATCATACAGGGGGACTACAGCCTGCTTACGGATACCTTTCAGGCAGCGATTCCGCGGGGAAGCTGGTCCGTATTAAAACACCTGCTGATAAAACCGTGTACTCATGAAGGGTGTACCTGCGGCCATGAGGCAATCAAACCAGGGGACCGCGTAGCGGTAGTGTGGGCGGGCAATGAAGCAGTAGTAATCGGCGTGGTAACAAAATTATAAGGAGGCGATATAGGTGGCACAGACACTATTTCCAGTTATTCAGACCCCGGAAATACAGGCAGCCAAACAGTATGATCGGGTTTACAGGCAGTCGTACCAATGGGATTTTTCCACAGGTGATTTTGAACGGGACGGCGCAAACCGGGTTGCTCAGTGCAGTGGGGCAGAGGCGTACCGTGCATGGTGTATGAAAGCAGTTATGACAGAACGGGGAACCTGCCTTGCTTACCCCAACACCGTGGGGGCAGAAATGGCCGCCGCGTTTCAGAAACCTTCTCAGAAGGCCCAGGAGTCGGCCATAGAACGGACGATTCGGGAAACGTTAATGACAAATCCCAGGACAGAATCTGTCAGGGACTTTTTATTTACATGGAAAAGTGACAGCGTATTGGTGGCCTTTACAGTGAAGGCAATTAATCAGGATAGTTTTCGGATGGAGGTGTGACAATGGCAGAACGGCCGGAATTTATAATGCCGGATTTTTTGGACGGGACGGCTCCGGAACAAATTCAAGAACGCATGATGAATGACCTCCCATCGGACATTGACGATATGCCGGGAGGTTTTCCTTATGATATGACGATGCCAACGGCCCTGATAGCGTCAGAGCTGCTTAATTTCCATCTGGTTCGGGCGTTAATGGTTGCGTTTCCTCAATATGCCTGGGGCCAATGGCTGGATCTCCATGGAGAAGACATCAACGTTTATCGGAATCAGGCAACATATGCGGCGGGAGAATTAAAAATCACGGGAAAAAAAGGAACCGAAATTGCCTCTGGCAGAGTGTTTTCTACGGCGGCGACTTCTGAAACGGCGGCTGTTGAATTTACGTCCACTCAAACAGTGGTTATTGGGGAAGAAGGAAGCGCAATGGTTCCGATCCGTGCCGTACTCCCGGGAAAAGGCTCTAATGTAGGCCCAAATACAGTGGTCTTGCAGAATAAGCCTTTGGAGGGAATTACAGACGTAACGAATCCGGAAGGGATTACAGGCGGTACGGAAGTGGAAACAGATGACAATTATTACGCCAGAATCCAGTTGGAAAACGAATCCGAGAGCTTGTCCTTTATCGGAAATGACAGTGACTATAAACGATGGGCGCTGTCAGTAGACGGGGTATCAACGTGTATTGTAATGCCTGCTTGGAATGGGCCGGGAACGGTAAAGCTGGTACTGGTAGATTCCAACGGGGACCCTGCCAATGAAGCAATCTGTAAGGCAGTTTATAATTATATCGTAAGTCCTGATGACCGTTCTAAGCGGCTTTTGCCTACAGGTACCGCAGAATTGACAGTGACAGGGGCGGAAACGGTAGAAGTTGCCTATGAGTGTACGGGATTGGATTTTGATTCTGAGATTACGAACATAGAGCAGATCAAGGCGGATTTTAAACAGGAAATCGAAAAGGTTTACAATCGGGCCAGAGAATCCGGAAAGTTGGTCTACCATCAGGCGGAAAGCATCATTACCGATCTCCCAGGGGTCAATGATTATGAAACCTTTAAAGTAAATGGCATGGAAGAGGATATTCTTTTATCAGCGGAAGACTACCCCAAAACGGTGAGCCTTACGTTTAGTTAGGAGGGGCAAAGATGGATTTGGAGCGGTTTCCAACCAGCGAAACGGCACAACAGATGCTGGAATACGTGACAAAAGGCTGGTATGACAGGGCATATGTGGCAAAATGGCTGTACCAGGTCATGGGATTAACTATGGACCAGGTGAAAACCGTGTATGACGAGCTGCCGAACCAATTCTTTGTAGGGACGGCTACATGGGGACTGGGCTACCACGAACAGAAGTACGGCCTTCCCATCAGGACAGAGCTGAGTTATGAAGAACGGCGAAAACTGATATACCAGAGAGAACGGAGCCGTATGCCAATCACGCCGTTTAATCTGGAATATATGATTCGGAGACAGTTAGGATATGAGGCCGTGGTATCTGACATTCACGATACAGGGGCACTGGAAGGAGAAACTCTGGTTCACCCCAATCAATTTCTGGTTGCTATTTTGGAGAAAGATAAAAATACAGAGATTCATTATGATGCAATCGAGAGCCTGGTTGATAAAGTGAAACAGTCCCACACCACATATACCACAATCCACAGGCAGAAACTTAACCGCTATACAGAAACGTATGCAGGGGCTGTTGCAACTGAGATTGTGGCCTATGAGGTGATGGTAAGACAACTGAACCGAGATATAGAGAAAAAAGCAGCGGTTAAGGTAGCCGCAGTTACAGATGTATGGATATTGGAAGACATTCAAGTAGCAAGCAGTCAGGAGGAATCATTATGAGTGATACTGCAAATTTAAAAGGAACAGTGATAACAACCAGAGGCCTGCAGTTGATAGCCAAATTAGCTGGAGCAGCAGGAGAAATGGAATTTACAGGAGTCAAAGTGGGAACCGGTTACCCACAGGAGGGGACAGATCCATCAGAGCTGACTCATCTGGTGTCTTATAAGATGGACGGCATGATTGCAGAATATGGTTATGATGATGAGACAAAAGATGCCTATGTAATTATGCAGCTTACCAATACGGATATTGAAAGCGGATTCATCATGACGGAAATAGGACTTTATGCGGAGGATCCGGATTTGGGCGAAATTCTGTACGCTTATTTGGACTTATCAGATGATCCGAACCATATCATGCCGGCAGAAACCGGACGGATCAAAACAGTGCAGATGAAACTCCATGTCATTGTAGGGGAAGCTACGGAGATTCACGCGACGATTAACCCTAATAGCCAGGTGACCCGAAAGGAATTGAACAAGGTAATCGGTACAATTTTAACCAATATTGAAATCCCTATATCTGGCTGGCAGGAACAGACCTATACGATAGAGAATGCAGAAATAACGCCTGTCAGTACCATATACGTGGGCTACGCATTCGATTCTATATTTGCCGCACAGAAGGCAAATATCCGAGGAAAGACAGAAGCAGGAAAGCTGATTCTATCGGCAAAGAAAACGCCAGCCCAGACGCTGGTTTTAGACGAGGTCAGAATATTAAATTTAAGGGAGGCGATTTAATGGCAGTATATACCAATGCTGGCGGCGGAGCTGGAGCGGCGTCCGATGAGTGTACGGCCGCAAAAGCACAGGTATTAGCCGGATATACGGCAGTTACATCAGATTCTGGAGATGAACCGGCACAAGGAACTATGGCCAATCACGGAGCGGTGTCACAGACACTGAATTGTGGAGGTTCTTATACAATTCCGGCCGGCTATCATAACGGAGGAGGTTTGATTTCCGCAAATAGCCTTGCAGCACAGACACCGGCCACCGCCACAGCAGCACAGATCCTGTCTGGATATACGGCATGGATCAATGGGGGACAGATAACAGGAACAATGACAGTTAATTCAGTAGTGTCTTTTAGTGTAGCCGCCTACTCTGCTACTCAGATTACGGTAACATGGCAATGGCCGTGGGCTGGGCCTTATAGCGGAGTCGCAGTCCAGTATAAGGAAGGCGGCTACCCCACAACCGCATGGGACGGAATTCGAGGATATACTGGTATAGGATCTTCTTATGCATTAGGATCTACTAGCTCGGTTATTATTGGTGGCTTAAATCCTTCAACTACTTATTATTTCCGTATTTGGGTATATTGCAATACTTCATTGGGCGATATATTCAGCACTGGATACAGGGAAGGCGTTGCAGTAACTCGTCCTAGAGGAATACAAACAATTACTGCTTCTGGCATATTTACAGTTCCGGCAAATGTGTATTCAATTGACGTATTTGTAGTAGGTGGTGGTAGCAATGGTTGCTCATATTGGTCTTCAGCGACACTTTCTAATTTTGGCGCTGGTGGTGGCTCTGGATATACAGCCACCCAAAAAGCAATTGCAGTCAGTCCAGGCCAGCAGTTTAATGTTACTGTTGGTGCAGGAGCCACTCCTACATATAATATATCCACGACATTGGCAGGGGGCGCTTCGTCTTTTGGCGGCATTGTATCGGCTAATGGGGGAGCTGCGTATGATGTGAACAGCAACCCTTATGGCTCTGGTGCAAGGGGAGGTAAGGGAGGCTCCGGTGGCGCAGGAGGAGGAGGTAGTAGATCTGGCTATACAATGTTAAAAACTCCCACAGGGGGCATAGACGGCAGCGCTGGTGAGAATGGAATCTTGGTATATAATTATGATAATTCGACAACAATTACCACAGGACCGGGAGGCCCAGGACAGGGATTTACAACCAGGGCTTTTGGTGAAAACTGGAATACATTATATGCATCTGGTGGAAATGGGGCAGCATCACATAGTGATACTTTTGTAGATGGTACAGCCAACACAGGAAATGGTGGAACAGGAAGTGGAAAAGGAACACCTTATGGGAGAGGCGGTTATGGTGGTTCGGGTGTTGTATTAGTACGATGGGGATATTAACGTTGAAACGAAAGGAAGGTGTAATAATGTGGTGCAACCAAATATTTTCTCAGATATTTGAAGGAAAGATACAGAACATTATAGTATGTGATAACTATGAGATAGCTAATTATCTGGCCAGGTGTACCTATGGTGACAGTGCAGTGGCTGTAGATACGACGCTTTACCCAGTTACCATTGGGGATTTGTATGAGGAAGGACGATTTTATCGAGTGTTGTTAGGAGAGGAAGGAACTCCCCAGAAACAGGAAATCCAAAGAAATCTCTCAGAATCAGAGCAGGTAAAACAGTTAATGGCAGAGAGCGAAACAGTGACGGAGTTTATGGTAGAACAGGATTATCGTCTGGCCATAATGGAACTTGGATTAAGTTAGAGTGGAAAGGAGGAAGACTATGACATATCGAAATTGTATGCATTTGATTGAAATTGTAGAGAAAAAAGGAACTAAGACACCGGAATGGATTGCTGATATGAAGAATAAGCTGGATATATTCCTTCTTGCAGATCGGCTTACAAAGGAAGAGTATACGGAGCTTTGCAGTCGCGCCGAGAAATAGAAATTAGCCATAAGTATATTGTAGTAGAAAGAGGGAATCATATGAATTTTATTGACAAATACAACGCTGCCGCAGGGGCAGCTATTGCGGTATTATCCGCCCTGTTTGGGGTATACTGGTACTTATTTGCAGGTTACCTGCTGCTGAATGTCCTTGATTGGCTGACGGGCTGGTACAAATCCCGGAAGCTGGGAAAAGAGTCCAGCGCGGTAGGCTGGAAAGGGGCGGCAAAGAAAGTTGGCTACTGGGTTATTATCCTGGTAGCTTTTTTGACGCCTACACTATTTATTCATCTGGGCCAGGACGTACTGGGAATTAACCTGGATTTCCTGATGTTGTTTGGGTGGTTCACCCTGGCCAGTCTATTGGTCAACGAGATCCGGAGTATTCTGGAAAACCTGGTGGAATGCGGTTATAATGTGCCGGCGTTTCTCATCAAGGGGCTTGCTGTAACAGAAAAATTGATTCAGGCGGGTATAGACATTGTGGAAGATGATAACCCCACGTTAGGAGGTTGAGTACATGAACATTGAAAAACAGTATCTTACGGTTAGCAATTATAACCGCCCCGGCAGCATACGGCCCCGTACAACGGCGGTAGCCTGCCATTACATTGGCAATCCGGGAACGTCAGCCCAGGCCAATCGAAACTATTTCGAAAGCCTGAAAGATACCCATACTACGAAAGCAAGCTGCCATTATATCATTGGTCTGAAAGGAGAGATACTCCAATTAATCCCTGAAGAGGAGGTTAGTTGGTGTACTAATCAGGCTAACAGCTATACCATCAGTATAGAGGCCTGCCACCCTGATGCGACAGGACGATTCAACCAGGCAACCTATGATTCCTATGTGGAGCTGTGTGCGGATATTTGCACACGCTGGAACTTGGATCCACTGTCCGGAGGATTGATCCGGCATTATGATGTAACCGGGAAAGTCTGCCCTAAGTGGTGGGTGGATGACCCGGAAGATTGGGAACAGTTCAAAGCAGATGTGGCAGCAGCGATGCGTCCTCATAAATCCGGCTGGTACCAGGAGGACAGCGGCTGGCGCTTCTATCTGGGAAATACCAGGGAGCCGGTCAGGAACAACTGGTACCAGGACGGAGAGGACTGGTACTGGTTTGACGGGGCCGGAATGATGGTACACGATACCTGGAAGACCGATTCCAAAGGGTACTGGTATTATCTGGGAAGCAGCGGGGCCATGGCAAAAGATGAGTGGATAATCTGGAAGGGAGAATTGTACCGGGTAGGTCAGGACGGAAAGATGTTTGAAGGTGAGATGCACTTAAAGACTGACGGAAGAGGGGCGCTCAGTTAGGCGCGGCCGAAAGTATAGATACAAATTAATTTTCCCTCTAAATAATGTTGCCGGTATGCTGATGCAGTCCAGTAAGACCATTAAAAATGCTGCTTTTTCCTACATTGGGATTGCCGGCCAGGGCAACAACGACGCGTCCGTTATCCATTCTATTCCTCCGTCTTGGCCGTCTCATGGAATCTCTTCCAGGGCGGCAGCCTTATACATTTATTATGAAGGGCGATAGCCGCCGGTGCTATTCCACCTGCAGATTTCGGAAAGATTCGTCGACTTATGGCCTGTCCTGTGCTATGATAAACAAAGATGAGAGGGGAAAAGCCATTTGCCCGCTGACATCAAACAAACGCTATATTTACGCACAGAAAGGGGTATTTTCTATGGAAGATACGTCTGCTTATAAAGACAGAAAAGGAACCAAACGAGTCTGCATGGCCCTGCTGGCTCATGTAGACAGCGGAAAAACCACCTTTTCAGAGCAGCTTCTTTGCCACATGGGAGTAATCCGTACTCCGGGCCGGGTCGATGACGGAACCACCGTAATGGACGGCGACGAGGTGGAAAAAGCCAGAGGGATTACCATATACGCGGATCAAAGCCAGTTCGAATATGAAGGGGCGGAGTATAACCTTTTAGACACTCCGGGGCACGTGGATTTTTCGCCGGAAACGGAACGGGCCATAATGGTTTTGGATTACGGCGTCCAGCTCATTGACGGCTCCAGCCCTGTGGCGGCCCACGCAGTTACCCTGTTTCGCCTTCTGGAACGCTACCAGGTTCCGGCTTTCTTTTTTATCAATAAAATGGATTTAGAGACAGCGGATGAAGAGAAAATCCGGCAGGAGATACGGGAAAAGCTGACGGAAGACGCGGTATTTCTGGATAAGAGGGATGCAGAAATTTTGACAGGGAAAAGCACAGGAGAGCCCTCGGAAGCCCTGATGGAATTTGCTGCTGAGAGGGACGATTCCCTTATGGAAGAATATCTGGAAGGAAAGCCTATTGACGGGGCGCGGCTGACCCGAAGCCTTACAAAGCTGATCCGGCAGCGGCGAGCTTTTGTATGTATGAAGGGATCTGCGGCAAAGGATCAGGGGATTGAGGAATTTTTCCAGGTGTTTCACTGTCTGACAGAAACGGCCTGTCAGGCAGAGGGGAAGGCACTGGGCCTGGTTTACAAGATGCGCCGGGACGAAAAGGGACGGCGGCTGGCGTTTTTAAAGGTGCTGTCCGGAACCCTGCGGGTAAAGGACGAAGTGTTTTGCTTGGAGAAGAAGGAAGGAACCTCTTTGTGGGAGGCAAAAAAAGAAGCCGGAAAGATTAATGAAATCCGCGTTTATTCGGGGCAAAAGAGCCGGACGGCGGAATGGATCCCGGCAGGTTCCCTTTGCGCCGTGGCCGGGATAGAAGATGTTGTCTGCGGAAATGTAATAGGCCCGGAGGAGGGAAGTGCGGCGGAAGCCGGTGAACCGGAGAACACTGTCAGGGACTCCGGCTTAAAGCGGGCGGAACAATACCGGGAATGCCTTATGGTTCCCGTATTCCAGGCGGAAGCGGTTTCAGAAAAAACAGACAGCCACACCTTGCTGAAGCTTTTCCGGGTCTTAGAAGAGGAAAATCCTCAGCTTGCGGCGGAGTGCCGGGAAGATGGGAGAATCTTAATCAGCGTAATGGGGAAAATTCAACTGGAAGTGCTGAAGCAGGTTCTGGAAGACCGCTTTGGAGTGGAGGTGAGTTTTTCCAGGCCGGAGGTACTGTACCGGGAAACCATTGGGAAACCGGTAATGGGCTACGGCCATTATGAACCCCTCCGCCATTATGCAGAGGTTCATTTCCGGCTGGAGCCGGGGGCCAGAGGCAGCGGAATTACCTTTGAGAGCCAGTGCCATGTAGACACCCTGGCAATGAATTACCAGAATCTCATTAAAACCCATGTGTTTGAACGGGTTTACCGGGGAATTTTAACGGGCTCTCCGCTGACAGATGTGCACATTGTCCTTACGGCAGGAAAGTCCCATTTAAAACACACAGAGGGCGGCGACTTCAGGGAGGCAGTCCGTCGGGCTATCCGTCAGGGGCTGGAAAAGGCGGAAAATATTTTGCTGGAACCCTGGTTTTCTATAGAAGTGGCTGTGGAACAGGAATATGCAGGCAGAGTTATGGCGGATATACAGAAACGCCATGGAACGCTGGAACCGCCGGAGCAGTCCGGACAGACGGTTTATATCCGGGGACGGGGGCCCGCCGCTGAGTTTATGGATTATGGGATTGAACTGGCGTCGGCTACCAGAGGAAGCGGAAGCATTTCTATGATCTATTCCGGTTATGCCCCTTGCCACAATCCCGAGGAGGTAATCCAAAAACGGGCTTACGATAAAGGCGCGGACAAAGAAAATCCCTCATCATCGGTTTTCTGTTCCCATGGAGCCGGATTTGTGGTAAACTGGGATAAGGTAGAAGAGTACATCCACCTGCCGCTGGAATCATTGGAAAATTGATGGGCGGACAGGGGAACGGAGTAAATAGAAATATGGAAACAAGGGAATTTTTAGGAACGTACTACGAGGAACTGTTTTTTGGAAACGTAAATAAGCGCTACCGGTCCATGACTACCGGGGAGATGAAAAAACGGGCGGAAAAACTGACCAGAGCGGTTTTAGAAGAGGTGGAAAAGCCCAACGAGCTCAGCGATATTCACGCAATGCTGGCAAAGGTCTGCGCCTATCTGATGCATAAGGAGCATACAGTGCGCTCAGAAGAGCAGAAAAAGGATATTCAGAAGTATACCCTTCAGGCAAAAGCCTTTTGCCGGGATTTGGCGGAGTGGGATTTAAAATTCCTTCCGGATTTGACGGGAGAGGAATTGGAGCAGATCTTAAAAATGCAGGGAATCCGCAGGTATCTTCTGACCAATTCTCTGGAACGATCTTACCAGCTTTTTTATATTCCCAAAACCATTCAGAGAGGAATTACTTCTTCCATGGAAAAACGGCCGGAGGACGAATATCCAGAGGCCAGGGCCATGAAGAGGAAATTTATTCTCCACATCGGTCCTACTAACAGCGGTAAGACCCACGACGCCCTGGAACGGTTAAAGGAAGCAACCCACGGGGCCTATTTCGGGCCTCTCCGTCTGCTGGCTTTGGAGGTTTACGATAAATGCAACAGCGAGAACGTGCCCTGCTCCATGGTGACGGGAGAGGAAACCATTGAGATTCCCGGAGCCGTTTGTCAGGCGTGTACCGTGGAGATGCTGAATGATCACGAATACTTTGACATTGTAGTAGTAGATGAGTGTCAGATGGTAGGGGATCCTTACCGGGGGCACAATTGGACCAGAGCTATTTTGGGGCTCAGGGCGGAAGAAATCCATCTGTGTATGGCCCCGGAGGCGGAATCCATCATTACCCAGATGATAAAACGGTGCAAGGATACGTACCGTATTGTGCGCCATAAAAGGAATACCCGCCTGACAGTGGAGAAAAAGCCTTATACCCTGAAAAATAATTTGAGAAAAGGCGACGCCCTCATTGTATTTTCTAAAAAATCCGTGCTGGCTCTGGCCGCACATTTGGAAAAACAGGGGATTTCCTGCAGCGTTATTTACGGCAGTCTTCCGCCGGCTACCAGACGGGAACAGGTAAGGCGCTTTTTGGCAAAGGAAACCGATGTGGTGGTCAGTACCGACGCAATAGGAATGGGACTCAATCTGCCTATCAGGCGCATTGTGTTTATTGAAACCTCCAAATTTGACGGCGCTGTAAAGCGGCCCCTGGAACCGGGGGAAATCAAACAGATTGCAGGACGCGCCGGCCGTTACGGGCTCTATGAGGAAGGTTTTGTAGCGGCAATCGATGGCATTGAGATGATCGAAGACGGCCTTTCCCGTCTGCCGGTTCCCATTATGAAAGCTTACGTCGGCTTTCCGGAGCAGCTTTTAAATCTTCCGGCGGAGATTGATCATTTGATTAAAATCTGGGCCTCTATGGACGCTCCGGCCATTTACCAGAAAATGGAAGTTGACGAGCTGCTGGCCCTGTATCAGCACTTCCTGATGGTTCACCGGGACCGGCTGAAGGAATTTAGCAAGCAGGAAATATATAAGCTCATTACCTGTGCCATAGACATTAATAATAAATTAGTTGTGGATTTGTGGAAAGACTACTGCCGGGAATACCGGGATGTGGAAGAACTGGAATTTCCCTACAGCCCGGGGCCTGATTTGTATGACCTGGAAAGCTACTATAAGATGCTGGATCTTTATTTTCAGTTTTCACGCAAAGTGGGACTTCCGATTCAGCAGGAAAATCTGGCGGAGGAGCGCCGGGAAACGGAGCAGGAAATCAGCCGGATTCTCAAGACAGAGTGCGGCAGTTATTCCAGAAAATGTTCCGTCTGCGGAAGGGAACTGGATTGGAATTATCCCTTTTCTATCTGTGAAAAATGTTTTGAGAGGGGAAAAAGTGAACGGCCCAGAAGAAACCGCAGAAACGGCAGGGAAAAGGAAAAAGGCAGCCGTAAAGGAAACGGGTACCGGGAAATCCGCAAAAACCACAGCCGCTCCGAAAACAGAACGGCTGCAGAAAATAATCAGCCAAAGCAGCGGTAATTACGGCTGCAGAGCGTCTTCTGTCCTGGAAACTAAGATTTCCAGGGCATTTTTTTCGCGGAGGGCAATGACCGCGCAGCGGACCAGATAGGCGGACATGGAACCGGGCTTGCCTTTAATGACGCAAGTGACAGTTTCGCCGGGAGCAAAGCCCAGGTCGAAAAGGCGGAGGGAAATGTCGTCCTCTCCGGCTAAAAGAATTACCTGGCCCTGTTCGCCGGCATTTATTTCATTTAATGGGACAACCATAGGAGTTCACATCGCAAAAAGAACAGTTAATACCAGTATATGAAAGAAACCTGGTTTGTGTACCGATCCTTAGTCTAAAACAACAGGCACAGGCAGGTGGATTTCCATGGACGAAGGCGAAATGATGCAGTCTCTGGCCAGAACATGGACTCCTGCCTCTGAGGCAGCGGACAGGGCGTCGGCAAAGGCGGCATGGGTCTGGCGGTTTGGGGAGAAAGCCGAGATTTCCTGCATTTGAATGACAAAAAGCACGAAGCAGCAAAAGCCTTGTCCTGCGGCCAGGGACAGCTCCTTTAAATGGCGGACGCCTCTCTCAGTGGGGGCGTCAGGGAACATGGCGCGGCCCTTTTCTTCCAAAGTAACGCCTTTTACTTCCATAAATGCCGGCTGACCGTCCAGAAGGAAGGCCAGATCAAAGCGGGAATTTTGCCAGGTGACCTCCCGGCGCGGGGAAGAGACGGTTCCGTATTCCCGAAGGCCTCCGGAATTTAGCCATTCCCAGGCGGCTTTATTGGGGGCTTGGGAATCCATGTTAATGAGAAGGGGAGAAAGCCCCGGCCGTTCTTTCCACACTCCAATGAGAGAATAGCGGGTCTTCCTGCCTTTGCGGGCAAAATCCGGATCGTCCTCCAGGATAACGGTGGCTCCGGGAACCAGAAGCTCCCGGCAGCGCCCTGTATTTTTTACATGGCAGGTCAGGGTTTCTCCCTCACGTTCCACATAAGCGATAAAACGGTTAGGTCGGGACAGAAATGTGCCGGTACAGACAATGGGATAGCGCATAATCATTCTCCTGTAAGTTTTTTGATTTTTATTTTAACATTTTTCTCCTTTGGTTTCTATACCCTCTCTGTATAAGCGTGTGTCCTCGTACAGAAAAAGGAACTCCTCGTTTGATGTATTTCTGAAAAAGACAAATGTACGCTGCAGACAATATTCTTCTTGCGCCCCCCTGGAAAGTGTGTTAGAATTGCCACAAATGTTTTAAACTCTAAATATTAAACAGAAGAGAGGTTGCAGCCATGGCATTGTTATATCGAAGCACACGGGGCGGGGAAAGCGGAGTAACGGCTTCCGCCGCTATTCTCCAGGGACTGGCGGAAGACGGGGGCCTGTTTATGCCGGAAGAAATCCCGCATCTTCCGGTTCCCGTAAAAGAACTGGCCGGTCTGTCTTATCAGGAAACGGCCTATGAGGTAATGAAACTGTTTCTCACGGATTACACAGAAGAAGAACTGAAAGACTGTATCAAGAAAGCCTATGACAGTAAATTCGATACGGAAGACATTGCTGTGCTGTCCAAAGCCGGCGGAATGTATTTTTTGGAGCTGTTCCATGGAAAGACCATTGCCTTTAAGGATATGGCCCTGTCGATTCTGCCCCATCTCATGACTACAGCGGCCAGAAAGAACCACGTAGATCGGGAAATTGTCGTTCTGACCGCCACCTCAGGGGACACGGGAAAAGCGGCTATGGCCGGCTTTGCCGACGTTGCAGGAACCAGGATTATTGTATTTTATCCCAAAGGGGGAGTCAGCCCGGTTCAGGAGCTTCAGATGCGGACCCAGAAGGGGAGCAATACCAGCGTAGTGGCTATTCATGGCAACTTTGACGATGCTCAGACAGGAGTAAAAAAGCTTTTTGGAGACAGTGAATTTGCCAGGGAACTGGCTGAAAAAGGCTTCCAGTTTTCCAGCGCCAATTCCATCAATATCGGGCGCCTGGTTCCCCAGATCGTGTATTACGTTTACGCCTACGCCCAGCTTTTAAAATACGGTGAAATTGAAGACGGAGAGCCGATAAACGTGACGGTTCCCACAGGAAATTTCGGAAATATTCTGGCAGCGTATTTCGCTAAGAAGATGGGAGTCCCCATTGGAAAACTCATCTGCGCTTCCAATGAAAATAAAGTCCTTTACGATTTCTTTGCCACTGGCGTTTACGACAGAAACCGGGAATTTATTTTGACCAGTTCCCCGTCTATGGACATTTTGATTTCCAGCAATCTGGAACGCCTGATCTACCTCAGCACCGGCTGCGACGCCGCCAAAAACCGGGCCCTTATGGAGAGCCTGAGCAGCAAGGGTAGCTATGAAGCAGACGAGAAGATGCGGGCATTTATGGCGGACTTTACAGGGGGCTTTGCCACCCAGGAAGAAGACGCAGCCATGATAAAAGAGCTGTTTGAAAAAACAGGCTATCTGATGGATACCCATACGGGAGTAGCGGCGGCTGTTTATGAGGAGTATCGGAAAAAGACAGGGGATGAAACAAAGACGGTAATTGCTTCTACGGCAAGTCCCTATAAGTTTTCCAGAAGCGTTATGGAGGCTTTAAAAGGTCCTTTGGAGGAAAGCGACGAGTTTGCCTTAATTGATGAGATGAGCCGGCTGTCCGGGATTCCGGTTCCCCAGGCGGTGGAGGAAATCCGCAGCGCCCCCATTCTTCACGACAGGGAATGTGACAAAGACGAAATGAAAGAAGCAGTAAAGGAAATTCTGGGCCTTTAAAGACGGTGTAAATACTTTCACAAAACTTGTCCTTTTCAATTATGGGAAAATGAGATATAATATATAGAAGCAAAAAATGAATGCAAGGGAGGTCTTTTCCAATGTTAGTTTCAGCAAAAGAAATGCTTGAGAAAGCAAGAGACGGAAAGTATGCCGTTGGCCAGTTTAATATCAACAACTTAGAGTGGACTAAAGCGATCCTGCTTACTGCAGAAGAGTTAAAATCCCCGGTTATCCTGGGCGTATCAGAAGGCGCAGGAAAGTATATGACCGGATTCAAGACCGTAGCCGCCATGGTTGACGCTATGATTGATGAATTGAAAATCACGGTTCCCGTAGCCCTTCACCTGGATCACGGTACCTACGAAGGCTGCTATAAATGTATTGAGGCAGGATTCTCTTCCATTATGTTTGACGGTTCCCATTATCCCATTGAAGAGAATGTTGAAAAGACCAAAGAATTGGTAAAAGTGTGTGCAGAGAAAGGACTGTCCCTGGAAGCAGAGGTCGGATCCATCGGCGGAGAAGAAGACGGCGTTGTAGGACTTGGCGAGTGTGCAGATCCCAAGGAATGCAAGATGATTGCAGATCTGGGTGTCACCATGCTGGCTGCCGGCATTGGCAATATCCATGGCAAATATCCGGAAAACTGGCCGGGACTGAGCTTTGAAACCCTGGCTGCCGTTAATGAGGCCGTAGGCAATATGCCCTTAGTTCTTCACGGCGGTACCGGAATCCCGGCGGATATGATTAAGAAAGCTATTAGCCTGGGCGTTGCAAAGATCAACGTAAATACAGAGTGCCAGTTGGCCTTTGCGGAAGCCACCAGAAAATACATCGAAGCAGGCAAGGATCAGCAGGGCAAGGGCTTTGATCCCAGAAAACTTTTGGCTCCGGGTACCGAAGCCATCAAAGCAACTGTAAAAGAGAAAATGGAATTATTCGGTTCCATTGGAAAAGCTTGATTGGCAAGAAGGTAAAAGATTTTGGAAAGCAATTTTCAGTAAATGAAAAGACTGCCGCATTCCAGTAAACTGGGGCGGCAGTCTTTTTTTAAGTAGTAGAAAGGAGAAAAAAGATGCCTGTAGGTATTATTGTGAATTGTTTGGCTGTAGTGGCGGGAGGAGCCGCAGGGAGTATTTTAGGAGAGAGAATCTCCCTGAAAATGAGGACCTCTTTAACACTGGTTTTTGGCGCGTGCGCCATGACTATCGGAATTTCCTGCATAAATAAGATGGACAGCCTGACTCCCGTTGTGCTCTCCGCCATTTTAGGACTGGTAGTAGGGGAGCTGATCAATCTGGATGAGAAGATTCAGGGCGCTGTCCGCAGTGCGCAGAAGCCCATGGCCCGCCTTCTGGCTTCCGGAAACAGCGGAAGGGGAAACCAGGAAGAATTTATGGAATCTTTTATCAGCATTTTGGTTTTATTCTGCGCCAGCGGAACGGGAATTTTCGGCTCCATGCAGTCTGGAATGACGGGAGAACACAGCATTCTGTTTGCCAAAAGCGTACTGGATCTCTTCACGTCCCTGATTTTTGCGGCCAACTTAGGCCCGTTGGTTTGTACCATTGCAGTGCCGCAGTTTGCAGTTATGATACTCTGCTTTTTAGGCGCCTCTTTAATTATGCCGTTGACCAATGACGCTATGCTGGGAGATTTTTCCGCCTGCGGCGGCCTACTGACTTTGGCTACGGGGCTGCGGATAGCCGGAATTAAAAATTTTCCTGTGGCCAATATGCTTCCTTCTATGATTTTGGCGATGCCGGTGTCCTGGCTGTGGAACGGATTTATTATGCCCCTTTTATAGAAAGAAAAATTTCATTTTAACGCGGGATTCGTAATTCATTACGGAGAAATTACATATTCATTACAAACTTAAATAGGTCTATAGAAAGTCGTAAGGAAGTTGTCAGAAAATATAGGAAATTGAAGTAAAAAGTTCACACGTTATTTACAATTCTTTCATAGAATATCTCTTGTAGAGCAAAAAAATCTATGTTTTGAAAAGGGAAAGGAGATATTTTATGAAAGGAAGAAATAAATCCGCTATGATTTTTACAGCCGCTGCTTTGATGACAGCAGGGGCGGCAGGCACAGCATTTGCAGCTACAGCTCATTGGGAACAGCAGGGTGAGGACTGGGTATATCTGGACAAAGACGGAGATCGGGTGACAGATACCTGGAAAAAATCCGGCGACTACTGGTTCTATTTAGACAGCGACGGCTACATGGTAAAGGATCAGATTGTCATATCCGGATCCAATGACGACATTTATTATGTAAATGGCGACGGAGCCAAGTCCAGCAACCGCTGGGTATCTATGGACAACAGCGGGGACTACGAATGCTCAGATCAGGAAGATGCATCCTCTGTATGGTACTTTTTCGGTTCTGATGGAAAAGCCAAAAAGGGAAGCGACGGAAGAAAGATTTTTACCAACATTCCCTATGGAGCCAATATGGAGAATAAAGGAACCTTCCTTTTTGACGAAGACGGCCATATGGTCAGCGGCTGGCAGGATGTGGAGTTATCCAGCGGATCGATGAAAACCTACTATTTTAATGGAGAAGACGAAGGCTGGGCGGCTACGGGCTGGCAGTACCTGGAAAGGCCCGACGGCGACGATTACGGCGATGAACCGGAAAGCAGCGAGGCATGGTATTACTTTGACACCAACGGGCGGGCCGTAAAGGATCAGACGAAATACATCAATGGATTTTATTACACCTTTGATGAAACGGGAGCCATGGACGACACCTGGGTAACGGGCACTCCCGGCATCTCCGCCGGTACTGCGGCTATTGCCACCGATGCAGCGGCCTTCTATACGGAAGACATTGGCTACAGAAGAAACGGCTGGATTTATACCTATGCCCCGGACGATAAGGATCACGAAGGCGACCAGTACTGGTATTACCTGAGCACCAAGGGCGAAGCCTTCAATCACGAGGCTAAGGATGCCAGAGAAAAGAATGCTTTGGGCGTGACGGCAACGGATCTCTACACCGGGGAGACTTATGAGAATGTAGCCGCCAAGGTTGTTAAGAACAAAACCTACCTCTTTGACGGAACAGGCCGTATGCTGACGGGTATCCTGCAGCTTGAAAACGGCGAAGCTTACCGTTCCGGCGGAAGCAAGCTGGCGGACGGAGGCATTTACTATTTCAACGGCAGCGACGGTTCTTCAGAAGGGGCAATGGAAACCGGAAGAAGCACCTATGATGATGAAGGCGAAAGCGTAGTTTACTACTTTAAGAAATCCGGTCAGGCGTACACCAATGCCCTGGTAGGAGGAGCCATTTATGATGAAACCGGACGGCGGGCGGAAGCTGACGACGGAAGCAATTATATGCTGTACGTTACCAGCCATGATATTACAAAGGAAGACAGCAATACGGTAGTTATTCCGGCTGGCACTCAGGTAATCATTAACCGCAGCGGAACAGTAAAGAAGAGCGGAACCGTAGACATTGACGGCGTAAAATATACCATTGACCGGAATACTTACGAGGCAACTGAAAAGGAATCGTAAGAATATTAAGAAATAAGTAAGGAGTTCACAGAATCCTCATCATTTTTTCACAAAAGGCCCACGGTTTAAACACAATTTCCAATTAAACTATTTCTTGTAAGCAGCAAGGAATTTCAAATTTTAGAAGGAAAAGGAGATATGTGTTTATGACAAAGAAAGGAAAATTAATTGCTCTCCTGTCAACGTCGGCGCTGATGTGCATTGGAGCCAGCGGCATGGCATTTGCAGGAACAGCTCATTGGGAACAGCAGGGTGAAGATTGGGTTTACCTGGACAGTGATGGAGATCCGGTAACAGACGAGTGGAAGAAAAGCGGATCCAACTGGTACTATTTGGACAGCGACGGATACATGGCGAGAGATCAGATTATTGTGTCCGGTTCTAATGACGATATTTATTATGTAGATTCCACTGGCGCAAAAGTAGTGAATACATGGGTGTCCATTGACAATGATGGGGATTATGAGTGCTCCGAACAGGATGACGTTACTACATTGTGGTACTTCTTTGATTCAACGGGGAAGGCGAAGAGAGGTGACGGCACGGCAAAGGTGTATACCAATATTCCCTATGGAACAGACGGAAGCCTGAAAGGCATCTTTGCTTTTGACGAAGACGGCCATATGCTCAGCGGCTGGCAGGACATTGAGCTTTCCAGCGGAGCAGAAAAGACCTATTACTTTAACGGAGAAAACGAAGGCTGGGCTTCCATAGGATGGGAATATCTGGAACGTCCTGAGGACGAGGATTACGGCGATGAGCCTGACGACGCGGAAGCATGGTATTACTTTGATTCCAATGGACGCGCCATTAAAGATCAAACCAAATACATTGACGGATTTTACTACACCTTTGATGAAACCGGAGCCATGGACGATACCTGGGTAACGGGGACTCCCGGCATTTCCGCCAGCACTGCGGCCATTGCCACGGATGCAGCGGCTTTCTATACGGAAGATACCGGATACAGAAGAACCGGCTGGATTTATACCTATGATCCGGAAGATGAGGACGAAGAAGGCGATGAGTACTGGTTCTATCTGAGCACCAAGGGCGAAGCATATAATGATGAAGCAAAGGACGCCAGCTCCAAAGAAGCTTTGGGAGTCACCGCTACAGATTTATACGAAGGCTATGAATACGAAAATGTAGCCGCTAAGGTTATTAAAAATAAGACCTATCTCTTTGACGGAGACGGCCATATGCTGACTGGCGTACTGCAGTTGACGGGCGGAGAGGCATACCGTTCCGGCGGAAGCAAGCTGGCGGACGGAGGCATTTACTATTTCAGCAATGAAGACGGTTCCGCCGAAGGCGCAATGGAAACCGGCAGAACCACCTACGACGACGAAGGCGAAGACGTTGTTTACTACTTTAAGGATAACGGTCAGGCATACGTCAACACCATGGTCAGCGGCGCTATCTATGATTCCGAAGGAAAACGTGTAGAAGCAGAGGACGGCTCTACCTATATGCTGTATGAGGTAGAGGACGACATCTATGACGATGACGGAAAGACCGTGGTGATTACTGCCGGTACCCAGGTAGTAGTAAACCGCAGCGGCACTGTAAAGAAGAGCGGTACCGTTGAAATTGACGGCGTAGACTATACGATTGATAAAAATACTTATGAAGCTACAGAGGATTATGACGATTAAATTTTAAAAACAGGTGTTAAATTCAATGGATTTTAACATAAAATAGGTTATAAAACCTAATTGCATTGCATTACATCACAAGAGAGACCCCTGAAGGATTCCGCTTGCACTCTCCCGGATCCGGCAGGGGTTTTTCTGCGCGGATACAGGAAATCTCAGGGGATTCGCCGATTTTGCTTTACTTTTTGGAAAAGAGACATTACAATGTATACCAGATTTTAACTGACAAGTTCAAAGGCCAGGAGGATAATGCCGGATGAATGATTTGGTAAACGTATCAGAGATTTTTGGGAAAAATGTGTTTAATGATGCCGTAATGCGGGAACACCTTCCCAAAAACGTATATAAAAAATTGAAAAAGACTATTGAGGATGGAGCGGAGCTGGATTCCAGCATTGCAGACGTTGTGGCCCACGCCATGAAAGACTGGGCCATTGAAAGAGGCGCCACTCACTATACCCATTGGTTCCAGCCTCTGACGGGAATTACGGCGGAGAAACACGATTCCTTTATTTCAGCCCCGGATTCCAACGGCAGGGCCATTATGGAGTTTTCCGGAAAAGAGCTGATAAAGGGAGAGCCGGATGCGTCGTCTTTTCCTTCCGGGGGATTGAGAGCCACCTTTGAGGCGCGGGGCTATACCATGTGGGACTGCACCTCCCCGGCGTTTTTAAAGGAAGATGCCATTGGCGTGACCCTTTGTATTCCTACGGCTTTCTGCTCTTACAAAGGGGAAGCTTTGGACAAAAAGACGCCCTTGCTGCGTTCTATGCAGGCAGTTGATGAACAGGCGCTGCGGATCCTGCGGCTTTTCGGCAATACCACAGCGAAAAGGGTGGCCCCCTCTGTAGGGCCGGAGCAGGAATACTTTTTAGTGGATCGGGAAAAGTATCTCCAGAGAAAGGATTTGATTTATGCCGGTCGGACTCTTTTTGGGGCAATGCCCCCCAAAGGCCAGGAAATGGACGATCACTATTTCGGAACCATCCGGGAGAGAATCGGATCCTTCATGCATGAGCTGAACATTGAGCTGTGGAAGCTGGGGGTTTCCGCAAAAACCCAGCATAATGAAGTGGCTCCGGCCCAGCACGAACTGGCGCCTATTTATTCAGAGGCTAATGTGGCCGTGGACCACAACCAAATGACTATGGAGACTCTGAAAAAAGTGGCGGAGCGCCATGGCCTGACCTGCCTTCTCCATGAAAAGCCCTTCAAGGGGGTAAACGGTTCCGGAAAGCACGACAACTGGTCCCTGATTTCCGATGACGGCATCAATCTCTTAAATCCTGGAGACACACCTCATGAGAATGTCCAGTTCCTTCTGGTTCTGGCCTGTATTCTCAAAGCTGTGGATACCCATGCCGATCTCCTGCGTGAGTCCGCCGCTAATCCCGGCAACGATCACCGTCTGGGAGCGCAGGAAGCTCCGCCGGCGATTTTGTCAGTATTTTTAGGAGAGCAGTTGGAAGACGTAATTGACCAGCTCTGCAGCACAGGAGAAGCCACCCATTCCAAGAGCGGCGGAACTTTAAAGACAGGAATCAAAACCCTGCCGGATCTGTACAAAGATGCTACGGACCGCAACCGGACGTCCCCCTTTGCCTTTACCGGCAATAAATTTGAGTTCCGTATGCTGGGCTCTTCCGATTCCGTGGCTTCGCCCAACATTGTGTTAAACACCATTGTGGCGGAAGCTTTTAAAGAGGCGGCTGACCAACTGGAAAAAGCAGAAGACTTTGAAATGGCTGTCCATGATATGATTAAAAAGCTGTTTTCAGAGCACCGCCGGATCATTTTTAACGGAAACGGCTATTCCGAAGCCTGGGTTGAGGAAGCGGAGCGCCGGGGCCTTCCCAATATTAAATGTACTGTAGATGCAGTAGAAGCTCTGGTAACGGATAAAGCAGTGAAGCTTTTTGAAGAGTTCCGTGTCTTTACCCGCGCGGAGCTGGAATCCCGCGCGGAAATCGAATACGAAGCCTATGCGAAAACAATGAATATCGAAGCGCGTACCATGCTGGACATGGCAGGAAAACAGATTATCCCGGTAGCTGTCCGGTACGCCACCAGACTGGCCCAGTCTATAAAGGCCGTGCGAGAAGCGTGTCCGGAGGCTGACGTCAGCGCTCAGACGGAGCTTTTAATGGAAACTTCCCGGCTTTTAGCGGAAATGAAAAAGGCTCTGGCTGACCTTGCAGAGAGCACGGATCGCTGCGCAGCTATGGAGGCAGGCAAGGCCCAGGCAAAGGCGTATTATTCGGACGTAGTGCCGGCTATGGACCGGCTGAGAGATCCGGCGGATAAACTGGAAATGGTTGTGGATAAGGAATTATGGCCTTTCCCCAGCTATGGCGATTTGATTTTTGAAGTGTAGGGAAACAATGACAGAATTTATAAAAGAAGTAATTCAGCTCTATATAGACAGAGGCCCCTGGTTTCTGGAGCTTCTGGCGTCCCATGTACGGTTGTCGGCCATGGCGGTGGCCATTGCCGGCAGCCTGGGACTTTTAATCGGTATATTTTTATCGGAACACCCCAAAGCGGCTCCCGCAGTCATTGGAATCTGTAATGTGTTTTATACCATTCCTTCTATTTCCCTTCTGGGAATCCTGATTCCCCTTTTGGGAATCGGGGACCGCAATGCTGTCACGGCGATTTCCATTTACGCCCTGATGCCAATGGTGAGAAATACTTATACCGGTTTGGTGACAGTAGATACTGATGTGCTGGAAGCCGCAAAAGCTATGGGGAGCACCCGGTTCCAGACCCTGAGAAGAGTCCGGCTGCCCCTGGCCCTTCCGGTCATTCTCACTGGGCTTCGCAGCATGACGGTAATGGCGGTTTCCATGTGCGGCCTGGCTTCTTATATCGGAGCCAGCGGACTGGGAAAGGCCATTTACCGTGGAATCAGCATTTACGATCCGGCTATGACCTTTGCCGGAAGCTTATTAATTGCCCTTTTGGCCCTGACAGCGGATTTGCTGCTGGGACTGGCAGAGAGAACTTATAAAAAGAAACGGAGAATCAACGGAAAATGAAAAAGAAAAAAATTGCTTTAATGGTATTGGGAATGGCTCTGGCAGCCAGCCTGACAGCCTGCAAAGGCCAAAATGCACAGGAAAGCTCTGCAGCGGCCACAGAAGCTGCCAAAGAAGAACAGACGACGGAAACCCAGGCCGAAACAGCGGCCCAGACCTCAAAGGATCCCATTGAGATCGCTACAAAGCCTATGACGGAACAGTATATCCTGGGTGAGATGCTGAAAATCCTCATTGAAGACGGCACGGATTATACGGTCAATGTAACCCAGGGAATCGGAGGCGGTACCTCCAATATCCATCCGGCCATGGTGGCCGGGGAGTTTGATCTCTATCCGGAATACACTTCCAGCGGCTACGTAATGGTACTGGGCTATACTGCCGGCGAAGCCACAGATGAGGAAATTTGGGAGACTCTGAAAAAAGAATATCCGGAGAAATTCGGCATGGACTGGATTGGTATGTACGGCTTTAATAACACCTATGCCGTGGCAGTCCGCAGTGATGTTGCCGAAGAGTATCAGTTGACAACCACCTCCGATCTGGCGGCGGTAGCCGGGGATCTGGTCTTTGGAGGAAACCCTGATTATCTGGAGCGGGAAGACGGCTTTAATCTGCTGTGCGACGCTTACGGACTGGAATTTAAGGACGTTATGGACATAGACATTGGACTCAAATATCAGGCCATGGCCAGCGGCGAAATCGACGTGACCAACGGAAATACTACGGACGCCCAGCTCGGCAGCGGAAATGTAGTGGCCCTGGAAGACGATCTCCACCTTCAGGCAAACTACTTCTGCTCTACGGTAGTGCGGGAAGATACTCTGGCCGAGTATCCGGGACTGGAAGAAGTTTTAATGAAAATGGACGGAATCCTGACGGATACAGAGATGGCGCAGTTAAATTACAAACTGGAAATAGAAGGAATGGATGAGCATCAAATCGCCCTGGATTTCCTGACAGAAAAGGGATTGATTGGGAATGAAGAATGAAATGGCGGCTGATATAGCCGTAAGATTTGAACACGTTTCCGTGGCCTTTGGCCAAAACGAGATTTTAAAAGATCTGTCCCTGGAAGTAAAACGGGGGGAATGCATGACCATTATCGGAAGTTCCGGCTGCGGCAAAACCACTATGCTGAGACTGGTCAACGGTCTTATAATGCCTACAGCCGGACAAGTGGAGGTAGCCGGTGAGGATGTCGGGAAAACGGATTTGATTCAGCTTCGCCGGAAAATCGGCTATGCCATTCAAAACGTAGGCCTCTTCCCCCATATGACAGTTGGCCAGAATATTGCTTATGTCCCCTCACTGTCCCGAAGCTGGAGCAAAGAGGAAGAAAAAAAGCAGGTGGAAGATCTTCTGAAATTGGTGGGACTGGATCCTGCCATGGCAAAACGGTACCCATCCGAACTGTCCGGCGGGCAGAAACAGCGTGTGGGAATCGCCCGCGCCCTGGCGGCCAATCCGTCCATTCTGTTGATGGACGAGCCCTTTGGGGCTGTGGACAGTATTACCCGCAGGGGGCTTCAGAAAGAATTAAAACGCCTTCACGAAACCATGGAGGTAACGATCCTCTTTGTCACCCATGACATTCGGGAAGCCCTTCTTTTGGGAGACAGGGTCTTGGTTATGGAGGGAGGAAAGGTTTTGAGACTGGATACCCCTAAAGGAGTGAAAGAAAATCCAGGAAGCGAATTTGTCGCTAAACTGCTGGAAGAAGATTAAAATAGCCAATACCGAAGAAAACATCATTACTGCTAACGGCGCTGCAGATGCAGCTCAGAAACAAAACTGAGTTGGGTCTGCAGCGCCGTTTTTTCTATAGGAAATTCCTCTGAATTTCCTATAGAAAAAAAGCCCTCCGGGCAGGAACGCACTGTTTTATAGGCATGAAGCCCCCTCTCCGCCTCGCCTGGTTGCGATAATTTCCCCTATTGGAAGTATAATGACCTCGTAATGCAATTAGGAATTTCAGAAGAGATTCAAAAAGAAAAGGAGAGTGCATTTATTATGAGAAAGCAGACAAAGTT
>CAMMNN010000021.1 GCA_946498245.1 uncultured Clostridium sp. | reverse complement strand
TCAATAGTTGACGGCTGTTACTAAGTAACTGCTAATTACTATTGAGGGTAGGCCGCTTCTCTGGCTTTCCCTTTTCTATTACTAATATAGCACATTGGGCGGAGTGTTTCAAGTTTCCCAAATTAAAATTTTCTTTATTCAATTACCAAACTCCCGGGCGCTGCGCCTAAAACCGCGATTTTTTTTATTTTACCTGTATTATTTGGGAAAATTTATGCTATAATCAGAGGGAGTTTAGTACTAGAGATGAAAATATTATAATGGAGGTTCAAAATGCCTAAACGAAACGACATCAATAAAATCTTAATCATCGGCTCAGGTCCTATTATTATCGGTCAGGCTTGTGAATTTGATTACTCCGGAACCCAGGCTTGTAAGGCCCTTAAAAAACTGGGTTATGAGATCGTTCTTGTTAATTCCAATCCGGCTACTATTATGACGGATCCGTCCACGGCGGACGCCACCTACATTGAACCCTTAAATGTTCACCGGCTCACCCAGATTATTGAAAAAGAGCGTCCTGACGCTTTGCTGCCAAACCTGGGCGGGCAGTCCGGCTTAAACTTGTGCGAAGAGCTGTATAATGCCGGCGTTCTGGACAAATACGGCGTGCAGGTTATCGGCGTACAGGTTGACGCCATCAACCGCGGCGAAGATCGCATCGCCTTTAAAGAGGCTATGAATAAGCTGGGAATTGAAATGGCAAGAAGCGCTCCCGCTTATTCCGTAGACGAAGCCCTGTCCATCGCTTCTGAGCTGGGCTATCCTGTGGTAATCCGTCCCGCATACACCATGGGCGGTACCGGCGGCGGAATCGTTTATAATGAAGAAGAATTGAAAAAAATCGCTTCCAGAGGACTGGCCGCTTCTATGGTTCACCAGATTTTAGTTGAAGAATCCGTTATTGGCTGGGAAGAGCTGGAAGTAGAGGTCGTCAGAGACGCCAAAGGAAAGAAGATCTCCATTTGTTTTATTGAAAATATCGATCCCATGGGAGTCCACACCGGCGATTCCTTCTGCAGCGCTCCCATGCTGACCATTTCCCAGGAGGTTCAGGAACGCCTGGAAAAGCAGGCTCACGCCATTGTAGAGTCCATTGGGGTTATCGGCGGAACCAACGTACAGTTCGCCCACGATCCCAAAACGGATCGCATTATCATTATTGAAATTAACCCCAGAACCTCCCGTTCCTCCGCTCTGGCTTCCAAAGCTACCGGCTTTCCTATCGCTTATGTTTCCGCTCTTCTGGCCTGCGGCCTGACTTTGGACGAGATTCCCTACTGGAAAGACGGCACTCTGGACAATTACAAACCCTCCGGCGACTATGTGGTTATCAAATTTGCCCGCTGGGCCTTTGAAAAATTTAAAGGTTCCCAGGACAAGCTGGGTACCCAGATGAAAGCCGTAGGCGAGGTTATGTCCATTGGAAAGAACTATAAAGAAGCCTTCCAGAAGGCTATCCGCTCTCTGGAAACGGGACGTTACGGCCTGGGCTTTGCGAAAAATTTCCACGAGCTTTCTTTAGAAAAGTTGTACCGCCGTCTGGCGGAGCCCTCCAGCGAGCGTCAGTTCCTGCTTTATGAAGCTATCCGCAAGGGCGCTCCTCTGGAAAAGCTTTACGATATGACCCATATTAAGATGTGGTTTTTACAGCAGATGAAAGAGCTGGTAGACTTAGAAGAAGAAATTCTTTCTTACAAAGGAAAGGAACTGCCTGACAGCTTGTTAGTCCAGGCAAAGAAAGACGGCTTCTCTGATAAGTATCTGGCAAAGCTCTTAGATGCCGACGAATGGGAGCTTTTCAACCGCAGGGAAGCTCTGGGAATGAAGGAGTGTTGGGACGCTGTTCCCGTAAGCGGCGTAAAAGAGCCGGCTTCCTACTACTACTCTACCTACAACGGAGAGGACAAGACCCCTGTATCAGATCGCAAAAAGGTTATGGTTCTGGGAGGCGGTCCCAACCGTATCGGCCAGGGTATTGAGTTTGACTATTGCTGCGTCCATGCCGCCCTCACCCTTCGTGAGCTGGGCTTTGAAACCATCATGGTCAACTGCAACCCGGAAACCGTATCTACTGACTATGACACCTCCGACAAACTGTATTTTGAGCCTCTCACCGTAGAGGACGTTATGAGCATCTATAATAAGGAAAAGCCTCTGGGAATTATCGTACAGTTCGGCGGCCAGACTCCTTTAAATATTGCTGCGGAGCTGGAAAAGAGAGGGGCCCACATTTTGGGAACTTCCCCCAAAGTCATTGATATGGCGGAGGATCGGGATCAGTTCGGAGCCATGATGAATAAGCTGGGAATCCCCATGCCGGAATCCGGTATGGCCGTTTCCATTGAAGAAGCTCTGGAAATCGCTCACCGTATCGGCTACCCCATGATGGTTCGTCCTTCCTACGTACTGGGAGGCCGGGGCATGGAAGTAGTCTATGACGACGATATGTTAAAAGACTATATGGCCGCCGCCATTGACGTAACTCCGGAACGCCCCATTTTAATGGATATGTTCCTTCAGGATGCTATGGAATGCGAAACCGACGCTATTTCCGACGGTACCCATGCCTTTGTTCCTACTGTAATGCAGCATATTGAGCAGGCCGGTATCCACTCCGGAGATTCCGCCTGTGTCATTCCTTCTGTGAAGATTTCGGAAAAGAACAAAGAAATTATCCGGAGATACACCACGGAAATCGCCTGCGAAATGGGCGTTGTAGGCCTGATGAATATGCAGTACGCCATTTACAAGGACAAGGTTTACGTGCTGGAGGCCAACCCAAGAGCGTCCCGTACCGTACCGCTGGTTTCCAAAGTCTGCAATATCAACATGGCCAATATTGCTACCCAGCTTATGGCCTATGAGCTTACGGGAGTTCGTCCCGACGTGACGTCTTTCCGCGAGAAAGAGCATCCGTATTATGGAGTAAAGGAAGCCGTTCTCCCCTTTAATATGTTCCCGGAAGTGGATCCTCTGCTGGGACCGGAAATGCGTTCCACAGGAGAGGTATTAGGCATCAGCAGCACCTTCCCGTTGGCTTACTATAAAGCTGAGGAAGCCACCGGCACCATTCTGCCTCTGTCCGGTACCGCCTTAGTCAGTGTCAATCGCCAAGACAGAGAGCTGGCTCTGGAAGCTGCCGCGCAGCTCCATGAACTGGGCTTTTCCATTGTGGCCACTGAAGGCACCGGCCTTTACCTCAGCGAGCACGGCGTTCCCTGCCGCATTTTAAAGAAGCTTCAGGAGGGCCGTCCCAATATCTACGACGCCATGGTAAACGGTGAAATCGATCTGATTATTAATACTCCGGCCGGAAAGCAGAGCAAGTACGACGACTCTTATTTGAGAAAGACAGCTATTAATAAAAAGATTCCTTACCTTACCACCATGTACGCTGCCAAAGCCGCAGCCAAAGGAATCGCTGCCGTTGTCAGAGGGGAACATGATGAGTTGAAATCCCTTCAGGAATACCACGCCAGCATACCGGAATAAATTTTACGAAAACTATGTGCAGCAATGCTGCCGTTTAGTCACAAACACCGCCGCCGTATATAAATTCTGTGCGGCGGTGTTCTGTATCTGCAGTTTTTTATATGAAATGTTGAAAATATTCTCCTGTATTTTCGCGAAGCAGGAATCGCAAAGTAAGCGTGTTATTTCCTGCATTTTAAAAGGGACTGTCGGAAAATAGACAGCCCCTTATCATAGAAGAAATGATGGAGATATTAGCATTAAATACGAACATAGCCAGTAGTGGGACCTGCTCCAATTTTCGCTATATATCCACTCTTAACCAGCTCTGTCAAAGTTCTTTCCACCGTCACCTTACTTATATCCGGGCAAAGTTCCATAATCTCTTTTTTCGTGATTTTTCCCACTTTTTGGTCTATTATCGCCTTTATCCGGTCAGGTTTTGATAAAGATCTGTTTTTCAAGTGCTCTACACGGTTTTCAAACTCGTTATATGCTTTCAGAATAATTCCGAGGTAGTATTTCACGAAAGGTGCATAACTGTTTTCATTCTCATGCCAACCAGCCGAACTTGCCTGCAATGCTTCATAATAAGTTTCTTTTGTTTTTTCTATCAGCATTTCTATACTCACATACTTACCGACAATATAGCCCGCTTTATAAAACAGCAATAATGTAAGCAATCGGCTCATGCGTCCGTTCCCGTCGTTGAAGGGATGAATACAAAGGAAGTCCAATATAAACATAGGGATCAATACCAACTTATCCATATGGCCTGCTTCCCATGCTTCCAGAAACCTACTGCACAGTTCCTCCATAGCGTCTGCGGTCTGAAACGCCGGAACTGGTATGAATCTTGCCCGTTGATTACCTTCAGCGTCAATTTCAGCGATCACGTTATCGGAATTTTTATAGCTTCCACCGGCAGTCCCCTGCGAATAGGAATACAAATCACGGTGAAGTTGGAGAATAATATTCGATCTTGGAACAACATACTCATAACTTTCATGGATCGTAGCCAAAACTTCCCTATATCCAGCGATTTCCTGCTCAGAACGGTTGCGAGGTTCTGATTTTTGTCTCACCAGTTCTTCCAGTCGCTTATCGCTTGTAAAAATACCCTCAATACGGTTGGACGCCCCCGTACTTTGTATCAACGCAACTTCAAGCAGCGCTTTCAGCTCGTCAATATTCGCTTCAAGAAATAGCTCCTGTTTTCCTTTATGCTCATGGATACTGGCAATCATTTGAACGATTTCCGGAGTGAGAAGCGTTTCCGGTCGCTTTATATAATCAAATCTCCGCATAAGAATCTCCGTCATTTTCGTATTATCTCCGTCATTCTATCACCAAATGATGGAGATTTCAATAGGTATGATGGAGATAAAATCCCCTGCACATATCTCTATTATTCCTTTTGAATCCAAACAATACTCTTGTCTGTAATAGAAAAGACACCCTAAAATGTATTTCAGGGTGCCTTTTTGTTGTACTTCCTTTTTTAATGTTGTTTTTCCAACTATTTTTCTATCATATCGCTGACGCAGATGGCTCCATAAGGACGGATTGTCATGCGGTACGCGCTGCCTTTTCCTACGGCTTTTTCAATGTATTCGATATACTCGTCCACTAAATCGTCGGGCAGCATTGTCATAATCACGCCGGCAAAGCCGCCGCCATGTACCCGGCAGGCGCCTCTCTTCTTTTCCGCAATAAACATTTCTGTCAAGGCAAGGGTTACTGTAATGCCCTGCTCCTGGACGCTGTGAGTGGTGTAGCAGTTCTGAAGCCACTTCCAGGAAGAATTTCCGGAAGCCGTAATATTTTCCAAAAACTCGCTGAAATTGTTTTCCTTGAGAGCCTTTACCATAGCTTCAACCCGCTTGTTTTCCTCAAAGAAGTGAAGAGCCCGCAGAACGGAACGATCCCCGGCGTATTCCCGGATTTCCTGAATATGGCTGATAACATCTTCCTCGGTTATCTCCTGGAGCACGTCCTTTTTAAAGTATTCCGCAACTTTCTTCATCTCCTTAGGCACGGAAGAATAGTCCTCACTGAGATCCGCATGGCCCTTTCCTGTCTGGACGATAATCAGGCTGTGGTTCTGGGAAGCGAAATCAAAATCGATTTTCTCCACTGCCGGTTCCGCAGGATTGGCAAAATCAATGGTAATGAGGCCGCCAACGGCGCAGGCCATCTGATCCAGCAGTCCTGACGCTTTGTTCCAATAGCGGTTCTCTGCGTATTTTCCAATGTGAGCATAAGCTACCGTGTCCATGCGGCCTTCATTGAAAAAGGTATTGACCATAGAACAGATAAGCATCTCAAAGGCAGCGGAGGAGCTGACTCCTGCAGCGCTGATTACATTGCTGGTAATGTAGGCGTTGAAGCCGCCGATCTCATATCCGGCTTCTTTAAAGCCCTGGAGCATTCCCTTTACCAAATCCACTGTGCCTGCCGCTTTGGAGCTGACCTCCAGATGGTTTAAGTCAATGGAAAAATCCTGATTGTAAGTCTCGCTGATGATCCTGACGCAATTGGACTGATTTTTTGCCGCCGCGCCCACACAGTCCAGATTAATGCTTCCAGCCAATACCCGGCCATGGTTGTGATCCGTATGATTGCCGCTGATTTCCGTTCTGCCCGGAGAAGAGAACAGTTTCAGGTCGCCGTCTCCAAAGCTTTTTTCATATCCTTCCATTACATTCCGGTATCTGGCCGCAGCCTCCTCCACTTTTCCTTTTCCGTAAAGGCATTCTAACAAAGCTGCAGACGATTCCTGCTCCAGTAAATGCATCATTTCTTGTACTTTCATAGTCTTCCCCTCTCCTGTTATTGGCAGTTGCCGGAAAATACTCCGGCCTTTAGCCTCGGTTCGTATCCATTATACACCATGAATCAGACCCGAACAATTCATTTTTTAAGATTTTCTCTGTACTTTTTTACGATTTGACCCCAGCCCTCTTTGCATTTATAATGAAACCAGACTTTTTACCTGGAGGCGCATTATGGACTGGAATGGAAAACCTTACCACTCTCTGGACTTTTATCTGAAAGAAACCTTTGGCTGCAAGATCTACAAGCTGGCTTTAGATGGAGGCATGACCTGTCCCAACCGGGACGGGCGGCTGGGTACCGGCGGCTGTATCTTCTGCAGTGCCGGCGGATCCGGTGATTTTTCCCAGCCCCGCCTTTCTTCCGTATCAGCCCAGATAGAAACCGCAAAAAAACGGGTGGAGGCAAAGATCGGAAACCAAAAGCAGCGGGGATATATTGCGTACTTTCAGTCCTATACCAATACTTACGCCCCTGTGGACTATCTGGAACAAATTTTTACGGAGGCAATTTCCTGCCCTGATGTTGTCGCCCTTTCCATTGCCACCAGGCCCGACTGTCTCCCGGAAGACACAGTGGCCCTTCTTTCCGGACTGAACCGCCGCAAACCCGTCTGGGTGGAATTAGGCCTTCAGACCATTCATCCCGAGACTGCCCGCTTTATCCGGAGAGGCTATGAGCTGGACTGTTTTGAAGACGCCTGTTTCCGCCTGAAAGCCGCCGGTCTTGAAACCATTGTCCATGTGATCCTGGGTCTGCCCGGTGAAACCAGAGAAATGATGCTTCAGACCGTCCGCTACCTGAGAGACTTGCACTGGAGCTCTGAGGCCGCTGTAAACGGCATTAAGCTCCAGCTTCTCCACATATTAAAAGGGACCGGACTGGCGCAATACTTCCAGTCCCATCCCTTTCCAATTTTTTCTTTAGACGCTTATGCTGATCTCATCATAGACTGCGTGGAGCTTCTGCCTCCCGAAATGGTCGTACACCGTATTACCGGAGACGGTCCCAAATCCCTCCTATTGGCTCCTGAATGGAGCGCCGATAAAAAACGGGTCCTCAATACCATTCTCAGCCGTTTTCGAGAGAGGGGCGCGTTTCAAGGCAAAGAGCTGCTTCGCAGATCATTTTAACGCAGCCGTCTATTCCAAAGGCCGCGCTGTCCAGCATCAGATGGTAGTTGTTTCTGTCTCCCCAGGTTTGGGTTGTATAAGTCTCATAGTGGAGCCGGCGCTGTTTGTCAATGTGGCGCACCAGTTGATCCACGCCTTCTTCCGCACGGCCGTAGGATTCCACTGCCCGACATTCCCTGACCTTTCTGTCTGCGTAAATAAAGACTTTCAGCAAATCCTTCCGCTCTCTCAGAATATAGTCCCCGCAGCGGCCTACCAGGACGCAGGGCCCCTTCGCCGCCAACTCTTCGATTACCTTCTTCTGGGCCAGGAAAATCTGCTCCGCTACTGGCAGCTCCTTTATGTCAGGCTGTCTTGGATAAGCCATGCCATACACGCCGCCCAGGGCAAAATTGTAAAAGAAATTGCTGCTGATACGCTGCTCCTTCTCCGCTACAAATTCCGGCGTAAATCCGCTTTCCTCAGCCGCTTTGTAGATTAGCTCTTTGTCATAGAAAGGAATCCCCAGCTTCTCAGCCGTCTTTCTGGCAATTTCCCGTCCTCCGCTTCCATACTCTCTGCTGATTGTAATAATACCGTTCTCCATATTTCCACCTCATTCCTATGTCCGGTTTCAACCAGTTTTGTCTTGAATAATTCAGAAATATCTATAGCTACGGTTCTATTATACAGATTTTTTTCTAATAGATCAACCTAAAATCAACCTATTTTCTGAGGTTGTTCTCCTCCGCAGCTATGACAGCCGCAGGCTCCATGGCAGCCGCCGCTGCATCCGGCGCAGCCTTTTCCGGACTTTTTGTCCTTATAAATACTTCTGGCCGCCAGACCTGCCAAAAGCACTACTATGGCCAGTACGATTAATGTTGATAAGTTCATAAGGGTTTCTCCTTTCACACAAACCCCGGTCCAGCCTATCCGGCCGTCCGGGGTCTGAAAACTCATTTTATGCCCGTGCTCTCTTTGCAAGAGAATCTACTTTCAGTACCGTGCTTTCCTTGTAGGGCCTAAACAGCAGATACAGGAAGCCGATAATAATCAATACTGCTGCAACGGTTCCGATTCCGAAGGATCCGGTGGTGATAAAATTGCCAATCTGATAAATGCATAGAGAGGCCGCATATGCCAGCAGAGTCTGATAGCCGATAGCAAACCAGGTCCACTTTGCATTGTTCATTTCTCTTTTAATAGCGCCGATTGCTGCAAAGCAGGGAGCGCACAGAAGGTTAAATACCAGGAAAGAGTAAGCGGCAATGGTTGTATAGCTGCCTGCCAGAGTCCCCCAGATCTCTTCGCCTTCTTCCGATACCTCTGCAAATCCGTACAGAATACCGAAGGTACCCACCACGTTTTCCTTTGCAACCAAACCGGTCACAGCCGCCACGGCCGCCTGCCAGTCACCCCAACCCAGAGGAGCAAAAATCCATGCAATGCCCCGTCCGATGGAAGCCAAAATACCGTTGCTCAGGTCCTCAACCGGTCCGAACTGTCCGTCTACAAAGCCGTAGCTGGAAGTAAACCAGATAACGATAGTGGATAAGAGAATAATGGTTCCGGCTTTCTTAATAAAGGACCAGCCGCGCTCCCACATACTTCTGAGAACGCCGGATACTGTAGGCCAGTGGTAGGCCGGAAGTTCCATAACAAAGGGGGCCGGATCGCCGGAGAACATTTTCGTTTTCTTTAAAATAATACCAGAGCAGATAATGGCTGCAATGCCTACAAAGTAAGCGCTGGGAGCCACCCAGGAAGCTCCGTCAAACAACGCGCCAGCAATCAGTGCGATAATAGGAAGCTTCGCGCCGCAGGGAATAAAAGTCGTCGTCATAATGGTCATTCTGCGATCTCTTTCATTCTCAATAGTACGGGAAGCCATAACGCCGGGAACGCCGCATCCAGTGCCGATAAGCATAGGAATAAAGGACTTTCCGGACAATCCGAATTTACGGAAAATACGGTCCATAATAAATGCGATTCTGGCCATATAACCGCAGGACTCCAAAAATGCCAGGAAGATAAACAGCACCAGGATCTGAGGAACAAAGCCTAATACAGCGCCGACACCGGCTACAATTCCGTCCAGAATCAGGCTCTGAAGCCAGTCTGCACAGCCGATGGAGGTCAGCAGGCCTTCTACCAAAACAGGGATTCCGGGAATCTCCAGTCCAAAGAGGCTCCAGCCCTCGCCGAATACGCCGTCATTGGCCCAGTCCGTAGCCCAGGTACCTACTGTAGTAACGGATACGTAGTAAACCAGCCACATTACCCCAACGAAAATCGGCAGGGCCAGGAAACGGTTGGTAACAATCTGGTCGATTTTATCGGAAGTGCTCAACTGTCCTTTTTTCGCTTTCTTGCAGCAGGATCCGATAATGGAAGCGATATATGTATAGCGCTCATTGGTAATGATGCTTTCGCAGTCATCATCCAGCGCCTTCTCTGTCTCAGAGATAATAGACTCCACATTGGGAACCTTTGTCATCTGTCCGGCGATCTTATCGTCTCTCTCGAAAAGCTTAATGGCATAAAAACGTTTCTGATTTTCCGGAATCTCTGAGCCAATCAGGTTCTCAATATCTTCTAAAGCATTTTCTACTTTTTCGGAAAATCTGTGTACCGCTGCGGTGTCTGCTTTGCTCTGAGCCAGCTTTACAGCCTTGTCAGCCGCTTCCTTAATGCCGGTTCCCTTGAGAGCGGAAATCTCCACTACGTCGCAGCCCAACTGTTTGGACAGCTCACGGATATTGATCTTATCCCCGTTTTTCGCCACAATATCCATCATGTTTACAGCCATTATAACCGGGATTCCCAATTCCATCAACTGGGTAGACAGATATAAATTTCTTTCCATGTTGGTACCGTCTACAATGTTGATGATGGCGTCGGGTCTTTCTCCAATCAGGTAATTTCTGGCCACTACCTCTTCCAGAGTATACGGTGACAGGGAATAGATACCCGGAAGGTCCATAATAACGGCTTCTTTATTCCATTTCAGCTTTCCTTCCTTTTTCTCAACAGTAACTCCCGGCCAGTTTCCTACAAACTGGTTGGATCCCGTTAAAGCATTAAATAACGTAGTTTTACCGCTGTTGGGATTTCCCGCAAGGGCAATTTTAACAGACATGTCAATCCTCCTTTACCATTTCCAATGAGATTAGTTTTACCTAACCTCTGTTTAAAAAAACAGCCTCCTACTGAACCTCTATCATCTGCGCATCGGCTTTTCTCAGCGACAGCTCATAGCCGCGTACCGTCACTTCTACCGGGTCACCCAGAGGAGCTACTTTCCGGACATAAACATCTGTCCCTTTGGTAATTCCCATGTCCATAATCCGGCGCTTTACCGCGCCTTCGCCGTGCAGCTTCACAACGGAAACCGTCTTGCCGCAGGCTACATCCTTCAGTGTCTGCATCTTCCTATGCTCCTTTCTTTTTCACACCCAGGGCCGTCTTCTCATCCGGCCAAAGGGAAGAGCCAAAATCAAACCATGATTTTGCTTGCCATTTCCCTGCTGATAGCAACGCGGGAATCTTTTACATTTACAATTACATTTCCTCCGAGAGCGGAAACCACAGTTACCTGTGCGCCGGACACAAAGCCCAGGCTTTCCAGAAAACGCCGGGCGTCTTCCTTTCCTCCTACCCGGATAATAGAATTTATTTCTCCTTCTTTTGCAAATGTCAGAGGCATCATTAATCACTCTCCCTTTCGTTCTTCAAAAAAGTTAGCTTTTTCTAACTCACATAAGATTAGCACAGACTAACCTTTTTGTCAATGGTTTTGTTTGAAAAAAAAGGGGAAATATAGTATACTAGACCCAAGTTGTGATGTAGGGGCCAAAAGGCGATTTCTTCCTGGGATCCCCTATCGTCTTAGTCTGTGTTGTAAGGAGAAATAAATTGAAAGTACAGGAATCTGCCGAAAACTATCTGGAAACGATTCTGGTCCTTGGAAACCAGAAGCCCCATGTCCGCTCCATCGATGTGGTAAATGAAATGAATTTTTCCAAGCCAAGCGTCAGCGTGGCCATGAAAAATCTTCGGGAAAACGGCTTTATCCAAATGGATGAAAACGGTTTTATTACCCTTACGGACTCCGGCCGCGCCATTGCGGAAAAAATCTATGAACGCCACACCCTTCTTTCCATGTGGCTAACCAAACTGGGCGTCGACGAGAAGGTGGCCCAGGAAGACGCCTGCCGCATCGAGCACGTAATCAGCGCCGAAAGTTTTGCGGCAATCAAAAAACACGCCGGGAATCTGTAATCCCAGTATGCTTTTTTCAGGAAAGACTGGCGCCGGATACCGCTTCCGGCGCCAATCTGCACATTTCTTTTATTATTCTACAGGAAATTCCTCCGAATTTCCTGTAGAATAATAAGCCCCTCCGGGCAGGAACGCACTGCGGCGGAGAGGAGTTATGTCGCTAAAGCGACCCGCCGCAGGCGGAGAATCCTGCAAAGCAGGATTCTTTATGTTTTTAAGGCCCTCATAGCGTTGAGGATAGCGATTACGGACACGCCTACGTCTGCAAAAACGGCCTCCCACATGGTGGCGACTCCTGCCGCTCCCATTAAAAGCACCAGCGCCTTGACCCCCAGGGCAAATACAATATTCTGCTTTACAATGGCCATGGTTTTTCTGGATATGCGGACAACCGCCGCGATTTTCCGCGGATCGTCGTCCATCAACACTACATCGGCCGCTTCAATGGCAGCGTCTGAACCCATGCTTCCCATAGCGATTCCAATATCCGCTCTGGAAAGTACCGGGGCGTCGTTGATTCCGTCGCCTACAAAGGCGACTTTTTCTTTCCCGGTTTCCGCTTCCAGCAGCTCTTCTACCTTAGACACTTTGTCACCGGGCAAAAGCTCCGCATAAACCTCGTCCAGCTTCAGCTTCCTGGCTACCGCCTCTCCCACAGCCTTTTTATCGCCGGTCAGCATTACCGTTTTGGTCACGCCTGCCTGCTTCAGCGCTTCTATGGCTTCTGCAGAACCTTCTTTTATGGTATCTGAGATTACAATGGTTCCCATAAAAGCCCCGTTTTTTGCCACATAAACGGTAGTTCCCGCCTGAGTGCAGGGTTTATAGGAAATGCCCGCTTCCTTCATCAGCTTTTCATTGCCCGCCAGGACTTTTTGCCCGTCAATGACTGCCTGAACTCCATGGCCGGAGATCTCCTCGGCGTTCTTGATGCGATTTAAATCCAGCTCCGGTTTTTCATAGACTCCGTCCTCTCCCGAAGGCAGAACCTTCACCTGGGCCATAGTATCCAAAAAGCCTTTTTGCATCTCCTGCTGCCGTTTCCGGGCTTCTTTAGCCCAGGCGTCCTGGATAGATTTCGAGATGGGGTGATCCGAATAGCTTTCCGCCAAAGCCGCCGTTTCCAAAAGATCTTCTGCAGAAACGCCCTCCGGCAGAATCTCCGATACCTTAAACTCCCCTTTGGTCAGGGTTCCGGTTTTGTCAAAAACAATGACCGACATCTCTGACAATGCTTCCAGATAATTGCCGCCTTTTACCAGCACTCCGTTTCTGGAAGCCGCTCCGATGCCGCCGAAAAAGCTGAGGGGCACGGAAATCACCAAAGCGCAGGGGCAGGAAATCACCAGGAAAATGCAGGCTCTCCGCACCCATTCTCCCCAGCCGCCGCCCAGGATCAAAGGCGGAAGGACAGCCAGAATCACAGCGGCAATTACCACCGCCGGGGTATAGTATCGGGCAAAGCGGGTAATAAAGTTTTCCACTTTGGCCTTTTTGGAACTGGCATTTTCCACCAGCTCCAGGATCCGCGCCACAGTGGAATCGTCAAATTCTTTGGTCACTTCCACTCTCAGAAGGCCGCTTCCATTGACGCAGCCGCTGATAATTTCGTCACCCGTCCTAACGCGGCGGGGGACAGATTCTCCTGTCAGGGCGGAGGTATCCACCATGGACTCTCCAAAAATCACCTTGCCGTCCAGGGGGATCCTCTCTCCCGGCTTTACTACAATGGTATCCCCCACGGAAACGTCGTCGGGATCCACCTGCTTTAACTGTCCGTTTTCTTCTATATTGGCGTATTCCGGACAAATATCCATCAAATCTGATATGGACTGGCGGGAACGGTTTACGGCGTAGCTCTGGAACAGCTCGCCCACCTGGTAAAAAAGCATAACCGCCACTGCCTCTGAATACTCTTCTACGGCAAAGGCCCCGAAGGTAGCCACTGCCATAAGGAAATTTTCGTCAAATACCTGACCGTTTTTAATGCCTCTGGCCGCCTTATAAATAATGTCCCATCCAATGACAAGGTATGGAACTAAAAACAGGCAAAACAGAACCGGCCATTCCAGAGGTTCCAGCGTCCCCGTTTTTTCTGCAATCAAAAGGGAAACGTAAATTACAAAAGCTGCAATAATACGGGCCAGCATCGTTTTCTGCTTTTTATTCATAATCTCCTCCTTCCGGCGCCCTGTGGCAGCCGGATATTACATTAAGATCTGGCAGTCCGGCTCCACTTTCGCGCAGACGGCCACGACTTCTTTCATAATTTCATCAAATCTGCTGTCATCGGCTTCGATTACCATTTTCTGGGTCATAAAGCTTACGCTGGCGTTGGTTACGCCGTCAATTTTCTTAATGGCGTCCTCCATCTTTGCGGCGCAGTTTGCACAGTCCAGATCCTGCAGTTTAAATTTCTTTTTCATGTTCATTTCCTCCATTTTGATTTTATTCTTCAATATGCTCCAGTCCCTGGTTGATAATGGTCTTTACGTGACCGTCTGACAGGGAATAGAATACTGCTTTTCCTTCCCGGCGGTTTTTCACCAGTCGGGACTGTTTGAGGATTTTTAGCTGATGGGATATGGCCGACTGGGTCATATTTAACACCTGTGCAATATCGCAGACGCACATCTCCGCCTCAGACAGTACATAAAGGATTTTAATGCGGGTAGAATCGCCAAAGACCTTAAAAAGTTCCGCCAAATCGTAAAGCTCATCTTCCTCCGGCATATTGGCGTGTACTGCTTCCACCACTTTTTCGTGCACCTGATAAAAATCACAGCACTCCACATCATTTATCGCCATGAGCATACCTCCTGTCTCGATTTTAATATTTAAACATTTGAATTATTGTTCATATGTTATATTATAGATCGTTTCTGCCTTTTGTCAAGAGAAAACGAAAATTTAAATCTTTTCCTTTTTTACCAGTTTTTTCCTGCTCCATCTCCCGGTACGATACCACAAAAAGGAAATCAGGAAGTTAGCCGCCCAGCCCATAGGCACTGCCATCCACACAGCCTGGATTCCCCATACCGGAGCCAGCCCGAAGGCCACAGATACCCGAATGCTTAAATTAATTAGATTGGCGATAGTAAACACCACTACGTCTCCCGCGCCCCTGAGGACGCCGTCGGTAATGGCCTTCAGGCCGATAAACACAAAGAACCAGCCAATAAAAGATAAATATCCCCAGCCTACAGACGCGGCTTCCGTTCCGGCTCCTACGTCCAGAAAGGCCGCAATAATCTGCCGGTAAAACAGTTCAATAATCACGCAGATCACCGCTGCTGCCCCAAACACCATAAGCATACTGGCGCGGTAGCCCTGCTTCACCCGTTCCGGCTTCCCCGCGCCCATGTTCTGGGCCGTAAAGGTAGACATGGCGTTTCCCATGGCAATCATAGGTACAATGCAGATGGATTCCACCCGCATTCCCGCCGAATATCCTGCAAGGGCGGAGGATCCAAAGCCGTTGACTACGGACTGGACCAAAAGCATTCCAATAGAAACAATAGACTGCTGCAAAATAGAAGGAACGGCGATTTTCGTTCCTGACAGCACCATGGCCCTGTCGAAATACCGGAACTCTCCCCTTCCTGCTTCGTAGCCTTTCAGCCGTTTTAAAAGAATGCCAAAGGAAATCAGGGCGGCGATTCCCTGGGCCGCCACTGTGGCTATGGCCACTCCGTCTACTCCCCGTCCAAATACGGTTACTGACAGCAAATCCAGAATTACGTTGAGAACAGAAGAAAAAATCAGCAGGCACAGAGGCGTTTTGGAATCTCCCAAAGCGTTAAATACTGACGACAGGATATTGTACATAAAAAGGAAAGGCAGTCCCAGAAAATAAATATTCAGATATAAAACGGCATCGGAAAGGATATTTTCCGGCGTATTGAGGCTCTGAAGGATCCTTTCATTGAAAACCAGTCCCAATGCCCCCAGACACAGGCTGAGGCATACAAAGGTAATAAGGGCGCTGGAAATAGAGGTTTTCATATTGCCGTATTGTCTGGCTCCCAGAAACTGGGACGTAAGGACAGAGGCCCCAATGCCGCCTCCGATTGCCACCATAATAAATACGTTGGTCAAAGCGTAGGAAGCCCCTACTGCCGCCAGAGCGTTTTCCCCTACAAAGCGTCCTACAATAACGGAGTCCGCCATATTATAAAACTGCTGAAACAGATTTCCCAATATCATGGGAATGACGAAAACCGCCAGGGCGCTGCCGGGGTGTCCGCTTATCATGTCAAATTGCTTTTTCTCTTTCATACTGCACCTGTCTTTCCTTTTTCTGTGCCTTTGTTATGCCAGCCCTGATATAAAGGGAACCAAAATGACTGTTAAAAGGCCCGTTACCGCAATAGAAAGGCTGCTCATTGCGCCTTCTATCTCTCCCAATTCCAGGGCTTTGGACGTCCCTACGGCATGGGCGCTGGTTCCCAGGGCAAGTCCCCGGGCTACGGGATGGCGTATCCCGGCAGCCTTAAATACCAGCTCCGCTATTACGCTTCCCACCACTCCCGTCAGAATAATAACGGCTACCGTCAGGGCTACGATGCCTCCTGCCTCTTCACTGACTCCCATGCCGATTGCCGTGGTAATGGATTTCGGCAGCAGGGTTACGTAGTCCTCATGGCTCAGTCCCAGAAGCTTCACCAGACAGAATACGCTGACTGCGCTGGAAGCCACTCCGGAACAGATAGCGGCGGCAACGGCCCGAAAATGCTTTTTCAGCATTTCCAACTGCCTATACAATGGAATCGCCAGACACACCGTAGCCGGCGTTAAGAGGTAGCTTACGTATTTGCCTCCTTCATTATAAGTTCCGTAATCAATGCGGAAAACCGCCAGAAATCCCATGACCAAAAGAGAGGCTATTAAAAGGGGATTTAAGACGGCCCAGCCCAGTTTTTTCTTCAGCCACAGAGCCGCCAGGTATGCGCCTGTGGTCAGTACCATGCCAAAATACAGGGAGGTCCCTACCAGTTCATTCACCTTTTTTCTCCTTTCCTTCCTCCCGGCGGATCACCCACTCCGCCGCTTTTCCAGTAACTCCCATAACAAGGGCCGTAGTAACCAGAATAATCACTCCATAAGGCACGGCTACCCTTGCCAGAAGATCCCCGGACTCCAGGATCCCGGCCATGGCGGGAATAAACAGCATGGCCATAATTTCCAGTAAAAAATTTCCCGTTCTTTCTATCTGTTCCAGCTTTATCACTCCTGCCATCAGGAGAAATAACAGAAGAAACAGCCCGTATACCCCGGCGGGAACAGGGAAGGGAAGGATCTCGTGCATCAGCTCTCCGGCCATAGTCACAGCGCCGATAAGAGCCGCTTCTTTCACTAATTTCATATTTTCCGCTTCTCCTCTCATTATCGCACATAAAATCGGAATCCTATGCATTTTACCACCGGACAGACCCCGGCGCAAGCCGTAACCATTGCTTTTTATTGATTTCTCACCGGTTCTGTTTTACAATAAAACGGATATGACAGCCCCTTATGAAAGGAGACTCTTATGGAATCCATAATTCTTCAAAACTCTCTGGGTCCGGATTTTTACGGCCCCTTAAAAGACCTCATAGAAGACTGCCGGCAAGCTGACGGTTGGGCCCCTTCTTTTCCGGAGGACGGGGATGTCTATCTCTTTTTGGCAAACAATAATGGGGGAAAATCCCCCCTTTTCCTCACCGCCGCCCTGGTTCTTTTTTCTGCGGAGGAAGATCTTTGGGAAGCCTGCGCCTTCACCCGTCCCTCATACCGCCGGGAAGGCCGCTTTCGCCGTCTCCTGGATGCGGCGGAGGACTTTGCGCCCCAGGCCCAATTTTCTTTCGCCCTTTCTTCTAAAGATAACAGTGGAAACCCTCTGGCTGCTCTAAAAGCCATTGGGGCGGACTACTGGTATTCCGAACACGCCATGGCCCTGGATGCCCCGGAAGATCCCCATCTTTGGGGTCCTGGAAAGGATTTTGGCCTTTCTGGAGGCCGTCTGGTCTGGCCCGGGGGAAATGAGATCCAGCCGGAGTCTCATCTGGATGCCTGCTTTTATCAGGAGGAAATCCTGACCGCCTCCTGCAGTCTGGCATTTTTCTCAGGAAACGCCGGCCTCTCCTGCTGCATTTATCAGGTATTGGTTCCGGAACCTTTGAGAAACCAGGGCTGGGGAAGCCGCTTCCTTTCCGCCCTTCTGCCCTGTCTTTTCCGCCGGGGCGTCCGCCGGATACTCCTGCAGGTTTCCGGAAATAACCTTCCCGCTTTGGCTCTGTATCAAAAAACAGGATTCCGGATAACCGAAACCCTGTCTTATTATTTATATTGATGGTAACCCCCGGATAACCGGATCTTATCGCCGCACCTGGGCCCCCTGAGCTTCAATCTTCTGGCGGATCTCATACATTTTCTGATCCGTCTGAGCAATAACCTCCGCGCACTGCCGCAGTTCTTCGCTGATTTCTTCTCCATTGACCACTTCTTTTTTGTACTTCAGTTGGTGATCCAGACTGGCCCAGAAATCCATGGCAATGGTCCGTATCTGCACCTCTACCCGCATGGGCTTTTTTCTGTCTGAAAAAAACACCGGGATCTCTATGATCATGTGGTAACTTCTGTATCCATTGGGTTTTGGATTTTTGATATAGTCCTTAACGGCAATGACCGTAATGTCATCCTGACGTACCAGCATATCCGCCACATCATAGATGTCGTCCACAAAGGAGCAGATTACCCGGATCCCAGCTACGTCATCCAGATGATCCACCATAGCCTCCAAAGAAATCGGAAGACCCCGGCGCTGCAGCTTTTCCACAATACTCATGGGCTTTTTAACCCTGGATTTAATCATTTCAATTGGATTGCGCTGGTTCCTTACAGACAGCTCGTCGTTGAGTACTTCCAGCTTTGTTTTTACTTCCCGGATCGCGCAGGTGTACATCATCATCACCTGTTGGAACTGGCGGGCCTGCCCCACCAGAATATCGGGTACCTGCACCACATCCGGCACACTGACGATGGATTGCTCCAGCTCACTGTTGGGATTCATGCTGATATTCATTCAAAACACCTCATAAGACTTTTAAATCTCCTCGGCTGCCTTCACTGCGTCGTCCAGCCATGGAGCCTGAGCATATTCGATACGTCCTCCGTCAACCAAAGCAGCCATATTGGGATCAATGGGAATCCTTGCCAGCACTTTAATGCCGTGCTCTTTGGCAGCCTCTTCAATGTGGCTTTCGCCAAACACATTGATCTTTTTGCCGCAGTCCGGACATACCAGATAGCTCATATTTTCCACTACGCCCAAAATAGGAATATTCATCTTTTCCGCCATGTTCACCGCTTTAGTCACAATCATGGAAACCAGCTCCTGGGGAGAGGTTACGATAATGATTCCCGCAACGGGAAGGGACTGAAATACGGTCAGGGGCACGTCTCCGGTTCCCGGAGGCATATCTACAAACATATAGTCAATATCCTGCCATAAGGTATCAGACCAGAACTGCTTTACGGCTCCGGCAATTACCGGACCCCTCCAGATAATGGGATCCGTATCCTTATCCAACAGCAGGTTAGCGGACATAATCTCTACGCCCTCCAGCGATTTGGCCGGAACCATCAGCCGTCCGTCGGGAGTTGTAGCGACGCCGTCGGCTCCGATTCCAAAGGCTTTCGGGATAGAAGGACCTGTAATGTCTGCGTCCAGAATGGCCGTGCGCTTTCCCTTCTGGTTCATGCGAACCGCCATTAAAGCGGTTACCAGGGACTTTCCCACGCCTCCTTTTCCGCTGACAATACCTATTACTTTTTTTACAGAACTCTCCGGCGCCAAATCCGCCAGAAAGCTGGTCTGCTCCGCAGTACGGCTGCTGCAGCTTTCCCCGCAGGAACTGCAGTCATGTGTACAATTTTCTGCGCTCATATTTGCCAATCTCCTTTCAACTAAAACTTCTCTGCACAGTGTTTTTATTATAGCCCCCTTTCAGAGAAATGTCCAGTTTTTCAGGAGAAAGCCTTTACCGTGAGCGGACTGCCAGCCGGCGGATTTCTTTTAAAACACCGGACCGTTCCAAAGCGCCGGCCACCAGCAGAAATACCAGGGAATCCACCGGCCACATTACCAGATTTTTAATGACCCTGGGCCCTAGCAGAGCGATAAACGCCTTGCCGCTGAGCATGGAAAGCCACAGGGTATTGAGAATTATATTGCAGATTACAATTACCACTAAACGGGCCGCCATAATCCTACCAAAGCTGAGAGGCCGCTTATACCAGAAAGAGCCGTAGATAATGCCGGCCAGAATGGCATTAAAGGTGAACCCGAAAAAGTAAGCTCCGCTGGGATCGATAATGAATTTTAAAATATCCATTACCCCGCCGAAAACTCCGCCTACTACGGGCCCGAAAAGAAAGTGCACCAATTCATTGGCAAGACCGGAAAAGCCCAGATTGAAGTACGTCCCTACCCGAATGGTAAAATACCCCAGGACAATGGAAAGGGCGCCGAACATGGCGCAAAGGGTGATGGTCCGTACCTGGAAAAGCTCCCGGTAAGAATCGGTAAACAAAGTTGCTAATTTCTTCATAAAAAATTACCTCCTTTGCAGACCTCGGACTACAATAGGAGATAGTATCATACTCTCATATTGCAGCGGGATGCGACGTGTGTACCGCAAGATAAACTTTTCGTCCGGCTGGCAACTCCCCGTCCATCCGGCACTTAACGCACACAGGTCTACTCTGCTTCTTATAAAATTTTAATGGGACTGTTTTTAACAGCCCCAGGCTACAAATTTCATTATACAGCCATTTTTATTTTTTTCAAGTTCTTTTTACGGCGATTCCCAATACAGGATTCCATCCCGTTCTGTCCTAAGGGCAAAATCCTGTTCATAGAGAAATTCCAGACAGGAAAATGTTTTGGAAATCATCATTTTCAGCTTCATAAGCTGTTCCAGGTTCTCCGGTATTTTTTCCACTCCATATGCAATGCAGGCCACCTGGCGCACCGTCATGGGACCTCTGGCGTGATCCAGAATGTGCTTCATTATGTTGATTTTTTCCAAATAAGAAAATACGATATGGTCAATCGTAGCCGCCGGGTTTTCTACGGGAACTTTGCTGTGGGCGGGAATCAATGTGCACCCTTTGTATTTCTCCTTAATCTGCCTCAGGGAGAGGAAATAGCGGTTTAAAAGGCCCTCGTCCTTGTAACTGGTGGCTACTATAGGAACAATGCCGTTGAGCACCTGATCCGCCGTAAACAGGATCCTCTTGTCTTCTTCAAAAAGGCCTGTCTGCCCCAGAGTATGGCCGCTTAAAGACACGGCCTGAAACCGGTATTCTCCGTACTGAAAAATATCGCCGGCCAGAACCGGAGAATAGGGAAACTTTTCAATCAGCAGTTCCCCTTCCTTGTCCGCAATGACCATGTCTTTAAACAGCTTCCACAATTCTCCTGTTCCTTCTTCTGTGACTCCTACAAACCGCAGCGCCTCATCCTGATCGTCGGACTCTCCGTGGCTGTAATGAAGGCAGTCGTAACAGTGGCGATCCTCCACAGGGCTTAAATAAATCCTGGCCCCCCGCTTTGCCAGCAAATAAGCCAGACCGCAGTGGTCGTGGTGTTTATGGGTCAAAAATACGTCCAGATTTTCCGGTGATATTCCCAGGCTTTCCATGGATCTTTCCAATACTTCCAGGCATTTTGGGTCCCGGAATCCCGTATCCACTAAAAGGCTTCTGCCTTGCCCTGGTATGAAATATACTTTAATCTCACTAATCCCTTTTAAATGGCTGTGAAGCCCGACCTGGAAAATCCCCGGAAGAATTTCCTTCATATCTTCCCGTTCTCTATCTTTTTCCTCTAACATTGTCCCGTTTCCCCCGTTTTTTGACTTTTCCGGTTCCATGGAAAGCCCGGATGCTCCGCCAGCCAGTGTACCGTACAGGCAATAGCCGTTCCCAGCACTGCCCCTCCCAAAACGTCGGAAGGAAAGTGCACAAAAAGGTACAACCGCGAAAATCCAATGAGACACGCCAAAGCCACCGCCAGAATCCCCCATTTTCTCCGGTACAGCAAAATGCTTACAGCCGCCTCAAAGCTTGCCAGGGTATGGCCTGATGGAAAGGAATAATCCTCCGGCACCTTTATGAGCAGGGCTACCGATTCATCCAGCCAGCAGGGCCTGGATCGGGCTACAAGATTTTTTAAAAGCCCGTTTCCCAATATTAGTCCAAGCAAAAGGGACAGCAGCACACAAAAGCCCATTCTCCTGGTTTTAGGCACTGCCAGAAGGACTGCCCCTGCCAGTATCCAAAACCAGCCTCCGTTTCCTAAAAATGTAATTGCCGGCATTACGCCGTCTAAAAAGGGATTTCTAATTCCCTGAATCCAATACAGCCATTCCAGTTCCATCTTTTACTCCTGACTGTGATCCGGCAGACATTTCCGGAACATCTCATCTATGGCCACATAGCTCCGTTTTAATGACAGCGGTTTCCCCTCTTTCGTTAAAAAGCAGTGCCTGCTTTCTCCCACGCAGCGGATTTCCTCTGTCTCCTTGTCCATGACCGTATATTCCAGGGTCATTTTAATTCCATTGTACTCCTTTAAAATAGGCAGGATCAAAACCGTTTCCCCGTAATGGGTCATGGATTTATATTCACAGTGCACTGACAGCACAGGACAGATAATCCCCTGGGCCTCCATTGTGTCGTACCCCATTCCCATCTGTTCCAGCAGATCGGTTCTCGCCTCCTCAAACCAGCGAATATAATTGGAATGATGGATAACTCCCATCTGATCCGTTTCATAATATTGTGTCCGGTGTTCGTATGTCTTCAGTTCCATATTCCCGCGCTCCTCTCTCCGGATCTTTCCAGACATTTCTGTCTGTTTTTCTTTATGTCTATTATAGAAGTCTTCTTTTCCGCCGTCAACCTCTAACCGGCGCATGAGAAGGGGGCATACAAAAATAGGACAGAGATTGATTCCGTGGAAAAGAAATCGTATAATGGATAATATAAATCGGAGTTATTCGGGTTACAATACATAACGGAGAGTTTTGTAGTGGTATCGAATCCATGTGGAACATCCAGAACGACCGGGTGATGATGGCACTGGCTTTGACCATGACAGACAAGCCGATTAAGCTTTGCAGACACAAGAGCAGGGCAAAGAAAAATAGCTTTAATGAGGAATGATTGGATGGTGATACATAATGGCTGAGAACAAGAATAAAAAATTGCAAATCCGAAACAGCACTGTGGATTTTCTTGTATTTACCAAGGACGCCCGTGAGGACGGTATTGAAGTCCGTGTGCAGGACCACGATGTATGGCTGACACAAAAAGCGATTGGACAGCTTTTCGATGTAGACAGAAGCGTTATCACAAAGCATTTGAAAAACATCTATGAAAGCGGCGAATTGTCCGAGGAATCAACTTGTGCAAATTTTGCACAAGTTGCGGATAACGGAAAAACCTATCAATATAAGTTTTATTCGCTATCTGCCATAATTGCCGTTGGCTACCGTGTAAACTCCGGCAGGGCAACACAATTCCGGCAATGGGCAACAAAAGTGCTGGATACCTTTACGAAGCAAGGGTATGTTTTAGATAAGAGCAGATTGATTAACGGTCAAATCTTCGATGAGGATTATTTTGATCACTTAATTTCTGAGATACAAGAGATTCGAGCCAGTGAGCGCCGTTTCTATCAAAAGATTACAGACATCTATGCTACTGCCGTCGATTATTCCCTTGATAGCCAAATCACAAAAGATTTCTTTGCAACGGTGCAGAATAAGATGCACTATGCTGTTCACGGAAATACTGCAGCGGAAGTCATTGTAACAAGAGCAGACCACACAAAAGAACATATGGGATTGACCTCATGGCGCAACGCTCCCGATGGAAAAATCGTAAAAGCAGATGTGTCGATTGCAAAGAATTACTTATCCAAGGGTGAAATACAAGAGCTTAACGAAATTGTCACGATGTATCTGGACTACGCTACAAGACAGGCACGGCGGCATATTCCCATGACAATGGCAGATTGGGCTTCCAAACTGGATGCGTTCCTGCAATTCAACGATGCGGAAGTCTTGCAAAACAAGGGTAAGGTCACAGCCGCGATCGCAAAAGCCTTTGCGGAAAGCGAATTTGAGCAGTACCGTGTCATTCAAGATCGTCTGTATCAAAGTGATTTTGACCGTCTTATTGCCAGCACAGAAGAAAAAGACGACTAACGACAGAAAATCCCGTTATCAGCCATATGTAAGGAGAGCAATCCATGGAAAGCAAATCCTGTCTTCAGGGGATTTCCAGTTCCTCCGGTTCCAGCTCTTCCCATATTCCATTTTCAGCGCAGGCGGCCATAAAAAATCCCGACGGCAGCCGGTATAGCCTAAAGCCGTAAGGCATTCTTTCGCCATTTTCTATTACCTGGTACCTCCCGTCCTTTTCCATTACCCGGAAGCTGGAAGGCGCTTTGGTAAATCCTGTTCCCACTGCCTTCATATAGCTTTCTTTTAGTACCCAGTACTCAAAAAAACGCCGGGGCTCTGACGCTGCCTCCAGCACGTCCTTTTTCTCCTCCTCCGCCAGAAACCGAAGGATCCCAGGCCGGATACTGTCCTTTGGCTCCTCAATATCCACCCCCACAGGGCGATCCGCCACTGCGCAGGCCACAAAATTCCCGGAATGGGAGAGGTTAAACTCCGCCATTCTCCCGTCTTCCAGGCGCAGGTCCTCATTGCCTTCCGCCAGAAAAAGCTTTCCGTGTTCTCCCTTTTGAAACTGCACAGGAGGGCGAAAAGCCGGAAACAGTCTGGCCAGAGCTTTATTTAAAATCAGTTCCGCTCCTATGGATCTGGCCTGATCCTCCTGTCTTTTATACCCCATAGTCCTCTCCAGACGTTCTTTTCCAACAAGGTAAGATTCCCAGGGCGGTACCAAATGGCTAATGTCCCCGTAATACAGTTTTATCACTCTTTACTGCCCTTCTTTCGCTAAAATCTTATTGAATATGCCGTTCCGCCGCTTTTCATGCGGCCGCCATTGCGGCTTTAGCGTTAGTGTAACACGTTTTTCTTTTCCCAACAACTCCCTGTCTTATTTTCTCCTTTTCCCGCCTAAAAGGCTTTCCCCAATCAGCGTTTCCTGCGTCAGCAGCATAACAGCTTCTGCTATAGCAAAAGAAACGGCACAGCCCGGGGCCATGCCGTTTCCTGCTTTCATTTTTGGCGGCGGCTGCGCCAAAGGTTATCTCTTATCTAGGACGGAATGTCTCCCAAACGGTAAATTGTAATGCCAATGTCTCCGTAGAAGAAGTTTCCGCCTGACCCGATTACCTGCAGCGTTGCCGGCACAGAGGATATAGCAACTGGGACAGAGAATGCTACGTTGGAAAATTCATTGGAGGTGTGGAACGTATGCTGTGCCGAACCTCCGGGGACAACGGCTCCGTTTTCCGTCAAAAACGTACTGATAGCCAATGGGAAGTCAGAGCCTGAAACCGGGCCCACGCCTCCATGGAATGCCACGGCGTAAACACCGCTTTGATTAATAGTAAAGATTCCGCTGCCTTCCGTATGAGAAACCGCGTCTCCATAAACCAGCCCGTTTCTGTCAAAGATAAGGGCTGTTCCGGAAGTTCCCGCCTTAGTAGGGGTAGAATACGCTGACAGCAATTCTATAGGGCCTTGGCCCGTTCCCGTTTGCCCCTGAGGAATGGTAAAATCCAGTACCGCATCCCGTTCCGTTCCTGAATTGACTACAGCAGCATCGGTTCCGGGATCTCCCGTAGTAACGGTTCCCACACGTATGGTGGCTGCGGCGCCTTCTTCTCCCGTGGGGCCTGTCGGGCCTGTCGGGCCTGTTGCTCCTGTCGCTCCTGTCGGGCCGGTGGGACCTGTAGGGCCTGTTGCTCCTGTCGGACCGGTGGGACCAGTAGGACCTGTGGCTCCCGTTGCCCCCGTCGGGCCGGTGGGACCGCTGGGGCCTGTTGCTCCCGTTGCTCCGGTGGGACCGGTGGCTCCCTGTTTTTTAAGAAAACCGCCGGCATTTTGCCTTTTTGCGGCCGCCTGACTCAAAGAGCATTCTTTCTCTCATTGGTTCTATTCTTGAACCAGGCAAGGCCCCTCCGCCTCCCTGTCTGCTCTTTTATCCTCTTGCTTATTTTGCAGCAGATCAATTAAAAAGGACGACAGGGTAACGGTTATGAGGGAAAATCCTATCTGTTTTACCGGGATATAGCTTAAAGACAGGAGTAAAACCGTCAAATCCGTTGCCAAATAGGAGCGCGACAGCCGCCACCGGCTCACTTTCGAAATTACCAGGGCAAGGGCGTCGTCCCCGCCGCTGGAACCACCCTGGCGGACAATAAGGCCCACGCCGATCCCTACAAAACAGCCTCCGAGAATGGCGGCTAAAAGGGGATTTCCGGATAAATCCGGCAAAACCGGCGGATGCTGTTCCCACAGCCTGAAAAATGCGGACATACTTAAAGTGGACATGGCGGAAATTTTTATAAATCTTCCGCCAAGATAACGCAATGCCAGACCATAGCAGACAATGTCCAAAACCGGGGTAATAACGGACGGGGCGATTTTCAGCCAGCGGTGAGCCAGCAGCATCATTCCCAGCACTCCGCCTTCCGTAATGCCCGTCTGCTGATGGACGTTGTAAAGGCCAAAAGAAGCAATGGCCGCCCCCAATAAAATCAGGCCCACTTTTTTCAGCGTAAAGCCGTCCCATAATTTTCTAAAACATTTTACTATATATTTTTGAATCATAATCTCTCTCCTCTTCCGCCTTATCATAAACCCTGGTATAATACTAAGGTCAAGAGAAAATTTCGAATCAGGAAAAGGGACGGGACATCTTATGAAAAATTACTATAAAATCGGGGAAATTTCCAAACTCTACGGCATCGGCCCCGATTCTCTGCGCTATTATGAGAAATTGGGAATCCTTCATCCCAAACGGGAGGCCAACGGCTACCGCCTCTATGATTTAAAGGATATGTATAAGCTTAATGTCATTGGGGATCTCAGGCTCCTGGATTTTTCCATGGCTCAGATCCGGGAATATCTGGAAAACCAGAGTATTGAAAACACTCTGAGCCTTCTTTTACAGGAGCAGGAACTCCTGAAGCAGAAAATAAAGGAGCTGCAGACGAAAGAATCTGTTATCAATAAGCGGATAGCTGCCCTGAACGCCGCCGGACAAATCCGGCCAGGTGCAATTTCCATCAAACATCTGGCCGGAAGGCCCTGCGTTCAGCTTACCCAACATATTACAAAAGACGAAGAAATGGACTTTGTTATTAAGCGCCTCCATAAAAAATATGAAAAAATCGTACCGGAGCTGGTCAGCCAGACCGTAGGCGCCTGCTTTTCCATGGAGGACTGGAAACGCGGTATTTCCAATGTGTATGAATCCGTATTTTTTATTTTGGAAGAAGATTCCCTGGATTACGATTTTCTGCTTCCCGCCGGAGACTATCTCTCCTGTTATTACCGGGGCGGATACCAGCAGAATGGCCGCCGGATCCAGGAGCTTTTGGACTATGCCTGCAGCCATGGTCTTTCCATATCCGGAGATCCCTTTGAATTATACGAAATCGACAATCGGTACACAGGAAGGGAAGAAGAGTTTCTGACCGAAATTCAGGTTCCCATTATTCAGAGCCAGAAGACCCAGGAGCCCGAAAGGAAAATGCCACTGTAATTCCGCCGCCTTCCAAAACCCGGACAGAGCTGACCAGGACCGCAAGAAGTTCTCTGGTCAGTTCTGTCATTTCCATTCCCCAAAGACTGTTCTCCGGCTCTTTGGGCGCAGCTTCCCTTTCTTCCTGCCGGTCTTCCAGGCAAGCCAGCCATTCTTTCAGGCTTTGCTCCTGGCTCCGGTACTCCTCCCTCATATCCCAGTACTCTTCTTTGGTCACCATGCCGTCTTTCCAGTCTTCATAGACAGAGCGCCGGTATCTCCTGATTTTTTCAAGGCGCCGCTTTCCTTCCCGCAGCGCCTTTTCTGTCCCGTGGTTCCTTTCCTTCCCGCAGTCCCACGCTTTAGGGAGAGCTTCGGAAACAGACCGGTAAAGTTCCAGCTTGATGGCCGCAAAAACCGCCTTTTCCAGCTCCCCGTGGCGAATGGTATGCTTTGTACAGGCGGTCCTGGAACCATTTTTGTAGGTGCTGCAGTAATAATAAACCCTTCCTTTTACCTGGCTTCTTACCATAGCCCTCTGGCACTGGCCGCAAAAAAGAAAGCCGCTGAAAAGATAGGGTTCCTTCTGTCCCCGGGCTGTTCGGGCCGTCTTTTTTAATAATTCCTGGGTTCTCTGAAAGGTTTCCCTGGAAATCACAGGCACATGGGTATTTTCCACAATGATCCACTCTTCCGGCGGAACCCGTTCCTGGACGTGCACTTTGTAGCTTATCACCCTGCTGCGCCCCTGTACCATATCCCCGCAGTACATTTGATTTTTCAGAATTTCGTCTACCGTCCTCAAAGACCACAGAGGCATTTCCCCAGGACGGCAGCGTGGGTTCTGATACTTCATTCCAAGGTTCTTCCGCTTATACACGGAAGGGCAGGGAATCCCCCTGTCATTTAAATCCCGGGCAATCCCCGACTTGCTCATTCCCCCCAGGAAACTGCCGAAAATTTCTCTCACCACAGCAGCGGCATCCTCGTCTTCCGCCAGCGCATTTTTATTTTCCGGACATTTTTTGTAGCCGTAAGGGGCAAAAGCGCCGATAAACTCCCCTTTCTTCCGTTTCGTCTGAAACGTCCTCTTTACGTCCTCAGAGGTTCTTGCCGCATAGCGGTCATTCATCAAGCCGTTAATGGGGATTTCCAGGCTCTGAGTACAATCGGGGTTTGCTGTGGTATCTACAAATGGATTTCCCATTGAGATAAAACGGCAGCCAAAGGAAGGCAGAAACTCTTCCAGGAACCGCCCCTGATCCGCATAGTTGCGGAAAGCCCGGGAAAGGGTTTTTACCACCACGCAGTTTATGGAGCCTTTTGCAATATCCCGGCACATACGCCCAAACTCCGGTCGGGTTTCCTGAGTGGTTCCGGTTTTCCCTCCGTCCTCGTAGACGCCTGCAAGGCAGTATTCCTCTGGTGAAAAATATTCTTCCAAAAATTCCAGAATAATTTTTCTCTGGTTGACAATGCTCTCCGGTTCCCGTCCTTGGCTCCCGTCTTCCCTCGAAAGCCGGATATAAGCGGCCACCTTCCATACCCGTTTCCGTTTTCTTATGGTCAGCGGAGCGGTGGCTCCCGTCACACCGGTTGGCCCAGCAGGACCTGTAGGACCCGTTGCTCCCGCCGCACCGGTGTCTGCAGTCAGTTTTCCGCTTCTTTTGAGGACAAAACGGCCTCATGGAGCAGCTTATCCTGAAACCGAAATACAATGGTTATTTCTTTCCGGTTTTGCCCCACTGCAATGGTATTCAGGAAAGCCCCCAGGACGCTCCGGCTTAAAAGTCCGGAGGTTCCATTCCGGAAATTTTCCCGGCTTAATTGTTCCGGCAAGGCCCCAGACAAAGTCTCTTCTTCCTTTTTTAACCGTAAAACGGCCCCCTCTAGCTCTCTCAGCTCCCTGCCCCACTGTTCCCGCAGCCTCCGGTATTCTGTCTCCGACAGCTCCCCCATTCTCCAGTCCCGGTACAGCCCGTCATACAGATCCTCAGTCCGCTTTCTCTGCTGTTCTCTGGCCGCCAGAAGCTTATGGAAGCTTTCGTCCCTTTTATAGTATTTCTTTTCTAAAATCCATCCGGCGTCCCCGGCCAGCCAGATCTGCATCTCAATGGCTTTCAGCACAGCCGCAGCAAGGCGGTCCTCCCGAATGGAGCCCCGGCATTCTTCTCCAGCCTTCCCGCTTCCGCTCCGGCATTTGTAATAGATCCAGGTCTTTCCGTGGGAACGGTGCATGGCTCTTTGGCAGCAGGCGCATCTTATGTAGCCGGAAAATAAATGGACTCTCCTTTTCCCATCAGGTACGCGGGTATTCCGGCTCAGGGCCTCCCGCAGCGCCTGAAACTCCTCTCTGGTAAAGGTGGCTTCGTGAGTATTTTCGACGATTTTCCAATCTTCCTCCGGCACACCGGCCCGTTCATGGATTTTGTAGCTGATGACCCTCTGCTTTCCCTGAACCATATGACCCATATTCATAAGGCTTAACAGCTCTCTTTTCAGGGTAGTTCCCGTCCATTTCCCGCCCTGGCTGAAAGCGTGGGGATTTTTGTATTTCCAGCCCTTCAGCTCCTTATATTTCGTCGGGTTTGGAATCCCCAGATCGTTAAGCCTCTTTGCCGCCCCCTCCAAGCTCATGCCTTCATACAGGATCCAGTCCTTTACCTGTCTCTTTATGGGAGCCGTTTCCGGATCCAGGATCAAATGGTTTTTGTCCCGGGGATCCTTTAAAAATCCCCAGGGAGGAAAGGCGCCGATATATTTTCCTTTTCGCCTTTTGTCATCCAGTGTCCTCCGGACGGCCCGGGAGGTGGCGGCGGCAAAGCGGTCATTGAGGATTCCGTACAGAGGGACATCCAGATTGTACATGGCCTCCCCGTCCTGTTGGGTATCCACAAAGGGATCCATTGTGGAGATAAACCTTATATCTCTGGCGGGAAAATATTCTTCCAGATAGTACCCTTGATCGCTGTAATTGCGGAAGGCCCTGGAAAGGGTTTTTACAATTACGCAGTTTCCCTTTCCTCTTTCCAGAACCCCCAGCATTCTCTGAAACGCTTCTCTTCTGTCGTCGGTTCCCGTAAGGCCGTCGTCTTCAAAAAATCCGGCGATTTCATAGGTTCCCGCCGGAAAGTATTCCTCGATCCAGGTAAGGAGAATGCTTTTTTGATTTTTAATGCTTTCGCTCTTTCCCCGGCTTTCTCCCGGCATTTTGGGATCCTCCCTTCGGATCTCTTCTCTGGAAAGCCGGATATAGATGCAGAGCCGCCACTTTTTGCCGTCCTTTTCCGCCCCTCTTTCTTCCGTCCCGCCAATCTGCACAGTATAAAATTCTTTTCCAGTCATAGACGCCATTCTCCATCAGACAAATACAACTCATTTTATGTCCTTTTCATTCCCCTCATTCCGGCCTTACCTTCCTTTTAAATCCCCCTGGGCCGGGTTATCCAGCAGCTTTCCGTCTTCCCTGAAACGGGAGCCGTGGCAGGGACAGTCCCAGGAATGCTCCATAGGATTCCACTTTAGGGCGCAGCCCAGATGGGGACAGCGTTTAGGCGATATGGTCAAAAGATTTGCCGCCGCTTCCAGGCCATTGACAGCAAGCTGCAGGTGCAGCATAGTCCGGGAAGGTGAAAACGCCGCCGCCCAGGGATTCTCCTTTCCTAAAACCAAATCCGTCAGAATCCCGGAAGCCGCCATAGCCGACGTCATTCCCCATTTATTAAAGCCGGAAGCCACGTAAAATCCCGGCGTATTCCGGGAATACTGCCCGATATAGGGCACTTTGTCAAGAGACATACAGTCCTGGGCCGCCCACCGGCCATGCAGCCGCGCCTGGGGATACCAAACCGATGCCTGACGCTCCAGCTCACACCACCCGCCGCCTTTCTTACCGGTCCGGCAGCCCCCGCCGCCTAACAGCAAAAGGTTTCCTGCATTTCGAAAGGACAGTCCCTTTTTATCTTCATCCACATACATTCCCTCTACGTCAGGGCCGCCTTCCAGGGCAATAACGTAGGAACGGTGCTGGTACAGCTTCAGAAAATAGCTCCCGTGCTTATTCAGAAACGGGAAATGGGTGGCTGCAATGATTTTGTCCGCCGTAATGCTGCCGTTTTCTGTAACAGCCTTTTGTTTTTCCATCTCCCTTACAGGCGTATTTTCATAAATTTCCAGGTTTTTGACAACTGCCGATAAAAATTTCAGCGGATGGAACTGGGCCTGTTTTTCCAGTCTGATGGCTCCTGCTGTAGAGAAGGGCAGGGGAAGCTCATCGGCAAATTCTCCGTGGCAGCCCAGGCGCTCCATGGCAGCCAGTTCCTTTTCCAGCTTTTTCCTGTCCTTAACAGAATAGACAAAAGAATCCTTTTCCTCAAAATCACAGGGAATCTCCCTGCACATACGGCGGTATTCTTCCAAAGCCCAACGGTTTGCGTCCAGATACATACGGGCCGTTTCCGGGCCGTACCGGACTGTAAGGCTGTGGTATATGAGTCCGTGCTGTACAGTGATTTTGGCCGTAGTGTTTTTTGTAATTCCGCCGCAGATCCGCTCCCTCTCCGCCAAAACGCATTTGACGCCCTGGCCGGCCAGGCGGCTGGCTGTCAGCAGACCGGCGATCCCTCCGCCGATAATCAGCACATCCGCCTTTATATGCCCCTTTAACGAGTCAAAATGGGGCATCTCTGACGTTTCCGTCCATATAGAATCCATAATCGCATTACCTCCGTTTTTGCGTTAGTATGTCCTCGGCGGCCTGCCGCCATTCGCACTTTCCGGACAGCCTCCCATACTTGTACACAAAAACGCCCCTCCGCATATGATAAAGTGAGGACTATCCTCAGTCAAAGACCCTGATGCAAGCATACAGGTTTTTGACCCGCGCGGCAGTTGCCAAATGGACATACAGGCCTTGTCCCCTTGGAATACTGTCCGCAAGGAAAAAAATTATAGGAGGTACCAATTATGGGTATAACCAATTCCAACAAACAGATTAATACTTCTCAGATAGACTGCACGGGTATGTTAAAGGTGACTTTGGCTCTGGCGGCGGCTCCTGACATTTCTTCCAATCCCACGGACATTGTCCTGGTTCTGGACCGCTCCGGAAGCATGGCCGGAAGCCCTCTGGCCAATATGAAAACCGGCGCCAACACTTTTATTGACATCATCGACGAATCCACAGACGGCTCTCAGGACGGAAACATTGGTTCCGGAAGCCGCATCGCCGTTGTCAGCTTTTCCGACACGGCTGTGGCCAACACTCAGTTAATCACTTCTGTTGCAGCGCTGAAAGCAGCGGTCAACAGCCTTACAGCCGGCGGATCCACCAATCACGCAGACGCCTTCGCTACTGCCGCGTCTCTCTTTGATCCCGCCTCTTCCAACGCTAAGGTTATCGTTATGTTTACAGACGGAAAGACCACCGCAGGCCTGCCGCCCTCTCCTGTGGCCGCAGCGGCCCGGGCTTCCGGTATCGTCATCTACTGTATTGGACTGATTGGGGCCGACGGCATTGACGTTTCCGTCCTCAACGACTGGGCTACGGATCCCGACGCTTCCCATGTGGCCGTTACTCCCAACGCCGCAGATTTAGAAGATCTTTTTGCGGATCTGGCCGCCAATATCTCCAAGCCGGGGGCCACAAATATCGTTATCGACGAAGTCGTCAATCCGGATTTTGAGATTATCAGCGTCAATATGCCCACTAAGGGAACTGCCGCTGTCATCAACGCTTCCACTCTGCAGTGGAAGATTCCGGAGCTGGGCGTTTCCGGAAACGAAGGCGCTACCCTGGAATTTTTCATCCGCAATGTGGTTTCTGCAGGCGGCGTAAAGCTGGTGAATAAGTCCATCACTTATTCTGACGCAGAAGGAAACGCTGTTACCTTCCCGGCTCCTTCCGTCCAAGTAAACTGCGCTGTTCCTGTGGATCCGGAGCCTTGCTCCGTTCCCGTGGAGTTTGCCATAGAAGGCTGCCGCGACTCTTTAGCGGTGGATTTGGGCGACACCTATCTGGAATCTCTGGGACGTATCGTACAGTTGGACGTAACGGTCAAAAACGTCTGCCCGGACAGACGGGTGGCTTTAGGCATTGTCCTGACGGAAGAGGACGCCAATGGCAACGAATATCCCCGCGGAATGAAGGCTCTCACCATTCCGGCCCACCACTATCCCACCTGTCAGGATATTCTGGTAAGATGCGTCAAATTCGTTTTGCCGGAGGATCTGAACGAAATCAGCGGGAATCCCAGCTCTATGTGCGGCCCCCGGAATTTAAAAGTCCGGCTTATCGCCCACAACATTGATACGGATTTCCAGTGCTGCGATTCCGTTACCGCAATCACCTGACCTGACTGATGACAATCCAGTACAGGGGGGCCGTTTCCGGCCCCCCTGGTTTTGCCTAAGCGGATCTTTTACTGCAGCCGTCGCCCCGGTGGGGCCTGCAGCTCCTGTAGGACCGGTGGGACCGCTGGGACCTGTAGCTCCTGTGGGACCCGTGGGGCCTGTAGCTCCTGTGGGACCCGTGGGGCCTGTGGGACCTGTAACTCCTGTTGGACCGCTGGGGCCTGTTGGGCCCACAGCCCCCGTGGAAGCTGCTGCAATAGGAAATTTTTCCCGTTTACATAGGACAATCCTGTTTTTGCATAAAATCCAAAAAAACGATGGTGAGTCTATGAAGCAGGAACCATGCCCCAAACCCTCTGACACTCATTTTTCTGATATACCCAAAGAGGATTTAACAGACATTACGGACATTTTCCTGGATGAAAACATCCCCCTTGACGAAAGGCCCCGTTATCTTGCTGAAATGCTTAAAAACCCCTACCGTTTCCGGGTAGGGGACATAGCGGTAACAATAGAATTTGCCCCGGACGGTCCCTCTTTAGAGGACGTCTTTACAGATTTTTTAATGAGGAGGAATTATGTCAGGAAATGATTCCCCAAGGCGATCTGCCGGAAAGCAAGAAGGCAATCTATGGAAAGTGGCCGTCTATATCCGGCTTTCCAGGGAAGATTCCCACTGCGCCGATGAGTCGGAAAGCGTTGCCAATCAGCGGGCCATGTTAAGGGAATATATTGCGTCCCGACAGGACGGCGATGGGTATGTTCTCATAAAAGAATACGTAGACGACGGAGTCTCTGGTACCACTGACGATGAACGGGAAGCTTTCCAGCAGATGCTTTCCGACATCAAAAAAGGCCTCATTAACTGTGTCATTGTCAAGGATCTGGCCCGTTCCTTCCGTAATTACAGTGACCAGGGATATTACCTTGACGACTGGTTTCCCCGCTATAACGTCCGCTTTATCTCCCTGTTTCACCAGCCTTTGGACAGCTACCGGGAACCCCAGGCCATGCGCAGTATTGCCGTTCCTATTCAGGGAGTCTTAAATGAAAGCCACTGTGCGGAAACCTCCGATAAGGTCAGAGCCGTCCTGGACATGAAACGCCGCAGAGGGGAGCACATTGGCTCCTTTGCCCTGTACGGCTACCAAAAGGATCCTAACCGCAAAAACGCTATCCTTACGGATCCGGAAGCCGCTGAGATTGTCCGGGAGATTTTCAGCCGCTTTTTAAAAGGAGAGAGCAAAACCGCCATTGTCCAAAGCCTCAATACCCGGGGCGTTCCCTGTCCTTCCCTTTATAAACGCAGACAAGGGTTAAGATACTCCAATCCTCACTTGATTCCCGGAAAACAGCCCCTCTGGTGTTCCGTCACTGTGACCAATATTTTAAAGAACCGGATGTACTGCGGCGACATGGTTCAGGGCCGCTGCCGGATCAAAAGCTACAAAATCCATATCCAGGAACGGGTTCCGGAAAGGGAGTGGTACATTGCGGAAAATACTCATGAGGCCATTGTCAGCCGGGAGGATTTTCAAAGAGTTCAGGAGCTTTTAAAGCTCAATACCCGGACTCCTCCCCGGCAAAAAGAGCTCTGTCTCTTCAGCGGATTTCTCCGCTGCCAGGACTGCGGCAGGGCCATGAGCCGAAGCAAAAGCGGGAATCACGTTTACTATTATTGCCGTACCTACAAGGATCGTTCTCAAAAGGCGTGTACCAAACACACTCTGCGCCACGACCGTCTGGAGCAAGCCATTTTATGCACCCTGCATCTCCTGATTTACGGGGCCGCCGATCCTATTTCCATCCTCTCCCGCCTTGACAAAGCGTCTGTCAGGACTTCTCCGGCAAAAGCCCTGTCCGCCGCTGTCTCCCGCAAAAAGCAGGAGCTTTCTGACACTGTCCGGTATAAAGCTGCCGCTTATGAGGACTGGAAAGACAGCGTTATCTCTTACCAGGATTACTGTGAAATAAAAAGCCGCTGCCAGGAGAGAGCCGAAGCTTTGGCAGAAGAACTTTGCAGCCTCCAAAGCAGCCTGGAAGCGGAGCTTTGCCGTCCCTGTCCCCTTCCAATGGATGCGTACCAAATCTCTCACGCTATGGAAACTCTTTCCAGGGAAATATTAACGGAATTTGTCCGCCGTATCCGGGTATGGGAAGACGGACGTATTGGGATCATTTTTCGTTTTTCTGATATTTACAGGTAACATACGCCTAAACAAACTCCACTTTTTCTGGTATAATTAACTTTCCTAATGCAGCAGCGCCCGTCGCCCCTGTGGGGCCGGTAATCCCCTGTGTGCCTGTGGGACCCGTGGCTCCTGTTGCTCCATGACTCTATACAAAACAAAGGAGGAAATTTTCCATGTGGATCTTATTTGCTTTCGGATCCGCCTTTTTTGCGGGCCTTACCACCATTCTGGCTAAATGCGGCATTCAGAAAACGGATTCCACTGTGGCCACGGCAGTCCGTACCATTGTGGTTCTGGTGTTTTCCTGGATCATGGTGTTTCTTTCCGGAGCCCAGTCCCAGCTCAGCAGCCTTGACAGCCATACCCTGTTGTTTTTAGTTTTGTCCGGTCTGTGTACAGGCGCTTCCTGGCTGTGCTATTTTAAAGCCCTGCAAATGGGAAACGTCAATAAAGTAGTTGCCATTGACAAGTCCAGCACCGTACTGACCATCATTTTAGCCTTCATTTTCTTTGGGGAACCCCTTGGGCCTGTTCAGGCGGCAGGCGTCCTCTGTATTGCTTTAGGCACTGCCCTGATGCTGGAAAAAAAAGATACGGCAAAAGAAAAAGGGAAGGCCAAAAGTTCCTGGATCCTCTTTGCTTTCGGCTCCGCCGTTTTCGCCAGTCTTACGTCTATTTTGGGAAAAATCGGCATCAGCGGAATTGATTCCAATCTGGGAACTGCTATCCGTACTTTTGTGGTTCTCATTATGGCCTGGGCCATGGTGTTTGCCGCGGGAAAAAGAAATGCCGTAAAAGAAATTTCCAAAAAGGAACTGGCCTTTATCTGCCTTTCCGGTCTGGCTACAGGCGCTTCCTGGCTGTGTTATTACAAGGCTCTCCAGGACGGTCTGGCCAGTGTGGTAGTTCCCATTGATAAACTGAGTATTCTGGTCACCGCCGCCTTTTCTTACTTTATTTTTCAGGAAAAGCTGCGCCCAAAAGCCCTGTGGGGCCTCTTTTTGCTGACGGCCGGAACCCTTGCAATGGTATTTGCCTGAATTTCGTAACTAACGCATATTTTTCATAATGGGGCCATATTTTCATTTAAAATAGGATTCCATGCAGGAGGTTCCCATGTCCCATTTATTGCAGCAGACTCAGGAACAGGCCGACGGTCTGAACCCCCTTTCTGATGAAGTCCGTTTTTTCTGCGGCGGCACTTGGGTACGGCTGACATTTTCCCCGGACGGCAGGCCATTGGAGGAACTGCTGAAAGAGTATTTTATTGCTTTAAAATCAGGTGGGGCCTATGACTGATGCTCCTTGGCAGGCTTTCCCCTACCCCGCCCCCTCCATTTGGATCATAGGCGCCTATATCCGCATCTCCAGGGAGGACGGCAATGACGAAAGCCTCAGCATTACCAATCAAAAGAAAATCATCGGGGAATTTCTGGAAAAATTTTTTAAAGAGCCTTACCGCTTTCAGGGCTTCTATATTGACGACGGACAAACTGCCACCGACAATAACCGGCCTGGTTTTCAGGCAATGATCCGGGACGTCAGGGAAGGAACCGTCAACTGTATCCTATGCAAAAACCTCTCCCGGATGTTCCGCAATTATTCTGACCAGGGATACTTTCTGGAAACCTTTTTTCCCATGCACAGGATCCGTTTTATCACAGTCAGCGATCCCCGCATTGACAGCTATCTGCGGCCTGAAGCCATGGAGGGCCTGGAAATCCCCATTAACGGCCTTATAAATGATCGCTACGCTGCCAAAACCTCCCGGGACATTCGGGACACCTTTGCCACCAAGCGGCGCAAGGGAGAGTTTATCGGCGCTTTCGCTCCCTATGGCTACAAAAAGTCTCCGAAAAACAAAAACCGCCTGATTATTGATGAGGAAGCCGCCTCTGTGGTAAGGCGGATATACCACTGGTACGTCTATCAGGGCTTCAGCAAAAACGCAATCGCCCGCCGTCTAAACCAGGAAAAAATCCTCAATCCCACCGCCTACAAACGCACCAAAGGACTGCTTTTCTGCAGCCCCCAGTCTTCGCAAAACGACGGCCTTTGGTCCGCCGCTTCTGTTTCTTCTATTTTAAAAAATCAAGTGTATACCGGAACTATGGTACAGGGCCGCCAAACAGTTATCAGCTATAAAATCCATACCAAAATCCCTGTTCCCAAAGAAAACTGGTTTCTCGTTCCCAACACCCATGAAGAAATCGTTTCTGAATCCCTCTATCAAAAAGCCCAGGAGCTGAGCCGGCGCCATACCCGAACCCCTTCCGGCCAAAAAGGGCCTTACCTCTTTTCCGGCCTTCTTTTCTGCGCTGACTGTAAAAAAGCCATGACGCGCCAGAAAACCAAAGGGATCGTTTATTATTACTGCCGGACTTACCGGGAAAAATCCAGGGAAAGCTGCACAAAGCACAGTATTCGGGAAGAAACAGTTTCTCAGGCCATTTTAGCCTCCCTGCAGGTTCTTATGGAGCAGTCTCCATCTCTCCCTGAGCTTTTGGACGCCGTCTTACAGGCTCCCTCCGGGCCGCCCGCCCTTTCCCGTCTGGACTCGCCGGACGAGGCCATCCAAAAAGATCTGGATAAAATCAACAGGGACCTCGACAGGCTCTATGAGGACTGGAAAAATAATGATATTTCCAAAGAAGACTATCTGCGCCGGAAAACTGCATATGAAAGCCGCAGAGAACAGCTTCGCGCCCTTTTAAAAAAGGAAACCGGCAGGCAGGAGGAGTCTCGCCTTTCAGAATCTTCTCCCTGTCTCCGGAAATTTCTGGAGACAGGAACTCTCGACCAACTAAACCGAGGCATCATCACGACTCTAGTAGACCGCATCCAGATCCATGAAGACGGTTCTATCGACATAACCTTCCGCTTTTCTGCGCCGTCCTCTGTTTTGCATCCCGACATGGAGCCGTTGCTCCCGTAGGTCCTGTAGGACCTGTAACTCCTGTGGGGCCTGCCGCTCCCGTAGGTCCTGTGGGACCTGTAACTCCCGTGGGGCCTGCCGCTCCTGTAGGACCGGTTGCTCCTGTTGGGCCTGTGGAACCACTGGCTCCCGTGGCGCCTGTAGGCCCTGTAGCCCCCTGGGGACCCTGGGCACCCATGGGGCCTTGTTCACCCGCTGGACCTGCAGGGCCTTGGATTCCCTGGGGTCCCTGAGGACCTGCAGGCCCCTGCTCTCCCTCAGCCCCCGGAAATCCCATAGGACCTTGAGCCCCGGTGGCTCCTGTGGGACCCTGGGGACCTCTGGGGCCTTGCGGGCCCTGGGGACCTCTGGGGCCTTGTGGACCCGGGCACCCTCTGGGACCCTGGGGACCGCGGCAGCAGCAAGGACCCGGCATACAACAGAACTCTTCCGTGCCCTCCGGACCGCAGTTGCAGCATGGATCTCCGTTTATGGGAATCTGAAATTGATTTGGATTGCGAAACATCATATCATCTCTCCTGATTTGGCTTTACTATAGCATATGATCAGACTCCCGGTTTTGTCCTACCTGCAATAATTTGATTGCTGCTTATATCGGAACAACATTTACCGTATTCCCATGCTGCTCAATAAGTTTTATTAAGTCTTTTGCTTTAAGACAGACTGTTGCGGTATTGTCATTTGGGTGAACGCCTATGAAGCCTAAATCATTCATAAACTCATTATCTAAAAAAAGCGTCACCTTACACTCAGAGTCATTCAGCAACCCAAAAGGCGTTACTGCTCCAGGTATCAATCCCATAATGTCCATTAAGTCATCTGCCGACGCAAAAGATAATGGTCTTGTATTGTTCTTTTTGCGAAATTCTTTTAAATCTACCCGTTTATCTCCTTTGACAGTAATAAGATAATAATTTCTTTTTTTATCATCACGGACAAAGAGATTTTTTGCATCATATTCGGGATAAGGTATCTCAATACTGGAGAGTTCAGCCATATTATAAACCGCTTTGTGTTCTGTTATTTCATGCCAAACATTTTCTTGTTTTAAATAATCGTATATTTGCTGCTTATCCATTCAATTGTCTCTCCTGCAAATTGAAATTACTATTTATCATATCGTTAAATTGACAGACAGCCGCCGCAGTGCGTTCCTGCCCGGAGGGCTTTTTATTCTATAGGAAATTCAGAGGAATTTCCTATAGAATAAAATATCGGAAGGCTCCCATCAGGAACCTTCCGGTTTTCATGTTTTAAATGCTTCTTGCAGAGCCGCCTTCGATTAATTCCGCCGAAAAAACCCGGTGGCGGTTTCGCGCCCCTTCTTCCATAATGTCAAAAAGGATTTCCACGGCTTCTTCCGCCATATCCTCACAGGGCTGCTTGATAGTCGTCAGAGACGGGCAGTAATACCGTCCCATTTCGATTCCGTCGAAACCGGCTACGGAGTAATCCTCCGGCACCCGTTTCCCTAAATCCGCAATGGCCCTGCACACGCCGAAGGCCGCGTTGTCTGATATAACGAAAAAGGCTGTGGCCCTTTTCCCGGACTCCAAAAATCTCCGCGCCACCTGGTAACCGCTGGCCATGGAATACGGATCCTCTCCCTTTTCCGGGTACAGGATCAATTCCGGATCAAAGGGGACTCCATGCGCCTCCAAAGCCTTTTTATAGCCCTCCAGACGCATCTGTCCTACGGCCATATCGTCTTCCCTGGCGGCTACCATGGCGATCCTCCTGTGTCCCAGATCATAAAGGTAGGACACCATCCGGTACGCCTCCGCCACGTCGTCAATGAGTACGGAAGAATAATGCTCCTTGTCTATCTCCGGCCCCAGGCCTACGGTACACAGGACAAAGGGGAGATTGAGCTGGCGGACAATCTCTTCCGAGTGGCCGATTCCGCCTCCCAGAAAGATAATCCCGCACAGCTTCTTCTCTTTTTCCAGCTCCAGGGCCGCCTTAATCTCATCTTCTCCCTCATCAACATGGTGAAGGAAGAAGTTATACTTCTTTTTTTCTATTTTCCATTCCAACACCTTAATCATGCCGTGGAAAAACGGGTTGGCGATTCCCTTTATAATGACGGCAATGGTTTTCGACTCCGTCCTTTTCAGATTTCTTGCGCTGTTATTGGGAATGTAATTATATTTTTCAATTACACCCATAATTTTTTCCTTTGTTTCCGGATTAATGTCAGGATGATTGTTTATAGCTCTGGAAACTGTGCTGACTCCCACGCCGCACATTCTGGCCACATCCTTAATGGTAACAACTTCCATTGGAATCACCTCGTATTCTGTCAGTCAAAACAAATTATAGCAAGGAAGTGATTTTTTTGCAATAAGGGGTCAGCCTTTAACCGCTCCTGCCACAACGCCTTCAATAATATACTTCTGGCAGGACAGGTAAAATACGATAATGGGAATAATAGCCAGTACCAGCAAAGCCATAAGGGAGCCGTAGTCTTTGGCCCCGTAGGAACCCATCAGATACTGTACAGCCACAGGAATGGTCTTATAAGGAGTGGAAACGCCGATAACCAGGTAAGGAAGGAGGTAATCGTTCCAGATCCACATGGCGTTTAAGATGGCTACCGTAATGGCCGTGGGCTTTAAAATAGGCATTACAATCATAAAAAAGGTCTGAAGGGGATTGCAGCCGTCAATCATGGCCGCCTCCTCGATCTCATAGGGAATCCCCTTTACAAAGCCGCAGAACATAAATACGGAAAGGCCTGCGCCGAATCCAAGGTAGAGCACCACCATTCCCAGGGGATTGTTTAAATGCAGCATATCCGCCATTTTGGACATGGTAAACATAATCATCTGGAAAGGCACTACCATGGAGAATACAAAAATATAATACAGGGCGCTGTTAAGCTTCGTCTTTACCCGGGTGATATACCATGCCGTCATAGAAGTGAACAGGACAATTACCACTACGGAAAGCACAGTAATGAAAGCCGACCAGCCAAAGGCCTGAAAAAATCCCGTATTTTTAATTCCTTCCACATAGTTTTCCGCTCCTACAAACATCTCTCCGGAAGGCCACGCAAAGGGGCTGTCGCTAATGTACAGTCTCCCCTTAAAGGAGTTCATCAGGATAAAAAAGATAGGGGTGAGGAACACAATTACAAGAATACTTAAAAAGATTGTTATGGCCGCTTTTTCTATAGTTTTTCCTTTCATTAGCTTTCAACCTCCTTGTTTCTCGTAAGGACTAGCTGCGTCATGGCAATGCCTGCCACAATCACAAAGAACACTACCGCTTTGGCCTGTCCTACGCCCTCAAATCCTACTTTTCCGTAGAAGGTGTCGTAAATATCCAGGGCTAGCATCGTCGTTTTATTGGAAGGGCCGCCTCCCGTCAGAGCCAGGTTCTGGTCAAACATCTTAAAGGAGTTGGCAATGGTCAGGAACAGGCAGATGGTAATAGAGGGCATTACCATAGGAATAGTTACTTTAAACAGGGTCTGGAAACGGCTGGCGCCGTCAATCTTTGCAGCTTCCAAGACATCCGTGGAAACGTTCTGAAGGCCGGCAATGTAAATAATCATGATGTAACCGATCATCTGCCAGTTCATCAGGATAATCAGTCCCCAGTAACCGTATTTGGGATCCATCAGCATAGTTACGCCTATATTGGACAGGACGCCGTTAATCATAGACTGCCAGATATAACCCAGAACGATACCGCCAATGAGGTTAGGCATGAAGAAAACCGTCCGGAACAGATTGGTTCCTTTCAGTCCCTGGGTCAGCATCAGGGCCAGAGCGAAACCGCAGACATTAATGGTAATAATGGCCACTACCGCAAACTTTACCGTAAACCACAAAGCGTTCAGGAAGTTTTCATTGGTAAAAGCCTTAACATAGTTGGAAATGCCTACAAATTTGGCATTGGTTACAGTAGTAAAATCACAAAACGACAGATAGATCCCCAGAATAAACGGAACCAGGAAGGCAATCAGAAAAGCAATCAGAGTTGGAAGAACAAAGATTGCAAAATACTTTTTCATCGGCTTTCCCATATTCTTACCTCCTTCTTTTTAAAAGGCGGCCTTCAAAAGCTTTTATGAAATTTCCTTTTTGAAGTCCGCCTCGTTCTCAGCTCAGTTGTCAATTTTATTTTCTGTTACTTTAATGCTTCTTTTTCTACCTTCCACTGGTCGATAACCGTAGCCTTTACATCATCCCAGGTCATAGTTCCCTGAGCGTATTCCAGCAGGGCGCTTCCGAAGTTATCCTTAAAGGTCTGGCTGGGGAATGTGGTAAAGATCCACGGAATGGTGGTCTTTCCGCTTTCCATGTAGTCCAGCAGGGAAGCAGCCAGAGGATCCGACGGCTTTTCATCATCGCCAAAGGTGGAGAAAGGAGCGATATTGCCAAGCTTGTTAGTCATATAATCTTTTCCGGTTTCGGAATTAATCAGCCAGTAAACGAAATCCAGAGACGCCTTCTGATTGGCCTCGGTAGCCTGCTTATTAATGCAGAAATAATTTTCCGTTCCCACGCACAGGCCCTGGTTTTCTTCGCCGTCCAGACCCATATAAATGGGCAGGAAGCCAACATCCTCAGCGTTTACCACGTTTCCGGATACATCAGCAATCTGGCTCCAGGCCCAGTTTCCGTTCTGTACCATAGCCGCTTTACCCAGAGCAAATTCCGCCATGGAATCATTTACGCCCTTGCTTCCCAGCATCTTCGGGTCCGTAGTAGAGTTGTTCAGGTACAAGTCAAAGATATTTTTAAAATTGTCAGAGTAGGTAAATTCAATTTCATCCAGATCCGATACGCCCTTGTCCTGGTACTCTTCATAAATCGGAATGTTGGCCGTATGGGTCTGCCATCTCCACTCTTCACCTGGAAGGAGGGAGGTAGAAGCGAACACGCCGTCAATTCCCAATTCATCTTTCTTTGCCTGCATATCTTCCACAACGGCTTTTAAGGTTTCAAAATTGTTTATCTCATCAATAGAGGCAGCCGCCGGGGAAGCCGTAGCGAAGTATTTTTCCATAATGGCGTTATTATAAATGATACCGTAGCCTTCAATGGTGTAGGGGATTCCGTAAACGCCGCCGTCTTCTCCTACAATTGCCAGGGACTTATCTGTCAGAGCATTGTAGAACTCACTGTCCGTTAAATCCAGGCAGTAATCCTTCCAGGACTGGTAGCCGATAGGACCGTTAATCTGGAACAGGGTAGGAGCGTCTGTCTTAGCAATCTCAGACTTTAAGGTAGACTCATAGTTGCCGCCGGCTGCCGTAACCACCTTTACTTCCACACCGGTTTCTTCCGTATAGGTCTTTGCAATCTCCTGCCATACGTCCGTAACCTCCGGTTTAAAGTTCAGATAATAAACCGTAGGCGTATCCTCCTTCGTTCCTGAAGAACACCCTGTTACCGCTGCCGCCGCTGCTGCCGCTGCCATCATGGCCGCCAACACTCTTTTTTTCATACTGATTCCTCCTTGCTTTTCTTTTGTAGTTTTCCGTTTCTATCATTTATGGTTACGTTTTCGGTATCGTTATCAGTAACGTTACCGGAAACGTTTCCGAAGCTGTGCCTAAACTATATCACCGGCTATGCAAAAAGTCAATTGGCTTTTTTATTTTCGTAATTTTTTCACAGTTTGCATTGTGCATTCTGCACAACCGGTACCCATTTACTTTTTTATTTTGCCCTGCTATAATGGCACTGGCATCTTATTTTCCATTGAATTTCGTTAAATTGCTGTTTAGGAGAGTGTCATGGATCAGAATTTGAGAGAACAGAAAAAACGGGGTTCCTTCCTTTTTCCCCTGGAACTTCACCCCACCCTGGACAGGGACGGAACCTTTTATGTGTCATGCCATTGGCACCCAGATATTGAAATCATCGATATGCAGGAAGGCCATATCCGCCTTTTTATTGACGGACAGCCTACTCTGGTATCCAAAGACACTATTATTTTTATTAACCAGGAACAGCTCCACCACCTGAACTCTCTGGAGGCAGGTACCCGATATAACGCCCTGGTCTTTCCGGCGGAGCTCCTTTCCTTTGATATGATGGACTACTGCCAGCAGAAATATCTGCTGCCCCTGATTCAGAAAAAGCTGCTTTTCCCGTCCTTTCTGACGCCGGAACACCCCGCTTTTTCCTCTGTCCGGACCGCTTTAGCCTCCATCTCCTGCCTTTGCAAAGAAGAGCCCTCCGGTTATCAGCTTTCCATAAAAGCCGCCCTTTTTGAGCTTTTGGCCGCCTTAATCCGGGAAGACAGCCTGATTGCCGCAAAGGGACAGACATCTTCGGGGCAGCAAAAACGTCTGGACACCATGCGCAGCATCGTTTCCTATCTGGAGGATCACCTATGCGAAAAGATCTCCCTGGAAACCATTTCTGCCGCTTATTATATGTCCCCAAACTATTTCGGAAAATTTTTTAAGCGCTGCTTCGGTCAAAATTTCACCCAGTACCTCAATGGCCTGAGATTAGAAAAAGCCTGCCTTTTGCTCCAGGACACAAACCTTCCCATTATGGAAGTCAGCCTCCAGTGCGGCTTCGAAAATCTCAGCTACTTTGTGCGCCTTTTTAAAAAGGAGAAAGGGATCCCTCCCTCTGCCTACAGGAAAAAGTTCGCGGATCCCTGACTGTCTCCTATCCTATCTCACTTCCAGGATCACCGCCTGGAGGGGAGACAGGACTACGGTACCCCCCTGGGCTTTGAAATTCTCATCATTGTTTAACAGCACCTTCAGTTCCCGGCCCTCCAACTGCGGAAGGCTGACCCTCATTTCCTCATTGGCAAAATTTCCCAGAACCAACAGCTCCTGAGCCTCTCCCCGGCGGAAATAGGCCATTAGATTTTCTTGCTCCGCCAAAACAGGACTGGTTTCCCCGTAAACCACAGTCTCTTTGTACTCCGGATTCTTTCTCAGTCTGATGAGTTTTTGATAGAAAGAAAACACACTGTCTTCCTTCCCTATCTGGGATTCTGCGTTAATTTCCCGGTAATTGGGGTTTACCTTCAGCCACGGATCCCCGGCAGAAAACCCGGCGTTTGTCTCTCCGTTCCACTGGAAGGGCGTCCTGGCATTATCCCTGGTATAATGGCCCACAATTTTCAGGGCCTCTTCTTTTTCATAGCCCTTTTCCATACACAGCCGGTATTCGTCCTTGGTTCCTACGTCGTCAATATCGTCGATGGAATTGTAAACGGAATTTTCCATCCCCAGCTCCTGGCCCTGATAGATAAAGGGCAGACCCTTTAACATAAAATACATGGAGGCCAGCAGCTTTTTCCCCTTACTATTTTGGGCGTATTGAGGCAGATAGTGGCTGACTCCCCTGGGCTCATCATGGTTTTCGATAATATTGGACAGGAATCCCATGTCCCTCACACTCTCCTGGCTCTTAAAGCAGCAGTTCTTATAGTCATCGGGGCTTGGGATGCGGCTGGCGTACCAGCCCAGGGGCGACTTTCCTTCCACGGTTTCGGCAAAGTCGAACATAGAAGAAAAATAGCCGTTTTCTCCTATAAAATCTCCCAGTTCGTCGCTTTTTGCATTAAACACCTCTCCCACCGTAAAAGCGCTGTGGGGCAGAAAGCACCGATCTCTCATTTCTCCCAGGAACTCTCCAATTCCTCTGGCGTCCGCTAAAACCTGTCCCATATCGCACAGGCCGTCTTCCCGGTCCGCCGGATAGCTCTTAAAGGGAAGGGGCTTCTTTATGTTAATAATGGCGTCGATGCGAAAGCCGGCAAGTCCCTTCTCCAGCCACCAGTTTACCATCTTATAAATTTCTTCTCTTAAACGGGGATTTTCCCAGTTTAAATCCGGCTGCTTTTTATGGAATACGTGCAGATAATATTTATCCGTTCCCGGAAGAGTATCCCATACAGGGCCGCCGAAATAAGAGCGCCAGTTCGTAGGAAGCTCTCCGTCTTTTTTATCTTCCAGATAAAAAAACTTGCCGTACTCTCCGTCCGGGTCTTCACAGGCCTTTAAAAACCAGGGATGCTCATCAGAGCAGTGGTTGACCACCAGATCCATCAGTACGCAGATGTCTCTCTTTTTTGCCTCTTCCAACAGGCGGTCTACGTCCTCCATGGTTCCAAACTGCGGATCAATCTGATAATAATCCGCAATGTCGTATCCCTGATCCGCACAGGGAGAAAGGTAAATGGGGGAAAGCCACAATATATCAATTCCCAGCTCCTTCAGATAATCCAGCTTCTCAATGATCCCAGGAATATCTCCAATGCCGTCCCCATTGGAATCGTAAAAACTTTTGGGGTAAACCTGATACGCTGTCTTTTCATGCCACCATTTTTTCTCAATCATGTCGGTTCATCCTCCTTAATCTGTATCTGATTTGGTCTGCGTTTCAAATCAGCCGTGCCTTTTATAATAGTATACTTCTTTTTTCTGAGTAAAACTTGCATTTTACGGGGCCGTACTTGCACAATTCTGCCATTTTTTATAGATGGAACGAGGGCCTGCGGCAGTAGCTTTTGCGCAATAGGAAAGGCCGGGGCAAAACCCTTCTTTTGGGTTCCGTCCCGGCCTTCTCCGGAGAGCGTTTTTATTCCAATTCAAATGCTCCTGTGTAAAGCTGGTAATACTTTCCTTTTTCTTCTATAAGTTTGTCGTGGTTGCCCCGCTCAATAATCCGTCCGTGTTCCAGTACCATAATTACGTCGGAATTGCGGACCGTGGACAGACGGTGAGCAATGACAAATACGGTACGTCCCTGCATCAAGGCGTCCATACCTCTCTGGACAATAGCCTCCGTTCTGGTGTCAATGGAGGAAGTAGCCTCATCCAAAATCATAACCGGAGGATCGGCTACCGCCGCCCGTGCAATGGAAATAAGCTGCCTCTGCCCCTGGGAAAGATTGGCTCCGTTTCCGGATATATAGGTATTGTACCCTTCCGGCAGACGGGTAATGAAATCATGGGCCCCAACCAGTCTGGCGGCAGCCATACATTCATCATCACTGGCATCCAGCTTTCCGTAGCGGATATTGTCCATAACCGTCCCTGTAAACAGGTTGGTATCCTGAAGCACTACGCCCAGGGAACGGCGGAGATCCGCCTTTTTGATCTTATTAATGTTAATGCCGTCGTAACGGATCTTTCCGTCAGCTATATCGTAAAAACGGTTAATCAGGTTGGTAATAGTGGTCTTTCCTGCTCCCGTTGAACCGACAAAAGCCACCTTCTGTCCCGGCTCTGCGTAAAGAGTAATGTTGTGGAGGACGGTTTTGCCTTCCTCATAAGCAAAATCCACATCATACAGACGCACATCTCCTGTCAGCTTCGTGTAAGTAACGCTTCCGTCAGCGCTGTGGGGATGCTTCCAGGCCCACATTCCGGTACGCTCTTTGCACTCCACAATCTGGCCGTTGACCTCTCTGGCGTTTACCAAAGTTACATATCCATCGTCCTCTTCCGGTTTTTCATCAATGAGACTGAAGACACGCTCCGCTCCGGCAAGACCCATAACCACAGAGTTTATCTGGTTGGATACCTGGCTGATGTTTCCGCAGAACTGTTTCGTCATATTCAGGAAGGGTACTACAATACTGATGCCGATAGGAAGCCCGGAAATACTCAGGTTAGGCGTCCCGGCAATCAAAAGAAGTCCGCCGGCCAGAGCCACGATTACATACATTACATTGCCGATGTTATTTAAAACCGGCATCAGCATATTGGCAAATTTGTTCGCTGTACGGGAATCCTCAAACAAGGCGTCGTTAATGCGGTCAAAGTCCGCCTTGCTTTCCTCTTCGTGACAGAACACCTTTACTACCTTCTGGCCGTTCATCATTTCTTCGATGAAGCCCTCTTCTTTTCCCAAAGCCACCTGCTGACGGATAAAGAATCTGGCGGAGTTGCCTCCTACCTTTTTGGTAACCATAATCATCAGGACTACGCCGCAGATAACTACCAGGGCCAGCCAGACACTATAATACAGCATGAGGCTGAATACCGTAATGACCGTAACAGCGGAAATTAAGAGCTGGGGCAAACTCTGGGAAATCATCTGGCGCAGAGTATCAATATCGTTGGTGTAATAGCTCATAATATCGCCGTGATTGTGTGTATCAAAATATTTAATAGGCAGATTCTGCATCCCATTAAACATTTTCTCCCTCAGCTTCATCAGGGAGCCCTGAGTGATGGACGCCATATTTCTGGTGTAGATAATGGTGGAGGTCAGGGCCAAAACGTAAAATACCAGCAGAATGCTGACTAAGCCTGCAATTTGTCCTGAAACCCCGTTCCAGTCTCCGGTCTGCCAGCTCTGCTCCACTACGGCGATTACATTCTGCATAAAGATAGAAGGCACAGAGGCCACCACCGCGCTGAACAAAATGCAGACAATGACTAAAGGCAGTCTTACAGGGTAAAACTCCAGAACCGTTTTCAGGATCCGGCCAATGGTTCCTTTTCGGGAAGCCGCCAGACGTTTGCCTGCATCAGCCTGGGACATATTTCGATTATTCGCCATCGCTTTCACCTCCTGCTTTGTTCTGGGAAGTATAGACTTCCCGGTAAATATCACTGCTGTTTAACAGCTCCGCGTGGGTACCTACGGCGGTAATGGTTCCTCCGTCCATTACCAGAATGCGGTCGGCATCCTCTACGGAAGAAGTTCTCTGGGCGATAATGATTTTGGTCGTTTCCGGCAGAAATTCCCGGAAAGCCTTGCGGATCAGGGCGTCAGTCCGGGTATCCACAGCGCTGGTAGAGTCGTCCAGAATCAGCACCTTAGGCTTTTTCAGCAATGCCCGGGCAATGCACAGACGCTGTTTCTGTCCGCCGGATACGTTGGAACCGCCCTGTTCAATATAAGTATTATACTGATTGGGAAACTGCATAATAAATTCGTCGGCCTGGGCCAGCTTGCAGGCTTCTACCATTTCTTCGTCAGTAGCCTCCTTGTTGCCCCATCTCAGGTTATCTTTAATGGTTCCGGAGAACAGGACGTTCTTCTGCAGAACTACGGAAACCTGATTTCTCAGTTCCTCCAAATCGTAATCCCTTACGTCTACTCCGCCTACTTTAACGGTTCCCTCTGTAGTATCGTAAAGACGGGAAATTAACTGAATCAGAGTTGACTTAGAAGAACCCGTTCCGCCGATGATGCCGATGGTTTCACCGGAACGGATATGGAGATTGATGTTTGACAGCGCCATCTTCTCCGCCTTTTCAGAATATTTAAAGCTGACGCCTTCAAAATCTATGGATCCGTCTTTTACCTGGCGGACCGGATTAGCAGGGCTTTGAATGGAGCTCTCTTCCCTCAGCACTTCCACAATACGCTGGGCGGATTCGTTAGCCATAGTAATCATAACGAACACCATGGAAAGCATCATAAGGCTCATTAAGATCTGGAAGTTATAGGTCAGAAGGGCGGAAAGCTGCCCCACGTCCAGAGCCACGCCCCGGCTGCTGATAATGGTATAGGAACCGAAATACAGCACGAAAATCATAACGGTAAAGACGCAAAACTGCATTAACGGCGCGTTAAAAGCCAAAATCTTCTCTGCTTTTGTAAAGTCGTTGCAGACATCTTCCGCCGCCCTGCCAAATTTCTGTTTCTCGTACTCTTCTCTTACGTAAGATTTTACTACCCGCATTCCCTTAATGTTTTCCTGAACAGAGCTGTTAAGGGCGTCGTACTTTTTAAATACCTTTTTAAACAACGGCATAACGCTGCGGATTACGAGAGCCAGTCCGATTCCCAAAACAGGAATGGTCAGCAAAAAGATGGCCGCCATTTTTCCTCCCATGATAAATGCCATGGTAAAAGAAAATACCAGCATCAGGGGGCAGCGGATAGCCGTACGCACAATCATCATGTAGGCCATTTGTACGTTTGTTACGTCCGTAGTCAGCCTGGTTACCAGGGATGATGTAGAAAATTTATCGATATTCTGGAAAGAATATCCCTGGATCTTATAATACATATCCTTTCTCAAATTACGCGCAAAGCCGCAGGAAGCCGTAGCGCAGGAGGCTCCCGCCAATGCGCCGAAAGCCAGGGAAAGTCCCGCCATAGCCACCAGTACCAGCCCGTATCCGGCAATTACGCTAAATTCGCAGCCCGCCTTGATCTGGTTGACCAACTGGGCAATGACAAAGGGAATGATACATTCCAGCACCACTTCCATGGTAACAAACATCGGCGTCATCAGGGAAGCTTTTTTAAACTCTCTGATAGATTTAGCCAGTTCTCTTATCATTGTCTTCCTTTTCTCTCCTTTCCTTTTCATGCCATAGGTTTGTAAATCCGGCAGATTCACAAAGCAGAATCCGCCGGATTTTTATTCTTTTCCATCTTCAATTACCATGGCATTCCAGCCTGCCAGCAGCTTTTTTAACAGTCCGGCAAGCTCTTCTTTTTCTGAGGCGGACAGAACGGAAAATAACTGACGCGCCAACTGCGCATCCGCCTTTACCAGTCTGATGGCTGATTCCCTGCCGCAGTCAGTAAGGGTCAGTTCCACCTGCCTCTTGTCTCCTTCGCTTTTTACCCTTGTGATGAGGCCTTCGGCCTCCATCTTTGCCAGGATTTCGCTAATAGCTCCGGAGCTTAATTTCATCAGCTCCTGAAGCTGCCGCTGGGTCAGAGAACCGTGCGCCAATATCTTAATGAGGATTCTTCTCTGTCCGCCCTTCTCCCCTGTTTTGTAGTGAAGAAAGTGGCCGCATTCCCTCAGTCTGCTTATTAACTGCAAATCGATTCCTGCCGCACTGTCCTTGCACGGCTTTCCTTCTGTCCCTGACATTTTTTCACCTCCGGTAAAAACGCTCGGTACCATGAGATTATTATACGGAATAAATTTTTTAATTGCAAGTAGAATTAATCTCAGAAATTTTCTCTTTTTCTGGTATATTTCCATAATCTAATGCCAGATTGCGAAAGTATTCTCTGTTATAGGCTACCTGGGAGCTTTGAGGGCGTATCTCTCCGGCTTTTTCATTGCACTGCCGCGCTTTTTCGTGTTCCCCCAAATGATCCCAGCAGACGCAGAGCTGCAGCCACGGAATATATCCCTTATACTCTTCCCGGACAAAAGCCCCCTCCTCTTCCGGTTTCGGACACCTGAGGGCTTCCTCATACCAAAAGACAGCTTTCCGGTATTCTCTCTTTTCCATCCAGAGGCGGCCCGCCTCACAGCAAATCTCCGGCCGGGGCAAATCCGCTGAAAAACTGTCAAAGAGCAGATCCATAGCCCTCTCCGGATCTCCCAGAAATCCGGCGCAGTAAGCCGCCATAAGGCTTGCCTCTACCCGGTACTCTTTCCAGGCTTTCCCGTCCCGGATCACAGATTCCAACAACTCTCCGGCCTTTTTATACTGGTTGTGGTAATACAGCTCTCTTCCGTAGTAAAGGCGGGATCTGGCGTCCAGTTCTTCGCCTTCCTCTTCCATCTTTTGGTATATCCTGAGATTCCGATCCGGATCCTTTACCTGCTTCTTTCTGTGCTCAATTACCACAGGGGCTCTCAGAATTTTTCCTCTGGGTTCAATGGCCTCGTGGACCCGGCCTTTCCACAAAAACCCACGGCCCCTGCGAATCAGACGTTCCCTTGGATAAATAAAATCCGGCTTTCCATCCGGGCCAAACCCGGCTGCATAATCCATAATGACAATGTCCGTGTCCAGACCCAGCCTCCTTTTTACCTCCAAAAACTTCTTTCTCTCTTCCTCCGGAATCACATCATCCGCGTCCAGCCACATACAGAAATCTCCCGTTGCCAGCTCAAAGGCCGCATTTCTGGCCGCCGCAAAGTCGTCCCTCCAGACGAAATCCTCCACTCTGTCGGCAAACCGGCCTGCGATTTCTTTGGTTCTGTCCTGGGAACCCGTGTCTACTATAATAATTTCATCCGCCAGTTCCTTTGCCTGAGTTAAGCACCTTTCCAGTACGTCCTCCTCATCTTTTACGATCATGCAAAGACTGATGGTGGCCATAAAGTTTCCTGCTTCCCTTTTTTTCTACCATATGCAGCCCATCCCCGGAATGCCCTATCTCAGCTCTCCTCCGGAAAAAGCAGTTCCAACAGATGGATTCCCTCTTTTCCGCCCATAACAATGCCGTCTTTGCAGAATTTACAGTAACAGGCCACCCGTTTGGTGGTAATCTGCCGGCAGTGCTCTTTAAAATGCTGCCTCTGTTCCTCCGGCGTCATAGGAGTAAACATATGGGCGCCCTGAACCACATACCGGTTATGGGCCAGCTTCCCATTGCTCTCCGTACAGGGGGCCAGAAGATTTACCCCGCAGAATCTGGTCTTTTCAAAATTTTCAGCTAGCTCTTCAATTTCAAAATTCATTTTCCGCAGCAGAGAGCGGACTGTTTCCTGCAGATGCCTCTTCTCGTAGGCAATCCAGCAGTCCTGAACCGTTATTTTTTCGCCCTGATAGTCCGGAAACACAAAATCCGGATCCTTGTCAATCATTTCCCAGACAAACTCAATATTGGCATGAGTATTTTCTTCTATAATGGCTGCACAGTTATTACAGACCACAATTGCCCTGTCCCCGTCTTCTAATTTCGTATGATTTATCCTGCAGCAGCCAATCGGGGAAACGCCCTGTTTCTCCTTTATGTACTCCGCCAGTTTTTTGCTGGCGCTTTTGTAATCCGCTCTGGCCTTGCAGCTTGGGAAAAAAATAGTTGCCATTTCAACCTCCTGTAAGTTCTTTTTATGTAAAGCAGTGTGTTCCTGCCCGGAGGGCTTTTTGTTCTATCAGAAATTCAAAGGAGTGACCTATAGAACAAAAAAAGCAGGCTGCCTTTTCTTTTCAAAAAGGAAACCTGCTCCCCAAATTATCCACGGGAGTCCCCGTTGGTTTCATTTCTTATTGTTGAATTACATTTCACCCAGACCGGACTCAATAGCCTCGGTTAAGGTCTTCATAGCGTCCGCCTCGTCTTCTCCGTCGCAGATCAAAGTAATCTCCGTACCGCACTTAATGCCGGCTGCCATAACGTTTAATACGCTCTTTGCAACGATTCTCTTCTCGCCGCATTCAATAATAACGTCACATTTAAATTTCATAGCAGTCTGAGATAAAACTCCTGCGGGTCTTAAATGAAGTCCTGATGGATTTACTACGGTTAATGTCTTGCTTAACATATCTGCATTCTCCTTATCTCTTTTTTCTGTCGAAATCCAGAATCCTCCTCTGAAAATCTCTAGTTAAATTTTAGTACAAATCACCAATGCTGTCAAGCAAAAGCCCAATAAAGTTCTGTAGTTTTTTACCATCTTTCTTCTCTCTGTTTCTCCCTTTCTCTCATGGAATAAACGCAGCCGCAGTAGTCCTGGCGGTACAGACCGTGCTCTTTTGACAGCTCTGTGGACCGCTTATATCCATTGCGCTTTTTAAAATCTGAAGGCAAAAAGGCCACCCCTATCTCCTTTGCCGCCTTCTCTCCTGCGGCATTCAGCTTATCGGCTCTTTTAAGGGGACTGATAGTAAGAGTGGTGGTAAAAAAGTCGAAATCCATCTCCTTTGCCAGTCGGGCAGCCTCCCGAAGCCTCAGTTCATAGCACTTTAAGCAGCGCTCCCCGCCTTCCGGCTCCCTTTCCAGTCCTTTGACGATGCCGTAAAATTCCTCCGGCTCATAAGGGGCTGCAATCATTTTGACCGGATGGAGGAACTCCATCTCCCCAATAAGCCTTTCTTCCTCCGCCACCCGTTTCTCATATTCCTCCGGAGGGTAAATATTGGGATTGTAATAATATACGGTGATTTCAAAATATTGGGACAAGTATTCCAGTACGTAGCTGCTGCAGGGAGCACAGCAGCTATGCAAAAGCAGGCGGGGCACCTTGGCCTCCGCCTGCAGCTTTTCCAGAATCTTGTCCAGCTCTCTCTGATAATTTTTCTGGTTCATCACGTATTCCTTGTCTACAGAAAATCCCGAATCCGTTTGCTCCGCACCGGATTTCTCAGTTTTCTCAATGCCTTAGCCTCTATCTGGCGAATCCGCTCCCTGGTGACATTGAACTCTTTTCCTACTTCTTCCAGGGTTCTGGGATGGCCGTCCTCCAGGCCAAAACGCAGAACGATAACCTGCCGTTCTCTTTCTTTCAGATCACCTAAGAGGGCGTCTATATGCTCTCTCAGCATAACAGACTCCACATTTCCCTCAGGCGTAACCACATTGGAATCCGCCACAAAATCTCCCAAGTTGGAATCGTCTTCCTCGCCGATGGGCGTTTCCAGAGAAGCAGGCTCCCTGGCTATCTGCATAATTTCCATTACCTTGTCTTCCGACATCTCCAAAGCTTCTGCCAGCTCCGTCACCGACGGCTCATAGCCCAGCTCCAGAGTCAGCTTGCGCTGCATCTTGGACATTTTATTGATTGTTTCTACCATATGCACGGGAACCCGGATAGTTCTTGCCTGGTCCGCCAAAGCCCTTGTTACGGACTGGCGAATCCACCACGTTGCATATGTACTTAACTTGTACCCTTTCGTATAATCAAATTTCTCCACGCCTTTAATCAGGCCCAGGTTTCCCTCCTGCACCAGATCCAGGAAACTCATGCCTCTTCCTGTGTAACGTTTTGCGATGCTGACTACCAAACGCAGATTTGCTTCGATTAAACGTTCTTTGGCATACTCATCACCCTCTGCCTTTTTCTTAGCCAGACGAAGCTCTTCGTCTGCGCTTAGCAGCGGAACCGTTCCGATTTCCTTCAGGTACATACGAACCGGATCTTCCGTTCCAATGCCTTCCAGTAAGTCCACAGCCTCGATGTCAATTTCTTCTTCATCGCCGTCTTTCATGAAACTGTCGTCCAAATCGTCCAGCAGAATGGCATCTTCATTGAGTACGCTCTCATCGATTACCGGGACCACGTCTACTCCTCGGCCCTCCAGGTAACTATAAATTTGATCCATCTGCTCCGGATTCAGACTGTCGCCTGCAAAGAAATCATTGATTTCTCCTGCGTCCAGTGCATTGTGTCTGGACCGTGCAAATTCCAGCAGTTTTTCCAGTTTCTGTAAAAAGTCTTTTTTCTCCACCGGGTAACGTCCTTTC
>CAMMNN010000020.1 GCA_946498245.1 uncultured Clostridium sp. | reverse complement strand
CCGACAGAGCGTATAACACACTACACTTTGCAAGCAAAGTCGTGTGCCAAGGGGCAAGCCCCTTTGGAAACCCCGGACAACAAAACAGGCGGTATGCTGCCCTCTCTGGGAGCATACCGCCGTTTGTTGTCAGCAGCCCGTTTCACGGTCTGTTTTCGCCCTTTGTAAAGTTTGGCGTGTCAAATTTCATGGGGTACTTGAAGGGAAAAAGTACACTGATGATTTATGATAGACATCCAGAATTACAAAGTAAGTGGGATAAAGCATTTTGGGCGAGGGGATATTATGTAGAAACAATTGGTAATATCACTGATGAGGCAGTACAGAAATATATCAAAGAGCAAGCAGAAGAATCAAGGAAAGAAGATTCGAGAAGTACCGCTTTATAAGCGGACCAGTAATAATGCTTGCGACACCGCCCTTCGGGGCGAGCAGTAACAATGCCCCTTTGGAGGGGCAAAATCAAACCACCAGTTGAACTGGTGGTTGGTGACTTAGAACTTCAGTATTGTTGGCATAGGCTCTGGCAATTCCGGCTCTCTGTTTCATTCCTCCAGAAAGCTGACGGGGATAGGCCCTTTCAAATCCCTGGAGATCTACCAGATTGATATAATACTGCGCCCTCTCCCGCCGCTCTTTTTTAGGGACTCCCGCCATTTTTGGCCCCAGCTCTACATTTTCCATAACGGTTTTCCAGGGCATTAGCCCGGTTTTTTGGAAAACCATGCCGATTTGGGAAGAAGGCTCTGAAAGCTTTTTTCCGTCTAATTCTACAGTCCCGCTGTCCGGCAGCTTTAAGGCGCTCATAATGTTCATGAGAACGGTTTTTCCGCATCGTCCCGGTCCCAGAAGGACTAAAAATTCGTTGTTATATACTTCCAGGTCAATCCCATCCAGAATGGATATGGTTTTTCCTCCGACCTGAAAGCTCTTTGTAATATGATTTACTTTTAACTTTACGTTGAGTCTTTCCATGGACACAGCCACTTTTCTGCATATGTGAGAACCACTGAGATCAAAGCGCCGATGATTCCCACCGATACCATACCAACAATAATTAAGGGCGTATCGGCGCTGTCCATTCCTCGCGTAATCAAAAATCCCAGGCCGGAATTACTGGAAATCATTTTTTCAACAATAGCTTTTATATGCCCCTGCTGTCTTATCTAGAGCAGGCTGCCAAAGCCCATAATATCAAAATACTTTTTTCTACGTATTCCATTGAGGAACTGAATTACCACCCAGAGGAATTTATGACCCATATTGGAAACGGCTGCTTTTTTACCAGTACCGTACCCCAGAAGATTCTGGATCAACTGGACGAAAACAGGATTCCCTATGTCTTTATCGGAAATGCCGTTACCCGGATTCGCCCTTACTGTGTGATGGCTGACAATGTTCACGGGGCCTACCTTGCCACCAAGTACCTTCTTGGTTTGGGCCATAAAAGGATTGCACATTTGACTCATGATCTTACCAGAATTACGGGAAAACAACGGATAGAAGGATACAGGAAAGCTCTTCTGGAACATGGAATCCAACCTGACGACGCTTTAATTATTCCCTGCAATTCCAGGAAAGAAAAGGATATTCATACGGCTTTGGAAAATTTCTGGGGCCAGACAGATTTTACGGCTATTTTTGCCGGAAATGATCACCGCGCACTTGCCGCAATGAATTACCTGAAAGACAGGGGAATCCGGATTCCGGAAGACATCAGCATTATTGGATTTGACAATACCTTCCTGTCAGGCCAGCCCTTCTATTCTCTAACTACTATTGACGTTGATAAAGAACTGATGGCCAGAAAAGCAGTGGAATTGATGGTAGATCTATTGGAAGAACGGCAGTCAGAAAATACGATTCCTACAATTCCCGTAAGCCTGATTATCCGGGGGAGCTATAAAATGAATTCCTCTGGAAAAGATATGTGACAAAAAGCTCCTGTGCTAAAATAAATGCAGCTCTGGAAACCGCAGATATAAAAGCACAGGAGCTCTGATTAAGAGAATCGAAGGAGAATTTTCAGCTCTCTGACAACAGATCCATAATAAGGGTAAAATTCCTTATAGTGTGAAATGGATCCTTGATGGGAAGTCGGCCTCCTACTTCATTGTCAGCCGGCGTACCATCCTGCTTTCTGAGAAATATCCAATCTCCGATCTGAGGATCTGGATTGGGGAAGGTCCGGAAGATATAATCTTTTAGCATACGGTACCGATCCATGCAGTCCCTGTCGCCCTGGGTAATGCCGTAAAGCAAAAGGGCATATAGAGTTTCCGTATGAACCCACCACAATTTATTCTCCTGATCGGATCGCATCTGAGAAGCCGACTGCTCTTCTCTTTCATCTAAAATATCGCCCTCTAAGGCTCCTCCGCTGCTTCCTCTGTAATAATAGAGGCCCCCGTAAACAGGATCCCAGCCAATATCAAAAGTAGCCTTTAAAATGCTTCCCACCTTTTTTATGGCCGTGTCATTATGGGTTTTTACCGCCCAATCCAGGATAAACCACATTCCCTCCATGGTATGTCCGATATTAATATACTGGCCTAAAAATCTCCGGACAGGTTTATTGTCCTCGCCAATCATTTCGTAAACCAGACTGTCCTTTTGGCAGAAATGCTCCAAAATTTCCCGGCAAAGCAGCTCGTAGGTCTGTTTGATTTGCTCTGACCGGCTGTCTTTAAATTCCTCTAATGCCAGGAGATAATCCCTTTGCATTCCACATAAAATCATAGCCGTAAGATGGCCTTTCATTCCTTCCGGAATATAGAATGGAATGGTCTGGAAGGTATGATTTCTGTAAATTTCCATAATCAGCTCATACTTTTCCATGGCCAGCTCAAGGATTTTTTGATCCTTTGCCGCCTTTGCATACTGTACAATCCCACTTGCAACATAGCAATCTGCAAATGTGCTTCCGGCATAGCCTCCTGAAGGCGAAGCCTCCAGCCAGCCGCCCTTTTCGTCCATTAAGAAGACGCACCTTCCGTTCTCTAAAAAGCCATGCGACAGAACAAAATCCAGCCCGTTTCTGGCCAGCTCTAAAAATTCCTTCCGTGTATTTTCCGGAAATTCTGTCATTTCTGCCAGCTTTGAAAAAATCCAGATATATCTTCCCTGAGACCACATATATTTATGGGTCGAAACCATTGCCGTCCCATCATTTGTAAAGCAAGAGTAAAAGCCTCCGTTTTTTCTGTCGATAGCCCGATCCATATAAAAGGGAAGAATGGTCTGAATTAAGTGGTTTTTATAATCCTCATACTCATTTCTGAAATCCTTCTGTTTTTCCATGTTAAGTCTCCTCTGTCACAGCATAACCGGTTCTCCTGCAGCCATTGACTGTAATGCGGCTTCAATAATCTGAACCGCCTTTACAGCAGTATCTGTGTTTACCATATAGGCTTCACCCGATAAAGTCGCCTGAACGAAATGACACACTTCTTCTTTCAAATCTCCCTGCATCTTTCCATTATATTTCGGCCAGTGAAGCAGATCCGGGCACCGGGAACCAGAATCAGTTACCATTTCGACTCCGTGATTTTTTCCGTCCAGGAATCCAACACCTTTGGTACCTAGTATTTCAGCTTCTGTCTGCAAAATAGACGCTGCATTTTCAGGCATAGCCCACATCACTTCTATGCAGCCTATGGAACCATTTTGAAAAGTTATGGTTAAAAACGCAGTATCCTGCTGCCCTATTTCCTGATTGATACGGGAAACTCCCTGCGCATAAACTTTTACGGGTTCTGTCAGCCCATTGCATGAAAGCATAAATTCAATATCATGGACTGCCATATAATATAAAAAAGATACTTTCCCTTTCAGACGCCTGCTGGTCCGTTTCCAGTTGACTCTTCTGAAAAGGAGACTTACGATTTCACCCAAAGAGCCTGAATGCACGCTGTTTTTCAATGATACATATCTGGGATCAAAATGGAGCAAATGTCCCACCATCAGGCGTATTTGATTATCCTCTGCCAACCGTCGGATTTCTTTTGCTTCATCATATGTTTTGGCAACAGGCTTTTCTAACAGAATATGCTTTTGATAAGCCGCAGCAAGACGAACCGGTTCTAAGTGGCAGTCCTCCGGAGTACAGATACTGACGGCATCAATTTCCTCTTTTTGAAGCATTTCTTCCATGTCAGTATAGTATCGGCAGCCATATTTTTCGGATAAAGTTCTTGCGGTTTCCTCGTTAATATCTACAATGGCTTTTAACTCTGCCTGAGGGCATTCAAACAGTATACGTGCGTGGAATGATCCTATAAAGCCAGCCCCGATTACAGCTATCTTTAATTGTTCCATTTCTACCTCTCTTTCCTGAATTATTCCCACCATTTGATCTGATCCGCCACATGCTTTCTGAGCCTTAAAAACTCCGGATCGTCAATCCTTCTCGGATGCGGAAGGTTTACGCAAAGCTCCTCTTTTACAGTTGTAGGCTTATTGGACAAAATGATAATCCGTTCAGACAAATACAACGCTTCTTCTATATTGTGTGTAATAAAAATAATAGTCGTCCCCAGTTCCTTCCACAGACGGAGAACTTCGTCTTCTAAATAGTATCTCATTTTTATATCCATCTGGCCATAGGGCTCGTCCATAAGAAGCAAATCCGGATCCATGGCAAAAGCCCTTCCGATGATTACCCGCTGCTCCGAACTGACGGATAGTTGTTTTGGCAGGACATTGCGAAATTCTTCTAATCCCATCAGCGAAATAATCTGATCCGTCCGTTCACGGATTTTTTCGGGTTTTTCTTTTTTCAGCTTCAAACCTAAAGCAATATTTTTTTCAACGGTCAGCCATGGATAAATAGACGGTTCCTGAAAAACACAGGCCAAATTATGTATTTTAGGATCAGCCGGAACGCCGTCAATCAAAAGCTCCCCGCTGGTGGGCGAAATCAGCCTTGTCAGCAGATTCAGGAAAGTTGTTTTTCCACAGCCTGTCGGGCCAACTACACAAACCAGTTCTCCCCTTTTAACCTGAAAGGAGATATGGTCCAGAACCTTTAGATCTCCAAAATTTTTTGTTAAGTCAATTGCCTGTACTTTAATTTCCCTCGTATCTTCCATTGAAAAGATAGTCACCTCCCAACATCTTTTATTAAAGGGCCAGATCCATTTTATCTGAGATTTCCGTCCTTTTTGCGATAAACTCGCTGTCCATCATATCTCTCGGACGGTTCATGGTAATTTCAAAGGTTTGCCTGATAGCAGCCGGACGTTTTTCAAGGAGAATAATGCGATCGCCTAAATACAGTGCCTCTTCGATATTGTTGGTTACAAATATGACAGTTCTTTTTTCTTTTTCCCATATCTTTAAAATTTCATCTTCCATCTGATACCGGGTCTGGGCGTCTAATTGCCCGAATGGTTCATCCATAACCAAAATCATGGGATTTACAGCATAAGCCCTTGCGATGCCGACCCGCTGTTTCATACCTCCGGATAACTGTGAAGGATATGCGTTTTCAAACCCCTGAAGTCCTACAAGATTAATATATTTCTGGCTAATCTCCTTGCGACTTTTTTTGTCCATACCGGCCAGTTTTAGGCCGATTTCAACATTTTCCATAACGGTTTTCCAGGGCATTAAAGCCATTTTTTGAAATACCATACCGATTTGGCAGTCGTTTTTTCCGGCGACTCCCCTATCCAGCAGAATGGAGCCAGAATCCGGCTGTTCAATTCCGGCAATCATATTGAGAAGTACGGTTTTCCCACAAAGTCCGGGGCCTAAAATGACCAAAAATTCGTTATCGTATACTTCAAATGATATGTGATTTACCACATCGATGGTTTTGTTTTTATTAACATAGCTTTTGCAAATGTCCTCTAATTTTAATACTACTCGTTTTTCTTTGCCGCCCATGGACATAACCACCTCTCCAGTCCTGATGTTAATGCTGCTAGAATCGCTCCGATGATACCGATAATAATCATACTGACAAAGATAAGGGCCGTATCCCCGGAATCCATTCCCCTGGTAATTAAAAACCCAACTCCTGATTTCGCCCCAAGCATTTCTGCTGCCACAACAGCCATCCATCCGGCACCTGTAGAAATCCGTATTCCGGCGAAGATAGAAGGAAAGGCCGCAGGCAGTACAATTTCTCTGAGAATCTGTGCGCGGGTTCCGCGAAATATTTTCCCGACGCTAAGATACAGCGGATCCACCATCTGCATTCCGGAGCAGGTATTAAGAGCGGCTGTGGCAAAGGAACCGATAAATACAATGAGAACCTTTGAAAATTCTCCGATTCCAAACCATATTGTAATTAAAGGGATCCAGGCCAGGGGAGGGATAGGCCGGATAATTTCAAAAACCGGCCCCAGAAAAGCATTGGCTTTCCGGCTGGTTCCAATTAAAATCCCAAAGGAGATCCCCAGAATCCAGGCAAATACCAGCCCGATGAGAACACGTCTCATACTGCTGAGGATATGGCCGCCCAGGCTGATTCGGCTAATGGGCTTTTCTAACAGCCTTAAAAAACGTTTATAAGTTGCCGCCGGAGTGGCAAATAAATCCGGCCTCATCTGGGAAATCAGGATCCAGGTGAGTATCAGCAGAGAGATTCCAATCAACGGCAGTACAATATTAATTACCACTTTCTTTTTTTCTGTCATAATTCTATTTTCCACCCCGCAAACTTTTGTTCAATCCGGGTTAATAAGAAGGAAAGAAACGCCCCAATAAAACCAATTACAAGCATTCCCATTACAATCAAATCAGGACGAGCAAAAGAACGCCCCATACTGATCATAAACCCCAGGCCTGCATTTGCTGCAAGCATCTCTGCAGCAACCAGAGTGGCCCAGGCCGCCCCAAGGGAGATCCTGGCTCCTGCGAAAATCATGGGAACGGCAGACGGAACTCCTACGTGAATAAAAATCTGCCAGTTGCTCGCTCCGCAGGTTTTCGCAACGTTGATATGAGACTGGACTGTCTGTTGGATTCCAGCGTAGGAATTAATTACACATGGGATAAATGCGGCAAAAAAAATGATAAATGCTTTTGCTTTCAATCCTATCCCCAATCCTAAAATCGTTAAAGGAATCCAGGCGACAGGCGGAATGGGGCGAAGGATCTCAAAGACAGGCCGAATTAATTTATCCAATACCTGATACCAGCCCATTAATAATCCCAATGGAATCCCAATGACCAAAGCAAGAAAGAACCCTGATAAAGCTACCTGCAGACTAGATAAAATATTTTCTATCAGAGTCGCCCCTTCAGGCCTCGGGTCTGTCAGTTTCATGATAAATGTCTGGACTACTTCCGTAGGCTTTGACAGATATTTGCTGGGGATTATGTGAAATTTTAGCAGAAGCTGCCATGTTAAAAAGAATACACATATTCCAGCTATACTTAAAAGCGTATAATTATTTTTCTTTACCCACGCTTTAAAACCCTTTTGCCCCTCATTCACAGCGCTGCCTCCTTTCGCTTATTTTGCTCTGTTATATATCTCTGAAATCAGAGCATTATCAAAGTTTCCAGACAGGAGTTTCTGCAGATCCTCTTCTGTATAATTTCCCTGTTCTGCGAAAAATTTCATGGGATTGTAGTTTTGCGCTACATACACAAGCATATCTCCCTCTGCTGTATTTTCCGTCGCTGCCTGGTAGCACTCTTCCAGAGTAAAATATGGGTTATCTTCAATTAATTGGATGTTATCGGATACGTTAGATTCGATTCCGTCGATTTCCCCCAGCTCTGTCATGTATTTAGCCGCTTCTTCTTTATTTTCGTTGCACCATTCGCCAATTTTGATATTTAATTCCATCCATTTGCTAATGGCTTCGCGCTTTTCATTCATGCCTTCCTGACTTGCCACATAATCCGTAACCAGGCCCGTATCAACCCAGGCCGCTTTGGAAGCCATGATATAGTCTGCTTTATCCTCTGAATAGATCAGGGGCCCCCAGATTCCGGCAACCTCTCCCTGTCCGGCCTTAAATGCCGTATTGCTGCTGGTAACGTCCATGTTGACTACTGTGACGTCGTCTAACTGCAGACCAAAGATTTCCAGGGTTTTGGCCAGTGTATAGTGGTTGGTGGTTCCCATTGCAGTAAAGACTTCCGAACCAGCCCAGGATTCTGCATCCCCGTAAACTTCCGGGAAGTCGGGATTGTGGCCGCTGCCTGCCAGGGCAATAGGCGAATCCTGCCGGACAAAAAATGCGGAAGAACCGTCGTCTCTGGTAGCTGGAGCCAATACATAAATGTCATGCTGCAGGACGCCGTTAATAATTCCGCCGAAACCTGTGACAGCGCAGTCCCATGAAGAAGACGCCTCCATTAATGCCGGCCCGTTGGCAAAGGGTATGGTTTCAACCTGGATATTTAACTGCTCCAGCCACCCCTTCTCTTCTGCAATATAAGTAGGCGTATGCATGGTTGAAGCCGTATGGTAGCCAATTCGCAGGGTAACGGGAGTTTCCAGAGGTTCAATATCCCAGGGCAGCTCTTCGCCGGCAGGCGTTCCCTCTTCCCCGCCAGTCTGAACGGCAGTTTCCGCTTCTTCAGAAGAACTGGTTTCAGAGCCGCAGGCGGTAAGAATAATTCCAGTTAAAAGAAACATACAGGCAATGGTTCTCTTTTTTATCTTCATAAAATCCCCTCTCCATTTTTTGCTTTTTATGAAACGATTTTTTTTGAAAAAACAATATGATCTTCCGGCTTTTTCAGAAACATTTTATTGGTCGAAGTAGTTCTGGAAAAACAGGGCCGCAGCTCCGATCTCATAAATACCGTCCCGGACCCGCCGTCTCTGAAATACCGGCTGATAGGTAATAATTCCTATTTTTTCTTTTGTCAGCTCTACTACTCTTTCATAATAATAATCTGATACGTCAAAGAGATTACCGGATAAAATAATAACCTCCGGACAGATAATCGTAATTAAACTGGTCAGGCCGCTGGACATGGCCATGGCTGCCGTTTCAAATAAAGGAACAAACCTTTCGTCCCCCTGTTCCACCAGTTTCGCCAGTTCTCTGTAGGAAAAACGTTCTTTTTCTCCAGTAATTCTGAAGGCTTTTTTTTCCAGATATTCTGTACCGCAATAAAGCTCGACACACCCCCGGCTTCCACATGTGCACAATTCCCCCTCAAAATTTACGGATATATGGCCCAGGCCTGCAGTATAACGGTTAGTGTTTTTTAGAATATGGCCATTACATAATATGCCGCTGCCGACACCTTCGCTGTTGACTACAAAAATAGCGTTTTTACAGTGGCTTGCAAAACCGGTCCACTGTTCTCCCAGCATACGGGTGTTGGCATTGTTATCCACAATAGCCGGAAGACCAAATCTGTTTTCCAGATACTTTTTAATAGGCAGACTGGCGAATTTACTGATGGCAAATTTTTCAACATTTCCTGTTCTCGTATCGACAAAACCGGGAGTACCGACGCCGAACCCCATGATTTTCTTTTTCGATAATTTTCGAGATGTGATCATGCCTTCTACCACATCGCCTATTAATTGAAGGAGCTCGTCTACCTGCATAATGTCAGAAGTTGAGGTGACGTATTTATCAACAGTATTTAAACAAAAATCAATTAGTGCGATCCCCAGCGTCTGCTTTGACAGATTGATCCCAAAACAATATTTTGCTTCTGAAACCAATTCCAGGGCCACAGGATTCCGTCCGACGCTGCGCTTTACCACCTCCGTTTTTTCTGTGCCTTCCCCATCAGGTGATGAAGATTCTCTGACCAGTCCCTCTTTGAGTAACTGTTCTACAATTCTTGTAGCCGTAGCCGCTGAAATGCCAATCTCTTTGCACATAACATGCCTGGAAACCGGAGAATTTCTTCTGATATATGTAAGGATCTTTTTTCTGTTCATCTCCCGGATAGCAGAATTACCAGTTGGTCGTTTGCTTTGATTTTGCATTTTTTGTTTCCTTTCCACCGTTTTCTTGATTTCATTGTAGCACGTTGCAATATAATTTTCAATGTGAAAATAATAAAATTTCATCATAAGTCTATAAAATGTTTAAAGGTAAATTTTTCCATTAAAATATGAGGGTTTTTCTTTTTTACTATAATTAATTTCATCTTGAAATAATAATAATCAACTGTTATACTGAAGACAGCCGTAAGTATTCCTTTTCACCGTGATTTTGTTACTGTTAAATTTTTCAGGAATCAACCGATTCAACAGAAAGGAGCTTATGATAGATAGCATGAATATCCTGGAAACGGATTTTGCTGAACTTGAATCATGTTACACAGAGCAGCTAAAGGATATGATTCTTCCTTTTTGGCAGAAAAACAGCTATGATTCCCAGTACGGAGGGTTTTTTACCTGTTTTTCCAATGATGGAACGCGTTTGCTAAACACCGACAAGTACATCTGGTCACAGGGACGCATGATATGGGTTTTATCAAAACTTTCTAAAATGGATATTTTTACAGACAGGGAAAAAGAAACGTTTCTCTATCAGGCACGCCGTACTCTGGATTTTATTATTGACCACTGTTTTCTTGGTGAAGAAATGACCTGCGCTTTTCTGGTTTCCAGAGAAGGAAAACCCATTGAGCAGGAAAAAGGAATTGGACTTGCCCCCAGCACTTTTGCCGATTGTTTTATCGCTCTGGCGCTCATTGCTTTTATGGATGCTTCCGAGGATTATTTTGGAATGGATATTTTAGAGCGCCTGTTTGCCAGTATTATTCGCCGCTATGAAGAAGGCCGTTTTCGGACTTCGCCTTTTTACATTCCTCCTGGAACGAAATACCATGCCATTCCTATGATGCTGCTGAACGTCTGTAATGAATACGGAGAGTTTTTAACTTTATCGGGGAAGCAGCAACGGGGCAAAGAAATTTTTAAGATGGCCGGAGACTATTGCCGAACCATTCTGGATACCTTTGTTTCAGACGCCAATGTGCTGGTGGAAATGGTAGACTCTTCTCAGAAGGTGGAAAACAGATGCTTATTTTCTTATGTCAATCCTGGACATTCCATGGAAGACTGCTGGTTTATGCTGACCTGTGTATGCAGAGAAAATGATCCGGATACTGTAAAACGGATTTTTTCAGTTATTGATTCCAGCTTTCATCTGGGCTGGGATAATCAGTATGGCGGGATTCTATATTATGTACATAGGGACGGGGGAATCCCAAGAGGCGAATGCAAAAATCAGGAGGAGGAAATTGCAGCGAATCAGATTCGGACAGACTGGGACAACAAACTGTGGTGGCCCAACACAGAAGCTATGTATACAACACTTCTGGCCTACTATCTCTCTCACGATAAGAAATATTTTGATATGTTTATGCAGCTGCATCAGTATACCCTCAGGACATTTCCGAATCCCGACAGGGAAGTGGGGGAATGGATTCAGTTAAGGGATCGCCAGGGCAATCCTTTTGGCCATCAGGTGGGGGGAAGGCTTCCTGTAAAGGATCCCTACCACATTTCCAGAAATTTAATCCTTTTGATTCAATTGACCCGAAAGCTGCAGGCCGAAAATCTGTAGCCTGTTCCCATTAAACACATAAAGCAGGAGACGGTTTGCTGCCGCCTCCTCTGCTTTTTACTGCCAATTCCAGCGCCCGTACCGCCGCGCCATTTTCCCGATAGAATCCAAAAGCTCCTGAGAAAGCTGCTCCGGAAGGAACCGCCACTTCCAGTTTTTCCCTACTGTAGAGGGGGTATTGATGCGGGCCTTATTGGACAATCCCATATAATCCTGAAGAGGGATAATGCACATACGGGCCTTGCTTCTCATGGCGAGACTGATAAAGGACTGGTACAGCTTCTTATCCGGCGTGTAGTAGTCGCAGAGATAATCCTTGGCCAACTGCCGCTCTTCCGGCAGAATGGAATGGAGCCATCCGGAGATGGTTTCATTGTCATGGGTTCCCGTATAGACTACGCAGTTTTCTTCATAATTGTGAGGCAGATAATCCCCGGCGCTGCCGGAATCTCTGGAGTCAAAGGCAAATTCCAACACTTTCATGCCCGGGAATCCGCAGTCCGCCACCAGCCTGCGGACGGAATCCGTTACGTAACCCAGATCTTCGGCAATGATTTCCTTCTCTCCCAATGCCTGACGGACTGCCTGGAAAAGCTGGATTCCCGGGCCGTTTTCCCAATGGCCGGATGTAGCGTCTGTGGCCCCTGCAGGAATGGAGTAATACTGATCAAAGCCGCGGAAATGGTCGATGCGCACCACATCATAAAGGCGGTAGCAATAGGCCAGACGGCTGATCCACCACTGGTAGCCTGTATTTCTGTGGTATTCCCAGTTATAAAGGGGATTTCCCCAAAGCTGGCCGGTAGCCGAAAAACCGTCAGGCGGACAGCCTGCTACTGCCAGAGGCCGGTTATTTTGGTCTAATTGGAACAAATAGGGGTTAGCCCAGGCGTCGGCACTGTCCATGGAAACATAGATGGGAATATCTCCGATAATGCGGATTCCCTGGCCGTTGGCATAGGCCTTGAGTTTTTTCCACTGCTTCATGAATTGGAACTGAAGGTATTCATGAAATTCTATATCAAAATAAAGCTCCCGCCGGTAGTAATCCATGGCGTTGGGCCAGCGAAGGCGAATGTCCTCAGCCCATTCGGTCCAGGCTTTTTCTTCAAAGCGGCTTTTAACAGCCATAAATAAGGCGTAATCCTTGAGCCACCAGGCGTTTTCTTCCTGGAAGCGGAGAAATTCCGGATTCTCGCTGATTTTGCTCCGCTCATAGGCCTTCCTAAGCAGAGGGAAACGACTGCGGTAAATCTTTGCATAGTCGATGCTGTCCTCTTTTTTTCCGAAATCTGCTTCCATACACTCCTCTTCCGTCAGAACCCCTTCCTCAATGAGTTCTTCCAGATTGATAAAATAGGGATTTCCCGCAAAGGTGGAAAAGGACTGGTAAGGGGAGTCACCGTAGCTGGTAGGGCCCAGGGGAAGGATCTGCCAGTACGACTGCCCTGCTTCTTTCAGTTTATCTATAAATTCATAGGCTTCCCTGGAAAAACAGCCGATTCCGTACCGGGACGGAAGGCTGGTTATGGGAAGCAAAATTCCACATTCCCGTTTCATGACGTAAACCTCCTGTATTTGCTGCTGCCGACGGTCTAATTCCATTCTACTGTGACGCCGTAGTGGTCGGAAACCGCCGGTCTGCCTTGATTGTTAAAAATCGTTCTGGATTCTTTGATGTAAAGGGCATCATCCGGACCCTCCTGGGGGCTGCGCCAGATATAGTCAATTCGCATTCCGGACACTGTGCCCTGGCTGCGCCAGCCGTCTATCTGGCCGGGAACCGTTACCCCGCTGTCTTTTTTATCTGCCAGGAGAAAGGTGTCCTGCCAGCCGGACTCACGGATCAGGTCGTAGCCCTCGCCCCTGATGTGGGCCGGGGCATTAAAATCCCCCATAAGCCAGACGCTTCCCCACTTCTGCAGAGGATTTATGGCCGTTAAAAGCCGCTGCCACTGGGAAGAAAAGGGATCGGTTTCCTCTTTCCACCATCCCATATGGACACAGACGAAGCTTATATGGCGGCCCTGATGTTCCAGGGAAAGGGCCACTCCCTTTCTGGTCTTCCAGTTTTGGTAATCCCGTACAGATGTCAGGTAAAACTGACTGGCCCCTAAAACCGGAAGGCGGCTGAAAAGAGCCAGTCCTTCGTCGTATTTCCCGTATCCGATTTTGGCTCCCGCCCAGGTCCAGTAATATGGAAGGCCATGGCTTCGAAGATAGAAAGCCGTTTGGAAGGCGTGATTGTCCCGGCGTATGGGAATCCGCGGCCCTTCGCCGCCTGTTTCATCTCCTGCTGCCGTCCCCGCTTCGCCCGGAGCGTAGGGACAGCGGACAAAGCCGCTGGCCGCCAGCTCCTGAGGGGAAACTTCTTCTGAACCAATGTTTTGGCTGGATTCCTGAAGGGCCATAATCTCGGGCCTTTCTTCTAAGATCCCCTGACAGAACCATTTCCATTTTGCTTCATAGTCCGGCTCCGCCAGACTGTGGCTGTTTAATGTCAAAAGCTTCATTGCGATTCTCCCTAAAGGCTGTTGCAATTCCTGATACCTATCATAACACAAATTAAGTAGCAATTCAGCCAACTTAAAGAATATCGTTAATATCGGATTTTAATACATCTGCTTTGGGGCCGTATACGGCCTGAATACCGCCGTCTTTTTTTATCAGTCCCATAGCGCCTTCCGCTTTCCACTGGGGAAGATCTGCTACTTTGTCCATATCTTTTACCGTAACTCTCAGACGGGTCATGCAGGCATCCACTAAAACGATATTATCTCTTCCACCTAATAGTGCGATAATGCGCTCCGCCTGTCCGCCCTGTCCATTTCCTTTGGCCGGAGCAGAAGATGTTTCCTCTTCTCCGCTTCCCTCGTCAGAATAGTTTCCCAGCCGGCCGGGTGTGGCGAAACGGAATTTTCCAATCATAACGTATGCGGCGAAATAGCCCACGACAAAGAAGGCCACAACGCAGACGGCAAAGTTAATAATGTCTCCCGTCAGTCCTGCTTGAATGGACATGGGAAGTCTGGTAAACAGCTCCAGATTGCCAAAGGAATGGAGCCGCAGATGAATAATTCCCGACAGTGCAAAGGCGCAGCCCTGCAAAACGGCGTAAACCAGATACAAAGGCAGGGCGCAGAACATAAACATAAATTCCAAAGGTTCTGTAACGCCGGTTAAAAATACGGCCAATGCGGTAGAAACAAACATGGAACGATAGGATTTCCTGCGTTCCGGCTCCACTCTCCGGTACATGGCCAGGGCGATTCCCAGCAGCAGTCCCGTAGCGCCGATCATCTGCCCCACTTTAAACCGGGCAGGAGTTACAGTTGTTAAAAGGGTCTGGTATCCTTCCATATCTCCGGCGGCCTTTAAGTTAATTAAATCGGTAACCCATGCCAGCCATAAGGGATCTTGTCCTACCACCTGGGAACCTGCGTTCACTCCCGTAAGGATAGTATAAGTACCGCCAAAAGAGGTATAGTTCATAGGAATGGTCAGCATATGGTGAAGGCCAAAAGGCAGAAGGAGACGCTCTAAGGTTCCGTAGATAAAGGGAGCCAGCACCGGCGAAGTATCTGAGGAATTGGCGATCCAGACGCCAAAGGCGTTGATTCCCGTCTGTACTACGGGCCATATTACTGCCAGAATTAAGGAGATTACAACGGACCATACGATTACCATTAAAGGCACAAAGCGTTTGCCGTTAAAAAAGGCCAGAGCGTCCGGCAGTTTCCGGAAGTTATAATACTTATTATAAATCGTTCCGCCTGCAAAGCCGGCGATAATTCCCACGAAAACGCCCATATTCAAAGCCGGAGAACCCAGTACAGAGGTAAAGTACCCGTCTACGGCAATTTCCTGTCCAAAGAAGGTATGGGTTACGGCTCCTTCCATTTCCAGCATTTCGCTGGTTACGCCAAAGACGGAGCCTGTAATCATATTAATGAGAATAAAGGCAATGACCGCTGCAAAAGCGCCGCCAGCCCTCTCTTTGGCCCAGGATCCGCCGATGGCTACGGCAAAGAGGATATGTAAATTGTTGATAACAGCCCAGCCGATATTTTCCATGGTACTTCCCACTGTCAGTATCAGATTCATATCGCCGCCGCTCATCTGAATCAGTTTGCCGATACTGATCATAAGCCCCGCCGCCGGCATAACGGCAATGACTGTAATCAGAACCTTTCCCAGCTTTTGAAGGAAGTCAAAATTAATGGGGGCTTTTAAACCGCCCTTCTTCTTAGGTTCTTCCCGGGGCGTTTCCTGTGCCATTTCTTTGGATTCTTCCTGGGCTTTCTCTGAAGCCGCTGCAGGCTGGCAGTTGTCTAAAATCGTTATAACGGGATCCTTTCCCGCTGTTACTGTTCCCATATGGGGATTGAGAGTGCGTTCTTCCATGCCGCCGCATACCAGTACCGGAGTAATGGGATTGACCTGGCGTTTTTTCAGTTCTTCCAGATCTGCCTGTGCAATTAAATCACCTGCTTTTACTTTGTCGCCTGCTTTGACATGGCATTGGAAACATTCGCCTTTTAAGGCTACCGTTTCCAGACCAAAATGAATTAAAAGCTCTACGCCCTCTTCTGTCCGGAATCCATAGGCGTGAAGGGTGGGAGCAACGGACACTACCTCTCCGTCTACAGGGCTTAGGATCTTTCCGTCAGTCGGTTCAATGGCCAGTCCGTCGCCAATAATTTTCTGGGAAAATACCGGATCCGGAACCTGATCCAAAGGAACCGCTTTTCCGGAAACAGGCGCTGTCAGGATGATTCCCGTGCATCCTCCGTCAGTCTGCTCTTTCATACGTTTTGCCTCCTTTTGCATTGTTTACGCAACCGTTTGCATTGATAATATAGCGTTTTTAAAGGAAAATCAAGAACATTTTCGACAAAATTATAGCTTTCTCCCTTTTCGCTAAATTTCCTCTGCTATTTTTGTGCAATTTATTGCAATTATACGCAAGCGATTGCATAAATGTATGCAAAAATAATTGACAATTCTTTGGGAAATGTATTACACTAAAGGGGAAAACATCTAAAACTCATTGATAAAGGGGGCTTTTTTGTGTCAGTTACCATCAAGGATGTGGCCGCTCTGGCCGGGGTTTCTCCTTCTACCGTATCCCGTACCTGCAAGGATCATCCTTCCATCAGCCGGCAGACCAAAGAAAAGGTGCGTAAGGCTATGGCCCAGCTTGGCTATGAACCAAATTTTCAGGCCAGTAGTCTGGCTACTCAAAATTCCCGGACCATCGGCATTGTCCTTCCTCCTTCAGAACGGGAAACCTACGAAAACGCTTTTTACCTGGAAGCGGTTCGGGGCATCAGTATCCTGTGCAACCAAAGGCAGTATATCAATACAGTCATTACCGGAAAGGACGAGGCGGAACTTCTGCAGGTCATTAAAACTACTGTGCGGAACGGTTTGGCCGAAGGCTTCATTCTCCTGTATTCCAGGGAAGGGGATCCTGTGGTCACCTATCTCCACGAGGAGGGCCTTCTGTATGTTTTGGTAGGAAAAGCCTTCCGCAATGCCAACCAGACCATTTACGTGGACAATGACAATGTTATGGCGGGAAAAGAAGCGGCCCAATATCTGATCTCCTTAGGCCATCGGAGAATTGGGTATCTCTCAGGGGATCATTCTCTCCTGTTTACCGGCGACAGAAGATCCGGCTATATGCTGGCCCTCCAGGAAAACGGCATTCCCTTCCGTCCGGATTACTGCGTCGAGGCCTCTTTCCTTCCGGAAGCGGAAAACCGTCCCTTAAAAGAGCTTTTAAAGATGCCGGACCGCCCTACGGCTTTTGTAGCCAGCGACGATATTTTCGCTACATATCTGGAAAGAATCTGTCTGGAAATGAAAATTTCCGTTCCGGAAGAGATTTCCGTGGTGTCCTTTAACAACTCTCTTCTGGCCCGGTTTACGGATCCTCCGCTGACATCAATTGATATTAACTCCTTCCAATTGGGAACGGAAGCCGCTGCACGGATGATCAGCCATATTGAAAATCCAAATCTTCTGGCTACGAAAACCATTGTCCCCCACTACCTTGTAGAAAGGAAAAGCTGCAGAAGCCCTCTGCAGAATCAGGAAGGAATAACGCCCTAATAAAAAGAAACGAGGTTAGATATGGAACTGCTGCAATTACGTTACTTCTTAGTGGCCGCCCAATATCAGCATATGACAAAGGCGGCAGAACATCTCCAGATCGCCCAGCCAGCTCTTTCTCAGGCCATTCACCGTCTGGAAATTGAGCTGGGAGTTTCCCTCTTTGATCGGAAAAGCCGGAGCATTGAATTAAACGAGTCCGGAAAGCTTCTGCAAAAACGACTGATTCCTCTTCTCAGCGCCCTGGACCGGATTCCTGAGGAATTAAAAGAAGGGCAGCATCAGGCCGCCCATACCATTCATCTGAAAATTTTAGCCGCATCTTCCTTGCTTACCAACCGCATTATCGCCTACCGGGCCATGAGGCCGGATGTAAATTTCCAGCTCTATCAATCTGACACCCAATCGGATTACGACGTCTGCGTGTCTGCTGTGCGGGCAGACACCTCGGATCCAGAGGCCGGAGGCTATATGGTAATGCTGGAAGAGGATCTGTATCTGGCGGTTCCCGCGCATTCCCCTTATGGTGCAAAGCGTTCCATCCGTCTGGCGGATACAAGGGATACAGGATACATCTGTCTGGCCGGCTCCCGTCCTATCCGGCAGATCTGCAACAGCTATTTTGAAAAAGCGGACTTTACGCCTAAAATTATTTTTGAAAGCGATTCTACAGAATCCGTCCGTAACCTTATTGCCGCAGGACTGGGAATCGGCTTCTGGCCCCAATATTCCTGGGGGCCTTTGACGGCAGAATGGGGGCCGGATGCCTCCGCCCCCCATATCAAGCTGCTGCCGATTTCCGATCAGGTCTGCCGCAGGCAGATCATCCTCACCTGCTCCCCTCATGGCAAAGAAAATCCCATTGTCATGGATTTCTGCAAATTTCTCATTCAAAACTCCAAATGGCTGTAATCAGTCCAGATTGCGGGGGCCTTTTTTTACTTTAAGCCGGGATAAGGCCCTTGCCATAGAAGCCTGAGAGATTTGGAACTCCCGGATGCTCTGCTTTTGGCGCATTTGCTCCTTAGCCCGCTCTAAGGCTTCTTTGGCCCTGACTTCGTCAATGTCTTCCGGCCGTTCCGCCGTGTCCACAATAATGGTAACCCGGTTATTGGCAACCTGGACAATCCCCAGTCCCACTACGGCTTCCTGCCATTGGCCGCCGGAAGGCTGAAAACGGAGAATGCCTTCCTGGGAAGCTAAGATCATAGCTTCCCGATGAGCCAGGATCCCAAACTCTCCGTCCTGAGCAGGAACTACCAGCTTTTCACAGCTCCCGTTAAAAAAAACGTGATCACTGGCAATAATTTTAAGCCAAAACGACGACATTAGGCTGCTCCTTTCTTCCTGACAATTCCTCAGGCTTCTTTGTGTTCCATTAACCGGGCTTTTTCGATGACCTCGTCAATGGTTCCCACATTGAAAAAAGCTCCCTCGGGATAAGCGTCCATTTCCCCGTCCAAAATCGCCTTAAAGCCCCGGACCGTTTCTTTGACCGGTACGTATCTGCCCGGTACGCCGGTAAAGTTCTTTGCTACATGGAAAGGCTGGGAAAGGAAGCGCTGTACCTTTCTGGCCCGGTTTACTGTCAGCTTATCTTCCTCTGACAGCTCTTCCATTCCTAAAATAGCGATAATATCTTGAAGCTCTTTGTACTTCTGAAGGGTCTGTTGGACTCTGGACGCGACCTCGTAATGCTCTTTTCCCACAACTTCTTCATCCAGGATCCTGGAATTAGATTCCAAAGGATCCACTGCCGGATAGATTCCCTGCTCCACAATTTTTCTGGAAAGGACTGTGGTAGCATCCAAATGGGCGAAGGTAGTAGCGGGCGCCGGATCCGTCAGATCGTCGGCCGGCACGTAAACGGCCTGAACGGAAGTAACAGAACCGTTTTTGGTAGAGGCGATCCTCTCCTGAAGATCTCCTACTTCTGTAGCCAAAGTGGGCTGGTACCCCACGGCCGAAGGCATCCGGCCCAACAGAGCGGAAACCTCGGAACCTGCCTGGACGAAACGGAAGATATTGTCAATAAAAAGCAGTACGTTCTGATGCTCTCTGTCCCGGAAATATTCCGCCATAGTCAGCCCCGTTTCCGCTACTCTCATACGGGCTCCCGGCGGCTCGTTCATCTGGCCGAACACCAGGGCGGTTTTGTTTAAAACCCCGGATTCCTTCATTTCTGTCCACAGATCGTTTCCCTCTCTGGAACGCTCTCCCACTCCTGTAAAAATGGAATAGCCTCCGTGCTCATTGGCGATATTGGTAATTAATTCCTGAATGAGAACGGTTTTTCCTACGCCGGCCCCGCCGAAAAGACCGATTTTGCCGCCTTTGGCGTAAGGAGCCAGAAGATCGATTACTTTAATGCCTGTTTCCAGCATTTCCACTACGGGACTCTGTTCCTCAAAAGAAGGGGGATCCCGGTGAATAACCCATTTCTCTTCTCCTTCCAGGCTCTCTCCGCCGTCAATGGTTTCTCCTAAAACATTAAACAGCCGGCCCAGGGTCTTTTCTCCTACAGGAACCTGGATGCCGCAGCCGGTAGGCTCCACTTCCATATCACGGCAGAGGCCGTCGCTGGAAGCCAGCATAATGCAGCGGACTACATTTCCGCCGGTATGCTGGGCCACTTCCATGACACAGCGTTTCCCGTTATTTTCTACTGTCAGGGCATCCTTAATATGGGGTAAACTGCCGTCTTCAAACTCCACGTCTACCACAGGGCCCATTACCTGAATGATTTTCCCTTTTCCCATGGCTACCTCCTTTTTTTCTTCTGCGCCTTAGCGCCGCTGATGATCTCTGTGATTTCCTGTGTGATGGCCGCCTGTCTGACCCGGTTGTATTCAATGGACAAATCGCTTAAAATTTTGTCGGCATTATCGCTGGCTGCCTGCATTGCCATCATACGGGAATTTTGCTCACTGCAGAAGGACTCTACCAGAGCGCCGAATATAAAGCCGGTAATATAGTTAGGAACCACATGATCCATAACGGCGGAAGGGGAAGGAACCATTTGGATCTCTTCCTGGTAAATGTCCGCCGGAATGGTAATCTTGCTGAAATCTTCCCGTTTCAGAGGAAGGAGCTGTTCCAACCGGGCCTCCATTTTCATGCTGTTTACCATCTGGGTAAACAGGATCCAAACCTCGTCCAGTCTCTCATTTTGGTACTCCTCCAGCACGGAGGAAGAAATCATTCTGGCCCGGTGCATGGTAGGATTCTGTACCGTATAGTGGAACTGCTCTTCCACAGGAATATGCTTTGAGGAAAAGTATTGGCGTCCCAGCTCCCCTACAACGTAAAGGCGGTTATTTGCGCCCTGTTCCATCCATTGCTGAGCCATTTTCAGAATATTATGGTTATAAGCCCCCGCCAATCCTTTATCTCCTGTAATTACAATAAGGCCCCGGATCCGGTCTTTCTTTTTTTCATCTCCGGGAGAGTGGAAATAAAAGTGATCCTCCGGCATATGCCGCAAAATACGCTGAATCAGGGACTGCAGGGTATAAAAATACGGCTCCGTTTCCTCCAGCATCCGCTTGCTCTTTTTCAGTTTCGTTGAAGAAATCAGGTACATGGCATTGGTGATTTTTCTGGTATCCCGGATACTCTTCATACGGCTCAGGATTTCTCTTGCATTTGCCATAGCTTCCCCTTCCTTCTCTTAAAACCCGGCCTTAAAGACTTCTGCCGCCTCTGTAATTTTTTGGATCAAAGGCTCCTCCAGGGTTTTGGTTTCTTCGATTTCCCTGATGATTTCCGGATGCTGATCCTGAAACCATTCCAGCATTTTCATCTGAAACTCTTTTATGCGGCGGGTATCGACCGAAAGCATGATCCGGTGAGTCGCTACACACAGGGTAATGACCTCTTCCCCAAGGCTTAAAGGACGGCCTAAAGGCTGCTTTAACAGCTCCATAAGGCGTTTTCCGTAAGCCAACTGCTCTTTGGTGGCTTCGTCCAAATCTGAGCTAAACTGAGTAAAGACTTCCATTTCCCGGTACTGGGCCAAATCAATCCGGATACTTCCGCTGGCTTTTTTCATGGCCTTAGTCTGGGCCGCCCCGCCTACCCGGGAAACGGAAAGGCCCACATTGACTGCCGGACGCATTCCGGAGAAAAAGAGGTCGCTTTCCAGAAAAATCTGGCCGTCCGTAATGGAAATTACATTGGTAGGAATGTACGCCGATACGTCTCCGGCCTGTGTTTCAATAATCGGAAGGGCCGTAATGGAGCCGCCTCCCTTTTCATCGCTTAAACGGCTGGAACGCTCTAAAAGCCGGGAATGGAGGTAAAATACGTCTCCAGGGTACGCCTCACGTCCCGGAGAACGCTCCAAAAGAAGGGAAAGAGCCCGGTATGCCACAGCGTGCTTGGACAGATCATCATAAACGATAAGAACATCCTTTCCTTGGTACATGAAAAACTCCGCCATAGCGGTTCCGGAGTACGGGGCTATGTACTGAAGAGGGGCGGCATCGCTGGCTGTAGAGGACATGACGATGGTATAATCCATGGCATCATTCTTTTTCAGGGTATTTACCAGCTTTGCCACAGTAGATGCTTTCTGGCCAATGGCCACATATATACAGATAACGTCTTTTCCCTTCTGGTTCAGTATGGTTTCCAGCGCAATGGAAGTCTTTCCCGTCTGGCGGTCGCCGATAATCAGCTCCCTTTGTCCCCTTCCAATAGGGAACATAGAGTCAATGGCTAAAATACCTGTTTCCATGGGAACGCCTACAGATTTCCGGTCTACAATCCCCGGCGCCTCTTCCTCTACAGGACGATAGCCCTCAGAGGCGATGGGGCCCAGGCCGTCTATAGGTTCTCCCAAAGCGTTAATGACCCGGCCTAAAAATCCGCGGCCCACAGGAACGCCGGCCCGCCTTTTTGTACGGACAACTTTGGTTCCTTGAGCGATTTCCGTATCCTTCCCAAAAAGAATGCAGCCGATTTCGTTTTTCCGGATGTCCTGTACCATGCCTTTGACGCCATTTTCAAATACGACTATTTCTCCGTACATGGCGTGTTCCATGCCATATACAATGGCGATTCCGTCTCCTACCCAGATAACAGAACCTGTCTCCTGTTCTTTTAATCCCTGCTCATCATAATCTTGGATTTCACTTTTTATTATAGAAATGATTTCCTGAGAACTGATTGTACTCATATATCAAAGACTCCTATCTCATTACAGCCTTTTTCAGCCGCAGCAGGCGGCCCTTGAGGCTGTAATCATACTCTATATCGCCGGCTTTCAGGCGAAAGCCTCCTATTAAGTCCGGTTCAGGAACAAGGTTTAATTTAACGTCCTGAGCGCCGTGCCGCCTGCACAAAAACCTTTTGATTCCTTCTATCTGCCCTTCATCCGGCGGGGTTACGAAGAAAAGGGAAGCTTCCAAAACTCCCTGGGCCTCCAACTGCCGCTTTTTATATACGGCAACAATGTCTCCGGCTTCGCCGATACAGCCTGCATCGCAGGCTTTTTTCAGGAAACGGATCATAAGGGGCGGAATCTGAGTTTTTTCAAATACCTGCTCCAAAACAGCGTGCTTTTTTCCGGTCGAAACAGCCGGACTGGTAAGAACCCTTAAAAGCTCAGGGGTCTTGCCTAAAATGTCCAGAGTCTCCGAAACCGCTGCCTCCGGCAGTCCCAGTTCATACAATACTGTGCCGTAAAGTCTTGCCTGCTCAGTCATGGCAATCACCTGATTCCCCTAAAAAGGCATCATAGAGCTGACGATCCTTTTCTGCTTTGCTTTGCTTCCCCAACAGCTTCTCCGCCGCCGAAAGAGCCAGTTCCGCCGTTGAGAGCTTTAGCTCCTCCATAGCCCTTTCCCTTTCCTGGGCTATAGCTTTGCCGGCACGTTCCTTCTGGCGGGCCGCATCCCGGTTTGCCTGCTCCATAATCCTGTCATACTCTGACTGACCCTTGATGCGGGCCTCTTCCACGATTTTAGACGCCTCTTCTCCTGCCAGACGAAGAGAAGTCTCATACTCTTTCTTCAACCGGTCGGCTTCCGTCTTTGCAGCAGACGCCGCGTCCAAATCTCGCTCAATGATAGCTTTCCGCTCTTCCAGTATCTTTTTAACCGGAGCCAGCAAAAAGTGTTTCAGGAACACATACAGAACCAGAATATTAATGACTGTAAAGGCGATATTCCAAAAATCAATTTTTAACATATCCTACGCGCCTTCCTGACTGATGGTATTTTGCCCTTTGGCAGATTACTTTAAAAACAGAATAATTAGCAGACCAATAACAAAACCGTAAATAGCCGTTGCCTCTGCCAAAGCACAGCCTAACAGAAGGGCTTTGGTAATCTTTCCGTCAGCTTCAGGCTGTCTTGCGATAGCGTCCACAGCTTTTGAAGTAGCCATTCCAATTCCGATTCCGGCCCCTACGCCTGTAATAACTGCCACAGCAGCGCCAATTGCAATTAATCCTGTCATGATAAATCTCTCCTTTTTATTCGATTGCTTCTTTTATATATAATGATGTGAGGAATACAAAAACGTAGGCTTGTATCACCCCATCAAATATATCAAAATAAAAACTGAAGGGAAGGGGGACAATAAAGGGCACCAGATACTTAATCAGCGCCATAACGACGATGGCCCCCAACACATTTCCGAAAAGCCGCATACACAGAGAAAGGGGCCGGATAAACAGCTCCAATACATTAATCGGAGCTACAATGGGAATGGGCTCCGCAAAGCTTTTAATCCAGTTTTTAACGCCCTTTTTGCGGATGCCTGCTGCCTCCACTAAAACAATGCTCATTATGGCTAAGGAAGCCGTTACATTGAGATCCTTTGTAGGGGATTTAAATCCCAAAAGGCCGATCATATTCGCGATTCCGATATAAATGACCACGGTAATCAGATAAGGAATATAATCTCTCCCTTCTTTTCCCAGCAGTTCCTCAAAAAAGTTATAGAGGAAGGTCAGCCCGCTTTCCAGAGCTGCCTGCCGGTTATGGATCTGCCGCAGCTTCAGCCCTCGTACAAAAATCAGGGAAGCCGCCATAATGACTGCCATAATAATCCAGGTAACCGCTACGGATTCCAACACATCAATCCCGCCAAATATAGGAATGGTAAAGGCAACATTGCAGTTCAGCTCTTCCATGAGAGCTTCTACCAGTCCGTCCATTTCTCTTCCACCTTTCTCAATTGCTCTGCTTATTATAGTGAGAGGATTTTCCAATTTCAAATATTCTTTTTTTATTGTTTCATAATATTAAAGTTATGGAAAATTAAGGAAATTCCAAAATAAATAAAAATCAGATATAATTTTGTCGATTTTTCGCCAATTTTTGAAGTTTTAATTTGGTACTCAAAATGATTTTGACACAAAATCACCAGAGATAAATCCTTCTTTTTGGAAAAAATTCATCTCTGGTGAAAAACTTCTTTTTAATACAATATTTTTTTAAAAGATACTGCTTCCTGCCAGAATCATGCAGGGAATTGTAATTAAGGACAGTACAGTTGATATGGCAAATAGTTCCGATGCATATGTGCTATTTTTTCGGTACTGCAGGGCAAACATGGTTCCCATGGCCCCTGTGGGACAAGAGGAACCAATCATAACTGCAAGGGCGGCCGCTCCCGTTAATCCAGACAGTTTCAATATTATCAGAGTCAGAATAGGAACCACTGCCAGCTTCAAAAGACAAATCCAGTAGGTACGAGGCTTCTTCAAAGCGTCCAGGAGATGGCTTTCTGCCAGACTGATTCCAGCCACTATCATTGCAAGAGGCGTATTCATATCTCCTATGCTTGTAAGAGGCTCCAGCAGAACGGCAGGAAGCTTTATATGCAGCAGGAAGAAACAGAGCCCAATGATAATGGCAATGTTGGCTGGCTGAATACAATTTTTGAGAGTATTTTTAATGCTTCCTGTTCTGCTCATGAGAGCCACGCCATGGGACCAGACAAACACGTTGTAAACCGTGAGATAAGCGGTCATGTAAAAGACGCCTTCCTGGCCCAACAGCCCGTTTACCAGCGGGATTCCAATAAAAGCGCAATTGGAATAAATTACGGCCATCTTTTCAATTTCCGTATCGCGGTGTCCCTTCCCTTTCAAAGCAATTGCTGAAAGCAGGATGGCGGCTGCAAAACTGGCCGCAGAAAGAATGATGGCGCCTAAAAGTCCTTTTAAAAGATCCGGCTGAAATTCCATTTGGTACGATATTATAATCATGGCCGGAGAAATGACTTTTAACAAGAGGCCCGACAGCTTTTTGCCTGCCTCGCTGTCCAAAATGCCGAATTTCCATGCTGCCATTCCTGCCAGCATAATCAGGAACATTTCGATAATTTTTTCTATGGTAATCAATGCCAAATCCATGGTAATATCTCCGCATAAATGCTCTGAAATCTAGCTCATCTGTGCAAAGTCTTTTACAATCTGTACAAGAATTTCCGTAATTTTTTCCATGGACTGAATGCAGATGTATTCATGAACTCCATGGAAGTTTTCTCCGCCTGTGCAGAGGTTGGGACAAGGAAGGCCCATATAGGACAGACGGGCGCCGTCAGTGCCGCCGCGAATGGGAACCACCAAAGGAGATACGCCTTGCTCTTCCATTGCCTTTTTAGCAATGTCAATGAGATACATATGGGGTTCTATTTTCTCTTTCATGTTGTAATAGGAGTCTTTCACTGTGGCCTCCACTGTACCTTCCCCGTATTTGGCATTGAGAAAAGCGGCGGCTTCCAGGAAAAGCTTCTTTTTAGCCTCGAATTTTTCCTGGTCATGATCCCGGATAATGTAATCCATCTGGGCTTCCACCATGTTCCCCTGAATTTCTCCCAGATGGAAAAAGCCCTCGTACCCTTCTGTGTACATAGGATTCTGCTCTGCAGGCAGCATCCCGTGAAATTCCATAGCCATGAGGGAAGCGTTTTTCATGGCGTTTTTGGCAGAGCCAGGATGGACGCCGCGGCCATGGATCTTCACTTTTCCTGAGGCAGCGTTGAAGTTTTCATATTCCAGTTCTCCCAGGGCCCCGCCGTCTACGGTGTAGGCCACGTCGGCCCCAAAGCCTGCCACGTCAAAAAGGTCGGCTCCCCGGCCCACCTCCTCGTCAGGAGTGAAGCCAATGCAGATTTTCCCATGAGGGATTTCACTGTGGGTCAAAAGGAACTCAGCCATAGCCATAATCTCAGCCACTCCTGCTTTATCGTCAGCCCCTAAAAGGGTGGTTCCGTCGGTTACGATTAAGTCTTTTCCCGCATAACCCTTTAACGACGGAAATTCCTCTGGACTTAAAAAAATCTCTTTTTCTGCATTGAGACAGATCTTACCGCCGTCGTAATCCTTAACGATTCGGGGCGAAACTCCCGTCCCTGAGGCGTCCGGCGATGTGTCCATATGGGAAACAAACCCCAATGAGGGCACGGATTTGTCCGTATTGGCCGGAATAACGCCATAAACATAGGATTCCGGGCTGACACGCACATCCTGGGCTCCCATAGCCTTTAATTCCTCCGCCAAAAGCTGGGCCAGAACCCTTTGCTTTTCCGTGCTGGGGATCTGCTCTTGTCCATCTTTGGACTGTGTATCATAGGATACGTACCGCAAAAATTTTTCAGTTACAGAAGACATTTTAAGATTCTCCCTTCTATTATACAGTATGAGATTTCAGATTTGAAATGAAGCTATCGTCTGGCCAATTCTTCCGTAATTTCCTCCCAGGAAATATCTCTCTGGGCCATTAAAACCATCATATGGTAAAGGAAGTCGGAAATTTCGTATTTTACTTCTTCCGGATTGGGATTTTTGGCGGCAATGACGATTTCCGTACACTCTTCCCCCAGCTTCTTTAGTATCTTATCAATTCCTTTGTCAAAAAGGTAATTGGTATAGGAGCCTTCTTTGGGATGGAGCTTCCGATCCTGGATAACGGCGTACACATCTTCAAATACCTTTAAGGGATTGGAAGAACGGTACTCTTTTTCCGCTAAAGTCTGGAAAAAGCAGGATTTGGCTCCCGTATGGCAGGCCGGTCCCACCTGGGCCACCATTGCCAGAATGGTATCATTGTCGCAGTCCAGTTTTAAGGATTTTACATACTGGAAATGGCCGGAGGTTTCCCCCTTCACCCACAATTTGCAGCGGCTGCGGCTATAGTAGGTCATACGGCCCGTCTGAAGGGTTTTTTCATATGCCTCCTGATTCATATAAGCTACCATTAAGACTTCCATGGTTCTGTAATCCTGGACAACTACCGGGATCAGGCCGTCGGAATTGAGCTTAAAATCGCTCCAGTCCACAGCCGTTTCCAGGGTGGCGACAGGAATCCCTCTGGCTTTCAGTTCCTGCTTCATATTCATGCAGTTGCCTTCTTCCTGGCCCGGAACGGTCAGGATAACCCCTTCCACAGAGGGCACCCGCAGATAAGAGGCAATGGTTCCCGGCACATCATCATCGCAGGCCAGCAAAAGATCCTGGGACACCTGGGAAAGACGGTACAGATCCCGATCTCCTATGGAATGTTTTTCGTCTAAAATGATTTTTGACGCCCCCAACTGAGCGTATTCATCTATCCGGTCTGCATAGGAAATTTCCGGGAGATAGGCATAGACTTTTTCCGTGCCAAAGCGATCTGCTGCCTCTTTGATTAAATCTACATTTTCCGGAATCGAAACGTCTAAAAAGACGGCCTCTGCCCCAGCGTACAGATATTTTTTCACATCTTCCAGACGCTTGACTCTCCCACCGGTTATAATAGGCGTATCGATTTCTCCGGAAATCTCTTTTATAATGCCGATAGTCCTCTCGTGATCCTCGTCGGTCTGGGACAGATCGTGGACAAAGAGGCTGTCGGCTCCATTGTCGCTATAGTACTTTGCTAAAGTCAAAATGTCATTGCTGTAGTATTCCAGCCCGTAATCCCGGATAATGGCCTGTCCTTCCCGGCATCCGAAACTGGGAATGAGCTTTTTCACTTTTTCCATAATCTCCTCCGATGTTTAGACTGTCTGAAAACGGCGAACCGCCTCTTCCAGCGGGATTCTTCCCTCGTATAAGGCTTTTCCCGTAATGGCCCCGGCAATGCCGGCCTCATACAGAGCCTCTAAATCCTCCATAGACGACACGCCCCCTGAAGCGATAACGTTTAGTCCGGTCTGCCGGGTCAGCTCCTTTGTAGCCTCCACATTGGGCCCCGAGAGCATACCGTCCCGGGAAATATCGGTGTACACCACATGGCGGACGCCCATTTCCTTCATCATTTGGCAGAGCTCCAGGGCTTTCATGGAGCTGACCTTCTCCCAGCCTTCCACTGCCACCAGGCCGTCCTTGGCGTCGACTCCCAAAACGATCCGATCCGATCCAAAAGTCTCAGTCAATTCCTTCATAAATTCCGGCCTCTCCACAGCCCGGGTACCGATAATGACCCGGGTAACACCCAGATCCAAAAGTTCTTTTACTACTTCTTTGCTGCGGATACCTCCGCCCAGTTCAACGGGTATGGATACGGTTTCCAAAATTCGTCTGACGGCGTCCAGATTTACCGGCCGGCCGGACAGAGCCCCGTCCAAATCTACCAGATGGAGGAAGGTGGCCCCTTTGCTTTCCCAAAGCTTTGCCATGTCCGCCGGGGTATCGGAATAAACCGTTACATTGTCAAACAGTCCCTGCTTTAAGCGCACACACTGTCCATTTTTGATGTCAATTGCGGGATATAACTGCATTACAGACTTCCTTTCGTCGAGAGTACGTCCTGGATCCTAGGGTCCAGGGTTACGGCTTCGTCCAGGGCTTTGGCAAACGCTTTAAAAGCCCCTTCGATAATGTGGTGGTTATTGGAACCGGCCAACTGCCGGATATGGAGGTTCATGGCTGCGCTATAAGAAACGGCATAGAAAAATTCCCGAACCATCTCTGTTTCCAAAGCTCCCACAAACTCACGGTCTAAATTCAAATCATACCCCAGGCAGGGCCGGCCGGACAGATCCAGGGAACAGAGAATCAGGGCTTCGTCCATAGGAAGGATTTTCGTCCCGTAACGGATAATGCCCTTCTTATCTCCTACTGCTTTCCGGATAGCCGCCCCCAGGACAATTCCTGTATCTTCAATGGTATGGTGGGTATCTACCTGCAAATCTCCCTCAACGGTTAAGTCCAGATCAAAGAATCCGTGGCGGGCAAAGCTCATAAGCATATGATCAAAAAAACCGATGCCGGTTTCCACCCTGGACTGGCCGCTGCCGTCCAGATTTAACAGGAGGCGGATTCTGGTTTCCCCTGTATTGCGGCTTATCTCAGCGATTCTTGCCATCATTCTCCCCCTTTCTGGTCTTCGTCTTCAAAACGCACCCGGATAGAATTGGCGTGGGCGGTGAGATGCTCCGCCTCGGCAAAGGCGATAATGTCCCCATGGATTTTTCTGAGGGCGTCTTTGGAATAATAAATAATGCTGGATTTTTTTACAAAATCGTCTACTCCCAGGGGGGAGAAAAACTTGGCCGTTCCGTTGGTCGGAAGAACATGGTTGGGACCGGCAAAGTAATCGCCTAAGGGCTCGGAGCTGTATTCTCCGATAAAGATGGCGCCGGCATTGCGAATTTTGGTCATGACCTCAAAAGGATTGCGGGTAACGATTTCCAGATGCTCGGAAGCAATTTCATTGGCAATGGCCACAGCGTCCTCTAAGGTGTCTGCTAAAAGGATATATCCGTAATTTTCCAGTGACTTTTCCAAAATCTCTTTTCGGGAAAGGGTCTGGATGAAAGCGTCGCACTCTTGGGAAACTTTTTCCGCCAGCTCCGGGCTGGTGGTCACTAAAATGGCGCTGGCCAACTCGTCGTGCTCTGCCTGGGACAGCAGATCCGCCGCCACATACCGGGGATTGGCGCTGTCGTCGGCAATGACCAGGATTTCACTGGGCCCTGCGATGCTGTCGATGCTGACATGGCCGTAAACGGCTTTTTTGGCCAGAGCCACAAAGATGTTTCCGGGACCTACGATTTTATTGACCCTTGGAACAGACTCTGTGCCGAAAGCCAGAGCAGCTACGGCCTGGGCCCCGCCTGCTTTATATACCTCTGTGGCCCCTGCCAGATGGGCCGCCGTAAGGGTCACTGGGTTGACCTTGCCGTCCTTTCCCGGAGGCGTTACCATGACAATGCGATCCACTCCGGCTACCTCTGCAGGAATGATGTTCATCAAAACAGAGGAAGGATAAGCCGCCTTTCCTCCGGGAACGTAAACCCCTACGCTTTCCAGGGCCGTCATTTTCTGTCCCAGCAGGGTTCCGTCGGGACGGCTTTCAAACCAGCTCTGCCGTTTCTGCCTCTGATGGTGATCCCGGATATTTTCCATGGACTTTTTCATTACCTCCAGAAGCTTTGGGTCTACCTGTTCCATGGCCTCCCGGATCTCTTCCTCCGTTACACGGATATTTTCGGCGGAAACCTCCGCGCCGTCAAATTTTTTGGTGTATTCAAAAAGGGCCTCGTCCCCTCTCTTTTTTACGTCATCCACAATGGCCTGCACCGTTTCCGCGTACTGGCCGTACTGGTTGGGATCCCGCTTTAAAAGGTCGGACAAGATATTTTGTTTTGACTGACTGTCCAGCTTAACGATCCTCATGCTTTATTCCTCCCGAAGTATTTGTTTAAAATCCTGAATCAAACGGGCGATTCTCTCCTGCTCCCGCTTCATGCTCACCTGATTGACCACCATACGGGCCGACAGGCCGCAGATCTCTTCCAGAACCGTAAGGCCATTTTCTCTCAGGGTGGATCCCGTTTCTACAATATCTACAATCACTTCCGAAAGACCCACCAGGGGAGCCAGTTCAATGGAACCTCCCAGCTTGATAATCTCTACGGTCTGATGCTTTTTATTGTAAAAATAGTCTTTTGCAATGTTGGGGTATTTGGTGGCCACCCGGATCAGTTCGTGATGCTTCAGCTTTTCCCTGGCTTCCTCGGGGCCGCAGACGCACATCCGGCATTTTCCAATCCCCAGATCCACTACTTCATAGAGCTTCCGGCCTTCTTCCAGAATGGTATCCTTTCCGGCAATGCCAATATCTGCAGCTCCGTATTCTACATAGGTGGGAACATCTCCGGCCTTTGCCAGAAAGAAGCGGATTTTCTGCTCTTCATTGACAAAAATCAGCTTCCGGGAGTTTTTGTCCTTCATTTCTTCGCAGGTAATGCCTGCCTGCTCAAACAGTTCCATGGCTTTCTGCGCCAGCCTTCCTTTTGCCAGCGCCACTGTCAAATATCTCATATCAGTCCTCTTTCACATATTCGGAAAACGGAATATCGTCCTGCTTTCCATTGATTAAATCCATGGCGGTAACGATACGGCCATTGCCCTTTAAGTACAGTATTGTACGGATTTTTCGGTCCAAAGCCATTTGGCGGTAGTCTTCCATCTCTTTGTCCTCATTCCTGACGGAGACTACGGCCGGCAGCCCCAAACTTCGGAAATGGCGGCCTAAAAGGATGGCCTGGGCTTCTGCGGACCCTTCAAACAAAATCAAAACATTGGCCTGGGAAACCGGCACGTCGATTTGCTGTCTGGCCAGGGCCAGCAGCACCTGATCCACCTCAATGGCAAAGCCTACGGCGGGGCTTTGCTTTCCAAACTGCTCCAACAGCCTGTCATACCGGCCTCCGGTGACGATATAATCTCCCGTTCCGTAGGTATAGGCTTTAAAAATAATCCCGGTATAATACTGATACCGGCTGACCATGCCCAGATCATAGGAAATATAATCAGAAAGACCGCAGGCTTCTATAAATCTCTGGATTTTTTCCAGCCGGTCTATGGCGGCCAGGGCTCTGGGATTTTTCGTCAGCTCCTTGGCGCGATCCAGACATTCCGCTGTCCCGAAAAGCTCCATAAGGGTCAGAATGCTTTTTCGGGATTCCTGAGAAATCTGCTGTGCCTCCAACAGCTCTTCTACGCCGAAATAGTTTTTATTTTCAATGAGCTCTCTCAGGCTTCTGCGGGTTTCCTCGTCCATTCCCGCTTCTTCCGTCAGGCCCTTGTAAAAATCGGCGTGGCCGATTTCTACCTGAAATTCCTGCAGTCCGGCGGCCTTTAAGGAATCAATAACCATAGCCAGCAACTCTCCGTCCGCCTGAGGGGAATCATCTCCAATAAGCTCCGCTCCGGTCTGAGTCGTCTCTTTTAAACGGCCCTGGTAGTTGGTATTGTTTTTAAAGGTTCGTTCCAGATAGCAGAGCCTGAGGGGCATGGGATCGTCCATATAGTATTTTGCTACGCAGCGGGCAACAGCCGGGGTCATATCGGGTTTTAGCACCAGGGTATTATTGTCCCGATCAAAGAGCTTAAACATCTCTTTATCCCCCACGCTGCCCCGATCTTTATTAAACAGATCGAAATACTCAAAGCTGGGCGTCTCAATATGCTCATAGCCGTACAGATAGAAAGAATTTAAAATCTTCTGCTCTACTGCCAGCTTTCTCCTGCATTCTCCATTGTAAATATCCCGGACTCCTTCCGGGGTGTGTAAAAGCCGATTTTCCATAATTTACCTCACATTGTTTGCCTGCGGCGTCATAACCGCGGTTTTTTTGCAGCCTTCACTTTAGTGTGATAATGTGATAATTCGATAACGCAAGTGGTTTTATTATAAAAGACTGACGGTGATCTGTCAATCTCTTCTTTCCAAATCTCTCTGAAGGGGCTCCAGATAGTGGACAAACTGCTCCCGGTGGGAACGGATCCGCCAGGACTTGTCCACTTCCTCGTAGGTAAAGCTTTTCCTGCCCCCCTCTTCCATACGCCTCCAAAAGTGGTAGATCTCTGAAAAAGGCAGATAATAGATTTCATTATTCCCTGTAAATGACAGAATAATAAAAGAAACCCCGCCCTGCTCTTCAAATTCTTTCATGAAGGCAATTTGGTGGGGGTGGATATTCTGCAGAGGAAAGGTAAGGGCCGCACATTCCTTTGCGTCAAAACAAACCGGGATTCCCTGAACGGCTCCGATATAATCCACCGTACTTTTCTGCTCAAAATAAGCCAGGGTAATATGCCGGCTCTCTTTATCAATGGCAATAGGGGTAATAGGCGTCGGCACTTTTTGAATCAGCGCCAGCTTTTTTTCACGGTAGCTGTCATTGGTCCGGTTGATCAGTTCTTCCAGAGTTGAGCCCCTCAGCCCCCTGCTGTTCCATGTTCCCATTATATCACACCTCATCCCTTCCTACAACCGGAACTGCCCGGGCCTTTTCCAGAGAATCCTGACGGATAAGCTGTCTTAATTCCTGAAGATAAGAAGAAAATCCCACCCGGTCGTTTCCATAAGTCATATTTAACTCATATTCTAAAGGCAGCCAGGTGGATATATCCGCCTCATTATGCTGGATCAGGCATTCCATGGCGTCTAATGCCTTGTAGATTCGGGATTCCAGGGTCTTTTGCTCCTCCATCTCCTGAAAAAGAGCCGTCAATTCTCCGAAATACGGTTCCGGAAGGCGGCAAAGAAGCTGTTTGATGGCTTCTCCTTCTATCTGCCTGTGGCTGTCATTTTTGGAAAAGGCCGGGACGTCTCCTGTCACGGCCTCACCCAAATCGTGGCAAAGACACATGAGAATCACTTTATCATAATCGGCTTCGGGAAACTCGTCCTTGATAAGATAGGCCATCAGCGCCAGCCGCCAACTATGCTCCGCGACGCTTTCCTGCCGTCCGGAAGAAGTCCAGGAGTGGCGGGTGTTGCACTTCATAGGCTCTACTGCATTTAAAAACGTGATTAATGTTCTGGCATTCATTCGTGATTTCTCCTTTTTATTCCAGTCCATTATAAACGACATTGCCTTTTTGTGCAATTAGGAGTTTCCCCATTCCGCCTCTTACGTTAAGTTGCCAGTGACATCTAAGGGGATAGTGAACTCTACGGCGCCCATATATCCGGGAGCTACCTGGTATTCGTCAAAAACAATTACCAGCCGTCCTTCTCGATCAAAGTAATAGCTCTCTTTCCCTGTAAGCTCCTGAAAGTCCCATTCCGGAGTGTCCGAATCCAAAAAATAGGAAATAGACGGATCCGATGCCATTTGGTTTCTCATCTGTGCCTTAATGTTCTCTCCAATTGCAGTCAATAACTGGGAATTATTCTGCAGCAGGTCCGCCAGACTCACGGTTTTCCCTGTGGCTTTATCCACATTGAAAATTTTAACGTATTCCGTGCCGCTGGCCATGACTTGTGTAGTTCTGATCCGGATGGAAACGTATGTTTCGTTTTCAAAAACTACATCCCAGAGAGAAGTAAGAGAATAATTTTCCTCACCGCTGCTGGCTTTTAAATCCGCTTCATACTGAGCAATCAGCTCATTGGCATAGCGCTCAATATCTTGGTTGGCGTCAATGGTTCCTTCCAGGGGAGCAATTTCCGGAATGTCCACTCTGGCCTCAAAATTTCCTTCTTTGGATTCGTAAGTCCGAAAAGTCACTACGTCGGCGATAGCCCCTATTACGGGAATCCTCACCATTGCCATAGCCACGTCCCGGCTGGAATTTGCCAATATGGTAATGGCCGCCAGGGCCGCCGCCGCTGTTGCCGCTGTCCTTTTTAACATTACAACCATCTTTCCTTTTCCCGTTTTCTTTTTCAGCCGGCTCTTTTTTTCAAAAGATTTATTTTCGCTGCTTTCTTCTTTAGCCTGACGGATTCCTTCCAACAGGCGTTCTCTGGCTTCCGGCGGAACCGGGATCCGCTGGTATTGCTCTTTTAATGTCCCCATTACCGCGTCCTGTTTCTTTCCTTGGTCTTTCATATGCGCTCCTTTCCAGCCTTATGTCTGATTTGCTTCCATTGCATTCCTCAGTTTTTTCAGTCCCCGGTATAACCGGGATTTTACAGTGCTGACATTACCGCCTATAATCTGCGCAATATCTTCCAGCTTTTGTTCCTCAAAATACCGGAGTATGATAACGGTTCTGTCTTTTTCATCCAGGGAGTTTATCGCCCGTTCCAGATCCGGATCTCCATAAGTATCCTCATGGATCTCCTCGGTTCCCAGTTCTCCCACATTTCCTTCTGTTTTTCTGCGATTTCTCAGCAAATCCAGGGATGAATTTACCACAATTCGGTAAATCCAGGTAGAAATATAAGATGCATCACCCACTTTTCTGCAATCCCGAAGAGCTTTGTATGCGCTCTCCTGAACTACGTCCAGAGCGTCCGCCTCCCGCCGGGTATAGGCGTAGGCCAGACGGTAATACTTCTCATAATTTTCCAAAAGGACTTTCTCTGTTTCCTGTTGAATCGTTGCTTCCATCGTTACCTCCTTTCCTGCTTCTATCTGTTAGGCGTTTGGCAAAGCAAAAAAGTTTCAGCTAAACTTGAATAAATTCCGGAAAATTCAAAATGCCGGATCCTCAAAAGAATCCGGCACTTATCATAAATATTATATCATTTTTACGAGTGCAGAACTAGCTGAAGCGTTTAGCCTGCTCTGCAATTAACTCTTTGTCTTCAAAATAATTGATTTTCATTGCCCGTTTTACATCAGAAAGGGTCTGGGCCGCCACAGCTTCGGCTTTTTTGCTTCCGGCCTCTAAGATCTCATAAACCTCCGGAATCTTCTTCTCCCATTCCTTTCTTCTTTGGCGAATAGGCTCCAGCTCTTCCTGGAGAACGGCGTTTAAGAATTTCTTTACCTTTACATCTCCCAGACCGCCCCGGGTATAATGGGCTTTCAGTTCATCCAGGTTCTGGTAATCAGGAAGGTACTTGGCAAAATGCTCGTCCCGGCAGAAGGCATCCAGATAAATAAATACCGGATTTCCCTCTACCTGGCCCGGATCCTCCACTCTCAGATGGTTGGGATCCGTAAACATGGACATAATCTTTTTCCTGACGTCTTCCTGGGTATCAGACAGATAGATGCAGTTCCCCAGGGATTTGCTCATTTTCGCCTTGCCATCGATTCCAGGGAGCCGCAGACACGCTTTGTTGTCCGGCAAAAGAATGTCAGGCATTACTAAGGTTTCTCCGTAAACGGTATTAAACTTGTGAACGATTTCCCTAGTCTGTTCCAGCATTGGCATCTGATCTTCCCCTACAGGTACCGTTGTGGCCTTAAATGCCGTAATATCCGCCGCCTGACTGATGGGGTAGGTGAAAAAGCCTACGGGAATGCTGGCTTCAAAGTTGCGCATCTGGATTTCCGATTTTACAGTAGGGTTTCTCTGGAGTCTTGATACGGTTACCAGATTCATATAGTAAAAGGACAGTTCGCATAGTTCCGGGATCTGGGACTGGATAAACAGCGTGGATACCTTAGGATCCAGTCCGCAGGCCAGATAGTCCAGGGCGACTTCGATAATATTCTGCCGCACTTTTTCCGGATTATCCGCATTGTCCGTAAGGGCCTGGGCGTCTGCAATCATAATGAAAATCTCGTCATAGGCCCCGGAATTTTGCAGTTCTACCCTTCGTTTTAATGAACCAACATAGTGGCCCACATGAAGACGTCCGGTAGGACGGTCCCCTGTTAAAATAATTTTTCCCATTGGTATGTTCCTCCGATTATGGTGTCTTATGAAACTATAACCCCAATGCTGCTCCCTGTCAAGAGAAGACTGGGCGGGAACATCTTAGTTATGGCAGATAATAGGCATATTTTTATATACGTGGTCGTACAGAACCGCCGCCTTGGCCGGAGGCAGATTGATGCAGCCGTGGGAACCGTTGGTTTTATAAATATCGCCTCCGAAGCTGCCGCGCCAGTCTGCGTCGTGAAGTCCGATTCCTCCGTTAAAAGGCATCCAGTATTTCACAGGAGTCGCATAATCCTCTCCTCTTAAAACCTTATCTTTCTGTTTATAATACAGGCCGAAAATACCAGGCGGCGTTGTCCAGCCTTTGGATACGTTGCCCGATACAAAAGGAGCGTCCAAAATACACTGTCCGTTTTCCACCAGATACATATGCTGGTTGGCCAAATCCACTTCCACATAGGTCATGCCGTAATCATTGCCGTTTCTGCTGGCTGCCGTCTGGGAATAAACCGGCTCCCGTTCTGCGCTTTCCCCAGTCAGGATTGCAGCCGTCAAAGCCTGGATTTCCGCTGCCTGATCGATTTTCCAGCCGTAAGGGCCTGTAACGGTTACATCCTGGCCTGTAGCGGTCCGGAATAAATGAGGCTTTCCGGCAGTGTCATACTGCTCTGCCAGAGCCGCTACGTATGCCGCCGTCTGATTGGGATCTACGGATATGCCGGTTTCTGAAGACCATGTGATCCAGGAGGCGATAGTCTTTCCTTCCAGTACCTGGCTTTCTTCCCCGAAACGGTATGTAATGGTCATAGCGGCTCTCTGGTTCATAGCGTCGCACTGGTTTTTCAGCGCTTCGTCAGTAGAAGCTACCTGAACCTGATTGTAGCACCCGGCCTCCGCCAGATTTAGTGTGCCGGCGTGGCGGGACAGAGCGTCCTTTACCGCCGCCTCCAGCTTTTCCATATTAATATCGTTTCCCTGTACCTCCGGAATAATGGTAAAGCCCGTCTCTTCCGAGTATTCTGAAATCCGGGCGTTCTCGGTTTTAATGATATTGCCGCCGCTGACGCAGGACAGGGATTCCAGTTTTTTCTTCAGGGCCTCTTCGTTAAACTGAAGATCCATGGTTACTTCATAGCTGTTGTCCACAGCCGGACCGGAGATGCGTCCGCCTTCATTTTCTTTGGCTAAAATCTCATCCAATCCCTGTCCTACCGTTACGGAAAGCCCGATTTCCTGATCCCGGATGCTTTCCTTATTTCCCTTCTGATCAACAATGGTCAGGGTATAGCTTCCCTGATAGAAAGCCTCGATCTGTGTTTTTGCCTCTTCCGGCGTCAGTCCTGCTACGCCGACTCCGTTGACTTTCGTTCCGTCTACGAAAACTTCAGGATTATTCTGGGTATTGTTTACCCCGCCATAGGCGGCTGTCCCGATGCAAAAAGAAAACATCGCCGCCATACAGAGGATCACCATCCGCCTGCCTAATGTTTTTACCATGAAAGCCCTCTCTCTTTCTCTTTAAAAATTTGCAGAACCTAAAAAGATCCAGTGCTGCATGGTCTATTGTACCGTTGAAGGAAGGAAAAGTCAACGAAGGAAATATTACGGTTTCCTGACATTTTTTATCTATATCCTGATGCCGTCCGAGGCGATGCACTGGCGGTACCACTCAAAGGAGTCTTTCTTGTATCTTTTATTGGTTCCCCGTCCTTCTTCGTCCCGGTCCACGTAAACGACGCCGTAGCGTTTGCTCATTTCAATGGTTCCACAGGATACAATATCCAAAATTCCCCACATGGTATATCCCAGAAGATCCACGCCGTCTTCCAGGGCTTTTCCCATTTCCCTGACGTGTTCCCGCAGGTAATCGATGCGGTAGCCGTCGTGGACGGTTTTATCGTCTTCCAGGACATCATAAGCCCCCAGGCCGTTTTCCGCTATAAAAATCGGAAGCTGATACCGGTCATACATCTGGTTTAAGGAAATTCGAAGGCCCTCGGGATCAATCTGCCAGCCCCAGTCACTGGTTTTCAGATAGGGATTTTTCTTTCCGGAAAGAAGATTTCCGCTGGTAATTTCATAGTCCGGATCATTGGAGGAAATCATGGACATATAGTAGCTGAAAGATAAGAAGTCTACAGTATTGTTTCTTAAAATTTCCTCATCCCCCGGTTCCATTTTAATGGTTACCCCTAACTCCTCCAGCATTTTTCTCGTATAAGAGGGGTATTTTCCTCTGGCCATAACGTCGGTGTAAAAATAATTTTTATAGTTTTCGTCCAAAATGGACTGCATGACGTCGGCAGGCTTGCAGGTGGCCGGATAAGAGGTGAAGCGGGCTATCATTCCTCCTACCATGGAACCGGGAAGCATCTCATGGGCCGCCTGAATTGCCAGGGCATTGGCCAGGAACTGGTGATGGGTACACTGGAAAATGGCCTCGTCGTAATTCTCTTCCTGGTCTTTTATGAGGCAGCAGCCATTCCAGGGATTAAATCGGGAACAATTGATTTCGTTAAAGGGAAGCCAAAAATCCACCAGATCTCCCAAATGCTCAAAAAGGGTTTTGCAGTAACGGACATATAGCTCCACAACTTTGCGGCTCTTCCAGCCCCCGTACCGGGTTATAAGATTTACGGGGATATTGTAATGGAGAATGGTGGCGAAAACCTTCATGCCTCTTTTATGGCACTCTGTAAATAAATCCTTGTAAAAAGCAAGGCCCTCTTGGTTGGGAGTCTCGTCATCGCCATTGGGATAGATCCGCGCCCAGCTAATGGAAGTACGGAAAATTTTCAGTCCCAGTTCTTCCATCAAAGCCAAATCTTCTTTGTAGTTGTGGTAAAAATCAATGGCCCAGCGGAAAGGATAATGGGTAATGTCCGTGTCAGAAAGGGCTTTTTGAAAGCGCTCTCCTGTCATGTTGATATTGCGGTTTTCCTGGCGCATTTCCTTATCCCAGGAAGCGTCAAAATAGCGGAGATCCTGGGTGTCCAGCCCCTTGCCTCCTTCGTTCCAGCCGCCGTCCGCCTGGGAAGCGGCGATTGCGCCGCCCCAGAGGAAGTCTTTTTTAAATGGTTTCATACTCTGCTACCTCCCGATTTCTTTCAGAATTTTTTCGTCCTTACGCACCATGATATAGGTCAGGGCAAAGGTGACGACAAAGGTAAGGGCCACACCTGCTAAAGCAAAGACAAAGTTCATGCTGTTGTCAGGGTCAATAAAAATGGCAATGGAGGTGAGTCCTGTAGGCCCGAATACAATTCTTTTTACGCCTGCAATGCCGCAGAGAATCCCGCCGGCGCAGCCGCCCAGAATACTGGCGTAAAGAGGCTTTTTCAGGCGAAGGTTTACTCCGTATAAAGCCGGTTCCGTAGTTCCCAGCACAGCGCTGATGCCTGTGGAAGTGGCTAAGGACTTAAAGTCTTTGTCTTTGCACAAAACGGCTACTGCCAGAGCCGCTGCTCCCTGGGCGATATTGGCAACCAGGAAGCCCGGGCCCAGCATATCGTACCCAAAGGCCTGAATGGCAGCCAGGGCCAGGGGAATGGTTACGGCGTAGTGCATTCCCAGCATAATGACAATGGGGGCGAAGGCGCCAAAGAAAATAGGAAGGAACCAGGGCACATTGACCTGAGCCACAGACAAAATGGATTCCAAACCTTTTCCCAGAAGATTTCCCAGAGGGCCTACGATACAGAAGGTAATGGGCGTCATAATCATCAGGGTCAGCAGAGGCTTAAAGAAGAAGCGGATTACCTTAGGCGAAAGTTTCTCTGCCAGTTTCTGTACCCAGGAAGCCACATAAATGACTAAAATCACCGGGAGAACCGTAGACGTATAGGTGGCCAGATTTACAGGAAGGAAACCAAACATCTTTACGCTCTCCCCTGCATTTACCAGGGAAGTATAAGTGGGGTGTACCATACACAGCCCTATGGTAAGGCCCACCATGGGATCCACTCCGAATTTTACGGAAGAGGTATAGGCTAAAATCACCGGCATAAAGTAAAAAGGTGCGTCGCCAACCATACTAAAGAGCTGGTAAGTCTGTCCGGAAGAATCCATAAGCCCGGTCATAGTCAGAATAACCAGGACAACCTTTATCATCGCCGCTCCGGTAATGGCTGCAATGGCGGGAGTAAAGAGACTGGAAATGAGATCCATTACCGCAGCCATACGGCCGGTTTCCTTCTGACTGCCCTTTAAGTCATTTTGTTCTACAATATCTACGGTTCCTCCCTGGGCTCCCGTAAGGCTGAGCAGCTCGTCGTAAACGTGATTAACATCGGTTCCTATAATCACTTGGTACTGTCCCCCTGTAAACATAGCCCCCATAACGCCTTTGACTTTTTTCAGCTTTTCTGTTTCAAATTTTTCTCCGTCCTTCAGGGAGAACCGAAGCCTGGTGGCGCAGTGAACCAATGAAAGCACGTTTTCTTTTCCTCCCACAAGAGGCAGAATTTCTGATGCCATTTTCTTATAATCCATACTGATACCCTCCTGTATCTCTGTCATATCGTAATAAATTTACATTGTCATTTTTCTTGCGTACATGGCCCTGTATCTGATATAATCTACGTAGATTTCTCATTTACGACCTTATTATATCCGGCATGAGCTGGAAAGACAACGGTAATATGTCAGAAGGAGACTGTCAAAAAGTAAGATTATGAACCAAAACGAATTAGATAAGTTATTCCGGACAAAGACCCGGAGCGAAAGATATTATCTGGAAAATCCCGGGGCCGTCAGCTCCGTTTATCAGAATTTGGAACAAAAACAGGTAAAGGGGAAAACGGTTCTCCACTTCTATCTGCCTACATTAAAAGAAACGGAAATCCTCATTCGCAAGGATTCCCGTTTTACCAGTGTCCCGGATCATGTTCATTCCAATCTGAACCTGAATTTTATTTATTCTGGAAAATGCGACTATGTCATAGACAACCGCCCCATCACCCTGTATCAGGGAGACGTGGTGATTTTTGACAAAGATGTGATTCGCAGGAAGCTGTACGCCGGAGAAAATGATATTGTCATTAACCTCAGTATGAGCAACGAGTTTTTCGACAACGGCTTTCTCCGCCAGATTGGGGAGCAAAGCATTCTCTCCCATTTCATGCTCCATGTTTTGGCTGACGGAAACGATACCCACGATCACTATATGGTGTTCCGCGCCCATAAAAATCCGGTTATCTCCACCCTCTTCTGCCAGCTTTTTGCCGAGTATTATGATGGCCGCCTTTACAGTAAGGAAATGATTCAGGGGTATCTCCATTTAATCTTTGTAGAGCTGCTGCGGCTCTACCATGATGAAGCCCAGGATACCCTGGTTCAGATTTCTTCCGGCCAGGTACAGAGCACCATGGAAATCCTGTTCTATCTGGAGCACCATTTTGCCTTCTGTACATTAGAAGAGCTGTCCGGCGTATTCGGCTACCACCCTAAATATATTTCCGCCCTGTTAAAAAAACAGACCGGCAAAACCTTTAAAGAAATCCAGTTGGATCTTCGGCTAAAAGCCTGTCTCCGGCTTTTAGAAGATACGGATCGGCCTGTTCAGGAGATCTTTCAGGAAGTGGGAGCTGGAAATCAAAACTTTTTTTACAAATATTTTGAAAAAAACTGCAAAAAGTCTCCCAGCCAGTACCGGAAGGAACACCGTATTGATGCTCCTTATGCTTTTCCTAAAGCTTGAAGCCTGTCAGCCCCTCCTTCTCTGCCATATTTTGAAATACAGATGGAACCCGGGCCCGAAATTCTTTTCCCGAAAGATAGGAAAAAGGCTCCTGTAAATTTTCCGGCATGATAAGCCGCCAGGAGTGAAGAAGCTGGCAGGAGACGCCGTACTCCCTTTTGACCTTCTCGTTTACTCTCCTGCTTCCGTATTTCATATCTCCGGCGATAGGGTGTCCCAGAAAGGCCAGGTGGGCGCGGATCTGATGGGTTTTTCCTGTAATCAGCTCCGCCTCCAATAAGGTATAATTGTCGTTTACGCCTAAGGGCACGTAGCGGGTCAGGATGGGATCGCTGTCGGGAGTCTGAATTTTAGAAACCGTTACCTGATTGGTTTTTTCGTCTTTTTTTAAAAAGCCTTCCGCCTGAAAGGGTTTGGTAATCCTGCCTGCAGCGATGCACAGGTAGTATTTATGGACCGTCCGTTCCCGAAAGGCCTCTGACAGCATCTGAAGGCCGGCCAGGGACTTTCCGGCGGCAATGAGACCGCTGGTATTCCGATCCAAACGGTTGCAGACAGAGGGCCGGAAGGTTCTGAGTTCTTCCGCCGTAAGCTCCCCCTTTGCCAGAAGGTGGCCTATAATCTGCTCCACCATGGAAATATCGGATTCCCTGGCCTTTTGGGAAAGCATTCCCGCCGGTTTGCTTGCCAGCAGAATATGGCTGTCCTCGTATATAATAGATAGCTCTGACCCGTCGGGATACGTTCCTGAGACAGCCTTTCCTTCCGCCTTTTGTCTGGAATTTTGCCTGGAAACTTGGCCGGGAATTTTCCCGGAGAATTTTTCAATGGTTTCCTCTGACAGAAAAAGGCGGATCTCGTCGCCCTTTTTCAGCCGTTCCGATCCGTCGCATTTTTTTCCATTGAGGGTAATATTCTTTTTTCGCAGCATTTTGTACAGAAAGCCTTTTCCAGCTTCGCTGAGATATTTAGACAGCAGCTTGTCCAACCGCTGTCCCTCTTCATTGGCGCCTACGGTCAGAAGACGCATATGCAGCAGCCCCTTTCTATGGCATCTATGTACTACATAGACAGATTTCTTAACAGCTCCGCGCCGTAATCTACGCTTCCGTCGTCCTCAAAAGACTCCATGGGCTTTAAGGATTTTAAGCGGCGCTCAAAGGCCCCCGCCTCGGTAAAGATCCGTACATTGGCATCCAGACGGTGGGCGGAAAACATTTCGTTTAAATAACTCTCGGCTTTCTTTTTGTCCAGTTTGCTGCTGGTGCAGCAAAGGTAAACGCCGTTTGGGTGAAGGGCTGCCGCGTCTGCAGGGATAATCTGCTCCTTCGATGTGATAATCAGCTCGTAGAGTATCCGGCAGCGGCCCTCGTAAGGCTTTATGGACTCGTAAAAAGTCTCTTCCGGCAGACGGCAGCGGATAGCAGCCAGAAATGGAGAGGCCACGTTTGCCACAGGCAAAACCATTAAAACCGCCATAACCGTCAGGATATTTTTGGCTGCCTGGTTGTCTGTAAAATTGCGGGCCAAAAGCTGGGCGATAATCATAGCAGCTCCGATGCCGATTTCTAAAAGCTGTATTTTTCTCCGGTAAGCGCGGTAACCCCGGCAGCCCTTTGGAATCTTCTTCATCCTTTGTCTTCTCCTTTCCCGGCTTCCTTTGCGGAAAGTCTTTTGGTGGTAAATGGGCCTTCTGCAGAAAAACCTCTCATGAGATACAGCAGAAATCCGTGAGGCAGGATTTTGCAGAGAAGATAAAAGCCTTTCATAAGAGGGCCGTATACGGAAACCCGTTTTCCCGCCATAGAATCCAGAATGGCCCATTTGACTACCTTTTCCGGCTTTGCCATGGCAAGACGCTTATACAATGGATAGTCCCTCTTTGGCTGCCCTTCTTCCATCACCTGGAAAAACTCTGTTTTCACAGGGCCGGGGCAGACGGCCGTAACGCAGAGCCCCCTGGATCTTAACTCCGCGTCCAGCCCCCGGCTGTAGCTTAAAACGAAGGCTTTGGAAGCCGCGTACACAGCAAATTCCGGCTGAGGCAGAAAGGCGGCGGCAGAGGCGAATTGGAGGACTCTGGCTCCTTTTGCCAGATAAGGGAGAGCCATGTTGGTTACGCTGCAGAGGGCTTCACAGTTGACCCTTACCATATCGGCCTCATCCTCCCAGTAAATTTGGGAGGAAGGACCGTTCTTTCCGAAACCGGCGGCGTTTACGAGAAATCTCACCGCCGGCGTTTCTGCCTTCAGGGCGTCTTCCAGAATCTTGACGCCTTCTCTTTCCGATAAATCAAGGGGAAATATTCTTACAGGAATCACTGACTCTTTGGCCAGCTCCTTTAACCTGTCCTCTCTCCGGGCCACTGCCCAGATCTCTTCCAGTCCGCCGAAACGGTCGCCAAGCTGAAGGACGGCTTCCCTTCCCATACCAGAGGAAGCTCCTGTTACAATGGCAATGGATTTGCAGCGTTTCTTTCCCATAGCATCAGTTTCCCTTCTTTTTGTGAATGTTTCGGATGGTTTTCTTTTTTCCGGGTTTCGGGGCCGCCTTCGCCTGCGGCGGGTCTGTCTTTTCCGGCCGGATCAGGCACTTTTCCCCGTAGCCGATTAAATCCGTCCGTTTGGCAAGCTTTAACGCTTCCTCAACCAAAGCCCTGTTTTCCGGCCTCCGGTACTGGATCAACGCTCTCTGCATGGCTTTTTCATGAGGATTTTTCGGCACGTACACCGGTTTCATGGTACGGGGATCCAGACCCGTATAGTACATACAGGTGGAAATGGTAGAGGGCGTGGGATAAAAATCCTGAACCTGTTCCGGCATATAGCCTAAATCCCTGAGATATTCCGCCAGTTCCACTGCCGCCTTCATGGTTGAGCCTGGGTGAGAGGACATAAGGTAGGGCACCAGGTACTGCTTTAACCCCAGTTTCTCATTCATTTTCCTGTATTCCCCGCAAAACCTTTTGTATACCTGGTTTTGGGGTTTCCCCATAAGGCTCAGAACCTGATCCGACACGTGCTCCGGAGCCACTTTTAGCTGGCCGCTGACGTGGTAACGGCAAAGCTCTTCCAAAAATTTGCCCTTGGAGTCCGCTAAAAGGTAGTCAAAGCGGATTCCGGAACGGATAAACACCTTTTTGACTTTGGGAATGCATCTCAGTTTCCTCAGAAGTTCAATATAATCCGTGTGATCCGCCCGGAGATTTTTGCAGGGCTCCGGAAAGAGGCACTGCTTATTTTTGCAGGCCCCGTGAGTCAACTGCTTCCCGCAGGCCGGATAGCGGAAATTGGCTGTGGGGCCGCCTACGTCGTGAATATAGCCCTTAAAATCCTTTTCCTGCGTTAAAAGCTGGGCTTCTTCTACCAGGGACTCATGGCTTCTGGCCTGGATAATCCGGCCCTGGTGGAAAGTCAGGGCGCAGAAACTGCAGGATCCAAAGCAGCCACGGTTGCTGATAAGGCTGAATTTGATCTCAGAAAAAGCCGGTACGCCGCCCTCCTTGTCATAAGAGGGATGCCACGCCCGCATATAAGGAAGGCCGTAAACCTGATCCATTTCTTCTGTAGATAAAGGGGCTGACGGCGGATTCTGGACGACGTAAAGGTTGTCCCGGTAAGGCTCCGCCAGACGTTTCCCCGTAATGGGATCCGTATTGGAATACTGGATATAGAAGCTTTTAGCGTAGGCTTTTTTATCCTTTTCCAGTTCCTGGAAAGAAGGCAGAAGGATGGCGTCGTATACGGAATCTAAACTAGAGGTTTTATATACGGTTCCGTTAATAAAGGTAATATCCCGGACATTGAGCCCTGAATCCAGGGCGTCGGCGATTTCTACAATGGAGCGCTCTCCCATGCCGTAAGAAATCAAATCCGCCTGGGAATCAATGAGAATGGAATGCTTCAGCTTGTCCGACCAGTAGTCGTAATGGGCTAGCCGCCTTAAACTGGCCTCAATCCCGCCGATAATGATGGGAGCTTTGGGAAAGGTTCTCCGAATCAGGTTGCAGTACACTACAACGGCGTAATCCGGCCGTTTCCCCATGATTCCTCCAGGGGTATAAGCGTCGGTTTTCCGTCTTTTTTTGGAAACGGCGTAATGGTTTACCATGGAGTCCATATTGCCGCCGGAAACTAAAAACCCCAGCCGCGGTTCCCCTAACACTGCGATACTGCCGTCATCCTTCCAATCCGGCTGAGAAATAATCCCTACTTTATATCCGTGGGCCTCTAAAACCCGGCTGATAATTGCTGTGCCAAAGGAAGGATGGTCGATGTAGGCATCCCCTGTAATGTAAACAAAGTCACACTGTTCCCAGCCTCTTTTTTTCATGTCCGCCTGACTGACAGGCAGGAAATCTCTTGTCATGCTTCCACCCCGTTTAAGAGTTCAAAAAAATCTTCTATAAAGTAATCCGCCAGACGTTCCTTTTCTGCTCTCATGTGTCTGGAAAATTCGTCCTCTACTGCGTAAACCGTCATTCCGGCACTTTTTCCTGCCAAAATACCGGCGGGAACGTCTTCAAAAACGGCGCAGTCCTCCGGGGCTGTGCCTAAAAGACCTGCCACCCGGAGATAAATATCCGGGGCCGGTTTCCCCGCCGCCACTTCGCAGGCCGTAGAAACCGCCTGAAAGTAATCCCGGATCTTTAAGGATTCCAGCACGGCGTCTACCATCATCCTACCGTTGCTGGTGGCAATGCCGGCCTTGATTCCCCGGCTCTTTAAGTACTCTAAAAATTCTCTGGCCCCTTTCTTTAAGGGAACCTCGCACCGGTATTTTTCCAGAGACATTCTGGTCCAGGCAGCCTTGATCTCGTCCAGGGAATCCGGGATAGAAAATCTCTCTTTAAAATATACGGCGGTTTCCGAAAAGCTCATTCCTTCTATGGTCTTTTGCAGATCCTCCGGACAGCTATAGCCAAAGCCCCCAAGATATTCAATGTCAATCTCTTTCCACATCCACATGGAATCCACCAGAGTTCCGTCCAGATCAAATATCACCGCTTTTTTGTCTCTCAGCATACGTCACCTATCCTAATCTATTGTTGTCTGTTTTTCAGCAGGAGAATCTCCTCCTGGGTCAGTTTCCGGTACTCTCCCGGCTTCAGATTTTTATCCAGAGTCAGAGGCCCCATAGACAGGCGTTTTAAAAATACCACCTGGCAGCCCAGGGCCTGAAACATTCTCTTTACCTGGTGAAACTTCCCTTCCCGAATGGTCAGTTTAACCTCCGTTTCCCCAAAAGGTTCGTCCTCCTGCTGCCCTCTCTCCTGTATTTCCAGATGGGCCGCCATAGTTTTGGTCCCATCCTCTAAAACAATGCCTTCTTCAAACCGCTTCCCGGCGTTCTCCGGTAGCTTCCCGGCAACTCGGGCAAAATATACCTTGTCTACGTGCTTTTTCGGCGATAAAAGGTCATGGGCCAGGGCTCCGTCATTGGTAATGAGAAGAAGCCCTTCTGTATCAATATCCAGCCGTCCAACGGGGAAGAGATCTCTTCTGGAAGCTTCTCCAATAAGCCCTACTACAGTGGGCCAGCGCCCGTCCTCGGTAGCGGAAACCACTCCCTGAGGCTTATTTAACATATAGTATTCCCAGGCCTTGTATTCAACTGCGGCGCCGTCCAGACAGACAGTGTCCTCCTGAGGGCAAATCTTTCGTTCCGGCCTTTTTTCACAGGCCCCGTTTACCGTAACCCGGCCCTTTTTCATCAGGGCCTTGATTTCACTGCGGGTTCCCTTCCCCATCTCAGCAAGGAACCGATCCAGACGCATGGTTTTTTTCAAATTTTCTCCCATTACAGCCACCGCCATCCCGGATAATATTTATTTTTCAGGGTTTGTCCCGTGGCCTTGGCCCAGCCTAAAGGATAGCCGTCTGCCAGTACCAGCCGCCAGCCGTCTTCTTTTTCCGTCTCTTCTTCCGACAGGAAAACCGTCTCTCCCTTCAGGTAACGGATTACCCGGGGATCCTCCCGGCTAAAGGAGCACTCGTGGTCAAACTGGCCCTTTTTCAGCGCCATAGCAAAGGCCTGGGAAGGTTCAAAACGACCGTTTTTTTCTTCCCCCAGCAGCAGGCCGGTACGGAGATAACGAAGGGGCGCTCCCTTTAAAAAGCCTTCGGGGAGATAATAAATCAAGCCGTTTTTTTCCATAAACCGTTGGGGCTCCCATTCTTTGCCGCGGCAGTGAGACAAAAACTCAGCCAAGGGAGGGTACCATTTTTGAGAAAGAGGACTGGATTCCTTTTTCTCATCAGCCGGCGTTTCCCTTTTGGCCTTTTTCCCGTAATAGATTTCCATAAGGCTCTTTTGGGGCACCGATGGCTGCTTATATAAAAGAGCGATAAAATGGCCTTCTCCCTGAAGCTTATGGGGGAAGAGCCGCAGGCAGCCGGAGAGCCCGATGCCGTCGCTGGCTCCTTCAAAGAGAGGCAGGCTTAGCAAACACATATCCGGAAATTCGTCCAAAATATAATTTACAATCCCCTCGTCTTCTTCTATGGAAAAGGTGCAGGTGGAATACATCAGGTATCCTCCCGGCTTCAGCATTTTTACGGCCTCTTCTACAATCTCTCTCTGGAGCTTTGCATAGTGATCCGGCCCGTGAAGAAGCCAGTCCTTTACCATATCCTTATCCTTCCGGAACATACCCTCTCCGGAGCAGGGGGCGTCTACCAAAATCTTGTCAAAAAACTCCGGGAAGGCTTCTGTCAGGCGCCTGGGCGTGTCACTGGTAACGCAGACATTGGCAATGCCGGCCATTTCCAGATTTTTCAAAAGAGCTTTGGCCCTGGAATTGCTGACGTCGTTGGCCACCAGCATCCCCTGGCCTTTTAGCTTTGCGCCTAATTCCGTACTCTTTCCTCCCGGTGCAGCGCACAGATCCAACACTTTATCTCCCGGAGTAATCGGAAGGGTGGACGCCGGAGTCATAGCGCTTGGCTCCTGAAGGTAGTATAAACCGGCAAAGTAATAGGGATCTCTGGCGGGTCTGTCCCCCTCTCTGTAATAAAAACCATTGGGAATCCAGGGGATTTTTTCCAGCTCCCAGGGCGCCATTTTTTGAAACTCTTCCGGGGAAAGCTTATGGGTATTGACCCTGAGTCCCTTCCACTCCTCTTCCTGAAAGCTATTGATATAATGAAGGTATTCTTCTTCTCCTAAAAGCCCCCGCATACGTTCTAAGTATGCCTCAGGCAGTTCGTTTTCTCTCACGTTTCCGTCCTCTTTTCCAAAACTTCTGATTTAAGATCATACCATATCAGAGAAAAAAATGGTATTAGGCAATTTGTCTATATTTTTGTCTGTCATTGGCGCAAATCATATCGCAGCCGATATTTTTCCAGATATTTTAACAGCCAATAGGGATTTATGGAAAGCTCCTCATAGTGATCCGTCTGCAGGTACATTCCTACATGGAGGTGAACGTCAAAGTTTCCTGTGGTTCCCGGTATGGCGCTGTAACCGCTGTCCCCCATGTATCCTAACAGGGTCCCGGCGGTCACAGTATCTCCCTCCTTCCAGTCTTTGGCATAACTGTAAAGGTGGGCGTAATAAAGGTAAAGCCCTCCGGGAGCGCGAATGCCTATGCGCCATCCTCCCTGTTCCAGCCAGCCGATTTTTTCCACTGTCCCGTCGGTCATGCTGATAACAGGAAAGTATCCCCGTCCGCCGCCCTTGGCCATAATATCGCAGCCTTCATGGCCCCGTTCCCCTCCGTAGGTTCTGGTATCCATCCAGCCGTTTTCATAGGAAATATCCGGCGCTCCGTCCCCACCGCTTTTTGGGATGGGAAAGTACTTTAAATCCCCCATTACCGTTTCATAGGCCGCTGTCAGCTTCCGGAAGGCCTCGGGCTTTCGGGCCAAAACAGGGGCGCTGGAAAATTTCAGGGAAGAGAGATCTGTCAAATCAAAATCGTGTTCCGCCATAAGGGCGGCTGCCATTTCCGGATCCAAAACAGCCTCTCCTGCCAACAGCTCTCCAAGCTGCATATTGCGAAATTCGTCGCTTTCCCAGGTATAGGAATCCAGACGGTAATAATCCGGATCATTTAACAAACGGTCTGACAAAGCAGCGTTAAAAAGAGCCAGTATCAGAATCAGGACAAAGAAAAGCATATCCTCACCGCGCCATTTCATATAAGTGTATAAAGCATTGTATTCAGGTGTCTATGAAAAAATCCGCGGTTTCTCTCTTTCCCCTTTTCAGGCGGGCCATAGCTGTCCTTTCTCTTTTTTTCCTGCTGTCTAATCCGCCTCTGGCCGTAGAGGGCGCAAAAAACGGACTTTTATTATGGGGAATGGTGGTTCTTCCCACCCTCTTTCCCTTTATGCTCTGCTCCGCAGCCGTTGTAGGACTGGGAGGCGTTCCCTGGCTTACACGGCCCCTGAGGCCTTTTTTCTCCCGGTTTTTGGGCCTGACGGAAAACGGCTCTTACGTCCTTTTGTCCGGATTCCTGTGCGGTTATCCTATGGGGGCCAAAACCTGCAGCGAATTTTACCGGGACGGCCGGATCTCCCGTTCCGAGGCCAGACGGCTTTTGGCCATCAGCAACCATCCCAGCCCCATGTTTCTGTTGGGTTACGTTATGAGCCAGATTGCAGGGCTTTCTCAGGCGATTCCTTCCTGGAAAGTCCTCCTCTCTCTCTATCTTCCGGTAGTCCCTCTGGCCTTCCTGTCTTTTGCGGTATACCCGAAAGAATCGGAACCCCTCCCACTGTCCGGCTCTGCCCCGGTCCGGACTTTTTCCCTGGACGTATCCATTATGTCCTGTGCAGAAACCATGGTAAAAATCGGCGGCTATATTATTATTTTTTCCATTGCCGCCCTTTATGCCGCAAAGATTCCCTTCTCCCGGCCTGTGTACCGCAGCGCCCTGCTGGGGGCCATTGAAATCACTACAGGGATCCAGATTATCGCCGACTCCGTGCCAGGGTTTACGGGGGCTCTTTTGATTGTCATGGCGGCGGCCTTCGGCGGCCTTTCCGGCGTCTTTCAGACGAAAAGCGTGCTCTTTTGCAAGGAGGCTGACAACGCAAAAGAGAATCCTGCCCTGCAGGATTCCCCGTGTTTTTCCATCTGCCATTATGTACTGTGGAAGCTGCTCCATGGACTTCTTTCGGGAGCCTGTTTTATTCTGGCTGGTTTTGTCCATCCTGCTGGGTAGTTTCTTCTGCAGGAGCTGCAATGCCGCCGGAAAGTTCGTTGCGGTTAGAGGAAACAATGTCATAGCTGGACTGCATGGAAGACATAAAAGCGTCAAAGCGCCCTTTTGCTCCCTCCATGGAATGGTTGATAATGGTCTGAAGGCTTCTCAGCATATCGTCTGTATACTGGATGGCTCCCTGGCGGATATTATTAGCGTCATTGACCGCATTGTCCACAATAGCCTGAGCCTGGGCCTGGGCCTGCTCCACCACTTCATTGGCATGGGCGTAGGCTCTCTGCATAATCTCGTGTTCATTTACCAGCTCATTGGTCTGGGCGTTAGCTTCCTGAAGCATGGCGTCAGCCTGGGTTCTGGCCTCATTTAAAATGGCGTCCTGATTGCTGATAATTTTCTGATACTGTTTGATCTCATCAGGAACCCTCAGGCGCAGCTCTACTAAAAGCTCTTCCAGCTCTTCCTTATTGACCAGTATTTTCGTGTTGGAAAGGGGCTGATATTTGCAGCTATCAATAAATTCTTCGATTTCATTAATTAATTGTTCAATTCTGCTTACCATAACGTTCTTCTCCTTACTCTACATTTTACAGAATCCCTTTGCCGGACGGCTTCTCCTGCTTGCCGTCCGCCCCCGTATTCTGGGAAAATTTCTCAATGACCTTCTGAGCTACCTGAGGATGCAAAAACTCTCCTATCTCTCCTCCAAAAGCAGCAATCTCTTTTACAATGCTGGAACTGAGGTAGGAATATTTTAAATTTGTGTTTAAAAACAGGGTATCAATCTCCGGCGCAATGACCCGGTTGGTCTGGGCCATCTGAAGCTCGTATTCAAAATCCGTTACAGCCCGGAGTCCCCGGACGATAACACTGGCGCCGCAGCTTCTGGCAAAATCAATTAAAAGGCCGTCAAAACTTTTTACTTCTACGTTGGGAAGGCCTGCCGTAACCTCTTCTAACATCTTAACACGTTCCTCAACGGAAAACAACGGGGTTTTGGATTTATTATGCAAAACTCCAATGACTACCCGATCCATAATTTTGGAGGTCCGTTCAATAATATCGTAATGGCCCAGGGTCACCGGGTCAAAGCTTCCTGGGTACACAGCTATTTTCACACTCATTTTTTTATCCTTTTTATAATTTATCGTATTTTGATACGCCAAAAGCGCGTTTACCGGTCTTCTCTGACAATAAACACGTGCTTGTTGGTCTTATATTCTTTGTTTTTCAGCAAACGCCAGCCCTGTTTGGCCAGCCAGCTAAAGTCCGTATCCAGAGAGGCCTCGACGATAATCAGAGTCTTCTCATCTGCCACGGAAGAGTCCTTCAGCTTTTCTAAAACTTTTTTTTCAAGATCCAGACGGTACGGAGGATCCATAAAAATCACATCAAACTGTTCTCCTGATCCTTCCAGTCTGTCCAAAGCCCGGAAAACGTCTTCTGACCGGACACTTGCCCGTTCTTCCAGCCGGGTGGTTTTTAAATTATCCCGAATGCAGGATACGGCCGCCGGATTATTCTCTACAAATACGGCCCGGGAAGCGCCGCGGCTTAAAGCTTCAATGCCAATGGCCCCGCTTCCGGAAAACAAATCTAAAAACCGGCAGTCCAAAAGTTCCTGTTGGATCATATTAAACAGCGTTTCTTTTATCCGATCCGTCGTCGGTCTTGTTTCCATACCTTTTACGGTTTTTAACTGCAGCCTTTTTGCGCTGCCTGCAATAACTCTCATGTATTTTCCCTCGTCCTTAACAGTATAATATGAATGTTTCAGATAGACAAGAGGATTTTTCTTACGATTTCAGCGTTCAATGAGCCAAAGGGACATATTTGTATGTCCATTCAACGAAAAGTTTTGGCTTAATTTCATGTTTTCTAGGTTTTGGAAGATTACGCAGAACCTTCTAGTGTATTAATTTATCAGCCGCACATACTACGGATGTAGCACAAAACAAGCCGCTGCCCGCTAAACAACGCGGCGGCAAATCGAATCAAAGGAGGCGTTTTTATGTCTACAAGTAATTCTTCTAACAAAACAAACGTACCGGAAGCAAGAGAGGCAATGGACAGATTTAAAATGGAAGTTGCCAACGAATTAGGCGTACCCCTGACCAACGGTTACAACGGAAACCTGACTTCTGCACAGAACGGTTCTGTTGGCGGCTATATGGTAAAGAAAATGATTGAAGCCCAGGAGCGCCAGATGGCCGGCAAATAAAACATCTTAAAATCGAACACTGACACCAAAGGACGCCGTTCCGAAGCTGAAATACAGCTTAGGGCGGCGCCCTTTCGGCTAAATGCTGCAAAATCCCCGGTTATCTGCCCGAGATTTCTCTTTTATGCCACTCTGGAATAATCAAATACGGAAATTTCTTGCAATAACTTTTTCGCATTATTAACGATTTTTTCCAGGCGTTCCGCTACATCGTCAGTATAAAAAATTTCTCCGCATTGTTCGCACTCTTCACATGGTACATTTTTAATCACAATTACAGAGCCTTTGTAATTTACAACATGCGTTGTTGTACTCTGTTTTACTGTATCGCACTTACATAACATACACATAATCAACGCCCCTTTCTAGTTTTTAAATCGCTCTCAAATTTATCGGTATTCGGAAAATATGCTGTTATAATACCTATGTTTTCATTGTCCATACTAACCACAACATGAATAATATTATTAATGACAGTATGCCCAAAAATCAAACAACTTGGATTCGGGAAGTCGTCTGGGTAGTCCTCGATAATTTCGCCGTGCATAATACAATTTTTAACATCTTCCCGACTTATATCTCTTTCCTGCATTCGTTGTAATGCATGTTTATACCACTTGATTTTTGATTGCTTACAACACTTCTGCAGCTCTTCAATCTGCATTTCTCCCCCCTCCTTTTAATACCCCCACATCTGGGTTTCCGAATAGATGGTTTCATAGGGATGCAAAAGGGCCCGATCCATAAGAAGGGCAAAATAAGCGTCCTGAAGGGCCTCTGCCAGAGGGTACGCCTCCACTCCTGTATCAATATAAGCCTTCATTCCGGAAAGTATTCCTGCAATGGCGGCTTCGTCTTCCGAAAGTCCCGCTTTTTCCAGGGGATTTTCCCAGGTTATATCCATAGAGCAGGGTTTTGGGCCGTCCATGTACAAAACCGTATTGTCCTTTATTTCTCCCAAAGTCCCCTGGATCCGGAAAGATGTGCCCCGGATAAAGGAATGGTACTGGACAGAGGAGAAATCGTAAAATCCGGTTTTTCCTCCTTCAAATTCTATGTCCATACGGATTCGATCCTGATGCTTTACGGCTCCGCCTTCCACGGCCCCTTCCCGTCCGGCTGTCTCCAGAACGGGAAATGAAAACCGTTTTCCAATGAAGGAGGCGTTTTCAAACCCGGTTCCCAAAATCCTGCGAATAAGGCTGATGCCGTGGTAGTCATGGGCCACAGAGAGATCCACGGCCCAGGGTTCCCCGATAATGCCGGATTTTACTAATTCCAATACTTTTTCATACCTGGGGAAACGGTGATACTGCTCCGCCACCTGCAGTCTTGCCCCGTAGCAGTGAAGCTGCCACGCGTCTTCCAAATCTTCCATCTTTAACCCTGCCGGGGTTTCGCACAATACCGGGAATCCTTTGTTGAGCCAGTACCGGGAAACCTTAAAAATATCGGCCTTATTTACTGCCACCACGATAAAGTCCGGTTTCAGCCGCAGGCATTCTTCCACAGAAACCGTTGCGTACACTCCCGTTTCCCGATGCATCTTCTCCGCCTTTTCCGGCGTTCTGCAAAGCATTGCCGCCGCCTCAAAGCACTCAGGAAGGGCCTGAGCAATGCGAACATAAAATTTGGATCTCCAGCCGGATCCTACAATTACATATCTCATCTCTGCCATATTATAAATTCAGCCTTTCATAACTTTTAGTCAGGTAAGCCGCCAGCCGCCGCTTCAGTTCCCGGTGTTCCTCTCTCTCCAGCTCCGGATCCTCTTTCAGCAGGCTGTCCGCCTCCTTAGAAACATTTTTTAATATATCTGCGTCTGTGAAAATATCCGCCAGACGAAACTCCATATCTCCGCTCTGGCGCAGGCCGAAAATATCTCCCGGCCCCCGCAGCTTTAAGTCCTCTGACGCAATGTAAAATCCGTCGTTGGAACGGTTTAAAATATCCAGTCTCTTTCCCGTCTCTTCCTCTCCGGAGCAGTCCACCATAATGCAGTAGGATTGATAGCTTCCTCTTCCCACTCTTCCTCTGAGCTGGTGAAGCTGGGCCAAACCGAAGCGCTCGGCGTTTTCAATCATCATTACGGTAGCGTTGGGGACGTTGACACCTACCTCCACTACCGTAGTGGACACCAGAACCTGGATCTCACCGTCTGCAAAGCGCTCCATAATCTTATTTTTCTCTTTAGGCTTCATTTTTCCGTGAAGATACTCTACCGTTATGGAGGGCGGGAAAACTTTCCTCAGCTCCTTCGCATAGTCCAGTACGTTTTCCGCCTCTATCATTTCGCTGGCCTCTACCATGGGGCAGATGACGTAGGCCTGCCGCCCCTGGGCCGCCTGTTTTTCAATAAAATCATAGGCTTTTTTCCGGTATCCCGGATCCACCACGCAGTTTTTAATAGGAAGACGGCTGGCAGGAACCTGATCAATCACGGAAATATCCAGATCGCCGTACAGGATAATGGCAAGGGTACGGGGAATGGGAGTAGCGCTCATAACCATAATGTGAGGCGTTTTTCCCTTTTCTCCCAAGGCCTCTCTCTGCCCCACGCCGAAACGGTGCTGCTCGTCTGTAATAACCAGGGCCAGATTGTCGTAAAGAACTTTTTCCTGAATCAGAGCATGGGTCCCGATAATGATGTCAGCCTCATGGGAAGCAATCTTTTGGTATGCCTCCCGCTTTTCCTTGGCAGTCATGGAACCTGTAACTAAAACCGGGGTTTTAGAAATCCCCTGCTCCCTCAGCAACGAAGATATGGATTCAAAATGCTGTCTGGCCAAAACCTCCGTAGGAGCCATCAGGGCTCCCTGGTAACCGTTGTAAACCGTCAGCAGAAGGGCCAGCACAGCCAGTATGGTTTTTCCGGATCCTACGTCGCCCTGGATTAAACGGTTCATTACCATGCCGCCGGTTAAATCTTCCATAATTTCTTTTAAAGCCCGCTCCTGGGCGTCCGTAAGGGCGTAGGGGAGATTTTCTTTTACCCGTTCCACCTCCGGAACCATTGCCATGGTATAGGGGCTTTTTTTCCCGTCTCTCTTTTCCTTCAGCCGCCGGACCGCCAGAATAAAAAAGAAAAATTCGTCAAATACCAGCCTTTTTCTGGCAAAGAGCAGCTCCTGGGTATCCGCCGGAAAATGGATATGCTCTACAGCGAAATTGTATTCCGCCAGTTGATACCGGCTTCTTAAATACTCCGGCAGATATTCCCTCTCCATAGGCCTTTGAGCCAAAGCCTGGGAAACGGCCCTGACAATGGTTTTATTTCCCAATCCCCTGGTCTGCCCGTAAATGGGCTGCAGGGAATGAACCTTAGCAGCATAATCCTCTGGGTGAAACAGCTCCGGCTGTTCCATAACCATGCGGCCTCTCTTCTTGGCCACTTTTCCCCGAAAAATATAGCGGCTTCCTACTTTTAAATTAGCTCTCATATAAGGCATATTGTACCAGGCCAACTGGAGAGTCCCCGTTAAATCCTTTAAAATAACGGACACCATCTGCAGGTGGTTAAAGCGGAGGAGATCCGCAGATTTCGTCAAAATCCCTTCCACGGCATAAGTTTTTCCTTCTTCCAGGGAACCGATGGGAACCGGGGCCTCATAGGCGTCATAAGCGCGGGGATAATAGGAGATCAAATCCGGAACCGTTTCGATTCCCAGCTTATGAAACAGTTTCCCTGTCTTCTCTCCGATCCCTTTTAGTTCCTCCACTGGCTTAAAGCCGTCCATTGTTACCTCCTTCTGAAATCAGATAAGGGCGCTTCTTTTTCAAAGCGCCCTCCTTACATGAGCTGTCAGGCCGTCTGCCTGCTACTCAACGGAAATCAGATAGTAATAAATGGGCTGTCCGCCGTTTTGCAGCTCCGCTTCACAGCCCGGGAACCGTTCCTGAACCTTTTCCAAAAGACTGCCAGCCTCTTCTTCACTGACATCACTTCCGTAGTAAATGGTTATCAGCTCGGATTCCTCGTCTACCATTGCCGCCAGCATATCCAGAGCCGTAGTATCAACAGCCTTTCCCACAGCCAGCATTCCTTTATCGCCGATTCCCATAATATCGCCTTCGGAAATATCCATTCCGTCAATGCTGGTAGTGCGGACCGCATAAGTAACCTGTCCGGTTTTTACCCGTTTCATCTCTTCCACCATGGTATTTAAGTTTTCCTCCGGGGAAAGATCCGGCATAAAATGAATCATTGCCGTAATTCCCTGGGGAACCGTCCTGCTGGGAACCACCACGATGGTTTTGTCTTCCGTAAGGCTCTTTGCCTGCTCCGCCGCCAGAATAATGTTTTTATTGTTTGGAAGAATAAAAATCGTATCCGCCGGAACCTGTTCAATGGCGTTTAACATATCTTCCGTACTGGGATTCATGGTCTGACCGCCTTCAATCAGGTAATCCGCCCCGATTCCCCGGAAAATTTCGCCCAGCCCCTCTCCAATGGACACGGCAATAAATCCATAGGGCTTCCTGGGTTCTTCCTTCTTTGCAGCTTCCTCTTCCGCCTTCTGCTGGGCCGCAATCTTTTCCGCGTTCTGGATCAGCCTTTCCTGGTGCTCTTCCCTCATGTTGTCCACCTTCATTCGGGAAAGGGAACCGAAGGTCAGGGCTTTTTCAAAAGCCAGACCGGGATGGTTGGTGTGAACGTGGACTTTTACAACCTCCTCGTCGGCTACCACTACAATAGAGTCGCCGATGGATTCCAAATACTGCTTAAAGCCCTGCTCTTCCTCATCAGACAGTTCTCTGGCCGTGTTAATAATAAATTCCGTGCAATAGCCGAATTTAATGTCAGCCTCTTCCACGGCGGCCCCTGCAGCGCTCTTTGCCTCAGATCTCTGGGAAGGAACCGTTTCTGCCTTATCAAAGGTAATTTCCCGTCCCATAAGGCCGTCCAGGGCGCCTTTCATTACTTCCATAAGCCCCTGGCCGCCGGAGTCCACCACGCCGGCCTGTTTTAATACCGGAAGCATTTCCGGGGTCTGGCTGAGAACAAAGTCTCCGTGTTCAATGACTTTCTGAGCCAGCTCAATAATATCTTCCGTCTGTCCGGCCATTTCCACAGCCTTGTCCGCCATGCCCTTCGCTACAGTTAAAATCGTACCTTCTTTGGGCTTCATAACGGCTTTGTAGGCCGTTTCCACGGCTCTCACAAAAGAATTGGCCAAAACGGCGGCGGTAATGGTATCCGCCTCTTTGATCTCTTTGGTAAATCCGCGGAACAACTGGGATAAAATAACGCCGGAGTTGCCTCTTGCCCCCCGGAGGGAACCGGAAGAGATAGCCTTTGCCAGACTTTTCATATCGGGACTTTCAATGGCCGCCACCTCTCTGGCCGCCGCCATAATGGTCATGGTCATGTTGGTACCCGTATCTCCGTCCGGCACGGGAAATACGTTTAATTCATTAATCCACTCTTTCTTTGCCTCTAAGTTTTTCGCGCCTGCCAGAAATGCGTTTTTCAGCATTTCGGCGTCAATCGTATTCATACCCACAGGTTCCTTCCTCCTAATCAATCACTCTTACACCTTCAACGTAGATATTGATTTTATCTACAGTCATTCCGGTAAATTCTTCTACTTTGTATTTCACATTTTCAATCAGGTTGTCAGAAACAGCGGAAATACTGACGCCGTATGCAACAATGACATGGAAATCGATAGAAAGGTGGCTGCCTTCCACTTCCACATTGATTCCATGAGTCAGGCTTTCCCTTTTCAGAAGCTTCACCAGGCCGTCCTTCATGCTGACGGCAGCCATGCCTACAATTCCGAAACATTCTACTGCCGTTGTACCCGCATATAACGCAATAACATCAGGGTTTATCTGGATTTCGCCCAGTTTATTATTGATTCGTCCTTTCATAGACTTGCCTCCAATCTCTTGATTAAGATCAGTATACACTATTTTCAAAGAAAAAGAAATAAATTTTTAAAATTCACTTGCAAATTTTTCTGCTTTCTGGTATCATACAGGTGTTGTGGATTTTTGCAGGCGTTTTTACATACGCTGAAAAATTCAAGTAGCTTTTAAGGAGGTGCAATCATGGCAAAATGTGCAATTTGCGAGAAAGCTGCTCACTTTGGTAACGCAGTGAGCCATTCCCATAGACGTTCTAACAAGATATGGAAAGC
>CAMMNN010000019.1 GCA_946498245.1 uncultured Clostridium sp. | reverse complement strand
GTAGCCGTGTGTTTTTGATCGGAGGATTGGGTGGGTTTTAATTGGGTGGGAACAAGTTTACTCCATCTCAATCGTCCCCGGCGGTTTGGAGGTCAGATCATACATGACTCGATTGACGCCCTTTACCTCATTGACAATCCGGTTCATGACTTTCTGCAGAACTTCCCAGGGAATTTCTGCGGCTTCCGCTGTCATAAAGTCAGATGTAATGACGGCGCGGAGAGCGACAGCGTAATCGTAGGTTCTGAAATCGCCCATTACGCCAACGGATCGCATATTGGTTAAAGCAGCGAAATACTGGCTGAGAGTCTTATCCAGACCGGCTTTAGCGATTTCTTCCCGGTAAATAAAGTCGGCATCCTGAACGATCCGGACTTTTTCTGCCGTTACCTCGCCTACAATCCGGACACCCAGTCCGGGACCCGGGAAGGGCTGCCGGTATACCAGATATTCCGGGATTCCCAATTCCAGACCGGCCTTACGGACTTCATCTTTAAAAAGAAGGCGCAGAGGCTCGATAATTTCCTTAAAATCTACGCAGTCGGGAAGTCCTCCTACATTATGGTGGGATTTGATAACTGCGGATTTACCCAGACCGGATTCAATGACGTCAGGATAAATGGTTCCCTGAACCAGAAAATCTACGGCGCCTATTTTTTTAGCTTCTTCTTCAAATACCCGGATAAATTCCTCGCCGATGATTTTGCGCTTTTGCTCAGGCTCCGTTACTCCGGCCAGTTTGCTGTAAAAACGCTCCTGGGCGTTGACGCGGACAAAATTTAAATCGTAGTTTCCGTTAGGGCCGAATACGGCTTCCACTTCATCGCCTTCATTTTTTCTCAAAAGGCCGTGATCTACAAAAACGCAGGTAAGCTGTTTCCCGACGGCTTTAGACATAAGCACGGCGGCAACGGAGGAATCCACGCCTCCGGATAAGGCACAGAGAACTTTGCCCGTTCCTACTTTTTGGCGGATAGCCTGAATCGTCGTTTCTACAAAGGAATCCATTTTCCAGTCTCCGCTGCATTCGCAAACGTTATAAACGAAATTAGACAGCATTTTCATGCCTTCTTCTGTATGAAGAACCTCAGGGTGGAACTGGACAGCGTAGAGCCGTCTTTCCGGACATTCCATAGCGGCAGCCGGACATACCGGGGTATGGGCTGTAATACGGAAACCTTCCGGAACCCGTGAGATGTAGTCCGTATGGCTCATCCAGCAGATAGTACGGCGGGAAACATTTTGGAAGAGAACGGAATCGGCTTCCGTGTCCACTTCTGTCTTTCCGTATTCGCTGACCGGAGCAGTAGCGACTTCCCCGCCTAAGGTGTAGGCCATAAGCTGAGAACCGTAGCAGATTCCCAAAATGGGAATACCCATGTCAAAAATTTCTTTCGCGATATGAGGGGATTCTTCCAGATATACGCTGTTGGGGCCGCCGGTAAAAATAATGCCTTTGGGGGCCATTTCCCGGATTTTTTCTAAATCCAGACTGTATGGATGAACTTCGCAGTATACGCTGCATTCCCGAACCCGTCGGGCAATAAGCTGGTTATACTGTCCGCCAAAGTCCAGTACGATAATCATTTCTTTGTTCATAAGGGAACTCCTCTTACCGGCGGCAGATTCAGCCGGTTTTTGTCAGAAAAAGTGAAAGAGATTGCACACAAGGTACAATCTCTTTTTTATCTTTGGTACACGCTTATTATATGCTATTGCCGCATAAATAGCAAGAATTTTTCGTCAAAAAAACTGCACAAAATTTTGTCGAAAAAAGACAGAAATATTGACTTATTCTTTGGGAAGATCCAGGTATTTCCTGACATACTGCCCGGTATAGGAAACCGGCTGGGCGGCGACTTCCTCGGGGGTTCCCTGGGCGATCACAGTACCGCCATGATCGCCGCCTTCGGGGCCTATATCGATAATATAGTCGGCCGTTTTAATAACATCCAGATTGTGTTCAATTACGACCACAGTATTTCCGCCCTCTGAAAGTCTTCTGAGAATATCAATGAGCTTGTGGACATCGGCAAAGTGAAGGCCTGTAGTGGGCTCGTCCAGAATGTAAATAGTTTTGCCTGTTCCTCGTTTGCTCAGCTCCGTAGCCAGTTTAATTCTTTGGGCTTCTCCACCGGACAGCTCCGTAGAAGGCTGTCCAAGACGGATGTAGGAAAGTCCTACATCATAAAGGGTCTGAATTTTTCTGGCAATAGTAGGAACGTGTTCAAAAAATCCCAGAGCCTCTTCCACAGTCATATTTAAGACGTCGTAAATGCTTTTGCCTTTGTACCGTACCTCCAAAGTTTCCCGGTTGTACCGTTTTCCTCCGCAGACTTCACAGGGAACGTAAACGTCGGGGAGGAAGTGCATCTCAATTTTGATAATACCGTCGCCGCCGCAGGCTTCGCATCGTCCGCCTTTTACGTTAAAACTGAAACGCCCCTTGTTGTAGCCTTTGGCTTTGGCGTCAGGAGTAGCGGCAAAAAGATCCCGAATCAAATCGAAGACACCGGTGTAAGTCGCCGGATTGGAACGGGGAGTCCTGCCGATAGGAGACTGATCAATGGCGATGATTTTGTCCAACTGCTGGATACCGTCAATGGAGGTGAATTTTCCTGGAATGGTTCTGGCCCGGTTTAATTTTTTTGCCAGGGCTTTATACAAAATTTCATTGACCAGGGAAGATTTGCCGGATCCGGAAACTCCTGTAACGCAGGTCATAACGCCCAGCGGGAAGGAAACGTCAATGTTTTTCAGATTATTTTCTTTGGCTCCCCGGACAGTGAGCCATCCGGAAGGCTTTCGCCTTTCAGCGGGAACCGGTATTTTCAGCCGGCCGCTGAGATATGCCCCTGTAATGGATTCTTTGCATTTCATAATCTGGCTGGCAGTTCCGGCAGCCACTACCTGCCCGCCGTGTTCTCCTGCGCCGGGGCCAATGTCTACAATATAATCTGCAGCCCGCATGGTATCCTCGTCGTGTTCCACTACCAGGACGCTGTTTCCCAGATCCCGCAGATGCAGAAGAGTTTGTAAAAGCTTGTCATTGTCCCTTTGGTGGAGTCCGATGCTGGGTTCGTCCAGAATATAAGCCACGCCTACCAGACCGGAACCGATCTGGGTAGCCAGCCGGATTCTTTGGGCCTCCCCTCCTGAGAGAGTACCGGTGGCTCGTGACATGGACAGGTAATCCAGGCCCACATTAATTAGGAATGTGACTCGGGCTCTGATCTCCTTTAAAATCTGAGCGCCAATGGTTTCCTGCATGGGTGTCAGCTTCAGCCCGTCCAGAAAATCCCGGAAGCGGGTAATGGACATATTGGTTGCTTGGAAAATATTTTTGTCTCCCACAGTAACGGCCAGAGATTCTTTTTTCAGTCGCTGGCCTTTGCACACAGGACAGGGGGTAATCCGCATAAATGTTTCATATTCCGCTTTGGACGCTTCGGAAAAGGTTTCCCGGTAGCGGCGGGCCACATTTTTCAGAAGGCCCTCAAAGGCAACATCATAAACGCCTTCCCCTCGCTGTCCTTTGTAATAGACCTTTACTTCCCGCCCGTTTGTGCCGTGAATGAGAACGTCGTGGATTTCTTTAGGGTAATCCTGGAAGGGCGTATCAAGACTGAAGTGGTATTCACGGGACAGGGCATCCAGAATGGCCCGGGTAAAACTCCCTTTATCTGCGCAGGACTGCCATCCCAACACAGCAATGGCACCTTCCATAATGCTGAGGGATTTGTCCGGAATCATGAGATCTTCGTCAAATTCCATTTTATAACCCAGACCAAGGCACTCCGGACAGGCCCCAAAGGGATTGTTAAAGGAAAAGCTTCTGGGCTCCACTTCATCGATGCTGATACCGCAGTCCGGGCAAGCGAAGCTGAGGCTGAAATTCAGGGGCTCCTGTTCGGCTACGTCTACAATCATCAGTCCTCCTGACAAGGCCATAACCGATTCGATGGAATCTGTCATTCGCTTCTGAATGCCGTCCCGGATAACCAGACGATCTACGACGATTTCAATATTATGCTTAATATTTTTTTCCAGTTTAATTTCTTCTGACAGCTCATAAAGATTGCCGTCAATGCGGACTCTTACATAACCGCTTTTTCTGGCGCTGTCCAGAACCTTAACGTGTTCGCCCTTTCTTCCCCGCACAACCGGGGCCAGAAGCTGGATCCTGGTTCGCTCCGGCAGTTCCATAAGCTGATCAACCATCTGATCTACGGTTTGCCTGCGGATCTCCCGGCCGCATTTCGGACAGTGGGGGATACCGATCCGGGCGTACAGAAGACGCATATAATCGTAAATTTCTGTTACAGTTCCTACGGTGGAACGGGGATTCCGGTTGGTAGACTTCTGATCAATGGAAATAGCAGGAGAGAGGCCCTCAATGCTTTCCACATCGGGTTTTTCCATCTGCCCTAAAAACTGTCTGGCATAGGAAGACAGGGACTCCATATAGCGCCGCTGTCCTTCTGCGTAAATGGTATCAAAAGCCAGAGAGGACTTCCCGGAACCGGATAACCCTGTAAGAACTACCAGTTCGTTGCGGGGAATATCCAGGGAAATATTTTTCAGATTATGCTCATTGGCGCCTCGTATCTTAATATACTGCTTTGCCATATATGACTGCGCTCCTTATCTTTTAATGGATGAAGTCCATTATACCATGTCCACTAAACTCGTGGAAGACCTCGTTAAGTGGCCAGGTATATATTCGCACTAAGTTCGATAAGACCTCACTAAGTGCTCATATTATACCACAGTTTATTTAGAGACGCAACAAAAAATCGAACAAATGTTTTGCTTCTGGAAAGATAGGAAGATATTGGAAGAAAGGCAGTCCTGTGTGCAGGCATTACCGCTGCTTAATGGCTTTTTCAGGGCAGGATTCAAGGCAGTTGCCGCAGTGCAGACAGTGTTCCTGAGAGATGACAGCCCGGTTTCCTGAGAAACGGATACACATCTGGGGACATACCGTCAGACACTTACGGCAGCCGATACAGCGCTGTGTTACATAGTACCCCTTATCTCTTTCTTTTATTCCGCCAAAGCTGAAGGCGGCTCTCTCAATAGGGCGTTTAGAGAGGTCAAACCATTCCCCTGTGCCTTCATAGATTTTAAAAACGGTCAGTGCGTTTCGCGACAATAGTGTAGGATAAATTTGGGCCATATAGGGATTTTTTTCAAAAAGAAGAGGCAGCATACCGGATCCGACTTCTTTCGCCTTTCCCTGGACAGAGACAGCAATGCAGGAAAGGGTGTCCTGGCCTTTTATGCCTGTGAAAGCAATGTCTTCCCGGGCTTTCAGGCGATGGTAAAGATGCTTTCCTTTGGCAGTCAGAAAATAAAGGCTGCCGCCGTCGCTGTACATCATATCAATGGCGCAGGTAACGGGACGTCCCGCCTCATCAACAGTGGCTGCTACAGTGGAGTGGATTTCCTCAACAATATAATTCAAATAATTTTTTGGCTCCATAGAAACCTCCTGACTCCAGCGTTTTTATGAGAGTGCGAATTGTGCTGGGAATTGATAGGAATATCATAAAACGGAGTGAAGGATCTGTAAAGAAAGCACTTTTTTGTAACACAGTTACCAGAGAGAAACTATGGGCGTTAAAATGGATGGAAAATATGCTGCAGGAGCGGAAAGAAGGATTGCTCTTGTGTACAGATATTATCAGTTTATCATAAAAAATAGCAAAAAATCTGGAGATGGTTGTATAAAACTTACAACTATTTGAGGGGAAATTTCCGTGCTATGATGAGGGGGAAAGGAGGAGAAGGAATGAAAATGACACCTTATGCCGCAGAGTTTCACAGGCATATTGCAGAAATTTTGGAACGGATAATGGAAACTCAGGGGGAAGCCATTGCAGAGGCTGCAGTCCGTATGAAGAGAGCTTTTGAAGAGGGGCACAATATTTTTGCTTTTGGTCCGGGACATGCCGGTATGTTTGCGGAAGAGATGTTTTACCGGGCCGGCGGGCTGGCAATTACCAATCCTCTGTTTTCTTCCGGAGTAAACTGCGAGGCCCGTCCCATAACTGTGACTACGGCTCTGGAGCAGTTGCCGGGATATGGTACTGCGGTTCTGGAAAATAGTCCCGTAAAGCCGGGAGACGCCCTTTTAATCCACTCCGTGGCAGGCAGAAATCCGGTGGCAGTGGAGATGGCGGACAGGGCCAGGGAAAAGGGGATTTGCGTAATCGGAATTGTCAACATGGACTATGCATCAAGAGTGGCTTCCAGGGATCCTTCAGGAAAAATGCTGCAGGACATCTGCGACGTGGTAATAGATACCTGCGGGGACTATGGGGACGCCTTTCTCTCCATAGAGGGGCTGAAAACAAAAGCGGGGCCGACATCATCTATTTTAGGCTCTTTTATTGCTAATCTGCTGACGATTCAATTAATTTCCCTCTTCTTGGGGGAGGGGAAAGAAGCGCCTGTTTTTCAGAGCGCAAATGTGGACGGAGGAGGGGCTTACAACCAAGACTTGCTGGAACGGTATCGGGATCGTATTTTTTATCTGTAAACTTGTATGCGCCGACAGCCAGGTGGGGCGCATTTGGTATCCCTGAATATATGCCGCCTATTCGGCGGCAGGATTTGTATGGTAATGAAAAAAGGAGGAGAAATGGCTTATGAGAAAATGGAAATATGTGGCGGCAGTCCTTATGGCAGGGCTTTTGTGCGCCTGTTCTGCGGGAAATACGGCTACGGAAAACACTTCGGTTAAAGGAGGAGAAATTGCGGCGGCAGAGACAGAAGCAGATGGCGCATCAGATATGGGCGCAGATGGTACATCAGATAATAATACAGACGGCGTGTCAGATACGGGGACAGGGGAATCGGTTCAGGCAGAAGGAATGCTCTGGGCAGTAAAGCCTCTGGAAGAGCGGACAAGTCTTACAATGTCGTATCTTGCCAACAGTACTCCGGCCTTAACGACTTACATTGCGGATCGGCTGGGCTGGCTGGATGCCTGCAACCTGGAGGTGGAGATGGTGTATTTTGCCGGAGGACCGGCGCAGATGGAAGGTTCCGGATCCTGGGAGGTGGGAACGACAGGAATCGGCGGCGTGATTACCGGAATTATTAATTACGACATAGAGGTATTAGGAATTGCAGCTCAGGACAGGGGGCTTTTTCAGGCGTTTTTTGCAAGGAAAGATTCTCCAATCGTCCAGGACGGACAGGGATATGGGGAATTTGCAGAGGTATACGGAAAACCGGAGAGCTGGAAGGGTAAAGACATTTTAACGGCAGTGGGAACCACGAACCAATACGCATTGTACCGTGTATTAAAATCTTTGGGGCTCAGTCTGGAAGATGTAAACATTATTAATATGGACATTGCGGCCGCCACCACGGCGTTTCTGGCGGGAGAAGGAGATGTGGCCGGAGTCCAGGGAACCATGATTTTTGACGAAGAGTACCAAAAAGAAGACAGCGATTATGTGATGGTGGCCAGCGACCAGATAGTCCAAAGCGGACTGGACGTAAACTATGTGGCGACCCAGAAAGCTCTGGAGACGAAGCCGGAAGCAGTGGAAACGTGGCTGGAGCTGGCAATGATGGCCGGAGAATGGGCCAACGCCAATCCCGACGAGGCGGCTGAAATGATAACGGATCTCTATGCAGAGGACGGATACGATACCGACCTGGAAGCAAACAAAAAGACTTTGGTAGAGAACCCCTTTACATCGCTGGCGGATAATTACCAGTACTTTACGGAGAAAATTGAAGACGGCAGCCGGACCATTGCGGAAGATAATACTTTTCAGGCAATGGAAGGTTACATAGAAATGGGGAACTATTCCCAGGAGCAGAGCGACGCCCTGTTTGCAGCAGGAAATTACAACAGCAGCCTGATTGAAAATATATACGGCAGGCAGTAAAGGAAAGCCTATGGAAAAATCGAATAAATGGGATACGATAATTCTTCCTGTTCTGACAGTGATGGTATTCATCGCAGTGTGGGAATTGGCGGGGGCGGCAGGGCTGGTGCCCTCCACCTACCTTCCCAGACCAAGCCTTCTGGTAAAAACATTTTTAGAGAAATTGACGAATCCCAATCCGGAAGGGGCCACTCTCGTCCAGAATGTCGTTTCCAGTCTTAAAACGTCTTTCAGCGGTTTTTTTGCCGCTTTGATTGTGGGGATTCCTTTGGGGCTTTTGATGGGATATTTTGAAGGCATCGACCGCTTTATGAAGCCGGTATTTGAAATGATCCGGCCAATTCCTCCCATTGCCTGGATTCCTCTTACCATTGTAATGCTGGGAATCGGGTTTCGGGCCAAAGCCTTTATTATTTGTTTTGCAGCCTTCGTTCCCTGCGTTATGAACAGCTATACGGGGGTAAAAATGACCAATCCGGTTCTAATCAATGTGGCAAAGACCTGCGGGGCGTCCAGAATGCAGATTTTTCTTCATGTGTCCATTCCATCTGCGATCCCCATGATGATGGCAGGGGTCAGGCTGGCCCTTGCGGCTTCCTGGTCAGCTTTAGTAGCGGCGGAAATGCTGGCCTCGTCTTCCGGACTGGGTTATATGATTCAGATGGGACGGCTTTTGGCAAGACCGGATCTAATTGTTTTAGGAATGTTGGTCATCGGTTTTATTGGTCTGCTGCTTTCCGCCGTTGTATCAAAAATCGAAGAAAAACTGTTGGGATGGAGGCATATCAGATGAAGACGAAAAAAAGGTGGACATATTACGGACTCCCGGCTATATCCCTGCTCCTTCTTTTAGGAGGATGGATTTATATTTCCTCTGTAAAGCCGGAGCTGTTTCCCTCACCTGCCATGACATGGGAAAGGCTGATAAAGCTCATAGAAAAGCCTTTAGCCAGAGTCCCTCTGTATCTCCACATCTTTAACAGCTTAAAACGGGTGGCTGTGGCTGTGGCGGCGGCAAGCCTTCTGGGGATTTTACTTGGCATTTTTATGGGAATCAGCAGAAAATTTCAGGCTACCTTCGGAACGCTCTTTGAGATGATCCGGCCTATTCCGCCTATTGCCTGGATTCCTTTGATTACCATTTGGTTCGGCATCGGTGAGTTCCCCAAAATCCTGATTATTTTTATCGGAACCCTGGCCATTGTGGTGACTAACACCTATACAGGGGTGAAAATGGTGGATCCACTTGCCCTTTCCGTAGGACAAGTATTCCATGCGGGAAAAGGCCAGATGCTCAGAGAGATTATCCTTCCAGGCGCCCTGCCGGCTATTTTCGGCGGGATCCGCATGGCTATCGGAGTCGGCTGGGCCATCGTTCTGGCAGCAGAGATGGTGGGAGCCACCAGCGGAGTCGGATTCCTGATTTTCAGGGGAAATGAGCTGAGAGATTTGCCCTTGATTTTTGTCTGTATGTTTATTATCGGAATCATTGGGGCTCTTTTAAGTATGCTGACCTCATGGCTGGAAAGGAGGCTGTGCCCATGGGCGTAAAAGCGGAAAAACTCCGGATTGAAAAGCTTTCAAAAAGCTACTGCAAAAAAGGACTGCCGGATTTCTGTGTGCTGGATGAAGTATCCTTTGATATAAAGGAGCAGGAGTTTCTGGTTTTACTGGGGCCCGGTCTGTGCGGAAAGTCGGTTCTGCTAAATATTGTGTCCGGCCTGGAAAAAGCTACGTCCGGAAAGGTGTTGGTGGACGGAAAAGAGATTGCCGGGGGCAGCAGGAAGATTTCCATGGTATTTCAGAAAACGGGCCTCCTTTCCTGGAAAACGGTTATGGAAAACGTAGAGATAGGTCCGAAATATGCGGGACAGCCTAAGGAAGAGCGCAGAAAAACGGCGCAGAAATATATTGATCTGGTAGGCCTGACAGGGTTTGAAAAGGCTTATCCCAGACAGCTTTCCGGGGGCATGAAGCAGAGGGTGGGGATTGCCAGAGCCTATACGGCGGATCCGGAAATTTTGATCCTGGACGAACCCTTCGGCGCTTTAGACGCCCAGACCCGGTACTCTATGGAAGATGAGATCTTAAAACTGTGGTCCAAAGAAAAAAAGACCGTTCTCTTTGTTACCAATAATATTGAAGAAGCGCTGTATTTAGGAGATCGGATTGTCCTCCTTACCAGCCGGCCGGCAAAGGTGAAAGAAATTTACGAAATTTCCCTTCCCAGGCCCAGAGACATGATGGACGAAAGATTTATGGCATTAAGGGAAGAAATCAGCAGCAGTATGGATCTGGCGCTATAGAGGAAAGAGCAGAATGGAGAACAGAATGAAAGACGAAAGAAAGGTAAAAATAGAAGTAGAAGATCTGACAAAGCAGTTTGGGGATCTTCTGGTTTTGGATCATATATCCTTTCAGATAAAAAAAGGGGAATTTGTGTGTGTAGTAGGGCCTACAGGCTGCGGGAAAACCACCTTTTTAAATCTGTTAAGCTGTTTAATCGAGCCTACGTCGGGCCGGCTTCTCATTGATGGGGAACCTGCGGATCCCAGCCGGCATAATCTGGCCTTTGTGTTTCAGGAAAATTCCTCTTTCCCCTGGCTGACAGTGGAGGACAACATTGCTTTTGGCCTGAAAATGAAACGGGCCGGGGACAGAAAGAAAAAAGTTCAGCAGATTATTAAGCTAATGGGGCTGGAGCCTTACAGAACCTCCTATCCTTCTCAGCTTTCTGTCAGCTCGGAACAGAGAATGGTAATCGGACGGGCTTTTGCCATGTCGCCGGATCTCCTTCTCATGGACGAACCCTACGGACAGATGGACATAAAAATGCGCTTTTATCTGGAAGACGAGGTGATTCGGCTGTGGAAGGAGCTGGGGACGACAGTAATCTTTATTACCCACAACATTGAGGAGGCCGTGTACCTGGCGGAGCGGGTCTTGATTCTGACTAATAAGCCTGCTAAGATGAAAGAAGAAGTCAGGATCGACCTGCCCCATCCCCGCAGCGTCAGTGATCCGGAATTTATGAGAATCAGGAAATATATAACCCAACAGATAAAGTGGTGGTAAAAGATGAAAAAACGGAAAAACCCCTGGATTTGCCGCTTTGGAATGCTGCTGCTTTTGGCAGGGCTTTCCGGCTGCGGCAGGAAAACAGGGGAAGACCCGGAAACCATACGGGTGGCATACCACTCTAATTTTGGAGGAGCGTCGGCTGTATCGGCGGCCATGGATCAGCATTATTTTGAAGAGGAGGGACTGAAGGTAGAGCTGCTGGAATTTTCCAGCGGCCTTCCTTCCGTTGCCGCACTGGAGGCAGGAGATGTGGACATCAGTTTTTTGGGACACGGGGCTTTCTCCTACGTTATGGAGGGAAAAGTCCGGATTATCGCTGTGGACTCCCTGAGCAATGCAGAGGAGATCATGACGCGGAAGGATACGGGAATCCGAAAGCCGGAGGATCTAATCGGAAAGAAGATAGCCACTACCTACGGGACCAGCAGCGAAAACTTTTTAAAGGCTGCCCTGGCCTCTTACGGAATTTCTGCAGAAGATGTGGAGATTGTCAACATGGACATAGCGGGGGCGGCTATGGCCTTAGTAAAAGGAAAAGTGGACGCAGCGGCTATTTGGGCGCCGTACACCAATGAAGTCCGCCAATATTTAGGGGAAGATGCCGTTACGGTGATTAACTGCATGGATTTCAGAGATACGCTGGCTTTGCCTATGAGCTGGGTGGCCTCGGAAGAATCCATAAACAGCCGCAGGGACACCATAGTCCGCTTTGTCAGAGCCCTGTACAGAGGTATGGATTACCGTAATGACAATCTGACGGAAACAGCCGAACTGGTGGCAAAACGCCTGGGAATGGAGTCGGGGCTGATTGCTCCGGACGTCAATACGGCAGTGTGGTTTGACAGCGGTACGGCGAAACAATATGCAGAAGACGGCTCTTTTGAAAAATGGTACCGGGAGCTGGGAGAGTTTATGAGCCGGGAACAGGGGCTGGAAGCTTTTTGCCAGCCAGAGGAGTATCTGTATCTGGACATTATAGAAGAAGCGGTTTCCGGCATTGGGGAATAAAAAATGCTGTTTTTAGTGATAGGAATACTGTTGGTCACCATGACGGTTTTGCTGGTTATAGAGAGAGGCCGTCTGTCTCTGTGGGCGGCTGGAATGCATATGGGCCTGGTTTTCGTGATTCTGGCATACGCTGTTATCTGGATAAAAAATGGGGGAATCAGCCGGGAGATCAGCTATGTTTTGTATTTTACAGACGGAATGAAACGGGAAATCCAATACTATCCCATTAGTTATGGAGGACTCTCAAAGTTCCTGCTATTTGGGAAATCTTTGTTTTTGTGCAGTATGATGCTGCTGAGCGTCAACCTTTCTGATCCATCAGGGCGGCTGAAACGGGTGATCCTGACGGCAGCGGGGATAGGGGCGTCTCTGATTAATTACGCTGCCCTCCACCCGGCTGTCTATGAAATTTACTGCGTCCGGCCCTTTTTTAAAGAAAACCAGGCATCTATTTTTGCTTCCGTGCGCCTGATGTACGGAGGGTATCTGGTGTTTTGCCTGCTTATGATAGCCGGAAAGTACAGAACCATTAAAATTAACTGGCTGCGGAAGCAATTTCGGTATATCAACATTCTAACCCTGACCCTTTCAGCCCTTTTTGTAATTTTTGCCGTGCTGGGGCCTATCCAGGTGAGCCATTTTACGGGAAGCCATTATATTTATTCCAATTTTTTATATTTTAACAGCCAGTGGATTTGGCTGGGAATCCTGCTTTCCAGCATGGTTTTGATTATCATCGGGGCATGGGCTTTATGGAATTACTCCCGGCTGGCCAAAAAAATCGGACGCCCCGGAATAGCCATTGATAAGAAACTAAAGGATCATAACGCCGGAGTGAAGATGTATACCCATGGAATGAAAAACGAGCTTCTGGTACTGCGGGCTATGCTCAGGGACTTTAAAGAAGAGGTGGCGCTGGACGAATCCGGAAAGGAAAAGCTGGAAGCCATGACTGCAGTGAGCGAGGCCATGCTTTTGAGAATGGACGATCTGTATCACTCTTTTAAAAATAACGCTATGGTATTGGAAGAGGTGAGCCGCCCTTCGGAAATCATGAAAGCGGCTGTTTTGAAGGTGACAAATTCATCCGTAAAGATTGTTTTGGAGGTATGGGAAGAATACCCTATTTTGGCGGATTCCCACCATCTGTCAGAAGCTTTTTACAACCTTCTGAAAAATTCCATAGACAGCATTGAACAGAAGGGCGACGAAAAGGGGACAGTCCGGGTACAGCTCTATATCCAGGGCCAGAATCAGATATTTGAAGTTTCCGATACCGGGGAAGGCATTGAAGAGAAGAACCTTTCGAGAATTTTTGAGCCCTTTTACAGCAGCAAAAATTCCAAAAAGAGCTGGGGACTGGGGCTTTTGTATGTGGATCAGGTGGTACGGGGCCATTTTGGCGAGGTCAGCGCAGAATCTACCGTAGGAGAGGGAACCAGAATATACGTATCCATTCCCTGGTACAGAAAGGGGTGAGACGGGACATGGCGGAGAGTATTCGGGTAGCAGTGGCAGAGGATATTGAGTACCTGCTAAATGACATCTGCAAAGCTTTGGCAAAGGAAGATGGAATCGAAGTGGTAGCCAGGGCCAGAAGCGGAAAAGAGATTGTGAGGCTTTTGGAAAAAGAGGCAGCGGACGTGGTGCTGATGGACATTGAAATGGAAAGCGACTCCGCAGGAATCCGGGCAGCGGAGCAGATTGCGTCCAATGCCCCCTCTACTATTATTTTATTTCTGACAGTTCATGAAGAAGAGGAGTTTATCTACCAGGCCTTTTCCAGCGCTCCCAATGTGGACTACATTGTAAAGAGCGCTTCCTATGAAGAAATAATTCAGAAAATCATTGACTGCTATTACGGCAGAAACCGCATTGCCCCTGAGATTGCGAAGAAAATAACCAGGGAATTTTCCAGAATGAAGAAAAAGGAACAGAAGATGAATTACTTTATTAATGTATCCTTTGCCATTACGGCCAGTGAACGCCAGCTTATCCGAATGCTTCTGGAAGGCAAAAGCGTCAGCGGCATTGCCAGGGAACGGGTAGTAGAGGTTTCTACGGTAAAATCTCAGATTAACACCCTTTTGAAAAAATTCCATATGAAACGGACGAAAGAAATCCTGACCATGATCCGCTCCCTGTCTATAGAAGAAATTTTCTACCGCGACGACTGAATCTCTCTTTATCCCCTGCTACTGCAAAAGCCTTAGCAAATCTACGGGCCTTTCAAAGACATGGCTGGGACAGTCAATGCCGGTTGGGGAAACACTGCCCCATTTAGCATAGCCAAAATCCATGCCAGCCTTTTGGGCCGCTTCATAGTCGGACAGGGCGTCGCCGATATAGATAATGCGCTCTGGCGGGATTCCCAGCCTCCGGGCGCATTCCAAAAGAGGCTCTGGATCCGGCTTGTGTTTTTTCGTGTCTCCTGCCAGGACAGCCGTTTTCATATACTGGTCAAATCCTTTGGAAACAACATCAATTTCGTATTGCCCTCTTGTTTTGGCGGAGACTACGGCCTGGGTAATTCCGGCCTTTTGAAATGCCTCCAAAACTTCCGGAAAGCCGGCGTAAGGCACGGCCCCTTCTTCATATTCATTGACATATTTTACCCACCTCTCATAGGTCTTTTCTTTATCGGCAATCCCAAGCTCTTCCATTACCTTCATGCCGGGGTAAGCGGCAAATTTTAGAACCTCCTGGAATGTCCAGTCCTCCTCGGTTTCTTCTTTGATAATCCGAAGGAGGGGGTACATATTCATGTTGAGCGTGTTAAGAAGAGTGCCGTCAATATCGTAGATAACAGCCTGATATTTTTTCATGGGGATTCTCCTGTGGTTGTTTTTGTTCATTATACGACAATTTCACCGAAAAACACAAGGGAGGGAAAGGGCTTTTTGTGTTGAGAGCACAAAAAATAAGGGAAAATTTATTATTTTGGATTTTGTATGAAATTTATAAAAAAGCTATGATTAAATCATAAAAAATGTTTAACAGGAGGGGTAACATGAACGAGAAGAAACTAACGATGAAAGAGATGATTTGTTACGGCATCGGCGATATTACAGCAAACCTGTACCTAAAATTTATCGCCCTTTTTACAATCGTATTTTTCACAGACGTACTGGGAATTTCGGCTACAGTGGCCGGATTGATTTTTATGGGAAGCCGTGTTTTCGACGGATTAAACGATATTGCTATTGGTTACATATCGGACAAATCGGCGAAATATAAAAAGTGGATCCTGCGGGGCTCCATTGCAACGGCCATTGCCTTTGTTATTATGTTTACGAATTTCCACTTCCCCAAGGAAGGACAGATTGTATTCGCGTTGTCGGCCTACTGCTTCTGGACTTTAATGTATACCTGCTACGCCATTCCCTTTAACGCCTTTGCGTCAACCATGACCCACGATACCAATGAGAGAACCCTTTTAAACTCCATTCGGTTTGCCATCGTAGCAGTGCCGACCCTGATCTGCTCCATTGCCACGCCTTATCTGAAAAGCGGAATGGAAAGCGGTAACTCCTATGGAATGGTGGCGGCTGTTTTTGCGGTAATCGCTACCATCTGTACCCTTATCTGCGTAGCCGGAGTCGTGGAAAGAGCCAAAGCTCCGGAGGCAAAGGAAAAGACGAAACTGGGCGAATATGTGAAAGTAGTATTTGGAAATAAACAGCTTTTAATCCTTTCAGGAGCCTTTTTCTGCAGAACATTGAGCTCTTATATTTATGACGGCTCCATGAGTTACTTCTTTACATATTATCTCCATTCTTCTGAGCTCATGGGAATGATTTTGGGAATCAGCGCCCCTATTTCCGCAGTTGCGGCCCTGGCGGTGGCTCCCGTAGCGAAAAAGACCGGGAAAAAAGCTCTGTTAATCGGCTGCGGACTGCTGTTTGCCGGATCCAGCGTTGTCCGTTTCCTTTTCCCAACAAATTATGCGGTAGTAGCCATTACCTGCTGGTTGGGAATGTTCGCCCAGAGTGCAACTCTTCCCATTTTCTTTACTATGGTAGCAGATACGACGGACTACGGAAAATGGAAAACCGGCAAGAATGTCCGGGCTATTAACTACGGCTTCTATACTTTCTGCCAGAAGTTAGGTATGGCCTTTTCCGGTACCATTGTAGGCGCCCTTCTGGACGTTGTAGGCTACGTTGCCAATCAGGAACAGACGGCGGCTACTCTGCAGGGAATTAAGACTATCTACTGCCTGCTGCCTGCCGCAATTTGCCTGTTAATGTCGATTTTAGGCGTATTCTGGAAATTAAATGAAAAGACCATGAAACAGATCGTGACAGAATTAAACGAAAGAGAGGGAACAGTCAATGCGTAAAACCATGTCAGACAATCATCAAATCTTTTCCTGCGATACTTTAGTAGCTTTGGGAAGCTGCACCAAATCGGGAAATGTTATTTTTGCAAAAAACAGCGACCGTCCTCTTTTTGAAGCCCAGCCTTTGGTGGAATACCCGGCGGCGGATCACGAGGAAGGGGAAATGGTACAGTGCACCTATATTTCCATTCCCCAGGTAAAACATACATACAAGGTTCTGGGTTCAAAGCCTCATTGGATCTGGGGATTTGAACACGGAATGAATGAACATAACGTAGTGATCGGCAATGAAGCCGTATGGTCTGTGGAACCGGAGGACAGGGAAGCCGGTCTTCTGGGAATGGATCTTTTAAGGCTTGGACTGGAACGGGGAAAGACGGCAGAAGAAGCAAAGGACATTATTATTTCCTTGTTAGAAACCTACGGTCAGGGCGGAAGCGCGGCGGAACATTTTGACTTCCGGTACCACAACGCCTTTCTTATAGCGGATCCGTCGGAAGCGTGGATCATTGATACGGTAAACAGGCGGTATGTGGCCAGAAGGGTAAAGGACACAGCAGGAATTTCCAACTGCTACAGCACAGGAGAGGAGTGGGACGAGGCGTCCCCGGACATAAAAGAACACGCCTGGGAAATGGGATATGCGGATCCAGCAGATCCGGAACCCTTCCATTTTGCCAGAGTATACGGCCTTATGGGGGCGAAGCACCGGGCAGCCTACCCAAGATTTCGCCGGCTGAACCAATTGCTAGGGGCAAATAAGGGAAAGATTGACGTCGAAACTATGGAGAGCATTCTGAGGGATCATTATGAAGGGGAACTGATTGAACCCAGATACAGCCCTGCCGACGGCCTCATGGTCAGCATTTGTATGCACAATATGGACGAAGCTTCCAGCGTTACGGCAGCCGGAGTGGTTTTGGAGCTGCCGAAGGAGGGGGCGCCTACCTGGAGAGGCTGTATGTCCAGGCCCTGCTGCTCCGTATTTCTGCCGTATTCCATAGAGGAACCATTGCCGGAAAATGTGTCCTACGCAAAAGGTTTCTTTGAGGACAGCTCTCTCTGGTGGAAGATGGAAAGACTGACCTATGAAATCGAAATAGACTACCCGAGAAATATAAAAGTCTGGGAGCCGGTTCAAAAAGCACTGCAGCAGGAGATGAACGGGATTTTCAGTCCTGATAAAGAAACCATGGAAAAATGTGCAGAGAAATTGGAAGCAGCGGCGGACGAGGCCTACGAAAAGCTGAAAGCCCTCAATGTCTGCAGCTCACAGCCTCAGCGCAAACAGATAGTAGAGGCGATGAAAGAGAAAGCAAAAATATAACCCACAGGTGAATGGAGACTTACTATGAAATTTTTATTTGCTTCGGATTCGTTTAAAGGTAGCCTTTCTTCAGAAAGGACAGCACAGTTGCTGGAACAATCTGCAAAAAAATATTTTCCTGACGCCGTCTGCTTAAAGGTTTCTGTGGCGGACGGCGGAGAAGGCACTGCCGAAGCGGTGGTAAAGGCTGTGGGCGGAGAAAAAGTGTTTGTAACGGTTCACGATCCGTATATGAACCCCATTGAAGCCTTTTACGGAGTGCTCCATTCCGAAATCGCCATTCTGGATATGAGCGTTGCCTCCGGTCTTCCTCTCCTTCCCAAAGAGAAGAGAGATCCGGAGCTGACTACCTCCTACGGCACAGGAGAGTTAATCAAAGCGGCTTTGGACGCCGGGTATCGCAAGATTATGATTGCCCTGGGCGGTTCCGCTACCAATGACGGCGGTATGGGAGCAATGGCCGCTTTGGGAATCCGGTTTTTGGACGAAAACAACGAGCCTTTACAGGGAATCGGAGCAAATCTGATAAAAGTGAAAAGGGTGGATACCAGTCAGGCGGATCCAAGGATCCAGGAGGCGTCTTTTACCGTCATGTGCGACGTGAAAAATCCCCTTTGCGGCTGCCGGGGGGCCACATATACTTTTGGCCCCCAAAAAGGAGGGACGCCGGAGAAATTAGACAGCCTGGAGACGGGAATGTGCAGTTATCAGGAAGTGTTAAAAGACTATTCCAGAAGCGAAGTCAGCCGCATCGAAGGCGGCGGGGCTGCCGGCGGTCTGGGGGCGGCTCTTAAAATTTTTTTGAAAGCGCAGATGAAATCAGGAATTGAAGAAGTTCTGGATTTAATCGGATTTGACAGAATGCTGGAGGGCGTAGATCTGGTAGTGACAGGAGAGGGAAATCTGGATTTCCAGTCGGCTTACGGTAAGGTGATTTCGGGAATTGGCCGGCACTGCCGGCAGAAAAATATCCCTGTAGTTGCCGTAACAGGCGGGATGGAGGACGGCTGCCAATCCATAGAGGAGCTGGGAATCCGGGGAATCGTCACTTCCATTAACGCTCCCATGGACATAGAGTATGCTATGAAAAATGCCGAAAGGCTGTACGCTAATGCGGCGGATCGGCTCTTTGGCCTCATAAAAGCAGGGGTTCAGATTGGAGAGAAGAGATGAGTCATAAAAAAGCCGTTATTCTCACCTGCATTGTAGCTCTTATGTGGAGTCTGGCCGGTCTGAACATCAAAATGATCAGCCTGACTCCCCTGGCCATTGCCAGCGGAAGAAGCTTCATTGCAGCCCTGTTAATGCTGCCTTCTGTGATTAAAAGCCGTCGATGGAAGATGAGCCGGTATGTTTCGGGCGGCGCCTTGTGCTACCTCATATTTAACTACAGCTTTACGCTTTCCACCAAACTGACGACCTCGGCCTTTGCCATTATGATGCAGTATACGGCTCCCATATACGTGGCTGTTTTTTCCTGGCTATTTTTGAAACAGAGAATCAGCCGGAAGGACATTGCCTGTATGGTTTTCGTATTTGCGGGAATGCTGCTGTTCTTCTCAGACGGGGCGGGCGGAGGAAGTCCTGTGGGAAATGCCATTGCGGTTTTAAACGGTATTTCTTTTGCAGGAATCTCCATATTTTTGCAACTGGAAAAAGACGGAAGGCCGGAACAATCCTTCTTTTGGGGAAATGTTTTTGCCGCTGCGGCAGGGATTCCTTTCCTTTTAGAAGGCGGCGCTCCCGGAATAGGAAATATCTTTTTCCTGCTCCTTGCAGGCATCCTTTCCGCCCTTTCCTACAGCCTTTACGCATGGGCCAGCAAGGGACTGACGGCTCTGGAAACAGTGCTGATTCCCGTTATTGATCCGGTTATGAATCCCGTTTGGGTGTTCTTGTTTTTAGGAGAAAAGCCGGGGTTCATGTCCATTGCCGGGGCAGCCGTCATACTGGCAGCCGTAACCCTGAAATGTCTCAGTAAACCTTCTGCACCCCATAGGTGAACCGCCGGCCTGCAAAAGCAGGCGGGCGCATTCGGAATCCCTGAATCCAGGCCGCCTTTGTGGCGGCGGATTTTTATGGTAAACCTTAACGCCGGTGTTTTCCGGCGGCGGAATTAAAAAAGTGGTACAGCAGCCGGCAGAAATCTCTGTCGGAAGCTGACGCAATAGGGTTAATATTAAAAAGATTTTTGAGTTTATTGTACCGGTAGTCCAGAGTGTTTTTATGGACATAGAGATCTTTGCTGCTTTCCTTCAGATTATAGTTGTTTTTAATCAAAGCCGAAAAGGTAGTAAGGTATTCTTCTCTGGAAGCCGGGGAAACGGAACGGAGAAACACATTAAAAGCGGAGTACATTTGGGCCGAGGGAATATTGTCGATAAAATATTCTCCCGTATGGTCGTAAAAGTATTCCGTTTTTTTGTCGGAGAATATATTGTTTTCCAGCCATTTGCAGTGCTCGTATGCAGCTTTGTAATTGCTGAAATTGTCCTGAAAGGATCCGATATAAAACTTACAGGGAATGTCATTTACCAGCATCCAGTGGAGCACATCAGAAAGATACCAGCCAATGGTGGTTTTGTAATCCGCAAAAAGAGAAGCGTGATCTTTTTCCGGCATTACCATAAAGATAATGGCGTGGGTATCGTCTAATACGAAGGAAATGGTCTGCTTTGTGTGAAGCTCACTGCCCTTTACCCGGGAGAGAAAGCTTTCCGTATGGCTGCGATCCTGGAGCTTGCACAAAATGGGGATCCGGACCAAATCGTCCCGGTATCCCAGATCTCCGGCGCTCCGCTTGATCCTTGCGCTGTCCAGATTGTCAATCAGGAGATAGTTGAGAAACCGTTCCTTGCTGCTTTGCCGCCGGAAGTGATCCTCTCTGGCCATCTCGTAAACCAGCATGGTTTCAATAGACATTTTCACCATAAGGGCCACGGGCTTGATCTCCTCCGGAGTGCCGGTGACGCCTACGACTCCGATACGCTTGTTGTTTACAACAATAATCATATTGATCCCCGGGAGAACGCCGGGAAACTCCTTTTCGTCTTTGATTTCCAGTATTTCCGCGTCTGAGTGAATAATCTGAGACGCTACATAGTGGAAAGAGCCGATTCGGCTGGGATCGCGGCTGGCGATAATGACTCCGTTTTCGTCCATAATGTTGATATTATATTCCGTATAATGGGTTACTTTTTCAATGAATTTATTGCATAGGGCAATATCTAACATACAACGCCTCCTGAAAAAGAAAGTTTATCCTCAGTTTAAACTGCTTGGCGGGCAAATGCAAGACAAAATAGGCAGAAAGCTTCAGAGAAAATGAAAAGGGACCTTTTCAGAAACTTGACAAGGGGATTTCGCCATGGTAGAACGGAGATATTACAGAAATCGGGAGGAAATGAAGATGACGGAGAAAAAAGAGGTTATTGAATTTTGCCTGACATTTCCCGATGCCTACGAGGATTATCCCTTCCATGATGACGAGTGGGCCGTTATCCGGCTAAAGGGAAGTAAAAAGGTATTCGCCTGGATTTTTGAGCGCCATGGAAAGACCTGGATCAATCTGAAAACAGATCCCCAGTGGCGGGATTTTTGGCGGGATGCCTTTCCGTCCATTGTGCCTGCTTATCACCTGAACAAAGAGCATTGGAACTCCTTAATTTTAGACGGAACCATTCCGGAGGAAACCGTAAAACAGCTAATTGGAGAGAGCTACGATTTGGTAAAAAAGAAGGCGGAGAAGGGGCGTTCTGGAAAGAGTTTACGTTGACTAACCGGACGGCGGAGAGGTACAATGAGAAAAACCTGACCAGAAGAAAATCTGAAGGAAAGGCCCGGAAAATTCTTATATGGCAAGAAGTGTATGGTAAATGGCTGCGGCTGCTGAAGGCGGCTGCCGCTGGTTATAAAAGGGCCCCAGGAGGCTCTTTTTTTGTTCCTTCTATAAGAAATTCCTCTGAATTTCCTATAGAACAAAAAGCGGAGGAAGAATCAATGGAAAAGGAAGGCGCTAAAAAGGAAACCAGAATCGCGGTGATTGGCATTATTATTGAAGACAGACAGCGGGCGGGCCAGGTAAATGACCTGCTTCACCAGTACGGAGAATATGTCATCGGGCGTATGGGGCTGCCCTATGAAAAGAAGGGCGTACACATTATCAGCATTGTGGTGGACGCTCCCATGGATGTGATCAGCGCCCTTTCGGGAAAGCTGGGACGCCTTCCCGGAGTCAGCTCCAAAGCCCTGTATTCCAAAATGGGGGAGAAGGGAGAACAGGGGTGAAAAAAGAAGATAAAAGGATTCTCTCTCTCATAGATCTGCTGGCTGCGGAAGGGAAGCTGAACCGGGAACAGTGGAGGGAGGTTTTGGAAGGCAGAAACCAGGAAACGGCCGCCTACGCGGCCAGTCGGGCTTCTGCTGTCCGGGATAAGGTTTACGGAAAAAAGGTCTTTATCCGGGGCCTGATTGAATTTACTAATTACTGCAGAAATGACTGCTATTACTGCGGGATCCGAAAGAGCAACGCCCACGCCTTACGGTACCGGCTGACAGAGGAAGAGATTTTAGACTGCTGCAGGGAAGGCTGGGCCTTGGGATTTCATACCTTCGTCCTCCAGGGCGGGGAAGACGGGTATTATACGGACGAAAAAATCTGCCGTCTAATCCGGGAAATCAAGGCCCGCTATCCCAAATGCGCCCTGACTCTGTCCATAGGAGAGCGGGAAAAAGAGAGTTACCAGAAATTCCGGGAGGCCGGGGCGGATCGCTATCTTCTCCGCCACGAAACGGCGTCTAAAGAGCATTACGGAAGACTCCACCCGGCCTCTATGAACCTGGAACACAGAATGGAATGTTTAAAGAACCTGAAAAAACTGGGATACCAGACGGGAGCCGGAATGATGGTGGGCTCTCCGGAGCAGACTGTGGACTGCCTCATTGACGACATGGAGTTTTTATGGCAGCTCCAGCCGGAAATGGTTGGCATAGGGCCTTTCCTGCCTCATAAAGATACGCCTTTTGGAGCGGAAAAGGCCGGAAGCACGGATCTGACCCTGTACCTTTTAAGCCTGATCCGCCTGATGCTGCCCCAGGTTCTCCTTCCCGCCACTACGGCCCTGGGAACGGCGTCGGAAAATGGGAGAGAGGCGGGAATCCTGGCAGGGGCCAATGTGGTCATGCCTAATTTATCACCGAAAAATGTGCGGGAAAAATACCTGCTTTATAATCATAAAATCTGCACGGGAAAAGAGGCTGCTGAAAACTTAAAGGAGCTGGAATCATCTATGGCTTCCATTGGGTACCAGGTGGCTTTTGACCGGGGAGATCATAAAAATATAAGGCTTTAAAAGAGCCCACCTGAAGGGAAAGAATTTCTGACCCGAGGTAGAAAGGAAGAAAAATGTACAACCCAAAATCAAGACGAGCAGAAGAATTTATCAGCCATGACGAGATCATGGAAACCCTGGCATACGCCGAGGCCAACAAAAACAACAGGCATTTAATCGACCAGATTCTGGCCAGGGCAAGGGAGAGAAAAGGACTGAGCCACCGGGAGGCGGCAGTGCTTTTGGACTGCCAACTGGAGGACAAAAACCAGGAAATTTTTGCTTTGGCAGAGCAGATTAAAAAAGATTTTTACGGCAACCGGATTGTTATGTTTGCCCCTCTGTATCTGTCCAACTACTGTGTCAACGGCTGCGTGTACTGTCCCTATCACGCCAAGAATAAGCACATTGCCAGGAAGAAATTAACTCAGGAGGAAATCCGCCGGGAGGTCATTGCCCTTCAGGACATGGGCCACAAACGGCTGGCTCTGGAAACCGGGGAGGATCCTGTAAACAACCCCATTGAATATGTGCTGGAAAGCATTGAGACCATATACGGCATTAAGCACAAAAACGGGGCTATCCGCCGGGTGAATGTAAACATTGCCGCCACCACAGTGGAGAATTACCGGAAACTAAAAGAGGCCGGCATTGGAACCTATATTTTGTTTCAGGAAACCTACCACAAAGAGAGCTATTTAAAGCTTCACCCTACAGGCCCAAAACACGATTACGCTTACCATACGGAGGCCATGGATCGGGCTATGGAGGGCGGAATTGATGATGTAGGCTGCGGCGTTTTGTTTGGATTGGAGGGGTACCGCTACGAGTTTGCGGGGCTTTTAATGCACGCTGAACATTTGGAAGCAGTCTTTGGCGTCGGGCCTCACACCATCAGCGTTCCCCGGATAAAACGGGCGGATGACATTGACCCGGATGCCTTTGACAATGGCATTGACGACGATATTTTCGCCAAGATTGTGGCCTGTATCCGCATCGCTGTTCCTTATACGGGAATGATTATTTCCACCAGAGAGAGCCAAAAATGCCGGGAGCGGGTGCTCCATTTGGGAATTTCCCAGATTTCCGGCGGATCCCGTACCAGCGTCGGGGGATATGCGGAGGAAGAGCCGGAAGAATCCTGCTCTGAACAGTTTGACGTCAGCGATAAAAGAACGTTAGATCAGGTGGTAAACTGGCTGATGGGAATGGGTTATATCCCCAGCTTCTGCACGGCCTGTTACCGGGAAGGAAGAACCGGCGACCGCTTTATGTCCCTCTGTAAGTCGGGCCAGATCCAAAACTGCTGCCACCCCAACGCCCTGATGACCTTAAAAGAATATCTGACGGATTACGCTTCAGAGGACACCAGGAGAAAGGGACTGGCTCTTATCGAAAAAGAGATTGGCAGCATACCCAAAGAAGATGTCAGGGAAATTGTGAAAAAGCGGCTGAAAGCCATTGAGAATGGAGAACGCGATTTCCGGTTTTAGACGCCTTTGGCAGAGGGAAAGGAGTACATATGGGACTGAATGAAACTCCCGGAGGAGAACGGATCCACATTGGCTTTTTCGGGAAGAGAAATGCTGGAAAGTCCAGTTTAGTCAATGCAGTAACAGGACAGAATCTGGCAGTGGTTTCCGATATAAAAGGAACCACAACGGATCCGGTTTACAAGGCAATGGAGCTTTTGCCATTGGGACCGGCAGTAATTATGGATACGCCGGGAATAGATGATGAGGGAAAACTGGGAGATCTCCGGGTAAAGAAAAGCAGGGAAACCCTGAACCGGGCAGACGCTGCCGTAATGGTGGTGTCTGCCTTAGAGGGCATGGATTCCGAAGAATGGAGATGGCTGGAAGAGATCCAAAAAAGACAGATTCCCTTTCTCATAGCCTGGAATAAATCGGATTTGGAAGATAAGGCGGAAATACAGGACGAAAGACTGAAAGAACTGGAAGGCAGCGGCCGCCTCATCCGGGTCAGCGCAGCAAAGAAAAGGGGAATTGAAGCGCTGAAAGAAGCCATGGCCCGCCTGATAAAAGAAGAGGACGGGAAACGGCGGATTACCGGAGATTTTATAGGGCAGGGGGATCTGGCAGTGCTGGTAGTTCCCGTTGATAAGGCGGCTCCCAAAGGGCGTCTGATCCTGCCGCAGCAGCAGACTATCCGGGATATTTTAGACGCCGGGGGCACTGCCGTGGTTACCAGGGAAACAGAGCTGAAAAGTACTCTGGAAAGCCTGAAAACGAAGCCCAAAGCCGTCATTACCGACAGCCAGGTCTTCGGCCTGGTGGCCAAAGAAACGCCAGAGGACGTCCTTCTTACCTCTTTTTCCATTCTCTTTGCCCGCTACAAAGGGAATCTGGAACAGACAGTACGAGGGGCGGCGGCATTAAAAGGGCTTTCTACAGGAGATTCGGTGCTTATAAGCGAAGGCTGTACCCATCACCGGCAGTGCAATGACATTGGAACGGTAAAGCTGCCGGGGTGGATCCAGGATTACACCGGAAAAAAGCTTCGCTTTTCCTTTACTTCCGGAAGAGAATTTCCGGAGGATTTAAGGGAATACAGCCTCATTGTCCACTGCGGCGGCTGTATGTTAAACCAGCGGGAAATGCGGTACCGCCTCCGCTGCGCCCAGGAGCAGGGCGTTCCTATGACCAACTATGGCATTTTAATCGCCTATATAAACGGTATTCTAAAGCGGAGCGTAGAACCGTTCCCCGATATGGACGCATTTTTCTAAAGGAAAACAAAAAATGTGCGCGGCAGCGCACTTGTACACGGAAGGGAGGCTGAGTGCATCAGCCTCCCTCCATGGTTTGTTCTATAATCATATCCATAAGCTCTCTGGTCATGGCTCCTGGAACGTACCCGTATACCTTGCCTTCCGTGGTTATCATAAAGGTGGTGGGAAAGGCCGTAATGCCGTACTGATAAAACAAAATGCCCGTTTCGTCCATCAAGACAGGGAAGGTATAGCCATTGTCTTCCAGAAAGTCTTGAATATAGTCAATATCGCCTTCCTGGCCGTCGTTGGGCCTGACTGCAGTGAGAATAATGAGATCGCCGGAATTTTCTCCCCAGTCTTCGTAAAGCTCCTGAATGGAACCTAACTCCGATTTGCAGGGGGGACACCAGGTAGCCCAGAAATTAAGGAATACGGTTTTTCCCTTATAATCGGAGAAGGTATGGCTGACTCCGTTTTGATCCGTCAGGGTAAATTCCGGGGCGTCAGGCAGCTCCTGTTCTTCCTGGGAGGTTTCTGAGGGTTGGGAGTCCTGGGGATTTTCCACAGAAGTCTCCGCCGCAGAGGTTTTTGCGCCGCTGGTTTCCGGGACATCCTCAATTTCTGCTCCGGGAACCGTTTCCGCTTCAGTTTCTTGAGGGGCGGGGGTATTTCCTGAAGCAGACCCCGCCAGAGAGGAGGAAAGGCCGTTCATCCACCCGGTCATCATGGAAAGCCCTATGGCAATCATTAAGACGGCTCCGATTTTTACCGTATAGCGGACCAGACTCCGGTTTTTCTTAAAAAACGTAAGAAGGCTGGAGGTAAAAAAGCCCACCAGCAGGAAGGGAATGCAGAAACCGGCGGTATAGATTCCGATATAAAGGAATGCCAGAGAGGAGCTGCCGGATCCCGTAGCCATTAAAAGGACGCTGGTTAGGGTGGGGCCGATACAGGGAGTCCAGGAAAAACTGAAGGTAAAGCCCAGAAGCAGGGCGGTTAAAGGGCCGGATCCCAGCCGTTCCGTTTTAAGGGACAGTCTTCGCTCCGCAGACAGGAAAGGAAGCTGAAATCCCGATAGCTGATACAGGCCGAAGAGAACCACGACAGCGCCGCCAATGCGGGAAAACCAGACATGGTACCGGGAGAAAAACTGACCTAAAGCGCTGGCTCCTAAAGCCAGAAGAAAGAAGGTAAAGCCGATGCCCATTACGAAAAACAGGGTGTTTAAAAGAACTCTGCCCTTTGCCGCCGGCCTTCCGTCTTCGGCCAGAGCTGTGGCTCCTCCGGATAAGTACCCCAGATAGAGGGGAAGGAGAGGCAGGACGCAGGGCGACAGAAAACTTAAAATGCCCTGGAGGAAAACGGCGATAGCCGAAAGGTTTGTTTCAAGCTGAAATCCCATAGAAAATATCCTCTTTCTGAATGTAGTTATTTAATGCAATTATTTTAAGTGGGTTTATTATAAAGGATCCGGCCCGATTAAGCAAGCAGGATCCTTTTTTAGGGGAAATTCTTGAAAAGAACCGGGCAGATGCGGTACACTAAGGGTAACAAAAAAAGGAGGAAACGATTATGCCATTTATTAATTCAAAAGTATCCGTAAAACTCAGCGAAAAACAGAAGGAAGCCATAAAGAGCCGAATGGGCGAGGCCATAGCCGCGATTCCCGGCAAATCCGAAAACTGGCTGATGGTAGGCTTTGAAGACGAATACAGCCTGTATTTCAGGGGAAATCAGGACGGCCCCACAGCCTTTGTAGAAGTAAAGATTTTTGGGAAAGCGTCTTCCGATGCTTACGAAAAGCTGACGGGCCTGCTTACAGAAATCTTAGAAGAAGAAGCCGGAATCAGCCGGGATCGCATTTACATTGTGTACCGGGAGATTTCCGACTGGGGTTGGAACGGATCTAATTTCTAAAGGAGCTTCTGAAAAAATCCCCCTGTCTGCCGGGAGCCGCTTGCCACAGAAGAAAAAATGTGGTACACTGTACCTCACACCCAAGATATGGCATTAAAATGAAAGAGGAACTACAAGATATGGTAAAAAATGGCGAACAGTTTTTAGAACAGGGGGAAATCCGGCAGTGTCTGGATTCCATTAAGAAAGACTTTTCAGAAGAAGCGTATTCCCTGGATACTTTATTTTCCCGCTTTGAGAGTTTCTTAAAGCAGGATATGAAAGAAAGGGAGATGTTTGAGGCTCTCATAAAATCGGCAGCGGAGCTGACTTCTAAGGAGGCCCCAAAATGGGAGTTTATTGCCGCCAGACTGCTGTATTGCCGGTTTTCCGGCCAGATAAAAAAACAAATGGAGAAGCTGCAAATTAGCAGTTTTTATGAAAAGCTTCAGTATCTTACGTCAGAGGGGCTTTACGGGCCTTACATTTTGGAGGGATATTCCAAAGAAGAACTGACGGAAGCCGCCGGCTTTTTAGATGAAAAGCGAAATGAACTTTTTACGTATTCCGGCCTTGATTTGCTTCTGGGGCGGTATGTGATCCGAAGCTATGACCGCCAGATACTGGAAACGCCTCAGGAAATGTATCTGGGGATTGCCCTTCACCTGGCCTTGAAGGAAAAAAGGGACGTCCGGCTTTACTGGGTCCGGCGCTTTTACGATATGTTAAGCAGACTGGAAATCACCATGGCTACGCCTACCCTCTCTAACGCCAGAAAACCCTTTCACCAATTGTCAAGCTGCTTTATTGACACAGTGGAGGACAGCCTGGAAGGAATCTACAGGAGCATTGACAATTTTGCCATGGTCAGCAAATTTGGCGGAGGAATGGGGCTGTATTTCGGAAAAGTCCGGGCAGCGGGCAGTGATATTCGGGGCTTTGCCGGGGCGGCCGGGGGCGTGATCCGTTGGATCCGCCTGGTAAACGATACGGCGGTGGCTGTGGATCAACTGGGAATGCGCCAGGGTGCCGTGGCCGTTTACCTGGACGCATGGCACCGGGATCTGCCGGAATTTCTCCAGTTAAGAACCAATAACGGCGACGACCGAATGAAGGCCCACGACGTATTCCCGGCCGTATGTTATCCGGATTTATTTTGGAAAATGGCCAAAGAGGATTTAAATCAGGAATGGCATCTTATGTGTCCCCACGAGATCCTGCAGGCCAGGGGCTACTGCCTGGAAGACTATTACGGGGAAGAGTGGGAAAAGCGGTATCGGGAATGCATTGAAGACGATAGAATCTCCAAAAGAACCGTTATTCTCAAAGACATTGTCCGCCTGATTTTAAAGTCCGCCGTGGAAACCGGAACTCCCTTTACCTTTAACCGGGACACAGTAAACCGGGCCAATCCCAACAGCCATAAGGGAATGATTTACTGTTCCAATCTCTGCACGGAGATCGCCCAGAATATGTCCCCCATGACAACCAGAAATGTGGAAATCAAAGAAGAGGGAGGGGACACGGCAGTGGTCACCTCCGTAACCGCCGGGGATTTCGTAGTCTGCAACCTGGCGAGTTTGTGCCTGGGAAATATTCCCGTACAGGACGAAAAGGCCCTGGAATTTATTGTGGAAAGCGCAGTCCGGGCCCTGGACAATGTCATTGATTTGAACTTTTATCCCGTTCCCTATGCTGCCATTACCAACAGCCGGTACCGGAGCATTGGGCTGGGAGTCAGCGGATACCACCATATGCTGGCAAAACACGGAATACACTGGGAATCAGAAGAGCACGTGGCCTTTGCCGATAAGCTTTTTGAAAACATCAATTACGCCGCTGTTTCCGCTAGCGCAAAACTGGCGGCGGAGAAGGGGGCCTATCCTTATTTTGAGGGAAGCCAGTGGCAGACGGGAGAGTACTTTGAAAAACGGGGATATGACGGGGAAAAATGGAAAGCCCTGCAGGCAGCCGTAAAGGTTCAGGGAATGAGAAACGCCTATCTCATAGCGGCGGCCCCCACCAGCAGTACCAGTATCCTGGCAGGAACGACCGCCGGTGTGGATCCGGTGATGAAACGTTATTTTCTGGAAGAAAAAAAGCACATGATGCTGCCGAGAGTGGCTCCGGAGCTTACCCCCAGAACCTACTGGCTTTACAAAGAGGCCCATCTTCTGGATCAGCACTGGAGTATCCAGGCGGCGGGAGCGCGGCAGCGCCATATTGATCAGGCCCAGAGCATGAACCTGTATATTACCAATGAATTTACCATGCGTCAGGTATTGTCCCTGTACATTGCCGCCTGGGAAGAAGGCGTCAAGACCATTTATTATATCCGGAGCAAGTCCCTGGAAGTGGAAGAATGCGAAAGCTGCTCTTCATAAAAAGACTGACAGAAAACATAGATACAACGAGAACAAGATGAAAGGAACCGCCATGGCAGTTTTAACAAGCAAACGTTTATTTAACCCCCAGGGGGACACCGATGTGGCCCTGCGCCGGATGATCGGCGGAAACACCACAAACCTCAATGATTTTAACAATATGAAGTATCCGTGGGTCAGCGGCTGGTACCGTCAGGCCATGAACAATTTCTGGATTCCGGAGGAGATCAACATGAGCGCCGATGTTTTGGATTACCCCCTGCTCTCCCCGGCGGAACGGTCGGCTTACGATAAAATACTGAGCTTTCTGATTTTTCTGGACTCCATTCAGACGGCCAACCTTCCGTCAGTAGGGCAGTACATTACGGCCAATGAGGTCAACCTCTGCCTGACTATCCAGGCGTTCCAGGAGGCGGTCCACAGCCAGAGCTACAGCTATATGCTGGATACCATCTGCAGCCCATTGGAACGTACCGCTATCCTGTACCAGTGGAAGGATGATGAACACCTTTTAAGGCGCAATACCTTCATTGGGGATCTGTACAATGAGTTTCAGGAAAAGAAAGAGGACTTTGTCCTTTTAAAAGTAATGATGGCCAATTATATTTTGGAGGGCATCTATTTTTACAGCGGCTTTATGTTTTTCTACAACCTGGGACGGAACGGGAAAATGCCGGGAAGCGTCCAGGAGATCCGATACATTAACCGGGACGAAAATACCCATTTGTGGCTGTTCCGCAATATGATCCTGGAGCTGAAAAAAGAGGAACCCCAGCTTTTTACGCCGGAACGGGAGGCGGTTTTAAAGGCCATGATAGAAGAGGGAGTGCGCCAGGAAATCCAGTGGGGCCATTACGTAATCGGGGACTCAGTGCCGGGACTGACAAAGGAAAACATCACCGATTACATTAAATATCTGGGAAATCTGCGCTGGAGCAGCCTGGGCTTCGGAACCTTGTATGAAGGCTGGGAAAAGGAGCCGGAAACCATGAAATGGGTGAGCCAGTATTCCAACGCCAATTTGGTAAAAACGGACTTCTTTGAGGCCAAAAGCACGGCTTACGCTAAAAGTACGGCGCTGGTGGATGATTTATAAAGGAAGGATTTGAGGGATGGCGGGTTTATGGTTTTCCCTTGCATTTTGCCTGTTTCCGTATATAATTTATAGTGTATCCATAGGATATGTTCAGAGTATGAAGGAGGATTTATAAATTGAGAGGAGTAGAAACCAGAATACAGGAAATCAGACACCGGATTTTCCGGGAAGTGGCCAGAATGGCCTACCATACGGAGTGGCCGGTAGATAAGAGAATTGAGGAACTCCCCTATAAAATTATTCCGGGAGAAGTGGGAAATTTCCGGAATGACGTTTTTTTGGAAAGGGCCATTGTAGGAGAACGTCTCCGCTTGGCCATGGGCCTTCCCTGCAGAGGAGCCGGGGAACACGCTCCCCTGTCCGATAATATTGAGGCGGCGGATAAGCCGGAAACGTACTATACTCCTCCGCTGATCAATGTCATTAAATTTGCCTGCAATGCCTGTACAGAAAAGAGAGTCTTTGTAACAGACGGCTGCCAGGGCTGTTTGGCCCACCCCTGTGTTGAAGTATGTCCGAAAGACGCAGTCACCCTGGACAGAACCAACGGGCGTTCCCATATCGATCCGGAAAAATGTATTAAATGCGGCCGGTGTGCCGAGGTCTGCGCTTACAAAGCCATTATTATCCAGGAGCGTCCCTGTGCGGCGGCCTGCGGTATGGACGCCATTCACTCTGACGCTAATGGAAAAGCGGATATTGATTACGATAAATGCGTTTCCTGCGGCCAGTGCCTTGTAAATTGTCCCTTTGGCGCAATTTCAGACAAGTCCCAGATTTTCCAGGTAATCCGGGCTATTCAGTCCGGCGAAAGAGTGTATGCGGCTGTGGCGCCGGCCTTTGTGGGCCAGTTCGGTCCCAAAGTGACTCCCGGAAAACTCCGTGCGGCAATGAAAGAGCTGGGCTTTGCCGATGTTTTTGAAGTCGCTGTAGGGGCGGATCTCTGTGCGACCCAGGAAGCCATCGACTTTATAAAAGAAGTTCCGGAAAAACTTCCTTTTATGGCGACTTCCTGCTGTCCGGCATGGTCTTCTATGGCAAAGAAGCTGTTCCCGGATTATAAGAACTGCATTTCCATGGCCTTAACGCCCATGACCCTGACGGCGCGTCTGATTAAGCGCCACCATGAAAACGCCAAAGTAGTATTTATCGGCCCCTGCGCTGCAAAGAAGCTGGAAGCCATGAGAAAATCCGTCCGCAGTGATGTGGATTTCGTCCTTACTTTTGAGGAAATGGCCGGTATTTTTGATGCGAAGCACATAGACATTGAAACCATCCAGGAAGATCCGGACGGCGTCAACGACGCTTCCACAGACGGACGTAACTTTGCCGTAGCCGGAGGCGTGGCAAAATCCGTAGCCAATGTGATCCATGAGAGATACCCGGACAGGGAAATCAAAATCGCCAACGCAGAGGGGCTTAGAGACTGCCGGAAGCTGCTGACCATGGCAAAGGCCGGAAAATACAACGGGTATTTGCTGGAAGGAATGGCCTGTCCCGGCGGATGCGTGGCCGGAGCAGGAACCATGCAGCCTATTAAGAAATCTCAAACTGCCGTCAACCTCTATGCGGCAAAGGCAAAGCACAAGACTTCCAACCAGACGGAGCACGTAAAGGAACTGGACAAGCTGGTGGATTGACGGGAGAATACCGGCAAAAACAAAAACGCCGGAAATCCGGACGCCAGGGAGAAAACGACAATGGAACTATACGGGGAAATAAAGAAACGGTTCGAAGAGAACCGGGACGAGGAAAATGCCCTTAAAATGGCAGCGTACATGAGAAATCAATTCCGTTTTTACGGTCTGGCCACTCCCAAAAGGAGGGCGCTTTCAAAGGATCTGTTAAAGGGAGAAAAGAAGAAAGGGATTGTAAACTGGGATTTTTTAAATCAGTGCTGGGCTGATGAATACAGGGAACTGCAGTATACAGCCATAGACTATCTGGAAAGTATGCAGGTTTTCCTGACTTATGAGGACGTTCCCGCTATCAGAAAGTTTGTCAAATCAAAACAGTGGTGGGACACCATTGACGGCTTGGACAGAATTATTGGAAATATCGCTTTTTCAGACGACAGAATCAACGGGCTGATGTTAGAATGGGCCAGAGACGAGGATATGTGGGTCCGCAGAATTGCCATTGATCACCAGCTTTGCCGGAAGGAGAGAACCAATACAGAACTTTTAGAACGCATATTGGCGGAAAACTTAGGGAGTACGGAGTTTTTCATTAACAAAGCCATTGGCTGGAGCCTTCGGGATTATTCCAAAACCAATCCCCGGTGGGTGAAAGAATTTCTTTTAAAATACGGCGGAAAAATGGATAAGTTAAGCATCAGGGAAGCAGGAAAGTATCTGAAAGAGCTGTGAGAAGCCGGCAGGCTGGTAATCATAGCGTTAATGTATAAAAGCGCAGAGCACAACAATAGTTTACAGTGTATGTAAATTATGATATGATGTGACTATGAAGGAGGTGCTGTCATGCAGGCATTACAAGAAACTATCCGTCCCTCTGCGGATCTGCGGAACCATTATAGTGAAATTTCCAAACTGTGCCGGGAAAAAAAAGAAGCTGTCATTATCACGGTAAACGGCCGGGGTGATACCGTAACCATCGGATATGAAGAATATAAACGCATGAAATCCCGTATTGAGCTTTTAGAGTTCCTTGCGGAAGCGGAAGAGGATGTCACCAGCGGCAGAGTCGCACCGCTTTGCGACACTTTTGAGGAACTCAGAAATATACTGAAAGGCAGTGAATAATGGCTCGGTACAAACTTTTACGAACCGAAACAGCGGATTGCGGACTGCGCCGGATTATTCTTTCCATTGCGGAGAACTTTGGGGTGGATACCGCTCTTGAAAAATTGGATCAGATCGAAGGTCAGCTATTACTTCTGGCAGAGAATCCTATGATTGGCACGGATCCACGCTATATGGTGCTGCGTCGGCAGGGATACAAAGTTCTGATCCTGGATAAAGATCTTGTGTTCTACAAGGTAAATGAAGAGGAAAAGACGGTTATTATTTACGCCGTGGTAGATCAGCGGCAGGAATACCTGGATATTATCCGGGGACTGTAACTGTTTTCCATAAAAGTCGAACTATTTCAGGTAAAATGAAACCTTAGCTACTAGGGGCAGAGCCGGATTTTCAGGGCTCTGCCCTGTTAGTATTAATGAGTTATACCTCGTCCGCTATTGTAATTGGGGCGCATTAATGGTATGCTTTTTGAAGAGAGCAGGACTGGAAAATGATTAGGAATTAGGATAGATAGAACAGGGAGACTGGGTGAATGCCATTATCACTAACTGATATTAATGAGAATAAGCTTGCCGAATTTGGAAACCATATATTAGCCATATTTCTTTCTGATAAAACCACCAAAAGGAATATTATCTGGGCCACAAAGGATTATGAGGCTTTGGGGGAGGAATACCATTCCAAATATCCCATTACCATGGATTTAATTACAGGGAGAAACGCCGGGGTCATACAGCCCCGGGTTTTAAAGGGAAAGGAGAACCGGATCAGCCGGACAAAAGGGAAGGCGGAAGTCTTTACCCCGGCATGGATTTGCAACCAGCAGAATAATTTACTGGACAGAGCCTGGTTTGGAAAAGACAGTGTCTTTAATGTCGAAGGCGACAAGACGTGGCATACCAATGAGAAAATCATTGTTTTTCCCCGAAAAAACGGACTGGGGTGGCGGGATTATGTTGACGCCAGACGACTGGAAATCACTTGTGGAGAAGCCCCGTATTTGACTAGCAGGTATGATATGGCAACGGGAGAATCCATTCCTATTTACAACCGAATCGGCCTGTTGGACAGAAAATTGCGGGTTGTGAATGAAAATACGAGCTCAATAGATGAATGGGTGAAATGGGCTATGAGGGCCCTTGAAAGCGTATATGGGTTTGAGTTTCAGGGGGACAGCCTGCTAATTGCAAGAGAAAATATTCTGTATACTTTTATTGAAAATATGCAGTATAAATTTCACACAGAGCCTGATGCCGTACAACTGAGAAGGGCAGCAAACATCATTGCCTGGAATGTGTGGCAGATGGACGGACTCACATATACAGTGCCCTTTGGCGCTGTTGAAGAACAGTACGAACAGATGGCTTTGGAAAATATAAAATCGCCGGAAAAAGACCTTTATTGTAAAGCTCTTTATTGTAAAATTCACGATTGGCGTTCCAAAAAGACCCTTCTTTTTAAATCGCTGGTAGAGAGGGAAAAGCTATGACCACAGATGATACAAAGGTAATTGAAAAACTCATAGTAGGCCGTGTAAAACCTCGAATTTATGCATTTTCAACAGGCAAAATCCCCAATTATCTCAAAGTGGGAGATACATACCGGGCGCTTCCGATCCGTTTGCAGGAATGGCGGAAGTACTTTGGGGATCTGAAACCTGAATTTAGCGCGGAAGCGCTTATTGGCGAGAATACGTTTTTCAGAGATTATTCTGTCCATGATTACCTGACCAATACTCTGGGAAAACACAGGCTGACGAAAGAAGACTTGTCAAAGATTTCGCCGGAAAAGTATTATTCCAATGAATTTTTTCAGAATACTTCCGTCCAGGATGTAAAAGATGCCATTGACGATATAAAGAAAAGCAGCGAAAGAGGGGAAAACCGGTATCAGTTTTACAGCGCCGATAGCTGGCTTCCTGAGAAAACTGTTTATGCCTCCTCCGGATATTGGGAGCCAAGGCCGGAGCAAAAGAAAGCCATTGAGAATTTTATAGAAGCCGTAAATAACGGAAGAACCAATCTTTTAATGTACGCCGTTATGCGGTTTGGAAAATCCTTTACGGCATTATGCTGCGCAAAGGAAATGGGTTACCGGTCGGTGCTAGTGGTTTCCGCTAAGGGCGACGTCTGCCAGGAGTGGAAGAAAACGGTGCAAAGCGCAGATAATTTTAATAAAGAATATACCTTTCTTTCATCAATTGAACTTTTGGAAGACGGCAATGCCATAAGAAACGCCAAAGACGGCGGAAAGGGAGTCGTGATTTTCCTTACCTTACAGGATTTGCAGGGGGAAATCATCAAAGAGAAGCACAAGGAACTCTTTGAAAACGCAATGGATTTAATGATCATTGATGAAACCCATTACGGAGCCAGAGCTGAGAGTTACGGGCGGATCATTCGTACCGCCGGATATACCAGGGACATTGATATGCGATTCGGCGATGGAGAAGGCGACGACTATATAGAAACGGCGGAAGCGGCGGAGCAGTTAAAAGCCCTTCAGGTAAAAGTCAAGCTCCACCTGTCCGGAACGCCTTACAGAATCCTCATGGGAAGTGAATTTTCAAAAGAGGATATTATATGCTTTTACCAGTTTTCCGATATAGTAAAGGCCCAGGAAGAATGGGAAGAACGCAGACAGTTAAGAGAACTGAAAACCGGAAAAAGGGAAATGGAGGAGTGGGAAAACCCGTATTACGGCTTCCCTCAGATGATCCGATTTGCCTTTCAGCCTAACGCATCGGCGCTGGAATTGTTAAACCATTTAAAAGGAACTGGAATCACCTATGCCTTTTCAGAACTGTTCAAGCCAGTGTCCATTTCCAAAAAGAAAGATAATTCCCATAAAAGATTTATTCATGAAAAAGAAGTCCTGAAATTGTTTGAGGCAATGGACGGAGGAAAAAGCGATGAGAGCATCTTTCCCTTTTTGGACTATAAAAAAATCCAGAAAGGAGATATGTGCCGCCATATGGTTGTGGTGCTTCCCTACTGCGCCTCATGCGATGCATTAGAAAATTTGCTGCTCACTTATAAAAAACAGTTTAAGCATTTGGGACAGTATGAGATCATCAATATTTCTGGCGTCGATGGAAGCAGAAAATATAAAACAGTGGATCAGATAAAGGAAACCATAAGAAGATGCGAAAGGGACAAGAAAAAGACCATTACTCTTACAGTAAACCGTATGTTGACGGGGAGCACTGTAAAGGAATGGGACACCATGATTTTTTTAAAAGACACCGCATCTCCCCAGGAATATGATCAGGCTGTTTTTCGGCTCCAGAGCCAGTATGTAGACCTCTATACAAATAAAGAAGGGGAAGAAATCAAGTATAATATGAAACCCCAGACCCTCCTGGTTGATTTTGATCCCCACAGGATGTTTGTCATGCAGGAGCAAAAGTCATTGATCTACAATGTAAACACGGATAGCTCCGGCAACAAGCATTTAAGGGACAGGATGGAAACGGAGTTAGAAATTTCACCTGTTATTACAATGAATAAAGGAAAGATTCAACAGGTAGAGGCTGTGGACATATTATCGGCAATCAGCGACTATTCCAGCAGCCGCGGGGTGATAGACGAGGCGAAAGATATTCCTGTAGACAGAAATCTTTTGGCCGTTGAGGCGATTAAAAGGGAGATTGAGAGACAGGCCGAACTGGGGACAAAAGGCGGCCTGAAGCTTGAGGCGTACCAGGGAAATAAAACAGATTTTGAAGAGCCGGATGACAGAGGAGAAGACGATTTAAGACAGAGCCCTGACACCAGGGAAATCAGCAATTCTGATAATTTAAAGGAAGCAGACACGCAAAAGGAACAGAGGGCGCTGGACGAAAAACTTAGGACCTATTATTCCCGAATCCTGTTTTTTGCCTTCCTGACGGAAGATAAAGTGGCCTCTCTGTCTGAAATTATTGACTGCAGCAGCACAGAAGAAAACCGGCGAATCCTGAAAAATCTGGCTTTGGATCCAAAGGTCATGGAGCAGATACTTTACAATATGGATCCCTTTAAGCTGAACTGCTTAGATTATAAAATTGAGAATATAAGCAGGCTTTCCCGTGATGATGATAAATCTCCCATTGAGAGGGCAGTGACGGCAATGGGAAGGTTCGGAAAGCTATCGGAATCGGAGGTTACGACGCCCCTGTCCGCCGCAAAAACTGCCGTCGGTATGCTTCCTGATAGCTGTTTTAAAACCCTGGGAAGATACAATAAGATACTGGATATTGCCAGTAAGATGGGAGAGTTTGCCATTGCCATCTACGAGAGGTGCATGGAGTTAAACATAGATCCAAAATCTATTGAAAATTCCATTGAATCTATCCCCACGTCTCCTGTGGCGTATGAATTTACAAGGAAAGTTTACTGTGTTCTCGGACTCAATCCCCAATGTATTTCATCGGCGTTTTATGCCTATGATTTGCTGCCAGCGGAGAGAGAAGACGAGGCTGCCAGGTACAAAAATGTAAAGGTTCTCCTAAGCCGAAAGGAATTTCTAAGCCATGCAGATTTGGCGGAAACCGTATTAGAAAGAGAGGTTGACAGAGTGAAATTTAATGCAGTTGTGGGGAACCCGCCCTATCAGCAGGAGGCGGAAACAACAGGCAGAAAAAACGGCCAGAATCCCAGAAAGAATATTTTCCAGCATTTTGTTCTCCAGGCGGCGGAGCTGTCGGAGAGGGACTCTGTTATGATATTTCCGGGGCTGAGATGGATGCATCAGTCAGGGAAAGGGTTAAAAGACTTTGGGAAGGAGCTGATTAATTCCCCAAGATTAGAGAGAGTGATATTTTATCCTAATTCCGGAGACATTTTTAACGGTATTGACATTCCAGACGGAATTTCTATCGTGCATCTGGGATCTTCTGCGGATAGAGACACTTTTGAATATGAATACATAGCTGGAGAGACGCATACCGTGGCCAAGCGGAAAAAACCGGGGGACGACTTGTTTGTGGTAAACCCCAGGGACGTTGCTATTATTGATAAAGTAAAAGCCTTTGTGGAAAAGAATAGTCTGAGATTTCTGCACGAAGCTGTTTTACCCCGTTCTCTTTTTGGAATTGAAAGTGATTTTGTGGACACCTATGAGGGAGAGATGGTTCTCTATGACGAGTCCATGTCCATTGATTATGAAAAACAAACCAAAGTGCTGACCAATGATAAGTCCGGACCGGCAGGACGCAGCAGATGGTTTGTGGTGGACAGGAAGGCTGTTAAAAAGCATAGGGAGCTGATTGACCAGTGGCAGGTAGTGGTTTCCAGCGCCCATCCAGGCGGTCAGGACGGCAGAGATAATCAGATGGAGATCGTAGATAATCACAGCGCTTTTGGAAGGGCGCGGGTGGCTCTCAGTTCTTTTAAAACGAGAAAAGAAGCGGAAAACTTTATGAATTACGCCAATTCCCGTTTTATAAAATTTGCCTTTTTAATGTCTGATGAGTCATTGACCTCCCTTGCCATGTTTGTCCCTGATCTGATAGATTACAGCGACGCCAACGGTCTGCTGGATTTTTCGGCCGATATTGATAAGCAAATGGAGGCCCTGCTGGGACTTTTGCCGGAAGAATCGGAATATATTTACAGTATCCTGGAAAAACAGAAAAAGTAATTTTTCAGGGAAAGAGGAGAGTAAAATATTTTAAGAAAAATGTGAGGGGATCTTAATACATTTTCTTCCTATTTGTGGTAGCATTAGAGTACAAGGAAACTGCTGTTTCTGTACTCTAATGCTATTATAAATTTGTGGAGGGGATTAAATGATGACTTACTTTTTTCATCTTGGAAGTATTTTCCTTGGTTTGATGGCCTGGGGGATTCCGTTGGCGGCAATCGCTTTAAAGAAGAAAAGCAACTGCTGTGGACTCAGCTTTACTTGCTGCTGCTGTGCTCTTGCATTCCAGATTTTTGAAATAAAACATATGATAGACATCGGCGATTATTCTGCAGTGATGGATACGACCAAAGCAATTTCGATAGCTGTAATTGTCCTCGTAACAGGTACGTTAATCATTAATTTTGCTGCAGTTCGCTTTTACAAGAAATAATTGGCTGAACGATTGGAAAGTGCCTTATAGAAGAGATAAAAGAGCAATGCCATAAAAATGAAAGATATATCGAACTTTAAAGAGGGAGGAGTCAAATGAAAAAAAGTCTTTTGATAGCGGCGGCGCTGACAGGAGCCATTTTGACGGCGTGTACCCCGAAAGCACAGCCGGAGGAAACTGCACCGGAGAGCAGCAAGGCGGAGGAGTCCGCAGAATCAGCGGAAATTATAATTGAATCCTCAGAAGCTGCAGAAGAAACAGAAGGGGAAGAAACAGAACCCCAGCAGGAGGCTGATAAAGAAACGGAACTTTTAGAAAGAAAGATTCTCCATCCCGTTGTGGAGGAACAGAGATTCAGCGATTACAGCGAGTACGGCGAGTATGGCGATGGCTACCAGCTTTTTTGTTCCGGAAAGGTTTCCACAGTGGGAATCCGGGAGGAAGAATATCCCCAGTTGAAAAAGGCCCTCAGTGAATTTTCTGAAGCAAAGAAAGAGGCTGTGGAGAGTGAATACCATACGCTGTCGGAAATTGCCAGAGAAGAGTTTTCTTTCCGGCAGTCGGAAGGCGGGGAGTTTTATCCCTATTCGACAGAATCCGTCATCAATGTCCTTCGGGCGGACGACAGAGTATTCTCCTTTATTAATGAAAACTACGGATTTTCCGGCGGCGTCCATGGAAGCAGCAGTGTGTCAGGATATAATTACGATTCCCAAACCGGAAAACTGCTGACCCTTTCTGATGTAATTTCCAACCGGGAAGGCCTGTATGAAGAAATCGTTGCCCGATTGACAGAGGAATACCAGGAAGAGGCTCTGTTTCCGGAATACAAAGAAACAGTCCGTCAGGAAGTCTACGAGGAACCTTCCGGACTGGCAAATTACAATTACAGCCTCAATTTCACTCTTACCACCCAGGGGATGACGGTGTATTTCAGTCCCTATGAGATCGGCCCCTGGGCATCGGGGACTATGAAGGTAGAGATCCCCTATGACAGTGAAAAAGCCGGATTTAACCAGCAATATGTATGCTCCTATGATGCCGGAGTGCACAGGCTGAAGGAGTACGAAAGCCTCAGTATTGATATAGACGGGGACGGCGGCCCGGAAGAGGTGTCTTATGTCCCGGCGAGCACGGATGGAATGGTCGCCCTTTATACATTAACGGCAGACGGGGCAGAAATGACCCTGGACGGTTACTATGGAATAAGCGCCGCCTACATTATGCAGGGAGAGGACGGCGTATATTTCTACGGAGAATGCCTGAGCGACAATGATTACCGCTATTTGGCCATTGTAAATTTGACCTCCCTGGCGGAAGGCAGCCCGGAGACTGGTACCTGCTACAGCGGTTTTTATGACTCTGTCCCCATGGATGTGCAGAATTTTGAATTGTTTGATCGTGGAGATCTTTTATCTACTGCCTTGATTGCCAGAAACTATCAGATAGGGCAAGGCGGACAGCCCCTTCCTTTGGAAGAGGAGTACCGGGTAATGGGAAGGACGCTGACGGCTATTGCAGAGATACCGGCATTTACGGGAAGTAACTTTGAAGAAGAAACAGTGATCCCTACCGGCACAAAGCTGTACTGGACGGCTACGGACAATAAAACCTACGGAATTTTAGAGAATGCGGCTGATGGAAGTAAATACAAGGTTTTGGTTGACATCAGCGGCTGGCCCCGTACGATTGAAGGAAAGAGTATTGAAGAATGTTTTGAAGGTCTGGTGTTTGCCGGATAAGGGTGTTATGACGACACGAAATCGCAGGCTTTGCAGCCGGTGGGATTAAAAAGAACCGACAAATCAAAGATTACGGAGGTATATTATGGGGGTGTTTTCAAAGCAGGAAAAGGAGGAAGCAGAGCCCAATAGCCTGACGCCAAGGATAAAAGCAAAGTTGGCTGAATTAGCAGAAAAAGGCAATCGGCTTGAATATGAAGAACACTATGAAGAAGCGATACAGGCATGGAAAGAGGCTCTTCATCTAATACCGGAGCCGCAGCAACTTTACAGTGAAACCGTATGGTTTTTAGCTGCTATAGGTGATATTTATTTCCAAAGGAAACAGTATGAAAAAGCACACCAATGTTTTGACAAAGCAAGGGGAAATTTGAGCGGCGAAGGCTATGGAAACCCATTTATCATGCTTCGATTGGGGGAATGCTGTTTGGAAATTGGAGACGAAAAAAACGCCATAGAATATTTGCTTAGAGCTTATATGTTTGAGGGAAGAGAGATATTTGAACCCGACGAGGACGGGAATGACGACGGAAAAAAATATTTCGATTATTTAAGAACTCATGTTAAAAACATTGTGTGAAAAGGAGTATACTATTGAACCTTCTGCTGAACTATTGGACATTGACGATGGTTTTAATTTTATTTCTGGTGTCTGTACTTGCTTTGATATTCAGAAGAAAAAACATCTCTGCAGGGATCAGAGTAATTTTCATTGCAGTGTGTGTATTTTCCGTAATCTATCTTGCGTTTATTATGATGGTTTCCATTGGATTTGGAAGCAATGCACGTCCGCCAGCCGCCTCTATGCAAATTTCAGCGTTACATATTGGACATAGGTAAATGGAAATTATGGGGGTCAAAATGAATTGGATAGACGAAGTGTCTATAAAACTCAAAAAGAAAAATCAGGTTTTATTTGCAAAAGACTCGGAATACATACAGGATCTAGTGATGTTATTTGAAAATCAAAGCCACAAGGTTATGGCATTGTGGGCGTTTGATTTTGCATCGGAATCTATCGCGAAGCTGGAAGAAAAATATCCGGAAGAAAGACGCCCGAGGGAAGCATTGAAAGCAGCCAAAGACTGGGCGTCCGGAAAAATCAAGATGCCATTAGCGCAGCGAAAAATCTTAGACTGCCATGGATTTGCGAAAGACATTAATAATAAAGAAGATATTGCAATTTGCCACTCTATCGGTCAGGCATGTGCAGTAGTGCATACCGCCGGACATACAATTGGCTATCCGATATATGACCTTACTGCAATCGTATATCGATATGGAATTGAAAATTGCAAAAATGCAGTAGAGCAGCGAAAGCAGGAATATATTGAAAAGATAATATACTGGAATGAACATCTATGTGATTATCAAGGTACATGGGCAGATTTTATGTAAAAGGACATTGGAGGAGAAACGCCATTTCAGGTTTGTACAAAATCATTTCATGGGAGCTATGGACGTAGCAGAGTAAAGAAATCGTAATTTGATGGGAGAAATATATTCGAATGAATATTTTAGAAAAGGCGAATTTACGGAGGTCAAGATTGAAAATCATAACTGTATTGATAGCTACAGGTTTCATCTTAGGTGCGTGTACTAAGAGCAGTCCGAATGAAAGCCAAGTGCAGCAAACAGAGGAATCGCTTGAAGAGGCAGCGACAATACATGGAACTGAGGATACAGCATCTAAAAATGACGGCCAGAAAAACAGTATTGAGAATGGCGAATTAGATGTGGTAAATGCGGACGGATTTGGAAATCCCAAAGAAGTGTTGGAAAATATGGTAATTACATCAAATGTTGAAGTCATAGTATCTCAGGAGAATGAATTAGAAATTGAGTTTTACTTAGAAAATGTTGGGGTATGTACTTTTGCTGCAAGTAAAGGGAAAGAATTGAGTCTGCCTGAAGAAGACTTCGTAGATTCTACAAAGATTGAATGGACGGCGCTGACTGCAGATGATGAATACATTTTCCCGTATATGAAAGAAAATGAGGCTGGAGATATGTTCATGATAGACTGGACATACAATGAATACCATTTTGCTATTTATGGAAAATCACCGCAGGATACAGAGAATAGAGATTATGCCGGAAAGATTGCGCTGGCAATTATCCGTAATTTAAGCAATGAAGAACCTTAATTACGCTATTGCATGGGCGAAAAATTAACCAGAGGTATTCTTTGGACGTATAGTTAAAAGACGTGAAAGAGCATAGAGGAGAGGTTTTGATATGAAAAAGATGCTTTTAGGTATTGCATGGCAAGTAATGGGGTTTTTAGGGGCAATTATCATCTTGTGTTCCGCTACTCCATACGATTGGGACTATCATGGAATTACTGGAATTTTTGGGAATATTTTAGGTCTGGATTTGATGCTGCCATTTCTTGTATGCGTTTTATTCGTAGTGGCTGGATTAGTAGTTTGCTTAAAAAGCCTTAACGAGAAGAAATAGAGATTCAGCACAGAATGCCAGGTGAATGAAGCTGGAAAGGATAAAGCAGAGCTTGCAGAATGGAGGTGCGGTTTTGGAAAGGATCAAAAGTTTGGGCTGGTATCAAAAGGGAATTTTGCTTCTCATGGCTGCCATGGCTCTGGTGTTTACAGTGCTCTATCCCATGACCATTGCCCGGGAAGGCTTTGCATACAAGAACGCCATTCTGAGCCCAAAACAGGAAAATGGCAACACCGTCTATTCTGGAAAAATTAAGGGGAAGCAGGCCAGCTTTACCGTATCCCCGGACAAGAGGGTGGAGTTCCAATACGGTGATCAGATTTACGGTCCCTATACTGCTAAAGAAGACCCAACAGCCATTCCGAAGGATAGCGAAATGAGAGAGTCTATGACAGGGGTAGAACTTCTCTGTGGGGAAGAAATCCTTTTTCGCGGGGGTGTGGTGAGTGCCGGTTCCTATCTTTGGCTGTACAGTGAGGATGGAAGTGCGGAAAACATAGATGTTTTCGTGACAAGCAATGGAATTATAACAGATGAAAACGGGAATACCGTGGATCCAATGGAGCCTTCCGCCGCCGATATACTGGACTTGATGGCTGGGCCTGAGCTGACCCATAAGGGACAGTGGAGTGCATGGTTCTGCGGGGTATTGATCTGTATAGCCGCAGCAATTTCTATTTTGTTTGCAGACGAGCTGTTTCGGTGGAGCCTATCCTTCCAGATTCGCAATGCAGATGAGGCCGAACCATCTGACTGGGAAATTGCAGGCCGGTATTTCCTTTGGACTGTGATGCCTATTGTGGCAATGATACTGTTTGTTGAAGGCCTTCAGTGCCTCTCTTAGTTATGGAAAGGATGGGAGTATGAAAAAAAGCATTTTGGTATTATTGACCTTTGTTCCCATGATTGTCGGATATATTGTAAATGTTTCGCTATTAATCCCTGTGGTTGGAATGATCGTTTTTTATGTTCTGCCGCTTCTTATGACAGCATTTTGGCTTTATCTTGGCAGACAGTATGCCCGGAGTTCATGGAAAACCATACCGGCGCTGCTAATTGGCAATGCCACTGGGATTGTCTCCCTGCTGATTTATTTGTGGCAGATTTTTTTAGAAACTGACGAAACAATAAATTTATTTTTGATGTCTGTGGCCCAGATGTTTTCTAACGCTGCTCCAATCTATTTATTGTCAAAAGCGGCGATACTTTTTGAAACCCAACCTAATTATGCGGGACGAAATTTTATGGTAGCTTTGAATGTAATGTCATTTGCATATATGATTGTAGTTTTCTTGCTTGGTTTCTTTTGGGAAAAGAAAATGGGGAAAGCGTAAACGACCGCCGGCTGACAACCGGCGGCCTTGACGTTCAGCTTTTTTAAAAATTAGTACACAGCCCGCTCTTTTACCATAATGGTGGGATAGCCGCTTTGCCTCAGTCTCTGCTCCATATTGGCAGCATTATCCATATTAAGAAAAGCACCTACCCGTACCCGGTACCAGGGAGCCTGGTAGATGAGAAAAGCAGGAAATCCCTGGCTTTTGAGAGCCTGCACTTCCTTTTCGGCGGAAGCCCGATCCTGATATGCCCCTACCTGGATTTGATAGTATTCAGGAACAGCCTCTTCTTCTTCCCGTATGGTCTGAAGGATTCCCTGAGCAATGGCATTGGCGATGGCGTCAAATTTCTCGTCAAAAATCTGATTGTCAGTGTCGGAATTAAGAAAGCCGGCTTCCACCAGAACGGCGGGCATCTGAGTATCCCGCAGCACCACCAGCCCGGGGCGCTCCCGGATTCCAAGGTTGGCGTAACCTGTAAGGCGGTGAAGGGCGTCGTTTATGTTCTGGGCCAGGAGATGGCGGACTCCGGTGTCTTCATAAACCAGCGTTTCTATTCCGGAAGCGGTATTGGGCTCCGGCATGGCATTTCGGTGAATGGAAACAAAGAAATCGGCCCCGGAGCGGTTGGCAATAGCCGCCTTTTCATAAGGGCTGTCGTAGACATCACGTATCCGCGTATACACCACATTAACGCCGCTGCGCTCCAAAATCTGCCCCACGGCCAGGGCAAGGCGCAGGGTATCGTCTTTTTCCCTTCTGCCTTCATAAATGGCTCCGGGTTCGGCGCCGCCGTGACCGGCATCTATTATGACTGTTTTTTGCTGTGCCAAAATCAAAGCCTCCGTAATTTGGTTCTCCTGTTAAGGTATTCAGGGGGACAAAAAGACGATACAAAAAAGACAAAATTTGCGGTTTCTTTTTATTTGACATTCCGGAAGGAATATGGTAATATGGAGCCGCTTGCTCGGAGGGCAAATCATTCAAAAGAAGTGATTGGCTGGATAAGGCACAGACTGAAATGTCTGCTTCTTATCCGGCTTTTTTGTTTCAAAGGAAACTTCGTTTCTATGAAACAAAAAACGCTCCGCGCGGATCACACTGCGGCGGTGTGGAAGCTGTCGCAGGAGCGACCCGCCGCCGGGTAGGCGGCATATATTCAGGAATGCCCTGGAGTGCGTACTATCAGGAGGTGACGGAAAGATGGATTTTTTAAAGGGAGAAATTAAGCCGATTTATTTTCGGTATCTTATGACAGCTTTTGGAAGCGCTTTAATAACATCGATTTATTCCATTGTGGACATGGCCATGGTGGGACAGTACCACGGCCCGGAAGGTACGGCGGCTTTGGCGGTGGTTCTTCCTATCTGGAACGTTATTTACAGTCTGGGGCTTCTGACAGGGATCGGCGGTTCCGTGCTGTTTAGCATGATAAGGGGACGGTCAAAAAATGAAATAGCCTATTCCAATGAATATTTTACAGTTTCCGTAATCGAGGCGGCGATACTGGCGGCTATTGTCTGGGCCGTTATCGTCTTTTTTGATAAACCCCTGCTTTTGCTGTTTGGGGCGGAAGAGGCACTCCTTCCTCTTTCCCGGCAGTATGTGCTGCCCATTAAATTTGCCGTTCCCTTTTTCCTGCTGAACCAGATGTTTACGGCATATTTAAGAAATGATAAGAATCCGGGACTGGCTACGGCAGCCGTTTTAATCGGCGGAATTTTTAACGTATTCGGGGACTATTTTTTTGTATTTACCTGTGATATGGGGATTTTCGGGGCAGGACTGGCTACGGCAATGGGGGCGGTAGTTTCCTTCTTTGTAATGATTTCCCATTTCTTTTCAAAGAAAAACACCCTTCGCTTGGTACGGCCTTCAAGACTAGGAAAGCAGGTAAAGGAAGTCAATGCAACGGGCTTCTCCACCTTTTTTATTGACGTGGCCATGGGAATTTTGACGATCCTGTTTAACCGGCAGATCGTAAAATATTTGGGAACCGACGCTTTGGCCATTTACGGGATTATTGTAAATATCAGCACTTTTGTACAGTGCTGCGCTTACAGTGTGGGGCAGGCGGCCCAGCCCATTCTCTCTACAAATTTCGGAGCCGGATTGGGCCAGAGGATCCGGATTACGCTGAAATATGCTTTGGGAACGGTAGCGTTTTTCAGCATTTTCTGGACGGTTCTAAGTTTAGGGGCTCCCAACCTTTACGTGTGGGTATTTATGAAGCCCACCCAGGCGATTTTGGAGGCGGCGCCGGCCATTATCCGGACTTACAGCCTCTCCTTTTTGCTCCTTCCCCTGAACATTTTTTCTACATACTATTTCCAATCGTTGGTAAAGCAGAAGGCGGCTTTTATTGTTTCTGTGGCGCGGGGCCTGGTGCTCAGCGGCGCTCTCATTTATTTGCTGCCTGTTTTAGCGGGGGCGGATTCCATTTGGTTTGCCATGCCGATTACGGAACTGGTGGTTTCCTTCTACGTTATCAATCGAATGGTAAAATACACGCCCTCTAAGTAAGGCGTATGCGATTTATAGAAAATATTGAGAAAAATCCTGTTGACTCTCCCCTTAGGTCATAACGTATATTAATGATAGATTCGAATCAAAGACACGCACAGGAGGAAACAGATGTTTACAGTTGGGGAATTTTCAAAAATATGCCAGGTAAGTGTAAAAACGCTGCACCATTATGACAGAATCGGTCTGCTGGTTCCGTTAAAAGTCGACCCCTTTAGCGGGTATCGCTATTATGGACAGCAGCAGATAGACAGAATGCTGCTCATTGGGCGGCTGAAACGGTATGGATTTTCTCTGAATGAGATTGGACTGCTTCTGGAATGTGGGGACGACAGAGTGCTCTTTGCAAAACTGTGCCGGCAGAGGGAAAAACTGAGGACGCAGAAACGGGATATGGAATTGATTATTAATGAATTGACCGCCCATCTGCAGAATTTCGAGAGGACAGGTGATATTATGGGATACCAGAAAAATTATGAAATTACAGTGACGGAAACGCCGGATCGGAGTGTTCTTGCCAGTCGGCAGATGATGGGAGTGAAAGATTTCGGAACCTATTACAGCTCTTTATATGAGCGCATGGCCAAAGAGCATTTGACGCCGGACGGCGTGCGGGGCGCCGTATATTACGACGAGGAATTTAACCATGAAAGCTCGGATATTGAGTTGATTGTGGGGATTAAGGAAAAAGAAAAGGCAGACAAAACCATGGAGGGAAGACTTTGTGCAAAAACCACTCATAAAGGGCCGTATTCGACTTTGTCCGACGCTTACGGCGCTTTGGTAGAATGGATTGAGGAAAACGGATATGCATGGGACGGAGCCCCTTATGACATTTACGTAAAGACGCAGTTTGATAATCTGGCGCCGGAAGAGTGGGAAACGGAAGTCTATTTCCCGGTGAAAAAGAAATAGAATAGAAAATTGCTAAGCCTCTTTCATACGGGGAAATGAAGAAATAACATTTACTGTATGTAAGGGGCTTTTTTTGTGGCAAGATAGGAGGGGAGATGGTATAATATGAGCACTTAGTGAGGTAGTTTCGAACTTAGTGCGAATATATATCTGGACACTTAACGAGGTCTCCCACGAGTTTAGTGGACATGGCATAATGGCCGCACAGCAGATATGGCGTAATAGTTTCAAAACGAATATGCTTTATAAGGAGTTAATAATACACGGAGGAAAAGAGATGAAACCTAAAATTGGGAAGTACCCCATAGAAGTATTTGGACATTTATATACTGACAAGTCAGCAGAAACCCAAAAAGATTAGAAAAATCAATTTTGTCCGTATTTGAAAAGAGAGTGCACAAAGCCTCGAAAAAGCGAGCCGCATATCAAAGTGGGCGTATGCACTTTAGGGTACCAGGCTTCCTTTATGAAGCGTTACGAACCGATTGTCGTATGTCCCTGTCGTTTTTTAGAGGACTCTGTTTTTGAGTCTATACATAATAAATTTTTTCCTGAGTGGGAGAATTATGTGTGGGTAAAAGAAGTTAATATGGGAGTCAGTGGGAATGTAGATTATGTGGCACTAAAAACTGATGAGGAAAGAAAGAACCCGAAGGACTTCTTTTGTGTGGAATTTCAGGCAAATGGAACCACAGGTTCACCTTATCCTTATGTCAAAGATTTGTTAAATCATGGGACTTACAGAAATTCTTATACATATGGACTGAATTGGGCCAATGAATTTATGAAAACAATGATGCAGCAAGTATATAAAAAAGGCCAAGTTGTGGGAACCTGGAATAAAAAGATAGTTTTTGTGATTCAGGATGTTGCATTAGAGTATTTGGAAAGTGCAGTCGATACATCTAGTTTGCGTCAGGATATGAATGATGTGATTCATTTTATGACATATAAGCTTATGTGGGATAATGAAAAAGATAAGTTTCAGCTTGTACTAAGCCGCTGGGTAAGTACAGACTTAGATGGCATCAATAAAATTTTAGCTGGGGCTAATCCCGAACAGTATTTGACCCAACAATGTTTTCTCGCAAATGCAATTAGAAAAGGTCAGGAGGACGGAGTACTTAAATGATTGAGAATGTTTTAAGAGGCAACGCTGAATATTGTTTCGAAATCGGAGATAGCGTAGACGTACTAAAACGTATTCCGGATAATAGCATAGATTGTATTATTACTTCGCCTCCATACTGGAAGCAAAGGATATATGAGGACTATGACGGAGAACTATCAAATATTATCGGAATGGAAAACTCACCGGACGAGTATGTTGAGAACCTTATGGTGGTAATACGTGAAGTCAAAAGAGTATTACGGCCATCAGGTACATTTTGGCTTAATATTGGGGATAAATTTTGGAAAAAATGTTTGATGGGTATGCCATGGAGAGTTGCGTTAGCAATGGAAAAGGAAGGGTGGATTCTTAGAAGTGATATTATATGGGATCAAATGAAAGGGACACAGAGCTGCAAAGACAGGTTTCGGGATATTTATGAGCATGTATTCCAGTTTGTGAAAAGCAGCAAATACTATTTTGATGATGATGCAGTGAGAATTGTCCCTGAAAAGAGTCCATACGAGAAAAATGGAGAGATCACTTCAGCCACTGGGGTGACAGGAAAAAAGTATTTTTCTCAAATTCAGTGTTCAGAAGTTTTATCGGCGGAAGAAAAGGAGAACGCCTTTGCAGCCCTAAAAGAAACTTTAGATGAAATGAAACGGGGCGAATTGGTGGATTTTCGGATGACAATAAGGGGAGAACAGAGAGTCTTTCATAGCGAAAGCAAAAAGATTAGCGGTCGAGCGAAAGAACTGCATGATAAAGGATTTTATATCATGAAAATGAGAAAAAAGGGTTTTCTTCCCTCTAATATTTGGAGAATGGTTCCGGAAGACACATGGAGAAAGGACGCACATTGCGCCGTTTTTCCGGAGGAACTGCTGCGTGTTCCCATTTTATCTACTTGCCCGGTGGGAGGAGTTGTTCTGGATCCGTTTTCGGGAACGGGAAGTACGGTAGATGCAGCAGTCCAATTGGAAAGAAGAGGAATTGGTATTGACCTCAGCAGAGAATATGTTGAAATTGCAAAAAAACGTCTATCAGTGACAATGGAAAATAAAAGAGAATTGTTAATCTATAGTTAAACCGCCAGCGGGCGGCTGCACCAGCAGCCGCCCGTCTTTTCCTCTGCACTTAAACGAGTTCTGCAATCTGTGTTACAGCCACATAAATGTGGGAAATTCTGTACCAGGTGGAAAAATCGATTACGCCGGTCTGAGGAAGACCGAAGATAGACTGAAATTCCCGGACAGATCGAGAGGTAGCAGGGCCGTAGATGCCGTCAGGATTGACACGGGGGATAGCGGTATAAATGGTGGCGATAGCGTCTAGCTGCTCCTGAACCTGACGGACTTTGTCTCCTGTAGAGCCGATGGTCAGGTCGTACCCGGGCCAGGAAGCAGGAATGCCGGCGATTTCTTCAGCGGTGTTGACATAGATACTATCCCCGTAGAAGTAGCGTAGGATTTCAATAGGACTGTAGCCTTGCTCCCCTAAAGACATAGAGCCCCACTGGGTCAGCCTTGCAGCAGGAGGTTATAAAGGTGGGAGAAAGTAAAGATCAATTCTGCACTCTTTTTTGTAAAAAACGATTTTTTTCACTACGCTTTTTAAGGCAGTATTTTTTTGCTCATTGGTGTAATGTTCGGAAGTAAGAAGCTGACAGAGGCTTTGGGGAATCATGCAGCGGTTTTCCGGTTCTTCCGGAAGCTTTGTCCGGTTCAGGGCAGATTCTATTTGACTGTGTTCTCTTTTGAGGGCCTTTTTGGTCCGGGTATATTCTTCCAGAGAATCCGTCCCTGACAGATAGGCGTTTTTGGCTCTCTGCTCCTGTTGTTTAAGGGTACGGAGCTGTTGGAGAAGGGATTCCTGCCTGTATTCTGGAGCTCCGCCGGAGGGAGGAGAAACGCTGGCGGAGACCGGAAGGGAAACCTGAAATTGTAAAGAGGAAGAGGACGCGGAAGCTGCAGATTCCAGCGCTTTTAAAACAGCGCTGCAGATGGATGCCTCCGAGGTGTAGCAGTTGCAGGAGCATTTTCCCTTCAAATAGTCAGTACACTGAAAATAAACGGTATCTGGCATAGTCTTTCGATGTCGAATGCAGGAGGAAAGCGTCTTTCCGCACTCCGGACATTTTAAAATTCCGCCAAGCCAATGCCTGGAGACGGAAGTACGACGGGAAGGGCCGTCCACGGAGGGAGAAACGGATTCTAAACGGGAAACGGCCTGCTGAAACAGTTCTTCCGAGACAATGGGGGGATGGTTTCCTGATGAAAGGATCCATCGGGAAGGATCCCGGACGGTATGGGAAGAACTGTCCAGACGGTTCCAGCGGATTTTTCCGGCATAAAGGGGATTTTGCAGAATATAGGAGAGAGAACGCCGGTCAAAGAGATTGCCCCGGCGGGTCCGGATTCCGGCGCTGTTTAAGCGCAAGGCGATGTCGGAAAGAGTCAGTCCTTCCTGGGCATACCATAAAAAGATCTGGCTGATAATTCTGGCTTCCTCCGGAACCGGCTTTAAGTCCGCCCCGGGGGAAGGCAGACAGTAGCCCAGAGGCGGCTGGCACTGGTAGCCGCCCCGCAAGGCTTTTTCCGTCATTCCCCTGGTGACATCGCCGGATAAGCGGATAGAATAAAATTCATCCATCCATTCAATGATCCGTTCAATAAGGCTTCCGAAAGGGCCGTCGGCAAGAGGCTCAGAGATGCTGACAACGTAAACCTGGTATTTATTGCGGAGCATGGATTTGTAGACAATACTTTCCTCCTGATTTCTGGCAAAGCGGGAAAACTTCCAGACGAGAATGGCATCAAAGGGGTGGGAGGAGGATTTGGCCTGCGCGATCATTTGCTGAAATTGGGGGCGTTTTTCCGCTTTCCGTCCGGAGATGCCCTTTTCCTGAAAAATAAACTCTTCCGGCACAGTGATTCCATTGGCCCGGGCATATTCCAGCAGGAGGCGTTTTTGGGAATCCGGAGAGAGTTCTTCCTGTTCATGGGTGGAAACACGGATATAGAGAGCTGCAGTTTTAATTACGGAAGAAGAAACATAGAAAGAGGTCATAGGTTTTTATACCTTTACAGGATGTTGCCAGAATTTATGAGAAACGAAAAGAAAAAATGAATGAAAAGTGAAAGTTTTATAAGGAAATGAAATAGAATAGTGCTAAGGAAAAATGCGGGAGAGAAAATGAAAGAAGAATATTCCTTTCGGCTTTTTGTGGAAACAGAGGAATCCGATATATTAGCGGAAGATATGAATCCGATTATGAAAGAGGCTCTGGGAAGACGTTTGAAAACCGTCCCCTTTCAGGCGTTAGGATGGTCTGTAACTTCCCATATACCTCCTTAAATTTTTCCATAATCGGGTGTAATAAAACCAGGTAAAACTACCCTGCCATCCATTGACGTGAGAATGGAAAAAGCGTATGATAATCCCATAGGATTAAAAACCGCAGATGGAGGATCAGCATGAGAAAAAGATATTTGGCTGCTATGCTGGCGGCTGTAATGACAGTTGGGTACAGTATTACATCTTTTGCCGGAACATGGCAGCAAGGAACTGGAGAAAATGCCGGAAAATGGACGTATATACATGATGACGGAAGTGTTCCCAAAGGAAACCTCAACGGACAATACCTGGAGGACCGAGAAGGCGGCAGAAGGGCAATCTATTTTTTTGATGCGGATGGCTGGCTCTATACAAATACGACAATCTATCCTTATGGCATACCGCGCACGTTAAATGCAGATGGACAAGAGATAGATGAAAACGGACAGGTGATCCGTATGGACGGATATTCTACGTCTTCTAATGACAACAGGCTGCAAAATATAGATAAACTGATTCATAAAGATGGAAAAGACTTGTTTTGTTATTCTGATGGGACATATGCAACAGGAGCTGTATGGATTGATCCCTATTTAACGAATACAGCCAGACTTTATAATTTTGATTCAAATGGATATTCAGATGGTCCCGAGGAAACGCAGACAAAGCATATAGAAAGTGTTTCACAAGATGACAGTGTGTTAAGGCAGGAGGGTTTTACACACGGATTCAGTAATACGGCATTTTATATTTTGACTCATACTATGGACGAAACAAATGCAAAATATGAAATTGAGAAAGCCACTGCGGTTGAATCTCATCATTCGGATGGAGCGATTACTACCACATACCAGATAAAGTATGCAGGAATCCCTCTGATTGCATCATTTAGCAGCGGATATGATAATATTTACACCTGCGGACAGGTTGATGATATTTCCGCCGGAAGAAATGCGCTGATTTGTGATATTTATGACCCATACAGTTATGACAATGCAAAATATTTATTGGAGGGGGCAGAGCCTTATTACGACTGGATTGGTATAGGAGGAGCGATGATTTCGTACTCTTTCCCGGGATTCAATCCAGAGGGGTATTTATATGTCGGGTATAGGAACGACTCCAATGACCCAGAAGGGAAATTGGATATATATTCATGGGTCAACGGTTATCAAGAGTAATAGTGTTCAACTTTATGTTGGAGAAAACCAAGTTCTAACTTTAGATTTTCCATCGAATGATTATGTATATTTCCCGTAATAAATTGATTTAGGAAACGAAAAAACTGCTGCAGAATCCTGCAGCAGTCCTATGCTATGACCTCACCGGGAATCGAACCCGGGTTTACGCCGTGAGAGGGCGTCGTCTTGACCGCTTGACCATGAGGCCTCATGTGAGCTTGCTTATAATACCATAGATTATAAAAAAAAGCAATAGAAAATAGAAAAGAATTGAAAAACCTCTTGCAAAATCAAAAGAAACTATGCATAATAAGGAGAGGATCAGCAAAAAACCAATGGACAGCTTTATAGGAAAATAAAAAGGCAAGGGAGCCTGAGGGAGTTGGGAGATGTGTATCTGCCGGCGCCATCAGGTTTTTTCATTTTATTAGGAAATTTCTGTGAATTTCCTATGGAACAAAAAGCCCTCCAGGCAGGAGCGACTCAACCCAGGCGGAGAATCCTGCAAAGCAGGAGTCCTTTTCATTTACTATAAAGTCCCGCCGCCAAGCCGGCGGCATATAGTTTTGTATAACCTGCTTCCATAAGGCCATCCAGTCGGGACACTGCACCCGTTTGCCGTCGCAGTACTGAGTCAGAATCGGCTGCCTTACGCCAGGGCGGGACAGATAGCTGTCAAAAATTTCATCTACAATAACAGAGATGCTTTCAAAGATATTCCGGTCGTAAATCCATTTATGGTCGTAAGCGGTAGAAGATGTAATGGTAAAATCGTAACCCTGATTCCGATACCATTCCGTGTAGACACGGTTCAGGGTAAAGGACATAATCGCCAGAACATTGGCTACGATAGTAGACTGGGGCCATGTGGAGTAGATTTCGCTGCAGGCCACATTTTTAATGTAATCCCGGTAGGGAACGTAATAGTTAGGGGCACTGGAATTAGAAGGAACTCCATCGTGAACCACAATGGTCTGGGGAACCACTACCCGGCTTAATACGATTTCCCCGGTTTCATTGACCGGTTTAATTTCATCCTCCGCAATTTTAGGCGGATAGTCTCCTACCAGTGTGTGGTCCGGAATATTTACAGTGTCTGTCAGCTCCGGCTGATTATCTGGCGTCAGGCGGACGGGCTGAATGGCGGTGGCATCGGGAAGGATTTCCGTGCCGCTTACAGTAAAGGGGCGAAACCCTTCGGCATCTACGGAAACGACGTATTCCGAATAGGGAACAGGGCCGCCCGGTTCAAAGCTGTATTCCAGGGGAGGAGTAGGAAGAGAGATTTGCTGGGTCTGCCCGGAAGAATTGGTGGAAATCCGTTCCAGGATCTGCTCCGGGTTGGTTTTAGAGGCAATGGTTACCGAAGCGTTGGGAATAGGAAAATTATTTTGAATCGATACGACATTGACCTGCAAAAGTCCACGGGAAGATCCGGCAGGAGTCTGTGCGGCTCGCAGAAGATTCATGGAAAAACTCCTTTTTCAATGATTACTATTAATATATTGAAGTGCCTTATAAAGATGCCAGTACACCATAGGAATACTGTTTCGTGAGCAAGCTCCCCACATTGTTTTGCCATATGTTTCTGCATGGCGTAGATTAGTAAGCAGTTCAGCCCTGGCATTCATCATTTGCCGGATTTCACCATATTGGCTGACGGCAGAGGCTATTGGCCGACAAATGATTCATGCGGGGGCGTCCGCCCTATAGAAACACACGGCAAAAAACTGCTTTGTGAGCAAGCTCCCACGCAGTATTTGCTATATGTTTCTGCATGGCGTAGATTAGTAAGCAGTTCAGCCTTGGCATTCATCATTTGCCGGATTTTACCATATTGGCTGACGACAGATGTTATTGGCCGACAAATGATTCATGCGGGGGCGTCCGCCCTATAGAAACATATAACAAAACAATGATTGGTGAGCAAGCTCCCACGCAGCATTTGCCATGCGTTTCTGCATGGCGTAGATTAGTAAGCAGTTCAGCCCTGGCATTCATCATTTGCCGGATTTCACCATATTGGCTGACGGCAGAGGCTATTGGCCGACAAATGATTCATGCGGGGGCGTCCGCCCTATAGAAACACACGGCAAAAAACTGCTTTGTGAGCAAGCTCCCACGCAGCATTTGCCATGCGTTTCTGCATGGCTGAACTGCTTGTAGCAAAAAGTAGTTGAAAATTAAACGGGATTGCGGTATAATCTTTGCAATTTGGGCCAAAATCTGGCCCTGTCCACTAACTGCACAGAAAGGAAGGTACCCCCACATGAAAGCATATCTGATATTAGAAGACGGAACCGTATTTGCGGGAACCAGTATCGGTTCACAGCGGGAGGTAATCAGCGAGATTGTTTTTAATACTTCTATGACTGGTTATCTGGAAGTTTTGACGGATCCCTCTTACGCCGGTCAGGCCGTCGTTATGACGTATCCTTTAATCGGCAATTACGGAATCTGCCGGGAGGACATGGAGTCTCACCGTCCATGGCCTGACGGGTATATTGTCCGTGAAATTTCAAGAATCCCCAGCAATTTCCGATGCGAGGATACCTTACAGCATTTCTTAAAATCCTATGATATTCCGGGAATCAGCGGTATTGATACCAGAGCCCTCACCAAATTGTTAAGAGAAAAAGGAACCATGAACGGTATGATCACCACAAAAGAGTATGGCGATCTTTCTTTGGTCTGCCAGCGGATCAAAGAGTACCGGGTAACGGGAGTGGTAGAGGCGACGACCACAAAAGAGGTCTACACGCTGCCGGGAGATCCTGCTATGGAAGGCGGTATGAAACGGGTGGCCCTTTTGGATTTGGGAGCCAAAAGAAACATTGCCCGTTCTCTGAATCAGCGGGGCTGCGAAGTAACGGTTTATCCGGCTGGAACATCGGCGGAAACCATTCTGGATTCCCATCCCGACGGAATTATGTTAAGTAATGGACCGGGAGATCCCAAGGAAAATACAGCTGTTATTGAGGAGATTAAGAAGCTGTACCAGTCGGATGTGCCGATTTTTGCCATCTGTCTGGGCCACCAGCTTATGGCCCTGGCCACCGGGGCGGATACTTACAAATTAAAATACGGCCATCGGGGCGGAAATCACCCGGTAAAAGATCTGGAGACGGGGCGCGTTTATATTTCCTCCCAGAACCACGGCTACGCCGTGGATATGGACAGTCTGGACGAAAACGTGGCGGTTCCGGCGTTTATTAACGTCAATGACGGCACCAATGAAGGCCTGAAATATACGGGAAAAAATATTTTTACGGTTCAGTACCATCCGGAGGCCTGCCCGGGCCCTCAGGATTCCGGGTATCTCTTTGACCGTTTTATTAAGATGATGGAGGTGGGAGAATAATGCCAAAGAATCCGGAGATTAAAAAAGTACTGGTGATTGGATCCGGCCCGATTATTATCGGTCAGGCCGCAGAGTTTGACTATGCGGGAACTCAGGCCTGCCGTTCCCTAAAAGAAGAAGGGGTGGAAGTAGTCCTTTTAAACTCCAACCCTGCAACCATTATGACGGATAAGGACATTGCCGACAGAGTCTATATTGAGCCTTTGACTGTAGAAGTGGTGGAGCAGTTAATCTTAAAAGAACAGCCGGACAGCGTGCTTCCTACCCTGGGAGGTCAGGCCGGACTGAATCTGGCCATGGAGCTGGAAGAAGCGGGATTTTTAAAAGCCCATAACGTCAAGTTAATCGGCACTACCGCCCAGACCATTAAAAAGGCGGAAGACCGTCTGGAATTTAAAGAAACGATGGAAAAAATCGGCGAACCCGTGGCGGCCTCCCAGGTAGTGGAGTCCATTGAAGACGGAATCGCCTTTACCAATACCATCGGCTATCCCGTAGTTCTCCGTCCGGCCTATACCCTGGGCGGAAGCGGCGGCGGAATTGCTCATAATGAAGAAGAACTGAGAGAAATTCTGGGAAACGGCCTCAGATTGTCCAGAGTGGGACAGGTTCTGGTGGAACGCTGCATTGCAGGGTGGAAAGAAATTGAATACGAAGTTATGCGGGACGGAGCGGGCAATGTGATTACGGTCTGCAATATGGAAAACATTGACCCCGTAGGCGTTCATACCGGCGACAGTATTGTTGTGGCGCCTTCCCAGACATTGGGGGACAAGGAATACCAGATGTTAAGAACCTCGGCCTTAAATATTATTACAGAGCTGGGGATCACCGGCGGCTGCAATGTGCAGTACGCCCTTCACCCGGAAAGCTTTGAATACTGCGTGATTGAAGTAAATCCCAGAGTGAGCCGTTCTTCCGCTCTGGCCTCCAAAGCCACAGGATACCCCATTGCCAAAGTGGCGGCCAAAATCGCCCTGGGTTATACTCTGGACGAGATCAAAAACGCGGTGACCCAAAAGACCTACGCCAGCTTTGAGCCTATGCTGGACTATTGCGTTGTGAAAATGCCCCGACTGCCCTTTGACAAGTTTATCAGCGCTAAGAGAAGTCTGGGAACCCAGATGAAGGCTACAGGGGAGGTTATGAGCATCTGTACCAACTTTGAAGGGGCTCTTATGAAAGCCATCCGTTCCCTGGAACAGCATGTGGACTGCCTCATGTCCTATGACTTCTCCCGCATGAATGATGAAGAGCTGGAAGAGATGCTTCATCGGGTAGACGACAGAAGGATCTGGGTGATTGCAGAGGCTCTCCGCCGGGGAACGGCGGCCAGCCATATTCACGAAGTAACCAAGGTGGATCCCTGGTTCATTGATAAACTGGAGATTCTCATTGAAATGGAAAATGCTTTGAAAGAAGCGGGAAGAAAAATCCAGTCCGGTATGCCGGCGGAACTGGCTTTTCCGGAAGAACTGCTTCGGGAAGCCAAACGCATTGAATATCCCGATAACGTTATCTCCCGGCTGACCCATATCTCAGAGGAAGAGATCCGCCATATGCGCCATGAAGCGGGCATTCGGGCCGCCTATAAAATGGTAGATACCTGCGCCGCTGAGTTTGAGGCTGCAACGCCCTACTATTATTCCTGCTACGGAAGCGAAAACGAAGCGGAAAGCTCCCATGACAGAAAGAAGGTGCTGGTACTGGGCTCCGGCCCGATCCGTATCGGCCAGGGCATCGAGTTTGACTTCTGCTCCGTCCACAGTACCTGGGCCTTTAAAAAAGAAGGCTATGAGACCATTATTATTAACAATAACCCGGAAACCGTTTCTACGGATTTCGACATTGCAGACAAGCTGTACTTTGAGCCGCTGACACCGGAAGACGTAGAAAGTATTGTGGATATAGAAAAACCTGACGGCGCTGTGGTTCAGTTCGGCGGCCAGACGGCCATTAAGCTGACAGAAGCCCTTATGAAAATGGGAGTTCCTATTCTGGGAACAGCGGCGGAAGACGTAGACGCGGCGGAAGACAGGGAACGCTTTGACGAGATCCTGGAAAAATGCGGCATTCCCAGACCCGCCGGTCATACCGTTTACACGGCGGAAGAGGCGAAAAAAGCTGCGGCTCAGTTGGGCTACCCTGTGCTGGTTCGGCCCTCCTACGTCCTGGGCGGCCAGGGAATGCAGATCGCCATAAACGATCAGGATATTGACGAATTTATCGGCATCATTAACCAGATTGCTCAGGAGCATCCCATTTTAGTAGACAAATACATTATGGGAAAAGAGATCGAGGTAGACGCCATCTGCGACGGCCAGGATATTCTGATTCCGGGAATTATGGAGCACATTGAGAGAACCGGCGTCCACTCCGGCGACAGCATCTCCGTTTATCCGGCCCAGAGCATTTCGGAAAAGAATAAAGAAACTATTGTAGATTATACCGGACGGCTGGCTGCAGCCCTCCATGTAAAGGGTATGATCAACATTCAGTTTATTGTAGACGGCGACAGGGTCTATATTATAGAAGTAAATCCCAGATCCTCCAGGACGGTTCCCTATATCAGCAAGGTAACGGGAATCCCCATTGTGCCCCTGGCCACGCAGATTATTTGCGGCCACACCATTCGGGAATTGGGATACGAGCCGGGGCTTCAGCGGGAAGCGGACTATATCGCCATTAAGATGCCCGTCTTCTCCTTTGAGAAAATCCGGGGAGCGGACATCAGCCTGGGGCCGGAAATGAAATCCACCGGCGAATGCTTAGGAATCGCCAAAACCTTTAACGAGGCATTGTACAAAGCCTTCCAGGGGGCTGGTATCCGGCTGCCGAAATACAAAAATATGATTATTACAGTCCGGGACAGCGACAAAGAGGAGATTATCCCCATTGCCAAGCGGTTTGAAGCCCTGGGCTACCGCATCTTTGCCACCAGAGGGACGGCAAAGGCGCTGCAGGCAAAGGGAATCCGGGCCCTTCAGGTGAGAAAGCTGGAGCAGGAATCCCCCAATATCCTGGACCTGGTGCTGGGCCATGAAGTGGATTTGATTATCGATACCCCGCCTCAGGGAGCAGAGCACAGCAGAGATGGCTTTGTAATCCGAAGAAACGCCATTGAAACGGGAGTCAATGTCCTGACATCCCTGGATACGGCGGCGGCTTTGGCCACTTCTATGGAAAACCGGGCTGCCAAATTAACCCTTATTGACATTGCCTCTGTATAACCAGGGTTCATGAAAGCCATTCCATATAACTAATTGACAAAGCCGGGATAGGTTGCTATGATTAATGTTAATATA
>CAMMNN010000018.1 GCA_946498245.1 uncultured Clostridium sp. | reverse complement strand
AAGAGAAGACCGAATTTGACGTTGAGCTGACCGAAGTTGGCCCCAACAAGGTTAAGGTTATCAAAGTTGTTCGTGAAGTTACCGGCTTAGGCTTAAAGGAAGCTAAGGACGTAGTTGACGGAGCTCCCAAGGTAGTTAAGCAGGGCGCTTCCAAGGAAGAGGCTGAGGACATCAAGACCAAATTAGAGGCTGAAGGCGCTAAGGTTACTCTGAAGTAATTAGACTACAATAAATATTCGTTTACTCGGGTATTATGAAAAGAGAGGACTGGAATCAGACGATCCCGGTCCTTTCTTTTTTTGCTGCGGAAATTTTTTCCGCTGCCCTTGCTTATAATATTTTCGCTTCAGACAAAAGGGTGTGGATTTTGCCCCTCATAAGATCAAAGGCAATGTCGTTCATTCCGCTGTTGGTAATAATGTCGGCAAATACTTTGGTGGGTTCCACATAGAGGTTGTGCATGGGCTTTACGGTGGTCAGGTACTGGGAAATAATGCCCTCCACATCCCGGCCGCGCTCTTTGGTGTCCCTGAGAATACGGCGGAGAATCCTTTCGTCAGCATCAGCATCTACAAAGACTTTAATATCCAGCAAATCCCGAATCCGTTCATCAAAGAGAACCAGGATCCCCTCCAGAAGAATAACGGGTTTCGGCTCAATACGGACGGTTTCCTGGGAACGGTTGTGGACCGTATAATCATAGACAGGACATTCGATAGCCTGTCCCTCTTTGAGCCGGGTTAAATGCTTGACCAGAAGATCGGTTTCAAAGGCATCGGGATGGTCGTAGTTCAGCTTTTTCCGCTTTTCAAAAGGAAGTTCATCATGGGAACGGTAATAATTGTCATGATACAGAACGGCCACCTGGGTTCCAAAGGCCTCTTTGAGCCGGTTTGTAAAAGTGGATTTTCCGGAGCCGGTACCGCCGGCGATTCCGATAATAGTTGGCTTCATATGTACTCCTCTCAGCAACAGATGGTATGATGGCAACTCTATTATACACGAAAATGGGGAAGACAGGAAGGTTTTCCAAAAATAAGTTGGAAAACACCGGAAGGCCATGGTATGATAACGTTAAGATTTTGGAGAACCTGTCAATCCGGTTTAAGGAAAACGATAGGAAATCGGAAAAAGGGGGCAATGGAATGAAACGTCCGACAGAACTGTCGAGAAAAGGGAAATTTATTCTGCTGGCATTGATTCCGGCGTATTTTATTGCGGCGGGGCTGTTTGTCCAGCCGATTGGGGAAATCGGGCCGGGGCTTGTAAAACTCATTGTGGAGCCGGACTTTCTCATTACAGATTATTTTGTGGTGGGAGGCATTGGAGCGGCTTTCATTAATGCCGGGATTTTGGCGCTCATGAGCATTCTCATGATATACTTTTTTAATATGGATATGACGGGGCACACCATAACCTCTGTATGTCTGATGTTTGGATTCTCTCTGTTTGGAAAAAACCTGCTGAATATCTGGGCCATTTTGCTGGGAATTTTTGTGTATGCCAAATACCATAAAACCTCTATGTCGCGGTACCTTTATATTGGCTTTTACGGCACCAGCCTGTCTCCCATTATTACGGAAATTATGCAGATCGGCCATTGGCCCGTGGCTGGCCGGCTGGCACTGAGCCTTTTTGCGGGCTGCGTTATCGGATTTGTCCTTCCGTCCCTGGCAACCCATGTACACTATGCTCATAAAGGCTATTCTCTTTACAACGTGGGCTTTGCTGCCGGGATTATTGCTACGGTTATTGTTTCCCTTTTAAAATCCTTCGGCTTTACAGTGGAGTCCAGACTGATTTGGTCTTCGGGAAACGACGGGATGCTGTTTATTCTTTTGTCGGTCTTATTCGGGGGCATGGCAGGGGGCGCCTTGCTTTTCGGCGGGAAAGAGGTTTTGCAGGCATACCGGCGCATTCTAAAATCCTACGGCCTTTCGGGAACTGATTTCCTCAAAGAAGAGGGTGGGGCGGCAACTGTGTTTAATATGGCTGTCAACGGCTTTTTTGCCATGGTAATGGTACTGGCGGTAGGCGGTGACTTAAACGGTCCCACAATCGGAGGGATTTTTACAGTGGTGGGCTTTTCTTCCACAGGAAAGCACCTGAGAAATATTGTGCCCATTATGCTGGGCGTCTGTCTTGGAGGGGCTTTTAAAACCTGGAACATTTACGACCCCTCGGCTCTCCTTGCCCTTTTGCTTTCAACGACTCTGGCCCCTGTTGCCGGGGAATTTGGCTGGATTGCCGGTATTATAGCCGGCTTTCTCCACTCGTCTGTGGCCCTGAACGTGGGGATTGTCTATGGAGGAATGAATCTGTACAATAACGGCTTTGCCGGCGGTATTGTGGCGATTTTTATGGTTCCGGTAATTCAGGCTATCCGGGACAGAAGGGCCAGGGCCAGAGGAGGAATTTCTCTTTAAACACTGCTTTGGCTGCCTGTAGTGAACGTTGTTAATGGAAAACCACATATTGACATATGCTAATTATAGGAATATAATAAGCATATGCCAATAAAAGAAGGTGATGCTATGCCAAGACCAAGCAAAGAAAAGAGAGTATGCCGGATTCCCAGGTGTCAGGAGTTTGCCGCTTTGACAGACAATGTCCAGGGCGAAAGAGACGGGCAGATCGGAATTATTATGACAATAGAAGAGTACGAATGCATCCGTCTTATTGACTATGCCGGAAGGAATCAGGAAGACTGCGCCAGACAGATGGGAACGTCCAGAGCTACGGTCCAGGCCCTGTACGCCAGCGCCAGAAAAAAACTGGCCAGGTTTTTGGTAGAAGCATCGGCGCTGAAAATCAGCGGAGGAACCTTTTCCCTGTATCCGGAAGGAGAAAACCGGAGAGGTTCTTTGAAAGAAAACAGACGGCAGAAAGGGGAAATTCACATGAAAATTGCAGTAACTTATGAAGACGGCCAAGTATTCCAGCATTTCGGCCATACCCAGCAGTTTAAGATTTATGAAGTCCAGGAAGGAAAAATAACAGCTTCTGAGGTTGTAGGAACCGATGGTTTTGGCCATGGGGCCTTAGCGGGATTTTTGAAAGAGAGAGATGTAGATGTTTTGATTTGCGGAGGGATCGGAGGCGGCGCCAGAAACGCTTTGGCGGAAGCCGGAATTGAACTGTATCCCGGAGCCTGCGGGGATGCCGACGCCCAGGTCGCTTCCTTTTTGGAAGGTACGCTGAATTACGATCCAGATACCCGGTGCAGCCATCATGAACACCACGGAGAAGGCGGCTGCCATGGCCATCATGAAGAAGGCGGCTGCCACGGCCATCACGGAGGAGAAGACAACTGCCGCGGCCATCACGGAGAAGGCGGCTGCCGCCGATAAGGCGACTTTTCCTTGTAAATCCGGCCGGGAAGGGGTATACTACAAATCAGGAAACTATAATATATTCTCAAGAGAGGGCAATGTATGATTATTCAGAGTGAAAGAGTTTGGATCGCCGGTCAGTTTATCCCGGCCCAGGCGGAAGTAAAAGAAGGAATCATTGAGAGAATTTACAATTATGGGGAAAAGAAGGCGGACGTTGATTACGGCGACAAGAGAATCGTGCCTGGTTTTATTGACGTTCATACTCATGGAGCCTACGGCTTTGACACTAACGACGCAGAGCCGGAGGGGCTGAGAGACTGGATGAAGCGGATCCCGGAAGAAGGAGTGACGGCCATCCTTCCCACTACAGTTACCCAGATGCCGGACGTGCTGACGGCAGCCGTGGCCAATGTAGCCAAAGTAATCGAAGAAGGCTACGAGGGAGCGGAGATACTGGGAATCCATTTTGAGGGTCCGTATCTGGATATGGAATACAAAGGGGCCCAGCCGCCGGAAGCCATTGCGGCTGCGTCGGTAGAGCAGTTTGCTCAGTACCAGGAGGCGGCCCACGGCTGGATTAAATATATTACGCTGGCGCCGGAGCGCGATCCGGATATGGCTCTGACCAGATACTGCAGCCAAAACGGAGTCGTAGTAAGCATGGGCCATTCCTCAGCTACCTATGAGATGGCTTTAATGGGAATTGCCAACGGAGCGACTTCCATGACTCATGTGTACAACGGAATGACTCCGTACCACCACCGGAAACCGGGCCTTGTGGGAACGGCTTTCCGTGTCAGGGATATTTACGGCGAAGTAATCTGCGACGGCTGCCACTCCCATCTGGCTGCTCTGAATAATTTCTTTGCCGCAAAAGGCAGAGACTATGCCATAATGGTAAGCGATTCTCTCCGGGCAAAGCATTGCCCTCCCGGCGGCAATTACCAGTTGGGCGGCCATGATATTGAGATTGGAGAAGACGGTCTGGCAAGACTGAAGGGCACGGATACCATTGCCGGAAGTACGCTGCGCATGAACCGCGGATTAAAGATTCTGGTGGAGAAGGCCATGGTACCCTTTGATGCCGCTTTAAACTCCTGTACTCTCAATCCTGCAAGATGCCTGGGCGTGGAAGGCCGGAAGGGCCGGATTGCCGCAGGCTGCGACGCGGATTTGGTAGTATTGGAGGACAATTATGATGTGATTCAGACGTACTGCCGGGGAAAGGCTATGCTGTAAATCCGGCGGAAAAGAAAGGAGATGCTGCAAAGGCAGGGGAGACTGCTTTGCAGTATCTCCAATTTTATGCCTGTGCAGCATCTGAAAGAAAAACGTTATGATTTAGAAGCTTCGCAAAAGCGGGCGAAAGGGAGCAGCACTGCGAACAATCAGTGCTATGCCCGCTTTGGCTGAAGCATTCCTGCAAAAGAAATAGAGTATTCCCGGCAAATCCGGCGGATTTCTATAGCGCCGATAATGCAGGCCAGGACGCCGACGCTGATATTGCTGACGGCCATTACAATGCCGAGACTGGAACTTCCCAAATCCGTAAAATGCTGAAGGTACCACAGGACGGGGACGCGGAAGACGAATACCCGGCAGAAGTTAATGAACAAAGTAATTTTTGTGCGCCCAAATCCATAAAGAAGGGCCAGAACAGAGGCGTTAATCCCCAGAGGGATAGCTCCCATAGCCTCATAGCGGTAAATGGATATGATCATGGCCTGAAAAGCGGAATCGCCGCCAGCGAACAGGCCGGTGATCTGATCCAGGAAGATGAGGTTTAAGGATAACAAAATGCCGCTGACAATGGTATTGACTACAATGGTCCATCCGAAAGCCTGGAAAGCCCGCAGGGGCTGGCCGGCCCCCAGATTCTGGCTGATTACGGCGCAGCTTCCGTCCTCAAAGCCCGTCTGGGGGCTTGTAGAGATGCCGCCGATGTTATTGGAAATTCCCAGAGCCCCTACGGTAAGGGCGCTGTAAACAGTGCTCATGGAGTTGATAAAAACCTTTCCCAGAGAGAAAGCGGCTTTTTCCATTACAACGGGACCTGACAGGAGCAGCATGGGAGCCACCACTTCTTTGGACAGTGAAATGCCGGAAAGGGAAAAGCCGAAGGCATTTCCGGGCTGCCGCATATAAAAGACGGCGCAGGACAGCATGACGCTTTGCGACAAAATCGTAGCCAGGGCAATCATATGGATTCCCATCTGCAGTCCGTAGACAAACAGAGCGGTGAGGCAAAGCTTTGCTCCGATGACTGCCATATTCAGCCGCAGGATCCGTTTCGAATTGCCCCGGGATCGTTCTATGGCAATATATACATTATTAAAAAAGGTAATGGCCAGCCCAATGAGATCCAGACGGAAATAGGAAACGCCGTCTGCGAGAAATTCCTCCGGGGTGCCCGCAAAGCGCAGAAACTGAGGAGCAAAGGGAAAGAGAATCCCTAAAAGGAGGGCTGCCACAATGGCGCAAAGGGCAAACAGGGAACTGACCCGTTTTTGGACTAACTGGAAATCCCCGGCCCCGTAGGCCTCACTGACCTTGATGCTGGCTCCTATGGCCAGTCCGCTGCCTAAGGCTGATAGAGTCAGTTCGAGCTGGGACAGATAGGAAATTGTGGAAACCGCCGACGGGCTGATGTGAGACGCCATCATGGAATCCAGGATTTTAAACAATTGGTTCAGGCTCTGGTAAAGGGCCAGGGGCGCCCCTACGTGGAGCACTACTTTCCACATGGGAGCATTGAGAGAGAAATCCCGAAATTTTCTGTCTTTTTCTGACAGCGCAGCTTTCGACTCCATTTTTACAAGTTCCTTCTTTCTTTGACTCTGGTACCATCATAATACAAAAGAAAAAAGATTGATACGTATTTCCAGTCTGAATTTTGTGAAACTACAGATTTCTTGCCATTTTTGAGAAGCTGGTGTAAGATAGAAACAGAACGGGCAGGGAGGATGAGATGAGAGAATACAAGCTTAATGGAAAAAAGGAAAACGAAAAATTCAGGGGAAGATGGGAAGAGGACGGGAATATCCGGGATTTTTCCGTTACCCGGAGAAGAAGGAAATCCGGTTTTGCCATGGCAAAGCCTCACTGCCATTCGTTTTACGAGCTGTTTTATCTTTCAGAAGGAAGCTGCCGTATGTTTATCGATCACTCCATTTATTATGTGGTGCCGGGGGACGTGGTGCTCATAGAACCCAGGCGGCTTCACCAGACGACCTATGAATCCGGCTCTGAAACGGAGAGAACGGTTATCTGCTTTTCAGAGGCACTTTTAAAAACCATGGAGGCCCTTTGCGGAGCGGAGGCGGCCAGAGAGGCGGTTTCCACCTTTAAGACGGCTATTGGACCGGAGAATGCCGGATATGTGCGGGAACTGCTGCGAAAGATAGAGGCGGAAGATAAAAAGACGGATCATTACGCCGAAATGCTGAAAAATAATTACCTGATAGAACTCCTGGCATTTCTGGAACGGAACCGGAGGCAGGAGCCGTTTATTCCGGAAAAGCTAAATGAGATGGAGGCGGCCATTGAGGAAGCTGCCGGATATATGTACTACCATTACAACCAGCCCCTAAGCCTGGAAGAACTGGCGGAAATGGTTCATATGAGCCCTACATATTTTTCCAAAAAGTTTCGGAAGGTTACGGGCTTCGGCTTTAAAGAATATCTGGGGCATATCCGCATTGAAGCGGCGGCCCGAAAGCTGCTGGAGGGAAACCTTCCGGTGACAGAGGTTGCACTGGCCTGCGGATTCAGCGACGGGAACTATTTTGGGGACGCTTTTAAGAAAGCAAAGGGAGTATCTCCCAGCCAGTACCGGAAAAGCGCTGGCCGTCAAACGTTTGGGTAAAACCTTTCTTGAATTATTGCATATACTTGAGTACAATAGAAATAAGAAGAAAACAGAAGAGAAAGAAGGAAATGAGTATGTTGTACGCGTTGTTTGTGTTAGTAAGCTTTGGGGCTTCTATTATCGGGGCAATATGCGGTATCGGAGGCGGTGTAATTATTAAGCCGACCCTGGACGCCTTCGGTGTTTTAAGCGTAGCCACCATCAGCTTTCTGTCTGGCTGCACGGTATTGTCCATGTCCTGCTATTCCGTAGTCCGCTCCAAACTGGCAGGGGATTCCGGGGTAGATATGAAAACCGGTACTCCGTTGGCAATCGGTGCGGCAGTAGGCGGTATTGCCGGAAAGATGATGTTCCAATATTTATCCGGAATGTTTGCCGATCAGGATATGGTAGGAGCGGTACAGGCGGCTTGTCTTATGGTTATTACGGTGGGAACCCTGATTTACACCGTGAAGAAAGATAAAATCCGTACACAGCATCTGACCAATGTTGGGGTATGCCTGATTATCGGCCTGGTGCTGGGGATTATGTCCTCCTTTTTGGGAATCGGCGGCGGCCCCATTAATCTGGTGGTGCTGTTTTATTTCTTCTCTATGGACACGAAAATCGCGGCAGCAAATTCTCTGTACATTATTTTGTTTTCCCAGATTACCAGTCTGGCCAATACCCTTATTACCGGAACAGTTCCGGAGTTTGAACCCCTGCTGCTGATCCTGATGATCGTATCCGGAATCGGCGGCGGTATGGCAGGTCGGGCTATTAATAAAAAGATTGATTCCAAAACCGTGGATAAGCTGTTTATCGGCCTTATGGTAGTCTTGATTTTGATTAATATTTACAATATCTATCGCTTTATGGCGTAATTTCTTTTTTCAGCGTTCTTTCAGGCGAAGCGCAGACTTCCAGAAAGGCTTTGCCGGGAAGGGACGGGGGCCGCTTTTTGCTCTGTACGGCGCAGATCCTCCGGACAGGGATGGTTTGCCGGAGATTTAAACGGAAGAGGCGGCCTTTGGCAAAAGAATCCCGGGCGAAGTTTTCCGGAACCAGTGCGATACCCAGATTTTCCTCTGCCAGAGGGCATAAAAGATCCGTGGTAGGCAGCTCCATGTCGGCCTTCAGGGTCAGTCCGGCGGCGGAAAACTGGCGATCCCAGAACTGCCTGGTGGCTGTATCCGCTTCCATGCAGATCAGGGGGAAGGAAAGCAAATCCGCCAGATCCAAAGTCTGTCCCTTTAGCTGGGAAAAAGCGGATCCTGCGGCGGCAATATCCTGAAATTCCTGAAGGTAGGAGATTTCCAGATCATCATCCTGGGGGATAGGGGAAATAATAACCGCCAGATCCAATTCACCGGCTTTTAAAGCAGCTACGGCATCAGGAGTGGTAAAGGAACGGATACGGAACTGGACAGAGGGATAGGTTTCATGAAACTGCTTTAAATAAGGTAAAAGGTAGTAACGCAGAGTCATTTCGCTTGCTCCCAGGCGGACAGCGCCTCCGGCCATGGCCCGGAGGCTTTTTAATTCCGCTTCGGCTGTAAAAATATGCTGACAGGCTTTGGAAATATGCTCAAAGAGGAGAGCTCCCTCCGCCGTAAGAAGGACTCCTTTTTTGGAACGAATGAAAAGGCGGCAGCCCAAATCATTTTCCAGGCTTTGAATACAGCGGCTTACAGTAGGCTGGGACAGAAATAAGGACTCCGCTGCCAAAGTAATGTTTTGGTGGATGGCCACCTGGTAAAATATTTTATAATAGTCGAAGCTGGTGCTCATAAAAACTCCTATTCATACAAAAATGCATGGATAATACAAAAAAATAACATTATCTAAATGGATATAGATATAGTATAATCAGTGACGGCTTATTTGACAAGAAAATTAGCGCAGAAAAGAAAGTAAGGAGAGAGATACCATGAATAAGGATTTGACAGAGGGAAGCCCTGCGCGGGTTTTATGGATGTTTTCGATTCCCATGTTTGTCAGCGTAATCTTTCAGCAGTTGTATAATATTGCGGACAGCGTTGTGGCGGGAAAGTTTGCCGGTGAAGACGCATTGGCGGCAGTAGGGGCTTCCTATCCGGTGACAATGATTTTTATGGCGGTAGCCGTAGGAAGCAATATTGGATGTGCCGTTATTATTTCTCAGCTATTCGGCGCAAAACGGTACGGGGAGATGAAAACAGCGGTTTCTACAACGTTAGTGGCAGGAGCCGTGATCAGTGCTGTTTTAATGACTCTGGGACTGGTGTTTTGCCCTTTGATGCTGAAAGGCCTTCAGACACCGGACAATATTTTCGACGATGGAGCGTTATATTTAAACATTTACATCGGCGGTTTTCTGTTTTTGTATCTTTATAACGTTTGTACCGGCATTTTTACGTCTATGGGAGATTCTAAAACACCTTTATACTTCCTCATCGGATCTTCTGTAGGGAATATTGTGCTGGATTTGGTATTTGTCATTGTGTTCCATTGGGGCGTAGCCGGCGTGGCTTGGGCGACATTTATGGCCCAGGGAATTGCCTGCCTGCTTGCCTTGCTGGCTTTGAAAAAAAGGGTTTCTTCTATAAAGACGGAAGGTCCCATTCCGCTTTTTTCCTGGCGGATGTTAAAGAGGATCTCCCTGGTGGCGGTTCCCAGTATTTTGCAGCAGAGTTTTATTTCTGTGGGAAACATCTTTATCCAGGGAATGGTCAATAGCTTTGGCTCCTCCGTAATCGCCGGATATTCTGCAGCGGTAAAACTCAATACATTTTCCATTACGTCTCTTACGACTCTGGGAAATGGGCTTTCCAGCTTTACAGCCCAAAACATGGGTGCGGGAAAATTAGAACGGGTAAAGAAAGGTTTTCGCGCCGGATTGTGTATGGCTTGGTTAGTTGCCGGGGTCTTCGTTGTGGTTTTATGGGGATTTGCAGAACCCATGATCCACATCTTTATGGAAGAAGAAGGCGGCCTTGCAATGGAAACGGGAGTAGAATTTTTACGGATTGTGGCGCCCTTCTATATTGTTATTGCCGCAAAACTTACGGCTGACGGCGTTTTGAGAGGATCCGGAGCAATGAAAGAATTTATGATTGCTACCTTTACGGATCTGATTCTCCGTGTCATAATATCCTATATATGGGCCGGTTCTATGGGGCCAAGGGGAATTTGGCTTTCCTGGCCGGTAGGCTGGATTGTGGCTGCCGGAGTTTCTGCGTTTTTCTATATAAAAGGAAATTGGAAAAAGACGGCGGCAGTCTGACTTTCATAATTGGCGGCGGCTGGACTGGCAGTTCTGCCCGCTTTACAGAAAATCTTGGATATTAAGAGGAAGAGGGTGCGTGTGATGATTCATGAGATAATTGACGTAAAGACCCCGGGCGGAAAGGAAACGGGGAAGCTGTATACTTACTTTTGGTCCCCCAGCCAGGAACTGGATTACGGAAAAAAGAGGCCCGTGATCCTTCTGTGCCCCGGAGGCGGCTATGAGCGGACGTCAGATGTGGAAGCGGAGGCCGTTGCCATCCGGTTTTTATCCATGGGATACCATACTGCAATCCTCCGTTATAGCTGTGGGAAGGGCATTCATTATCCTGAAGCGCTGCTGCAGCTTGCGGCTTCGGTGGCCCTTTTAAGAAGCAGGTCCACAGAGTGGGGGATTGACAGGGACGCAGTGATCCTTCAGGGCAGCTCCGCCGGGGGGCATCTTGCCGCCAGCCTGGGGGTATTCTGGAAAAAGAACCCGGAAATTGCCGAAAGGCTGGGAATGCCGGCGGAGGACTTTAAACCCAATGGCCTGATGTTAAGCTATCCGGTGATTACCTCTGGTGAATTTGCTCACAAGGGCAGCTTTATGACCCTTTTAGGAGATCAATACGAAGAAATGAAGGACGAGATGTCCCTGGAAAAACAGGCGGACGGCGACGTGCCTCCGGTCTTTTTATGGCATACTCTGGCGGATAAAACGGTTCCCGTGGAAAATTCCCTGCTTTTTGTGAGCGCCTTGAGAAAGGCAGGAGTTTCCGTGGAGTTCCATCTCTTTCCGGAAGGGAAGCATGGCCTGGGACTGGCGGACCGGCAGACGTCAAAGGGCGGATCTGCGGCCCAACCCCTGGACTGCGCCGTGTGGACGGAGCTGGCGAAAAACTGGCTGATGCGCTACTTCCCGTGGTATGGGGAGGAGTAAAAGGGATTCCTCAACTCTGATTCTGAATGCGTTCCTGATATGCCTTCGGCGAAATCCCTACGTATTTATTAAATACCCGGATAAAGCTATTGGAGGAATTGAACCCTACCATGGCGGAAAGATCCACGATTTTGACCGAAGGATTTTTACTTAAAATTTCTTTTGATTTTTCAATGCGGTAACGGTTTAAAAAGTCTTTAAAATTGTTGTCGCTCAGTTCTTTAAACAGAATGCCGCAGTATTTGGGCGAGATGTTAAGGTAATCCGCCAAATCCGTAAGCATAATGTTGTCTGAGTAATTCTCATAAATATACCCAAGCATCCGATCCAGCAGCTCTTTGTTGCGGCTGGAATCTCTCTGGCTGATAGCCTGGATAATGTCCTCCAGAATTTCCTTCATCTGCAGATAAACAGCGGAGTCACTCCAATGGTTGTAAAGGTATTTAAAGTCTACCTTTTTCCCTAACAGCTCCTGGGGAGTGGTTTTTAGCTCCTGAAAGATTCGGGACAGAGTTCCGATAAGGACGTAAATGAGATTCTGAAGGGTTTCTTTGGATAAGTCTTTATCCCGGATATTTTCCCGAATAACATTTTCAAAAATCGTTACGGCCTCATCCTTGCCGTCCAGGGCGCATTGAATGAGCCGGTTCTCTGTCTGGAGAGGGTAGGAGTAGGTCACAGCGTCAATGGAAGAGATTTCCTTGTAAGTAATGATCCGGGAGTTGGCGTGGAGATAGCGGAACTCCAAAATCCGCAAAGCCTCCTGGTAACAAATATGAAGCTGTGTAAGGCCCTTGTGAATGTCGGAAAGAACGATCCTCTGTTCCGAATCTGTCAGGCTGTCATCGCTTTCCGATTGACTCAAAAGGGACTGCAGAATGGATTTTGCCGTGTCCAGAGAATCCGTGCGGATAATCAGGGCATAGCGGTTGTAATCCAGATTGATATAAATCAGGTCATCCCGTTGGGCTACCAGATTGCAGGCAATGCCTTTTTGGACAGCAATGGCCTGAAAAGCGTATTCATCATGAGGGCACAGGGTTTCCCCGATAGCGACGCAGTAGTCGGCGTCAGGAGCCTCAAATTGATCGGGATTTAATTCCTCCGGTTTCCGGGAAAATAAAAGCTCCTTATAGGACTGAAGGGACATAAGGGAGTCATTCTCTTCCATGGCAGTGTGCAGACGGCTTCCCAGCTCTGTAATTTTTTCCAGATTCGATCGGATAACCTGAAACTCGTCTACGGATTTTCCGCTTTGAGGCGGAATGGGGGCCGATTCCAGAAGCTCTTCCACAGGATGGTACAGGCGTTCCACCATCCAATAGCTGAAGAAGAGAAACAGAGCGATGATGAAAAACACCACGAAAGTAAATTGCAGAAGGGATCCCGAATGGAGGGGCTGCAGGGGGTATACGGAAGCAATCTGCCACTGGAAAGGGGCCACAGAGGAGACAGCCAGGTAGTGACCCGAGAGAAGGAATGGGGACTGGCCGCTGGTCAGGCTTCCGCTGGCAGCCAGATCGCGGTACAGTTCTTCATTTCTCTTCTGTATGGTTTCATCCTCTGAGGAAAAGGCCAGAATCTCACCATTGCGAAAGATAAAGAAGGATTCCGCCAGAGAATCCGTAATCAGCGTAGCTTTTGGAATAGTGATGAATATCAGCATGGGGTGATTTTTGCCGTTATCCTTTACAATATAATGCAGGAACAAAAACTCGCCGGTTTCCTTGTCGTAGTGGGGAAGGATAAAAGGCTGGCTGTTTTCCTGAAAATAGTCTGTGATCTCCAGATATTCCTGCTCAGAAATGCTTTCGGAGCGGCAGTAGGCGCCTACACTCATGGTTCCGCTGGCCGTCAGTACCATATCGGTAATGGTTCCCTGAAAGGCACGGGGATTTAAAAGGGTAGCGGCAAACTGATATTCCACCTGAAGGGTGTCTACTGTGGAACGCTGAAGCTTTGAGCGGGCGTTGATGGCATGAAAATAAAACTCCGGAAGAGTGTTGGAGTCCGCCCATTTCGTAAGTTCTCCGCCTTTTAAACATTCATTGACAGCCCGCATGATCACACTGGCGGAAACGGTGGAACTGCTTTCCTGAGCACGGGCGGAGGTTTCCAGATAGTGCCGGTAATCGGATTCAGACTGCCGCTTTAAAAACCATCCTGTAAGGATGCATAAAATGAGAGAAACTAAAATGGCAGCGGCAAAAAGCAGCCGGTAAAGTCTTTTTTTGTAGGTTCCGCCAGTGCGCATAAAATCAGTCCTTTTGTGTGAAATAAGTAGGAACCGGAACGTTACTTAGGCCGTTTCAGGCTTTGGGCGTACTCCTCTACTGCGCTTAACCCCTCGTGGAAGCCGTAGCCCAGGGGATGGCGGCGGTAGGCGGAGGTATCGGAAACGGAAAGATGGAAAAAGTCGTCTTCGGTACATTTTATATGGTCCAGAAGCTTTTGCCGGTATTCTTCCAGAACGGGAGCGTACTGGGGAAGACGGGCAAGATTTTTCTTTTCCAGCCGGTCGGTTTTCATATCGAATAATTCTTCACTGTCTGGTTCCAGATATTGGATGTATTTATAGTTTTCATCGCAGATCATGCGGCCGGGAACGGTATAGTCCCGAAACTCGTCGTGCCACTCTGACACTGCGTAAGGGTTGCCGGTGGTGTCGGCCTCTCCCATGAGTGCCTTTAAAAGGCTGCGCCCGGAAAAGTTTCCGCCGGCTATGCCGGAGTAGTCCAGCATTGTGGGGAGAATATCCAGAAGGGAGGCGACTCCCTTAATGCGGCGGCCTTTTGGAATGCCAGGGCCGCTGACAAGAAGGGGAACCCGGTTGCTTTCTTCATAAAAAACGCCGTACTTTGTCACCATGCGGTGGGCCGCCATTCCTTCGCCATGATCGGCAAAAAAGATAATGACCGTATCGTCTGCTTTCCCGCTGGCAGAAAGGGCGTCTAAAATACTGCCTATTTGCTCATCTACCATAGAGAGGTAGTAATAATAGGCGTAAAGGTAATACTGATAATCCAGAGGCGTCCAATGGGAAGCGTGGCGCAGCCTCCGGTGGGCGCAGCAAAGATACTGGATAAAATTCGGCCGGTTTTCTAAATCGTCAAACTCAAAATTTTCCGGGAGGGGAGGCAGGCTCCGTTCCAGTGGAAAATTCTCAGGAATACAGCCCTCCCGGTTTTCCCCGATAAATGAGCAAATGTTGTGGGGGTTCTGGAGATCCGCCACAGCCAGAAAAGGCCGGGAGGAGGAAGGCGCTTCCTGGGACAGCCAATGAACCGCTTTTTCTGTAGTATCAATGTCCAGATACGTTTCGTAGTCAAAATTAATAGCCGGATTGGTCCGGGGGATTTTCCGTTCCTCTGAGGGGACGACCTCAAAGCCCTTTAAAGCGCCGTAATCATGAGTTTTGCCGAAATGAATGCAGCGGTATCCGGCATTGGAGAAAAATTCTCCCATGGCAGGAATCGATTCCGGAAAAGAGGGCATAGGTTTGGCTTCGGCGTCTGCCGGATTCGTTTTTAAACGGGGATAGGTCTGCAGAGGCAGATTAGTGCGGACCCCGGTTTCGTGGGGATAGCGGGAGGTCCAAAAGGAGGCTCTGGCCGGCTGGCACAAAGGGCAGGGAGTATACGTATATTCGAAAACAGAGGATTTTTCGGCCAGCTTGTCCAGATTAGGAGTGCGGGAATAGGTGTTCCCGTAAAAACTTAAAGCAGTGGCGGAAAGCTGATCACAAAGAATCAACAGGAAATTTTTTTGGCTCATAAAATGGCTCCTTTCCAGGAAATTATGTGCGTTTTTGTTTATTTCTTTTAAAATATAGTATAAAAATTGTAAAAAATCAATAAAACCATTCCCTTTGGTGATGCAGTTGAAAAATGGTGATTTTTGAAAAAACAATGTGGCTATGATTTGAAAAAGGGATATTTACGAATCCCTGCAGGACGATATATAGTATATACACAGGAGATGAGGCGCGTCATCAAAAACTAAAAAGAAAAAGGGGGAGTGCCCTGATGCAAAACGTAAAGGGCCGCAAAGAGAAAAAGGCCACGCCTTCTGCGGCGAGAGGCGCTGTCTTGAAACGCGGCATAAAGAGCATTGGAAGAAACTATCAGCTTTATCTGCTGCTTCTTCCGGGACTGCTGTGGTTCCTGGCATTTGCCTACCGCCCAATGACCGGACTTAGGATCGCATTTTACGATTATAACATATTCCGGGGATATGAGGGCAGTCAATTTGTGGGGATGAAAAATTTCGTGGATTTCATTACAGGAAGAGATTTTTTAAGGGTACTGAAAAATACTCTGATGATTTCTTTCTGGCAGATTGTGGTATGTTTTCCGGTACCCATTATTCTGGCTATCTGCATTACGGAGATGAAAAACAAATTCATCAGCCGCATGACCCAGACTGTAACCCTTCTTCCACACTTTGTATCAGTAGTAGTGGTATGCGGTATGGTGGTCAACTTTTTATCTCCCAGCACTGGAATTATCAATATGATTCTCTCCAAGTTGGGAGTGGAGCCTATTTATTTTATGGTTCAGCCCCAATATTTCCGGGGGATCTATACCGGAATGACCCTGTGGCAGAACGCCGGATTTAACGCCCTGGTATTCATTGCGGCCATTATGGGAATCGATCCCCAGCTTTATGAAGCGGCTACAGTAGACGGGGCGGGGCGTCTGCAGAAAATCCGCCACATTACCATCCCGGCTATACTGCCTACAGTGGTCACCATGTTTGTACTGAATGTAGGAAAGATGGTTAAGGTAGGCTACGAGGCCATTTTGCTTTTGTACCAGCCGTCTACATATTCTACAGCGGACGTTATTGCTACCTATTCCTATCGCTTGGGCTTTGAAAACGGCAACTACGGGCTGGCCACGGCAGTGGGGCTTTTTGAAGCGGTAATCGCTTTGGTTCTGGTTGTACTGTCCAACTGGATCAGCCGTAAGCTGACAGATACGGCTCTGTGGTAAGGAGGGAAGACATGAAAGTTAAAAAAGAGCAGGGCCGGGTTATCGGAACCGGCGAAAGAATCTTTAACGTAGGTATGTCAATATTGGGGATTATGATTTCCCTGATAGTGCTCTATCCGATTTTTTACGTAGTTATTGCTTCCCTCAGCAGGCCTCTCTATGTGGAAAATGGCTCTGTGATGTTTGCCATTAAAGGGTTTACCTTGGAAAGCTACCGTCAGGCAGCGGCAAAACCAGGAGTTTGGATGGCTTACGCCAACACGATTTTTTATACCGTGGCAGGCGTAGCGGTTAATATGGCTTTTACCACCAGCATGGCCTATGCCTTGTCCAAAGAAAAGCTGGTATTCCGAAAGTTTTTTACTTTATTTACGATCTTTACTATGTGGTTTAACGCGGGAATTATCCCTACCTACTTAAACTTCAGGGACTTTGGCCTTCTGGATACCAGAACAGCCGTTATATTGGGATTTGCTTTGAACACCTATAATCTCATTATTATGAAGAGCTTTTTTGAGCAGGTTCCCCATGAACTGGAAGAAGCGGCGTTCATTGACGGGGCCAATCACTTTACCGTATTTTTCCGCGTATACCTGCCCCTTTCAAAGCCGGCACTGGCCACAGTGGGACTTTTTTACGCAGTAAACCGGTGGAACGGATACTTCTGGCCCATGCAGCTTTTAAATGATGAGAGCAAAGTGCCTCTTCAGGTACTATTAAAAAAGATGATCGTAGACAGAACAGCCAATGCCGCCGATGCGGCCCTGGTAACTCAGGAGTCTTTAAGCTCCCCTACCACTATCATATATGCGATGATTGTCATTGCCATTGTCCCGATGCTGGTGGTGTTCCCCTTTGTCCAGAAGTACTTTAAGACAGGGCTTACGGTAGGCGGAGTAAAAGGATAACAGAAACAGGGAACATATGGAAAATTGCTTCCCTGCAGAAAATGTGAAATAAAAAAGAAAAGGAGAAGACTATGAAAAAGAGAAAAACAGCAGCGTTATTGACAACAGCGGCTCTGGCCGCCTCCATGCTGGCCGGCTGCGGCAGCGGATCTTCCCAGGAAAGCACAGCAGCTTCCCAGCCTGCTTCTGAGGCAGGAAGCCAGGAAACGGAAGCGAATGCCGGAGCAGGAGAAACTCAGGCGGAAGAAGGGCTGGAAGGCAGTCTGATCAGTGCAGAACCCAAGGAGTTTACCATCTTCTTGAATTTCAACAATATGCCCTTTGACTCAAACTGGCAGGTATGGCAGGAAATAGCCAAGAGAACCAATATCAGCCTGAAGGGAACCATCTCCCTGACGAACTCCAACGAGGAAGAAGCATTTAACCTGATGCTCAGTTCCGGCCAGCTTGCCGACATTATCGGCTATGTAGATACGGCGGAAATGGAAAAGCTGGGAAGAGACGGAGGACTGATTCCTCTGAACGATTTAATTGACCAGTATGCTCCCCACATTAAACAGGCTATGGAAGACGACCCGAGATTTGCTCAGTCCGCCACCTCTCTGGACGGCAATATTTACTATATTCCTAAGAACCAGGAGCTGCTTTCCGCAGAATACTGGTGGATCCGCAAGGACTGGCTGGACGCCCTGGATCTGGAGATCCCCACTACGGTAGACGAGCTTCACGACGTCCTTTACGCCTTCCGCAATGAAGATCCCAACGGGAATGGCTTAAAGGATGAGATCCCGCTGTTTGACCGTGCCGGTTGGAAGATGCCGGAAGAATACCTGTATCTGTGGGATACCAGCACCACCTTCTATCCAAGAGATGGAAAAATGACCTTCGAACCCCTGGAAGAGAACTTTAAAGAAGGTGTCAGAGGTATGATCCAGTGGTATGAGGAAGGCATTATTGACCCGGAGATCTTTACCAGAGGCGCTTCCGGAAGAGATACTCTTCTTAGCGGAAACCTGGGCGGCTGTACCCATGACTGGGTCAGCGCCGGAAACTATAACGAATCCTTGGCAGATGCGATTCCTGGCTTTGAAATGGTTCCCTTTGCTCCGCCGGCAGATCAGCACGGTGTGGTAAAAGAGAGAGTCAGCCGCTTCCCCGGAGCAGGCTGGGGCATTTCCTCCCAGTGTGAGGATCCGGTAACTGTTATTAAATTTATGGACTACTTCTTTACTGAGGAAGGCGACGAGCTGATTAACTGGGGTATCGAGGGCGATACCTATACAAAGGACGCTGACGGAACCAAACATTTTACGGATAAGGTTCTTAAATCAGAATTGACTCCCATCGGATACCTTCGTTCTATCGGAGCACAGTACCGGATCGGTATGTGCCAGGATGGCGATTACGAAAAGGCAACCATGACGGACGTTGGACGGGAAGCCAGCGAACTGTATGACTCCCATCCGGAGTGGTTTGGAGAAGATATGCCGCCCTATGCAGACGGTGAACTGGAGCTGAAGTATGATGCAGACGTGGATACGGAATACCAGAATCTTATGGCCAGCATTCAGCCCTACGTAGAAGAGAAATTCCAGTCCTGGGTACTGGGCGTAAACGATTTTGAAGCAGAGTATGACGAGTTTGTGGAAGAACTCAAGGCAAGAGGCATTGACCGCGCCCTGGAAATCAACCAGCAGGCTTATGAAACCTATTTAAACAATGCAAAAGCGGTTACAGAATAAAGAAGGAAGGCAATGAAAAGAAAAAACCTGATTTATATCTTTGCTGACCAATGGAGAGCGCAGGCCATAGGATGGGCCTGCGCCGATCCAGTATTGACCCCTCATATGGACATCTTTGCGTCGCAAAGTATGGAATGTTCCAATGCCGTCAGTACTTACCCCCTTTGCTCTCCCCACCGGGCGTCTCTTCTGACGGGAAAGTACCCTCAGAACTGCGGAATGTGGACCAATTGTAAAATCGGTTTAGACGAAACTCTGATGTTAAAGCCTCAGGAAGTGACGATTTCCGACGTTCTGTGGAAAGCCGGATACGATACGGCTTATATTGGAAAATGGCATTTAGATGCAAGCGAAAAAAACTTTTTTGAGGATCCGGAGTCCGGGTCTGTAAACTGGGACGCTTATACGCCGCCGGGAGAGCGGCGTCACCATTTCCGGTACTGGGTTTCTTATGGGGCTATGGACCGCCATTTGTCGCCGCATTACTGGAAAAATACGTCTGAAAAAGTGGAGCCGGGGAAATGGTCGCCGGAGTATGAAACGGATCTGGCCCTGGAGTACCTGGAGAACAGGCCGTCGGAAGTGCCCTTCTGCCTGTTCCTTTCCTGGAACCCGCCTCATCCGCCTTACGATCAGGTGCCGGAGCGCTATTTGGAGCTTTATAAAGAAGAGGGACTGGGCGACAGGCCCAATGTACCGGAGGATTGGAGAAACGACGAAAATTACCGGCGGAAAAAAAGAGAGTATTTTGCCGCCGTCAGCGGTTTGGACGAAAATTTCGGCAGACTTATGGAATATCTGAAGGCTAGCGGTTTGGAGAAAGATACCCTGGTGGTGCTTTCGGCGGATCACGGTGACTGTATGGGTTCCCACGGATTGTACGGAAAGAATATCTGGTATGAGGAATCTATCCGGATTCCCTTGTACTTTCGGGGGCCGGAGATTCAACCGGGAAAAACGGACGTACTTTTCTCAAGCCCGGATCATATGCCGACGATTCTGAATCTGTTAGGTGTGCCTGTGCCGGATACGGTGGAGGGACGCGATTTAAGCCCCTTTATCCTGGGGACACAGGGAGAAGAGCCCCAACACGCTTTTCTGTGCATGATGCCGGGAATGCCGGAGCTGACGGGAGCCTACCGCAAATTGGGAATGGATCCAAAAGCCTTTGGCTGGAGAGGAATCCGGACAAAGGAAAAGACCTATATCCTGGATCGGGGCTGCGTTCCGGGGGAAACGCCCCGGCGGCTGCTCTACGACAATATCAGGGATCCCTACCAGCTTACCCCGCGTCTTCTGTCAAAGGACGACCCAGAGGCGAAGGTCTGGGACGGAATTATAAAAGAATATCTGCAAAAACTTCGGGATCCATTCCTAATGGAAGAAGAGGCCTGAGATGTGCAAGTGAGCCCGCCTTGATGGCGGGCTTATTAACATATATAGACAGGATTATTCCCGGCCACAACGCCCGGAAGTTGATTTGAGCGCGATGGCCCGTTACGTTCAGTGAGAAAAATTTTTGCATAACATAAAAAATGGGCACCATGATAGGTGCCCGTGCCCTTCGGCGTACAATCTATATTATGTCCTTTGACGTAATATGTATTCAAACTTTTCTTTTCAATTTAATTTTACGTTTAACAGGGTGGATTGTCAATGGGGGTATTTTCTGTTTAACTGTTTGTCCATGTCTCGTCCGTCATAGATAATACGGATTACTGTGACAATTTTCTCTGTTTGGTCTGGTATGTAAAATACCAGATAATTATCTACAGGCATCACGCGTAAGTTTCGGCTGCGCCATGGTTCTTTTTCATATAATCGGAACCGTTCTGGCATCTGATTCAATCCTGCGATGCTTTTTTCCAGACGGTTAAGTTGACCTGCTGCATTTTGAAAAGCCTGCAGCTCAAATGCAATGTATTCGAAAATGCTATGCAGGTCATTTTTTGATTCCGGTGTCATTTGTATGTCATAGGTCATATACCATACTCCTTATGTATGTCGGCAAAAACGTCTGCTGCAGGTATGGTGCGCCCCGCCTGCATATTTGCATATCCTTTCTCCAACTCGGCGTGGAGCTGTGCCTCTGTCATCTTGCTCGCATCTGTTGGCTGCTCCGGCAGCTTTACCTCAAAGGGCAGGCCTCTTTGGAGAATGATCTGCTTGTAGAACATGGTAATGGCATTAGAAGCAGGAATACCCAGGGCATTTAGGATTGCTTCGGCTTGTTCCTTTACTTCCGGTTCGATTCGTGCGTATAGATTTGCTGATTTTGCCATATCAAAAACTCCTTTCCGAATTAGACGCTCCGCTCTTTTATATTATATACAAATGTAGGGACAATAGCAATACATTTTTGAAATATGGCAAATCTGACAATTTTGAATACTTGCCGCTTATCTGGCAGCGAATTTTTACCGTAAAATGAATAACTCCTTTTCCTTTGTCTAATTTAGTACACTTCTAAATCAAATGTTCTGTTTATTTTGTATAAATTTTATTATAATAAATTCAGTCACTAGTGAACATTTTACAAAACAATGAAACCAAATCCAAAATTTTAGGGGTGTATTTTAATTAGTTGGGAGGTATACTATGCTGTTACAAATATTGCCGATGATACTGGCCCTGGCTTTTTTAATGTTCTTTTCCTTTAAAAAAGTGAATATTATTTTTCTTTCCATTTTATCTGCTCTTTTGCTGGCGGTTTTAAGCGGCCAGTCGCCCTACGCGTCTTTGACGGTAACTTATATGACCGGCGCTTCAGGCTACGTAAAAACGTATTTTCTGTTGTTTTTTACCAGCATTATTTTTGGCAAACTGATGGAACTGTCAGGGGCGGCGTCTTCCATAGCGGGAGCTGTTTCTAAAATATTCCGAAAGGATTATGCAATCCTGGGAATTGTAATTGCCTGTGCGGTTCTGGTTTATGGCGGAATCTCCGGTTTGGTAGTGGCCTTTGCAATGTACCCCATTGCCCTTTCTGTCTGCCAGCGCTCGGATCTTCCCCGAACCCTGATTCCGGGAGCCATTGCAACAGGCGCTTTTACCTTTACCACGGCGTGTCTGCCTGGGGCGCCCTCCGTATCAAACGCTACCTGTGCCACTACATTCGGGACGACTGCTATGGCGGCTCCTCTTCTGGGGATTCTCTGCGGCATCTTCTGCCTGTCATTAAGCGCCATCTATTTGGTTTGGGAACAGCGCCGAGCCAGAAAAGCGGGACGCCATTTTGAAGTGGACGACGCCAGCTTAAAGGTTCTGGAAAAAAGCAATGCAGCAGGTGAGAAGGTAAAGCCGGTGGTGGCTCTGATTCCGCCTCTCTGCGTTGTAATAGCTTTGAATGTTTTCGATATTCCCATTGTTGCTTCCATGGCCATTGGCTGCCTGGTGTGCCTGGGTCTGTTTTTTAAAGAACTGGCTCCTCAGATTATCTCTATCTTGGATACATGCGCCACCAGTTCCGCCCGGTCTATTCTTTTTACGGCTACGGTAGTGGGATTCGGAAGCGTTGTGAAAGAATCAGCCGGATTTCAGTCCTTAATTACCTGGACGGAAACGCTGAATATGAGCCCGTACATCTCGTTTGCTCTGGGAACAACGCTGTTGGCCGGATTCTCAGGTTCCAGCACTGGCGGTCTAGCTATTAGTACTGAGGCTCTGGGACCCAGGTATTTGGAAATGGGATTAAATCCGGAAGCTCTTCACCGTCTGGCTACGATTTCCGCAGTAGGACTGGACTCTCTGCCTCATAACGGCGCAGTTAATACTCTGCTGTCAATCAGCGGCCTGACTCATAAGGACGGATATATTCCGATTTTTGTCACGACTGTTTTAATTACCTTACTAACCATGATATTTGCCTTGATATTAATTCCTATTTTGTATTGACAGCTATAACAAAACGATAGATTCGCAGATGGCCTTGCAAATAAACCGCAGGGCCATTTTAGTATACGGAACGGAGGAATATTGTATTATGAACCGCCCTAAATTGTGGACCAGGGACTTTATTTTGGGAACTGCCTTTAACTTTTTTCTGATGCTGAATTACTACCTTCTTATGGTCACCATGACGCCTTATACGTTAGAAACCTACCAGACCAGCCACAGTATGGCAGGGCTGGCTTCCAGCATTTTTGTAATCGGCGTTCTTGCCTCTCGTTTTTTCTGCGGCAAATGGATGTCAGTAGTGAGCAAAAGGACAATGCTGGCTGCCGGGGCTATTTTTGGCACAGCTATATCCTGCGCCTATTTTGTCCAGGACAATGCTTTTGTCCTTCTTCTTATCCGGATCCTTCACGGATTCGCCTATGGCGCCTGCACGACGGTAATTGGAACAGTGGTAACCAGCAGACTGCCTGCTGAGAGGCAGGGAGAGGGCGTTGGATATTATATGCTCAGTATTACTATGGGGACAGCTCTGGGGCCTTTTCTGGCAAATTATCTGCTGCAGGCGGCGGGCTACATTTCCGTCTTTACAGCGGGAGCTGTTATAGACGGCCTGTGTATTTTGATCCTGCCATTTTTAAAGGTTTATGAGGACCGGAGGTCGGGCAAAATGGAAAAAGGCGGGGGATTCCGCCTGACGGATTATATTGAACCCAAAGCGCTTCCTGTCAGCTTAATATGCGCTGCCATTTATTTTTGCTATTCCGGCGTCTTATCGTTTTTGACGCCCTTTTCCCAGCAAAACCATTTAGAGCAGGGAGCCCAGGCGTTTTTCCTGATTTATTCGGCTGCAATTCTTCTTTCCAGGCCCTTTACGGGAAGGATTTTCGACCGTTTTGGGGCCAGAGCGGTGATGGTTCCGTCCCTTCTTTCCTTTATGGCGGGAATGGCTCTTTTAAGCTTTGGAAGAGGCAATGGGGAAGTTTTTGCCGCTGCCTGCTTTACAGGTCTGGGAGTAGGAACGATGCAGGCTGCAGGGCTGGCTTCCGCTATAGGAATGGTTTCCCGGGAACGGATCGGTCTGGCCAATTCTACATTTTACATCGCCTTGGATCTGGGGATAGGAATCGGCCCTATGATTTTAGGACTGGTGATACCCTGGGCGGATTACAGAGGAATGTATCTGCTTCTTTCTGTCATTGCCCTCTGCTGTGTCCCTGCATATCTGCTGGCGTCCCGTACTTCCGGAGAAGCTTCCGGCCGGTAGCTCCTAGTGCACTGACACGTTCACATTTCGCATAATGACTTGCCTGAATTTCCATCTGAGCCATTATACTGAAAATGAACGTGTCAGCACACTAGATGGAAGTAAGGGGATTCCAGATAGCGGCCAGAATACCGGCCATTTCTTCTTCTGAGAGATCCATATTCCGGTTCAGCCAGGAAGTAAAGAGGGTAACGTACAGGGAGCTGAGGACTTCCTCCCTGTAATACTTTGCTTCCCCGCCGCAGGAGGAAGAATTTCCGGTATTCTGGTTCCATATCTGAATGGTCTGCAGTCGCGTTTTGGTAATAGCCTTAGTAAACCGGACGGAAAAACCGGTAGTGCACTGAGGGCTTAAAAAGGCTTTAAAGGCGCGGGCGTTTTTCTTTACAAATCGAAAGTATTCTACAAAAAAATCATTGTGATTTTCTGTGATCTGTTGGTAATAAACAGTTCTTCCAGCCTGACGCAGTTGGCACATAATGGCTGTGAACCCCTCAATCAGTTCATTTTCAATTTCCTCTGCTAAGTCGTATTTGCTGTTGTAGTAAAAATAGAAGGTGCTGCGTCCAATATCCGCCGTCTCAATAATGTCTTTTACGCTGATCTGGTCAAAGGGCATAGAAGAAAGCAGGGTCAGAAATGCCCGACGGATATGGCGTTTGCTTTTATTTATCTTTTCCATGGAATCCTCCTGAATTGGCGGCAAGACAAGTTGCCGGAAACTGTCTAACCTTAAACAGACGAAAGGGTTTTGTTCTTCATGATTTGTATATATTGCTATATAATTTCCACATAACACTAAGAAATTTGTATTATATTTATTGATTTTTGTCAAGAACAGTCTGAATGGAGGTGTGCAATATGTCAAAGATTATGACGGCTTTAGAAGCCGCCAGACAAATTCATGATGGAGATACCCTGATGCTGGGGGGCTTTGGATCCAGGGGCTTTGCAGCAAAAATCGTAGGAGCTCTCTGTAAAGACACAGAGGTAAGGGATCTGCGTATCTATGTAAATGCCCCCAATGAAAAAACGAGGCCGGATTTGGAAGAGCTTTTGGCCACCCGGTGCAGCCATGTAAAGTGCACATTTATGAGAAGTAGCGCAGGAGCGCGGTTGTACGGGGAAGGCAAGCTGGAACTGATGCCCCAGGGAAGCTTTGCCGAAAGCCTGAGAATGGGAGGGGCCGGTATCCCGGCTTATTATACGCCTGTAGGCGTAGGAACTCCTGTAGAAAAAGGAAAAGAGGTCAGGGAGTTTAACGGAAAAAAATACATTTTGGAAGAGTCCCTTACCGGCGACGTGGCGCTGCTGAGAGCAAACGTAGTTGACAAAATGGGAAACTGCTTTATAAAAGGAGCCACTAAAAACTTTTCTCCCATGATGGCCAGAGCCTGCAAGAAGGTATTTGTAGAAGCGGAAAAGCTGGTGGAAGTGGGGGAAATCGATCCGGAGAACGTTACCATTCCCGGAATTATGGTAAACGGAATTGTGGAGGTGAATGTGTAATATGACCTGTGATGTGAACAATACCATTGCCCGCAGAGTAGCCAGAGAACTGAAGGACGGCCAGGTGGTGAATCTGGGAATCGGGCTTCCCACCTACGTAGCAAATCATATTGCAGAGGATACCCATATTTTTCTCCACGGAGAAAACGGGATCCTGGGACTGGGTCCTGTGCCGGAAGCCGGAAAGGAGGATCCCAACGTATTTGACGCCGGAGTTGCTAGCGCTACAATCCTCCCCGGGGGCTCCTTTATGGACAGTGCGGAGTCCTTTGGGTTAATTCGCAGCGGACGGATTGACGTTACTGTCCTGGGGGCTCTTCAGGTAGATGAAAAAGGCAACCTGGCGAACTGGATTATTCCCGGAAAGATGATTGTAGGCTACGGCGGGGCAGTTGACCTGGTTACCTGTGCAAAAACCGTGATTGTAGCCATGAAACATACCAATAAAGGCGCTCACAAGATTATGACTTCCTGTACCCTTCCCCTTACGGGAAGCCGCTGTGTGCGTTACATTGTTACGGAAATGGGATTCATGGAAGTAACAGAACAGGGGATCGTTTTAAGAGAAGTGGCTCAGGGACTTACGGCAGAGGAGGTTCAGGCTGCGACAGAGGCACGGCTGATTATTCCTGAAACGGTAGGCGTTATGCCTGTGGTTCCCATAGAGGAGTAAAAGAGATAGGAGGGGTGTAAAATGAGAGAAGTTGGCGAGGCAGTAATTGTAGCCTATGGGAGATCACCCATTGGGCGGTCAGGCAAGGGTTCGCTGGTAAAGGAGTACCCGACCCAGTTTGCGGCAGAAGTGTTAAAAGGGGTTTTAAAACGGGCAGAAAAGCTGAATCCGGAATGGATTGACGACGTTATTGTAGGCTGCGCGAAACATGAGAAAATGCAGGGGAAGAATATGGCCAGGGTTATTTGTCAGGCCGCAGGGCTGCCGGACTGCGTTCCGGCCCAGACCATTAACCGTTTCTGTTCTTCCGGCCTTCAGAGCGTTGCGACGGCGGCAAATGCCATTATGGCGGGACAGGCTGACATTATTGTGGCCGGAGGAGTGGAATCCATGTCCATGCTGCCAATGAGTGCAGTAGATCCGGAGTCCTATGACCCGATACTGCTGAAAGAAAATCCGGACATCTATATTTCAATGGGCCTTACGGCGGAAAACGTAGCGGAAAAATACGGCATAACCAGAGACGAGATGGATGGATTTGCTTTAGAAAGCCAGAAAAAAGCAGCGAAGGCCAGAGAAGAAGGGCTGTTTAAAAAGGAGATCATTCCCGTTTCCTTTACAGACCCACAAGGGGAAAAGCGTATGCTTTACGACGACGAATGTATCCGCGCCAATACCAATATGGAAAAAATGGCGGCTTTAAATCCCTGCTTTAAAGAGAACGGACTGGTTACAGCGGGAAATTCCTCGGGAACCAGCGACGGCGCGGCGTTTCTTGTCCTGATGTCGGCAAAAAAGGCCGAAGAGCTGGGTATGAAACCCTTAGCAAAATTTCTGGGATATGTTTCGGCTGGGGTTGACCCGAAATATATGGGAATCGGGCCTATTAAGGCGGTTCCAAAACTGATGGATCTTCTTGGAATGGAAGTGGGTCAGTTTGACGTAATCGAGCTCAACGAAGCCTTTGCCGCCCAGGCGATTCCGTGTATCCGCACTCTGGAACTGCCAGAGGAAAAGGTAAATCCCAGAGGCGGCGCTCTGGCGCTGGGACACCCCTTGGGAGCAACGGGAGCTATTCTTTTGTGCAAGGCACTGTCTTATCTGGAAGACACAAAAGGTACCTATGGATTGATTACTATGTGCATCGGCGGAGGTATGGGGGCCGCCGGAGCTATAGAGATGGTGTAATTGATATGCCGCCTATCCGGCGGCGGAGTTTTATGGTAAGCCTTCATGCGCCTGAGGACAGGCGCAATCGGCATCCCTGAATATATGCCGCCTGTCCGGCGGCGGAATTTTATGGTAAACTATAAAAAACAGCAGGAGGAAGGAAATATGGCAATTATTTGTGCAGTAAAGTATCGTATGAAACCCGGAACCCGTGATCAACTGATGGAGATTGCAAAAATCAATATGGAGAAGACCCGCCAGGAAAAAGGAAACCTGTCCTATACCCATTACCCTTCTATGGAAAATGATACGGATATGTTTGTTTTTGAACTGTGGGAAACCATTGAGGACGTAAACGCCCATTGTCAGGCTCCCCACTATCTGGAGTTTGCCAGAAAGCGCCTTCCGATGATGGAATCCTACGAATTTAAGACTTATGAAGCCAATCTGCTCCGGGAGGGCACAAAGATCGCAACATGGTAACCCGCCCTGCCCGTCAGGAACAGGCCGGGTTACGGTAAATGGACTCTCCGTCTTTGATGGTTTCCGCTACCGGGATCCGGCAGATGTCCTCCTCAGGCTCCGTGAGAGGATTTGCCCCCAGAATTACCAGATCGGCCCGCTTTCCGGGACGCAGACTGCCTTTCTGCGATTCCTCAAAATACTGGTATGCGGCGTTTATGGTAACTGCCTTTAACGCGTCAAGGGCGGATACCCGTTCCTCCGGCCCTAGCAGAACGCCGTTTTTTGTAAGACGGTTGACTGCACACCACACGGTCTTCAGCATATCCGGTTCCAGCACAGGACTGTCCTGGTGGAAAGTATAAGGGATTCCCAGCTTTCCGGCAGTAGCCGCCGGACTAATGCAGGAAGCCCGTTCCATGCCGAAGTTTTGGATATGAATGTCGCCCCAGTAATAGATATGGGCGGCAAAGAAGGAGGGGATCATCCCCAGTTTCTCCGCCTGGACAAGCTGATCCTTTCCGATAAGCTGTGCATGGATAATGACGGGGCGGATAGGGGCGGTAAACTCTCTGGCGGAAGCTGCGCCGCTGGCTGCAAAGGCCGTTTCAAAAGCCCGGATATACTGTTGGGCTGCGGCATCGCCGTTGCAGTGGGCTAAAAGCTGGAGCTTTTTGTCAAGAGCCAGCCGGACGGCGGATAAAACCTCCTCATCTGTCATGGTTCCGTATCCGCAATAGCCGGGGCTGCTAAAGCCGTCGGGCAGATAAGGCTCTCTCATCCAGGCCGTCCGGCCCTGAGGGGAGCCGTCTAAAAAAATCTTGAGGCCGCCGATTTTAAAACGGCCCCAGCCGCTGGTACAGGAAGAAAATTCTTCCAGAAACCGGCGGCCTTTTTCTGCTCCGGGATAACCGATAAGATCTAATTTCAGCAAATCCCCTTCCAACAGCATCTTGTAGAGGGGAATCATTTCGTCAACAATCATACCGTCCTGAATGGTTGTAATGCCGTAGGAGGCGTAGCGCTCCTGAGCAGTCCGGAAAGCGGAAGAAAGACTTTGGAAATCCGGAGACGGAACCCGTTTCAGATATTCCAGAAAGGCGTTTTCTTCCATATAGCCTGTAAGTTCTCCATTCTCTTTTCCAATAGCTCCGCCGGAAGGAGACGGTGTGTCGGCTGTGACGCCCAAACGCTGCAGGGCACAGGTGTTAAAAACGCCCATATGTCCGGAACGGTGCTGGAGTACCAGGGGAAAATCCGGCGCGGCCGCATCCAGTTCAAAGCGGGAGGGGTGGCGGCGCTCTTTGAGCAGATTATGATCATAGCCCCTTGCAATGAGCCATTCCCCGGGAGATGGCCTTCGCAGGTCCAGAAAAGAACGGATTCTCTCCTGAATCTGAGAAAGGCTTTTGGCGTCTTCCAGAGGAATCTGAAGCAGGGCGTGGGCGTACTGGGAAAAGTGGCTGTGTGGATCGATAAAAGCAGGCATAAGAGTTTTTCCCTTTAAATCCCTGTATTCCGTATGAAGAGGAGAACACTGCTTTTTGAGGCTGTCCAGACTCCCCAGGTCCGCAATGCACCCGTCTTCTACTAAAAGGGCTTCCGGAGCCGGCAGATGATCTTCCATAGTAAGAATAGGGCCTCCATAGTAAAGGGTACCAGTTTTCATAAGCAAAATCCCTCCGTTTTGATTTCGCAGCTTTTTGAGAAAAGCCTGCGGTTTCGTAAGATCATAACACAATCAGCAGAAAAGGCAAGGGGTTCTCTGCATTCTTGGAAAACTTGCGGCGGCAGTTTGGCCATGCCATTTACCATTTGACAGATCCCAAGGTATTGGCTAACGTAAAAGACATCTGGCCGTTAAATGATTCATGTGGGGAATTGCCGAAGGAGGACTGCACATTATATAATGGTACCAGGCGGAACGGGCATCCGCACTGCAAACCACGAAAGGCGATAAAATATGAATCGGATATTATCAGAGGAAGAACTGAATTTAATGGAAAAAACAGAGCTTTTTGCGGGTATTTCAAAGGCGGAGATTACCTGTCTGCTGGACTGCCTGTCGGCTTCCGTAAGAAGCGTCCCTAAAGAGGCTTTTGTATTTCATGCCGGAGATGTGACAGAGGAAATGGGGCTGGTGCTGTCAGGGGCCGTAAGAATGGAGGAAAATGACCTCTGGGGCGGGCGCAGCATTATGGGAAGCGCCGGACCGGGAGAGGTGTTTGCGGAAACCTATGCCTGCGCCGGAAAGGGCCCCCTGATGGTGGACGTTATTGCCTCAAAGCCCAGCGAAATCCTCTTTTTAAAACTGCAGAAAGTCTTTGGCGTATGCCGGGAAGGGTGCGGCTTCCATGTCCGCCTCCTAGGAAATCTGGCGGTTGTTATGGCAGGGAAAAACCTGGCCCTTACCCGGAAAATCCGCCTCATTACCCCAAAGTCCCTGAGGGAGCGGATCCTGGCGTATCTGTCCCTGGAGGCCAGACAGCAGGGGAAAGGGGAGATTACCATTCCATTTAACCGCCAGCAGATGGCGGATTACTTAAATGTGGATCGCAGCGCACTTTCGGGGGAGCTGTCCAGAATGAAAAAAGAAGGGCTGATTGAATACAGCAAGAATCGTTTTATACTGCATTCCAATCAGCCTTGAAAGTAACTTTTAAGATTTAGTTGGATTTTACCTCTTTCCAGAGATTATTATACAGGGTATCCGCCTCGTCCCCCAGATACTGGAAGACCTCACAGTTTTCCAGTTTACTGGTATCCGGGAATACGGAAGCGTTATTCTGTACCTCTTCATCTAAAAGGGCTTTGGCCCCTTTATTGGGAGTGGAATAGGTAATGTAATCAAAATTCATTTTGGCAATGTCGGGCCGGCATAAGAAGTTAATCCATTTTTCCGCGTTTTCCTTGTTGCGGGCATTGGCGGGAATCACCCAGGAATCCAGCCAGAGATTGGTGCCTTCTTCCGGCAGGACATACTCTAAGCTGTAGTCCAGACCGAGATTTTCCACTTCTTCCTGAATAAAAAGCATTTCACCGGAATAAATCACTCCAATGGCCGCCTCTCCCCCGATCATTTTATCCCGGACCTGGTCAATGACGTAAGCCTGAACCAAAGGCTTCTGGCGGATCAGGAGATCTCTGGCTTCCTTCAGTTCTCCCTCGTCGGTGGTATTCATGGAATATCCAAGGGACTTTAACGCCACCATAAAAGCGTCGCGGACAGAGTCCTGCATAAGAATTTCCCCTTCATAGGCGGGATTCCACAGGTCGGACCATTTGGTGGGGACAGGAAGGCCCTTCTCCTCAATGATTTTCGTATTGTACAGGATTCCTACAGTACCCCAGGTGTAGGGAACAGAGTAGCTGTTATCCGGATCGAAGCTTCTGGACTGCTCCAGAAAGGTTTCGTCGATGTTGGAGAGGTTGGGAATGTTGTTAAAATTGACCTCCGTCAGAAGGCCGTTTTCCGCCATCTTCTGAATCATATAATCAGACGGGCATACGGCGTCGTACCGGACAGCCCCGGCTTCAATAACCGGGTACATTTCCTCATTGGTTTCGAACATATCGTAGGTTACATGGATCCCGGTTTCTTCTTCAAACATATCGATGACCTGGGGATCAATATATTCTCCCCAGTTGTACACGTACAGCTCGTCGGAATGGCTGGCCGAATACTTCTGGTAAGTAAAGAAGGAGACGGAACAGACAATGACAAAAGACGCCGCCGCCAGAATCCCTTTGCGGATATTGTTATTTCTGCGGCGTTTTTTCATGGCCGCTTCCGCCTGGGAAGCCGGAACGCCTTTTTGATTTTCCGGTGCAAAGTTGGTAATAAAAAGGAGGGCCAAAACCGTTACAAAGATAACCGTGGACAGGGCGTACATGGAAGGCTGGATTCCCCGGCGTACTTCACTGTAAATCAGTGTGGACAGGGTATTGATGCCGGCTCCTCTGGTAAAATGAGTAATAATAAAATCGTCCAGAGACATTGTAAAAGCCATAAGGAAGCCGGAGAGAATACCGGGAAAAATGTCCGGAAAGACAATCTTAAAAAAAGCCTGAAGGGGTGTAGCCCCCAGGTCCTGGGCCGCTTCATAAGCATACCGATCCGTCTGTTTGAGCTTAGGCATGACATTGAGGATCACGTAAGGGACGTTAAAGGTAATGTGGGCCAGAAGAATGGTTCGAAAGCCCAGAGTAATGCCGAAAGCGATAAAGACCAGCATCAGGGAAATTCCCGTAACGATTTCCGAATTTAGCATGGGGATATTGTTGACTCCCATGGCAATGGTCCGGGGCAGCTTTTTCATCTGATTGATTCCAATGGCGGCTGCGGAACCGATAACAGTGGCAATCAAAGCAGAGAAAAAAGCGATAATCAGAGTGTAATAAAGTGCGTCGGTAATAGCGGAATTTTCAAACATCTGGCCGTACCATTTTGTAGTAAAGCCGCCCCACTGGGTTCTGGATTTGGAATTGTTAAAGGACAGAACCATCATAGTAAAAATAGGAGCGTATAAAAACAGAAGGACAATAGCCAGATACAGATCCTCTATCCATTTTTTCAATCGTTTTCTTTTCATCAGAGTGCGCCGCCCTCCCCGTTCTTATCGTATTTGGCAATGAGAGCCATGCTCATGAGGATAAACACCATCAGTACCAGGGACAGGCCGGATCCCAGATGCCAGTTGCTTCCCTTAGTAAATTCCTGCTCAATTACATTTCCGATTAAGAGAATCTTGCTGCCGCCTAACAGGTTGGAAATGACAAAGGTGGTCAGAGCAGGGACAAAGACCATGGTAATGCCGCTGATAATGCCCGGAAGACTTAAAGGAAGCCAGATCCGAAGAAAGGTCTGAAAACCATTGGCCCCCAGATCCTGAGCAGCGTTGATGGTATTGTCATCGATCTTCATAAGAATGTTGTAAATAGGCAGGATCATAAAGGGAAGGAAGTTATAAACCATGCCTAAAATAATGGCCCCTGGAGTATTAATAATAGAAATGCCGGGAAGCCCCAGGGCTGAAAGGATCCCGTTAATGACGCCGCCTTTTTCCAAAAGAGTCTGCCAAGCCAGGGTCCGCAGGAGGAAGTTCATCCACATGGGAAGGATAAAAATAAACACCACAAAACTTCCTGCGCTTACCCCTTTTTTTCTCAAAATCATAGCCAGAGGATAGGCAATGACCAGGCAGACGGCGGTACTGGCCAGAGAAAGGCCCAGGGAAAGAAAGAGGGCTTTAGAGTGCTCCGGCGTGGCGATGGAAAGAATATTTTCCAGGGTAAATGCCCCGGTTTTGTCTGTAATGCCGTAAAAGACGACCAGGGCCAAAGGGATAAGGGTAAAGCCGATCATCCACAAAATATAAGGAAAAGCCAGGTATTTGGTTTTGGGATTATTCATTGACTCCTATCGCCTCCTCATCTTCTGATGCAGGTTTATTCATGATTTGAATATCAAAGGGATCCACATGGATTCCCACTTCCTGCCCCACAGGGAACATATCCGTGCTGTGCACCAGCCATTCAAAGCCGTTTGGCGTGGTGACCTCCATTTCGTAATGGACTCCTTTAAAAATCAAATGAGTGACGACTCCGTCCAGACTGCCTTCTCCCGGCTTTACCAGATCAATGTCCTCAGGCCGGATCACAACGTCCACCGGGGTATTCTGGCCAAAGCCTTTGTCCACGCAGGGGAATTTGGCCCCGAAGATTTCCACCAGCTCGTCCCGGATCATAATGCCGTTTACAATATTGCTTTCCCCGATAAAGTCAGCTACAAAGGCATTTTCCGGCTCATTGTAAATCTGCTCCGGAGAACCCATCTGCTGGATATAGCCCTGGTTCATTACCACAATGGTATCGGACATGGTAAGGGCTTCTTCCTGATCGTGGGTGACATAGATAAAGGTAATTCCCAGCTCATTTTTCAGCCGGATCAGTTCGTACTGCATATCCTGGCGCAGCTTCAAATCCAGAGCCCCCAAAGGTTCGTCTAAAAGAAGCAGTCTGGGCTCGTTGACAATGGCCCGTGCAATGGCGATTCTCTGCTGCTGGCCGCCGCTCAGGGAATCTACGCTGCGGTTTTCAAAGCCGTCCAGGTTTACCAGCTTCAGGGCGTATTTGATTTTGTCCTGAATATAGGAACGGGACTTTCCTTTGATTTTCAGTCCGAAGGCAATATTTTCCGCGATGTTCATATGGGGAAAGAGGGCGTACCTCTGAAATACGGTATTAAGCTGCCGTTTGTTAGGCGGAAGCTTGGTAATATCCTTGCCCTCAAAAATAACCTGGCCCTTGTCCGGGCGCTCAAAGCCGCCGATAATCCGCAGGGTAGTGGTTTTCCCGCAGCCGCTGGGCCCCAGGAGGGTGACAAAGGTATTTTCTTTTACGGACAGGCTCAGATCATCTAAAACCACGTCTCCGTCAAAGCTTTTGCTGATATTTACCAAATCAATAAGTGGCTGATTCATGGCATTTCCTCCTAAATGTAAAATAGGCTTAAAAACTTGGGGGAGAGCTGACCCAGAGGACCACCGCTCCTGATTTGCTGGTGAGATAATGGGGCTTGTCGCTGGAAAAACAGAAGGCTTCTCCTTTTTTTGCACGGCAGACCCGGTTTCCCAGGCAGATAGTGACAGAACCTTGAAGCACGTATCCGAACTCTTCCCCCTCATGGGGGTTGTCCGGGTAGGTAGATCCTCCCGGTTCTAAGGTGAGGAGAATGGGTTCCATGGCATTTTTCTGTGCATTGGGGATAATCCACTGCACGGTATTTTTTAGTTCCGGATCGTGCTTTTCAAAAAAGTCATTCCTGCCAAAAACGATCTGCTCTTCTGATTCTTCCTGGAAAAATTCGCTGACAGAGGTTCCCAGGCACTGCAGTATATCCATTAACGTTGCGATAGAGGGAGAGGTTAAATCCCGCTCCACCTGGGAGATAAAGCCTTTGGACAGTTCCGCCCGATCCGCCAGCTCTTCCTGGGTCAGACCTTTTAAGGTCCTTAGCTCCTTTAGCTTTTCACCGATTTGCATGGAATACGCTCCTTTAAAAATCCTAAAGAAAAAGTTTACAAATACTAAACAACACGAGAAATATTATACTATCTGACAGCCGTATGTCAATAGGGTGGAAGAAAATCCTAATTAAGAAATATGCAATCAAAAAAGCGGAACAGGCCGGCATTGCCGCAGAAAAACAAATATGCTATACTTGTTCCGTTGACATTGGCATAGAAAGGATAATCTGCAAATCAGCATTAAGGGAGGTTGATTATATGGATAAGGTATGGAATGAAATGTATACGGCGGCAAAAGCGGTTTTGCAGGAACGGCAGATTTCAAAATACGTAAGCTGCGGCCAGGTGTCTGCAGCGGTTCTTTCCGGTTCCGGAAAGATTTACACGGGAGTGTGTATTGATACCTGCTCAACATTAGGAATATGCGCGGAAAGAAACGCGATTTTTAATATGATAACCAACGGGGAGCAGATTATAAAAAAGGTATTTACCATACTGCCTGACGGCAAACCAGGCGCTCCCTGCGGCGCCTGCCGTGAATTAATGGTTCAGCTTATGCCGGACAGCTACAAAGATATTGAAATTATGATGGACTATGAAAATGGCAGAATCGTAACCCTTGGAGAACTGACGCCTGAGTGGTGGATAACCTATTAGGGCAGATCTGAGGTAAAAAAATTGGGCCGCTGCAAAAGCAGCGGCAGATTACAACCTGGAAAATATATCTTTTATCTTTCTTTTGGCCTTAAAGAAAACCCCTTTCGTATGTTCTTCATTTTCAATGAGCAGTTCATAGGCTTCCATAACTCCGGCGCTGTAGCAAAATCCCAAAATTCCTATTGCAAATCCTAAGAATACAAAGGCGTGGTATACAGACCAGGGAAAGGCCCCTCTGAGGGTTAAGGCAATAGCTGTAATTCCCATAATAAATAAAACCGTGCTTGGGATAAAAACAGCGTGATAGAGTTTCTTTTTGATATAAAATTCATCGGTTAAGTCTTTTAAATATCCAGGTTCAAATACCAGCGGTTCTTCTTTTAAGGGTTTATACTGTGTCTGTTCCAAAACTGCGCCTGCGGCAAAAGCGGCGACGGCGATACCGGCAAGAACTGCCATTCCCAGCAATCTTTTTGCAGGATTGAAAGGAAACAAAACAAAGGGGATTCCCGTTAAGGATAAAAACATAAATCCAATACCGAGATACAAGTTTACTTTTTTCTGGTTTGCAAGGTAGCCCGCCGCTGTTTCTCTGCTTACGTAATAACCGTTCTTTTCTGTGCTGCTGCCGGTTGTTTCGTCTTTCAGAAGAAAATCCGTGGACACGCCAAAAATATTGGATAACTGCAGCAGCTTTTCTGTCTCAGGGAAGCCCTGATTATTCTCCCACTTGCTGATTGCCTGTCTGGTGGTTCCGAGCCGTTCTGCAAGGGATTCCTGGGAGAAACCATTCTTTTTTCTTAACTGAAACAGCTTTTGTCCAAATGTCATATGCATCTCCTCCATGGTTTGGTAAGATGATTTTATCAAATTATACTGCAATGTTCTATCATTTCTGAGATGCACATTGTCAACTTTGCGTTGCGGAATGGAAAGGGCAGTTTTCCTAAATGGAATCTACAAATGATTTTATAAGTTTCCTGCTGTTGTCATCAGTTTCATAGGAAAATTCCGGATGCCACTGTACGCCTGCAATGTATTTGTGAGATGGCATATAAATGCCTTCAATCAAACCGTCTTCAGCGACAGCCATTATTTCAAAGGCAGGGGACAGTTTGCGAATTGCCTGGTGATGGTAACTGTTTACTCCGATGGTTTCTTTCCTCAGAATATCATAAAGGGGAGCTGTCTTTGAGACAGTGACTTCATGGGCTGTCCGGTTGTAGGGCGGATCCATGTGGTGATTAACGCTGCTTTCATGCTCTTTCTCTAAATCCTGATACAGAGTGCCTCCAAAACAGGCGTTCATAAATTGGATTCCCCGGCAGATTCCTAAAATGGATTTATCTTTATCCACAGCTTTTTTCAGTATGTATGCTTCCATTTTATCGCGCAGTTCGCAGCATTGGCCGCACCAGGGCTCTCTGGCAGCCTGATAAACCGATGGCGAAACGTCATGGCCGCCTGTCAGCAAAAAGCCGCCGCAGATTTCAAGAAAATAATCCAGCTCCTTCGGATTCTCCGTAAGAGGAAGCATCAGTGGAATTGCATTTTCCGCTTCCAGCATTTTCATATATCCCGGCAGCATCCAATAACTTTCTTTTTCATCATCATAAAGGGGCATAATGCCAATTACTTTTCTCATAATACTTCACCTCAGTTATGAGACCATGTCCGCAGTGCCCACTCGGAAAACTTCGTTTTCCTCGTTCACGGGCATTTGTTTTTACCTGATGTGGTAACGACAAAATCTCAGAGCTGCTTTAGCAGCGGAGGATATGCGGAGCATATCCTGATTTTGGAGTTTATTATACATCAAAACAGGGGATTTGCAACAGATTCCTGTCAGCCACGCCTTGAGAATTTAACGGATTATACGATATTGGTTAACATGAAAGGCCCCTGGCCATCAAATCGCAGATCGGCATTTTAAGGACTTCTAAAATCAAAGGATTTATGGTATGATAACCGAAGAATGGTTATCATACCATGCGCATACCGGTTTTTGATAGCTGAAGCTTGCCAAAACACGGCAAAATAGGAGGAATTTCATTATGGAAGGAATGTATATGGCTTACGTAGGGTCTTATTCTTATACAGGAAAGGCCAAAGGAATTACCGTATACGATGTGGATGTAGAAAAGGGCAGGTTTACGAAACGCTGTGAAGTTGAAGTAAATAATTCGTCATACGTAATTGCTTCCAGCAACGGGAAGACCTTATACTCAATTGCAGATGAAGGCGTTGTGTCCTTCCGTATTCTGGAGAACGGGGCGCTGACCCGTTTGAACAGCGCCAACATCAAAGGAATGAGAGGCTGCCACCTGTCTACAGACCCGGAGGACAAGTATATTTTTGTTTCCGGATACCACGACGGAAAAGCGACAATTTTAAAGCTGAATCCCGACGGCTCCATTGGCCGGATTGTAGACGGCGTATTTCACAAGGGCTACGGCAGTGTGGCGGAACGAAATTTCCGTCCCCATGTAAGCTGCGTAAGAAGGACGCCGGACAAGAAATATGTCATGGCTGCGGACCTGGGAATTGATCAGGTAAGGATTTACCGCTTTGACGAAAAAGAAGAAAAATTGATACAGGTAGACGCTATCCGCTGTGAACGGGAGTCGGCTCCGCGCCATTTCCGCTTCAGCTCTGACGGCCGTTTCATTTACCTGATGTACGAGCTGAAAAACGTTATTGACGTATATACCTATGAGTCTGGTGAGAGAGCGCCCAGGATCGAAAAGATCCAGACTATTCCCACCGTTACCCATGTAAAAGAGGACGGGCTTTTGACAGCGGCCTGTGCCATGAGGCTGTCTTATGATGAGAAATATGTATACTGCACTAATGCCGGGGACAACGTACTGACGGTTTACAGCCGGGACGAGGAAACAGGGCTTTTGGACACCCTGTTCAGTCTTCCTATCAGCGGCGACTATCCTAAGGATATTGCCATTTTCCCGGATCAGGAGCACGTTGCCGCCATCAATCACGACAGCGGAACCATTACCTTCTTTAAAATTGATTATGAAAAGAAACAGATGGTAATGAGCAGCCGGAGTATTGAAGTAAACGAGCCCAACTGCTGCGCTTTGGTACGGGTAAGATAAAGACAGACCGCCGGAAGAAGCAGAGTGAAATAAACGGGCATGAAAAATGACAGCGGGAGATAGCAGCGAGGAGAAAACAGTATGGCAGGTTCTACATTAGGAACAATATGGAAAATCACTACATGGGGGGAATCTCACGGCAAAGGGATCGGCGTGGTAATCGACGGATGCCCTGCGGGGCTCCGCCTGAAGGAAGAGGATATTCAGGAGTATCTGGACAGGAGAAAACCGGGCCAGAGCCGTTATGCTACCCAGAGAAATGAAGGAGATAAGGTAGAGCTTCTTTCCGGCGTTTTTGAGGGACGGACTACCGGGACTCCTATTGCCATGTTTGTCCATAATCAGGATCAGCGCTCTAAAGATTACGGAAATATTATGAATCTGTACCGCCCAGGTCATGCAGACTATACCTATGACCAGAAGTATGGATTTCGGGATTACCGGGGTGGCGGCAGATCTTCCGGAAGGGAAACCATCGGCAGAGTGGCTGCCGGAGCGGTAGCTGCCGCGTTTTTAAAGGCTTTGGGGATTCAGGTGAGAGCCTGGACCCGATCCGTGGGTCCCGTAGAGGTGGATCCTCAGCGGTTCTGCTGGGAAGAACGGGAGAAAAACAGACTGTATATGCCGGACGCCCAGGCAGCCGCCAGTGCGGAACGCTATCTGGACGAGCTGATGAAGAGGAAAGATTCCGCAGGCGGCGTTGTGGAATGCGAAATTCTGGGACTTCCCGTGGGAATTGGGGAACCGGTGTTTGAAAAGCTCAGCGCCAATCTGGCAAAAGCGGTAATGTCTATTGGAGCCGTAAAGGGGTTTGAAATCGGAGATGGATTTCAGGCAGCCCGTTCCTGCGGTTCTGAAAATAATGACGCCTTTGGCATTGGGGAAGACGGCGGAGTTTATAAAAAGACCAACCACTCCGGCGGCGTATTAGGAGGAATGAGCGATGGAAGCCGTCTGGTGTTCCGGGCCGCCTTTAAGCCGACGCCGTCCATTGCGTCACTTCAGCAAACCGTTACCAGGGACGGAGAAGAAACCAGTCTGGAAATCAAGGGCCGCCACGATCCGATTATCGTTCCAAGGGCTGTGGTGGTGGTAGAGGCTATGGCAGCGCTGACAGCGGCGGATATGCTTTTGCTGTCTATGTCTTCCAGACTGGATCGGATTCAGACATTTTTTGCCTATTCTTCCGCCTTAGAGGAAGAACAGAGAGAGGAATACGAAAAGGAGACAGAGGGACAATGAAAATAGCAATGGGAAATGACCATACGGCAGTGGAATTAAAGCAGATAATCAAAGCCTTTGTAGAAGAGAAGGGATACGAGGTACTGGATTTGGGAACCAATTCCTCTGAGAGCTGCGATTACCCGGAATACGGAGAAAAAGTGGGACGTGCTGTGGCCTCAGGAGAGGCGGATTTGGGTATTGCCATCTGCGGCACAGGCGTAGGGATTTCTCTGGCAGCCAATAAGGTAAAGGGAATCCGGGCATGTGTATGCAGCGAACCATACACGGCAAAACTGTCAAAAATGCATAACAATTCCAATGTTCTGGCCTTTGGGGCAAGGGTAGTGGGAAGCGAAATGGCTAAGATGATTACGGAAGAATGGCTTAACGCCCAGTACGAGGGAGGCCGCCATCAGCGCCGGGTAGATATGTTGTCGGAGATAGAAAATCGCAACTGATTTGTTAGAATATTGTAAGATTTGAGCGGGGCGGCAGCCTTGAAATCAACAGTCAAAGATGTTAGAATAAAGGTACAGAAGAGAGAAAAGGGGCTAATACCATGAAGAGAAGAATATGGACAGTGCTCTTGACAGCAGTTCTGTTTGCTAATGTTTTTGGCGTATTGACTGTCTGGGCTGCCGATGCCAGCGCAGCCTTTTCCGTAGGGGAAGTAGAAGTATCCATTAACGGGGAAGCCGCTCCGGTTCTGTCGGGACTGGGTAAGGCCGACAGTTTTTACGAAGCAGAGAACTGCAACTATCAGGGCAAAGAGAAAGTATATGTATATAAAGACCTGGAGATTTCCGTTTATCCTGTGGACGGCACGGATCGCATCAGTTCCATTTATTTTAAGACCAAAGATGTGCAGACCGCAGAGGGAATCGCTATTGGATCCGATACCGACAATATGACAGAGGCTTACGGTGAAGATTACGAAGAGGCCAAAGGCGTTTACAGTTACCAGTATGACGATTTCACCCTGACATTTTATACGGACAAACAGGGCGTTATCAACGGCATTGAGTATCTGTCAGGCCAGTAAAGAAAAGGGTCGATTTCACTAAAATAGCTTGAAGCTGTCGCATCAGTGATTAAAAAATCATAGATGCGGCAGCATTTTTTTGCCGTTTTTTCGCTGAAATCTGGGTGTCGCCTGGTTTTTCTTTATCTTTCCATAAGTCCGATAAAGAACGTTGAGTTCCATTCCCTCCACAAAGGCACTCAGAAGGCGGACGGGATCAAAATTTCCACACAGAGACTCGGCTGCAATAAAAATAATGTTTAAATGAAAAAGCTATGATAAAATTAGTGATGGGGATTTGTCGCCATTTACAGATTATTGGGGGAATGTAATTTTAGCAAGGTACTATGGTGTCGATAAAATAGAAATGGACTGGGGAAGTTAAAAGAAAACAGGTTATGTTGTTAGTTACCATGGGGGCTGTCGCATCAATGATTAAAAGTCATAGATGCGGCAGCACTTTTTCACTCGCTTTAAACAGATTTATTCCAGCGCTCCCATGTGATTAAAGGGGAAGTATCGAAACAGTACTTTGGCAATAATCTGATCCTTTGTTGCATAGGTGTTTTCCCAGAAACGGGAATCCCGGGAATTGTTTCGGTTATCTCCCATCATAAAGTAACAGTCCTCGGGAACTTCGTAATGAAGATTTCCTATGGTTATCATTTCTTCCCATAAATATGGTTCTTCCAGGGGCGTATCGGATCCGTTGAGATAGACGCCTCCGTCATGAATGTCAATAACATCTCCCGGCAGTCCGATAACCCGCTTTACGTAGTAAATCTTTCCTGTGGGATCGTCGGGATAGTGGAAAATAACAATATCCCCCCGTTCTGGCTCGGAAAAGAGGTACGAGAGGCGGGAACCGATGATGCGGTCGCCTGCCATTATGGTCTGTTCCATGGATTCTGAGGGAACCTCACTGTTGGCGATAATAAAATTTGTCAGGAAAAGCGCGATGAGGGCGGCGGCTACAATGACCTGCACCCAGCTAATCAGTTCGGCTTTCCAATTAAATGGCTTTTTGGAAGCCTCGTCCTTTTCCGCTTTTTTTCTATGTTCTGAATTGGCGCTCATAATATCAAAGTCCTTCCATAACAAAATGACGAAGCTGTAGACTTCAGACCTCAAGTTTAAACGAGTTTTTGGGTTTATGCAAGGGGTTTAAGAAAAATATAAGAAAAAGTATACCATTTGAGCCATGCCATTTATAATAGCGTATTTTCATTTCACAGGAAGCTTCGTTTCTATGAAACAAAAAACACTTCGTGGGATGCACAGGATGTGCGAAGGAAGGCGGCAGAAGCCGCCGCACATCGGCGTGCAAAGTGAGCGGCGTCCGGGGAGATTGAGGAGGAAGGGGGTGAAGTAGGCTTGTCCACTTTGCTATCGGAGAGAAAGAGAATGAAAAAAATCTGGAAAAGAAAGTAAGTATGGGGTAAAATAGAAAAAAGGTTTTTTCAATACGAATGTTTCAAAGAAAAGGCCTTCGGAGGTGTAAAAAGGGGAAGGTTTCATGAAAGAAAAATTAAAGAAAATCTGCCTGACAGGACTGCCGGTTTTCCTTTTGGGAAGTTCGGCGGCAGGAATGTGGGCGGCTCGGAATGCAGAAGGTTTTGCAGACTGGTACGGGAATTATGTATACCCGATTATTGTGGGAGTTTGGGGAAGACTTTTTGGCGTTTTCTCCTTTTCAGTGGCGGAAATAGGACTGTATTTGCTGATTATATCCGGAATTTGGTACATAGCGTCCCATATTCGTCAAATTAAGAAGGTTGGGTGGGCCATAGTTTTTACTGTATCGGCATTGCTGTTTCTCTACGTATTTAACTGCGGAATAAATTATTCCAGGATTCCGTTTTCTGAGATTGCAGGCCTGGAAATACGGGACTCGTCCCCGGAAGAATTGTATGCCCTGTGCGACTATCTGACGGATCAGGTAGTCCATACATTTGAGCTTTTGGAAAGCAGAATGGAAACAGAATCCCCCAAAGAAGATTCCGGGGAAGTTTCCTGGCCGGAACTTATGATCGGCACGGAACCGCTGATGCGCAAGGAAGCCTGGAAGCTGGGGGAAAAGGGCGTTGAAGCTATGGGGAAATTAGGAGAAGCGTATCCGTCCTTGTCGGGGTTTTATCCCAGGCCAAAGCCAGTAGGCTTTTCCTGGATTCTGTCAGTGCAGCAGCTTTCGGGGATCTATTCGCCCTTTACCATAGAGGCCAACTTTAACAGAGCTATGACGCCTTACAATATTCCCCATACCATATGCCATGAGCTGTCCCATTTAAAAGGGTTTATGCGGGAGGATGAGGCGAATTTTATCGGATACCTGGCATGTATTGAATCTGATTCCCTGGAATACCGCTACAGCGGGTATCTGATGGGGTGGATTTATGCCACCAACGCTTTGTATTCCGCAGATCCGGAAGCCTATTACGAGCTGGCCGGAAGGCTTCCGCAAAAAGTAAATGAGGCATTGGCTGCCAACAGCCGGTTTTGGGCTCAGTATGAGGGGAAAATTGCGGAAACGGCCAATCAGGTCAACGATACGTATCTGAAAGCCAACCGCCAGGAGGATGGCGTAAAAAGTTACGGACGGGTTGTGGATTTGATGCTGGCTTATTACCGATTTTCATTGTAATTTGCGTGTAAAAATGGTAAACTATTTCCAAATAGAATATGTGCTGAAAACCGAAACAAGGGGGATGTATTATGGATCAGACATTGTATGAGTTAATGGATTGGGCAGGCATTGAAGAACTGACCTATTCAGAGTCAGCAAACCCGCATGGGCTATTAGGCCCCCATAAGACGGAGAACGGGATACTGATTCAGGTTTTAATGCCTACTGCAAAAGAAATTGCAGTAAAAGCAGGCGCAAAGGAATACCCTATGGAGCTGGCAGATGAAGTGGGATTTTTTGCGGTCCTGATTCCCAGAAAGACGATCCCGGACTATACGCTTAAAATCACATTTGACAATGGGGTTACGGAAGAAACGGCGGATCCCTACGCCTTTAAACCTCAGATTACAGAGGCGGATTTAAAGAAGTTTGAGGCCGGTATCCACTACGAAATTTATGAAAAGCTGGGCGCTCACCCCATGACCATAGACGGCGTGGAGGGCGTTTACTTTGCAGTGTGGGCGCCCTGCGCTATGAGAGTCAGCGTCGTAGGAGATTTCAATCTTTGGGATGGCCGCAGAAACCAGATGCGCCGTTTGGGCGATTCCGGCGTATTTGAGATTTTTATGCCTGGTCTGAAGCCGGGATGCCTGTATAAATTTGAAGTAAAGTGCAAAAACGGCGATCCCATTTTGAAGGCGGATCCTTACGGCAATTACGCCGAGTTAAGGCCCAATACGGCTTCCGTAGTATGGGACATCGGAAAATACCAGTGGAACGACGGGGAATGGATGAAGAACCGGGCGAAGACCGATTCCAAGGACAAGCCCATGGCTATCTACGAAGTCCATCTCGGTTCCTGGATGCGCAAGGAAATCGCAGAAGATGAAAACGGAAAGCCCATTGTGGGATCTGAATTTTACAATTACAGGGAGATTGCGGTAAAACTGGCGGAGTACGTAAAGTCCATGGGATATACCCATGTGGAGGTAATGCCGGTTATGGAACACCCTCTGGACGCGTCCTGGGGCTATCAGGTTACGGGATATTATGCTCCCACCAGCCGTTACGGAACTCCTGATGATTTTATGTATTTTATGGATTATATGCACAGCCAGGGAATCGGCGTGATTTTGGACTGGGTTCCGGCCCACTTCCCCAGAGATTCCTATGGTCTGGCGGCTTTTGACGGCACCTGTGTCTATGAACACGCAGATCCCCGTCAGGGTTCCCACCCCCACTGGGGCACATTGATTTACAATTACGGACGGCCTCAGGTGTCCAACTTCCTGATTGCCAACGCTTTATTCTGGGCGGAGAAATACCATGCCGACGGAATCCGCATGGACGCGGTGGCTTCCATGCTGTATCTGGATTACGGCAAAAACGACGGAGAGTGGGTGGCCAACATTTACGGCGGCCACGAAAATCTGGAAGCAGTAGAGTTTTTAAAGCATCTTAATTCCGTTTTTAAAGGGCGCACCGGCGGCGCTGTCCTCATTGCAGAGGAATCCACCGCATGGCCTAAGATTACGGGAGATGTAAAAGAGGACGGCCTGGGCTTTGACTATAAGTGGAATATGGGCTGGATGAACGACTTTTTAAGCTACATGAAATGCGATCCCTATTTCCGCAAACACAATTACGGCCAGCTTACCTTCTCCATGCTGTATCAGTACAGCGAAGACTTTGTGCTGGTATTTTCTCATGACGAAGTGGTTCACGGCAAAGGCTCCATGCTGGGGAAAATGCCGGGAGAAACCATGGAACAGAAGGCGGCGAATTTAAGGGCGGCTTACGGCTTCTTTATGGGCCATCCCGGAAAGAAGCTGCTGTTTATGGGACAGGATTTCGCTCAGATGGACGAGTGGAACGAAAACGCCAGCCTGGAATGGAACCTTCTGGAATATCCGGTTCACAGCCAGATGAAGGATTACGTGAAAGCCTTAAACGGCCTGTACGCCAAATATCCGGCGCTGTCCAAAATGGACTATAATCCCGAGGGCTTTGAATGGATCAACTGCTCTTACAATGAGCTGAGTCTGGCAATGTTTGTGCGGAAGACGGAAAAGCCGGAGGATACTCTTTTAGTAGTATGCAATTTTGATACCGTACCCCATACGAAATTCCGGGTAGGAGTGCCCTTTGCAGGAAAGTATAAAGAGATCTTAAACAGCGACGACGTTCTTTACGGCGGAAGCGGCATGGTAAATGCCAGAGCTAAGACCTCCAAAAAAGTAGAATGGGACGACAAAGACAATTCTATTGAGATCGATATTGCTCCCATGAGCGTCAGCTACTTTACCTGTACTCCCGTGGAGGAGAAAAAAACGGTGAAAAAGACGGCGGCAAAAGCTCCCGCAAAGAAGCCGGCTGCCAAAAAGACAGGGACTGCCAAAGCTCCGGCCAAAAAGGCAAAAGCAGAATAAAACGAATCATAGAGCAATGGGAGAGACAGAATGAGTAACCCACAGGAGACAGCAGACGCGATAGGAACAGTGGCAGACGCAGTGGCGGAATTAAAGCCCAACGTGGTCTGGGAGACAGTGACAGGATGGCTGCCGGGACTGATAGATTTCGGCTTCCGGCTCCTGGCGGCGGCAATTATTCTGCTGATAGGAAGCAGGCTCATTAAGTTTGTAAAAAAGGTAGTCAAAAGGACCCTGGGACGGAGCGGCATAGAGGACGGCCTCAGCCGGTTTTTGGTTTCCGTTGTCAATGCTTTGCTATACGGAATCCTGATTTTTATAGCAGCAGAAAAAATCGGCATTCCTTCGGCTTCTATCATAGCTTTGCTTGGTTCAGCCGGCGTTGCTATCGGTCTGGCTCTCCAGGGAAGTCTGGCGAATTTTGCAGGCGGTGTGCTGATCCTGGTTATGAAACCCTTTAAAGAGGGGGATTATATTATTACGGCAGGAGGAGAAGCCGGAACCGTTAAATCCATCGGTCTGGTATATACCACCCTGACGACGTCTGACAACAGTAAAATTGTAATTCCCAACGGGAGCCTGTCCAACTCATCCCTGACCAACGTGACGGGCATGGACAAAAGGCGGGTAGATATAGAGGTTGGCATTGGATATACGTCTGACTTGAAGCAGGCAAAGGAGATTATCCTGGATATATTGGAAAGCCATCCTTTGGTATTGAAAGAAGAACCCATTCAGGTTTTTGTAAAAAACTTGGGGCAGAGTGCCGTAATCCTTGAGGGACGCGCCTGGGCGCTGACAGAGAATTACTGGCCTGTCCGCTGGGATGCGGTAGAAGCCGTAAAGCTGTCTTTTGACGAAGCGGGAATCGAGATTCCCTTTAATCAGATGGATGTCAGAATTGTAAAAGAAAATACGGAGGAAAACACCGTATCATAAAAAAGGAAAAGGGGTTCTCCCGCATGGAAAAGAGCGCTTTGGCTCTGTAAAATGCAGGAGAATCCCTTTTACTCTACTCGTCGTACCCTTCCGTTAAGCGGATCGTGGCCGTTACATTGCGGACAACGGCTCCCTCTTCCAAAGGAATGTCTTCCAGACGGGAGCGGGCAGGCAGATCCCCTTCTTCCTCCAATTCCAGGGAGAGCCAGTCAATTTCCGCTTCTTTTGCTTTTTCAAAGGCTTCTTCCAGGGTGGATCCCTCTGCAAAGCAGCCTTCCAGATCCGGAAATGCAGCGTGGAAACGGCCGTCCGGGTCTTTTTTAAATACTGCGGGATATACAAATTTCATAATAGCTTACCTCGTATTGCAAATTTACTGCTTTTCAGTATACATGGACTGTTTCAAAAATACAAGGGGTTTCCCGGTTGAAATGGCCGCGTTTAATTGGTATAATGGAACAAGGTTTCAGCGCACCGCCCGTCAGGCGGTGTTTTTTCCTCTATCAGCGGAAACTGAAAATGAACAGACAGGAGAATGGAGAAATGAGAGAATGTGGGATGCTGCTTCCTGTTTTCAGCCTGCCGTCTAAATACGGCATCGGCTGTTTTTCAAAGGAAGCTTATGAGTTTGTAGATACGCTGCGGTCTGCGGGACAGAAGTACTGGCAGATCCTTCCTTTGGGGCCTACGGGGTATGGAGATTCGCCTTACCAGTCTTTTTCAGCATTTGCAGGCAATCCTCTGCTGATTGATTTGGAGCAGCTTATTGAGGAAGAGCTTTTGGAGGAGGAAGAGTGCGATGCCGTAGATTTTGGGAAAAATCTGCGGGAGATCGATTACGATAAGATTCACGCCGGAAGAAAGATTTTGCTGAGAAAGGCTTATGAGCGTTGGAAAGAGAAAATGGAGTTTGTAAGCCCTGAGAGGGTTCACGAGAAAGCGCGGCAGGAGCTGATGGAAGATACGTTGGACTATTGCTTTTATATGGCGCTGAGGGAGCATTTTGAAGATACGGAGTGGATTTTGTGGGATGAAGATATTCGCCTGCGCCGGCCGGAGGCTGTGAAGCGCTATTATGAGGAGCTTTCCGATGAAATTGCCTTTCACGAGTTTCAGCAGATGGTATTTACAGAGCAGTGGAAACGGTTGAAAGATTACGCCAACCAGCAGGAAATTAAGATCATCGGGGATATTCCCATTTATGTGGCCTTTGACGGGGCCGACGCCTGGGCCCATCCGGAGCTGTTTCAGTTTGACAGGGACGGAAAGCCTAAAGCAGTGGCAGGGTGTCCGCCGGATGCTTTTTCAGCTACAGGACAGTTGTGGGGGAATCCTCTCTATGACTGGGATTACCATGAAAAGACGGGATTCGGCTGGTGGATCCGCCGGACAGACTATAGCTTTAAGCTGTATGATGTAGTCCGTATTGACCATTTCCGTGGCTTTGACGAGTATTATTCCGTTCCTTATGGAGCAGAGAACGCTATGGGCGGCCATTGGGAAAAGGGACCTGGAATGAAGCTGTTCTATACATTAAAAGGATGGTTTGGAAATCTTCCGGTGATTGCAGAGGATCTGGGGCTTTTAACGCCATCTGTCCATGCGCTTTTGGAAGAGTCGGGATTTCCGGGAATGAAGATTCTGGAATTTGCTTTTGACGCTACGGGTTCCAGTACATACCTTCCCCACAATTACAAAAATACCAACTGTGTAGTTTATACGGGAACTCATGACAATGACACTGTCCGGGGCTGGTTTGAAAGCCTGAGCGGGGCGGATCTGCAGTTTACGACAGAGTACATGAATATCAGCAGGGCGGAATCGGCCCATGTAAACTGGGATTTCATTCGTTTGGCATTGGCAAGCATTGCGGATTTGGCAGTGATTCCAGTGCAGGATTATCTGGGCCTGGATTCCAGCGCCAGAATTAATGAACCGGGAACGGTGGGAACCAATTGGAAATGGCGGATGCTAAAGGGTGAGCTGACAAAAGAAATCGCCCAGAAGGGCCGCAGACTGGCCAGACTTTACGGCCGGTATTAAGAGAACCGGATCCGGCGTTTCAGAACAGAAAGAGGACGAAGCCCTGCGCAATCAAAGCAGGATCTTCGTCCTTTTGAGTTTCGAAATCAGTTTGTAGTAGAGATGGTAATCTCACCCCGTTCTGCAGGAGCAGAGGTTTCCGTCTCAGACCCGCCGGAAGTTTCGGCTTGGGACTCCCCGGAGGCTTCGCCTTCCGCCGGCGGTGTCTGTTGTTCTGCGCCGCCTTCTTCTGTCTGGACGACTTCGTGGGTATCTGTGTTAAATCCGGCCTGAACCGCATTGCCGCACATATCGGAGGCGTGAATGGTAAGGCCATTGGAATCCATTTCAAAGGAAACTTTATTGGTGTTTTTATCTACGGACAGAGGGGAAACGGAAGTGCCGTCGGAAGCCGTTGCCCGAATGGTGGTAAAGTCTACGCCGGACTGGCTGTCTTCAATAGTGAAGGTCAAAATGCCGTCTTCAATAACAAAGTCCTCATTGATAGACGGAGGCGTATCGTCCAGCACGTCAATGGGCTCGTAGGCAGCCGCTGTCATTCCATTAAAGCCTACTACGGAGACTTCCAGGACGCCGTTTGCCGTAATAGCGGCTGTGTAATGGCCTCTGCTGGTTTTTTCCAGTTGGATTTCTACAGATTCTTGAGTCACCACCATGCTCTTAATAGGAAGAATGGAACTGACTTCGATTTCCGCCGTGGTACTGGTATAGTCTTTGGGGGCGGCTACGGAAATAGAAACCTTGGGTTTTGTGGTCATAAAGAAGAACAGCAGGCCGTTAAATACAACAAAGGGAAGAATGTAAAACAAAAGAAGATGAACAAAGTCGCTTTGCTTTTTTGATGATTTCATGCCGTACCGCGGGGCGGGTGAACGGCGGCGTTGTCGCTGATTCATAAAAAAGATCCTCCTCCAATGGGTATTCGAAATATTAGACCTTTAGCATAGCAGAAATTGGGACAACTTACAAGATTAACTTCTAAAAACTCTCAGAATGTGGTATGATGAAGCTGCATGGGAAAACGGACTGTAAAAAAGGAGGCGTTCATGGTTAAAGAGGCAGCGGAGTTTGCGGCTAAAGCTCATCAGGGCGCGGTGAGGAAGGGCTCCAGTATCCCTTATATCACCCACCCGCTGGAAACAGCGGTAATCGTATCATTAATGACAAAGGACGAAGAGGTAATTGCGGCGGCTTTGCTGCATGATGTAATAGAAGACGCCGGAGTAAAAAAAGAAACCATAACGGAGCTTTTCGGAAGCCGCGTAGCAGAGCTGGTGGAGGAAGAAAGCGAAGACAAGTCTCTGGGCTGGATTGAGCGGAAGTCCATTACACTTCAAAAGCTGGAAACAGCGGAGCTGGATTCTAAAATCCTGGCTTTGGGGGACAAGCTGAGCAATCTCAGATGCACAGCCAGGGATCGTATGGAAATTGGCGAAAAAGTATGGGAGCGTTTCCGGCAGAAGGATCCTAAGATGCAGGCATGGTATTATACCGGCGTGTTAAAGCGGCTGAAGGGTCTGGAGCATTTCCAGGCTTACCAGGAATACAAGGCTTTGTGCCGCTTTGTATTCGGAGAGGAATGACAACAGTAAGGAGAGGAATATGAGAAGACAAAGTCTATATCGGAAAGCGGCAAAGTTCTTTGCGGCATTATTGGCGGCTGGCAGCTTGTGCGGGGCCTGCCCCGTGACGGTTCTGGCCGATGAGTTTGGCCCGGGAACCGTTTTGGAAGAAAAGCTGAAAGCAGAGGAGGAATCCCAGGCGGCTGAAACCCAGGAAACGGAGAGTCAGAGCGGTGAAAATCAGGAGGCGGAAAACCAGGCCGCAGAGACGGCGGAAACTCTGCCGGATGCGGAAATCAGCGCAGTTTACGACGGATTCTTTTACGGTTCAGGCTGGAGCGGGGAATTTGCCAATAATTATGAATGTACCCGGAGCGGCAGTTACATGATGGCTTTAAAAGCCAGCCTGAGAGGACAGCCCCAGGGAATGACGGGAACCCTGACTTACCAGGTAAATGTCAGCGGCTACGGCTGGCAGGACTGGAAAGAAAATATGGCTGAGGCCGGAACTACAGAGGGGCAAGCGCCTCTGGAATCCATAAAAATGGAGCTGACGGGCCAGCTTAATGATGGTTACGATATTTATTATATGGTACTTCAAAACGGAGCCTGGACAGGGTGGGCGGCTAATGGCGCCCCGGCGGGCCAGGAAGGCGCAGGCCTTAGAATTGACGGCGTGCGCATGGCGGTGACGAAAAAGGGGGAAGCTCCTCCGGCGGAGCCGGAACGGCCGGCGAATTTTATTGATCCTAACAGGCCTATGGTGGCCCTGACTTTTGACGACGGGCCAAAGGCGTCTGTGACCAACCGGATTTTAAACAGCTTAGAGGCCAATGGTGGGAGAGCGACCTTCTTTATGGTAGGAAGCAATGTGACGGCAGGGAATACTCCCACGATCCAGAGAATGGCGGCCTTAAACTGCGAAGTGGCCAACCATACCAATGACCATAAGTATTTAACAAAGCTGGGAGCAGACGGCATTATTTCCCAGGTTCAGGCGGTAAACCAAAAGGTTCAGGGGGCCTGCGGAGTAACTCCTGTGGTGATGCGCCCGCCGGGAGGATATTACGATCAGGCGTCCCTGAACGTTCTGGCTTCTATGGGAATGCCGGCAATTATGTGGTCCATTGATACCAGGGACTGGCAGCACAAAAATCCGTCCCGGACCATCAGCAGCGTTCTGGATCATGTGCAGGACGGAGATATTATTTTGATGCATGATATTTACAGTACCACTGCAGACGCGGCGGAAGTGATTATTCCGGAATTGGTAAACAGAGGGTATCAATTGGTTACGGTCAGCGAGCTGGCGGCTTACCGGGGCGGCATGGCTCCCGGTCATGTATATAATAGTTTTCGGAGATAGAGAGAGGGGCAGTTAAAGCCCCTCTTTTTCTGATCTCTGGAAGATGGATTCCAGGGTTCCGTCCAGAGTCACTCTCAGATATTTAATAATGGTTTCTTCCGGCATATTCAGATCATTGCGGATCCATTCCAGGAAAAAGCCGCAGAAGGCGGAAGTAAAGAAATCTCTTAGAAAATGGAGATAGTTTTCTGAAATGCGGTGGCTGCCCTTTAAATCCGCCAGATAAAGCTGAACCAGGTGAGAGGCCTCTTCAAAAAACATAGTCCGCAGGGTTTCGTGGGCCAGACTGTTTAAGATACATTTATAAACCACGGCGTCTTCCCGGATGTTCTGGAGAAACAAATAAAGCCCGTCTTCCCAGGTAAGACATTTTTCGCTTCGGTGAAGGAGAGAAACGGCATCCTGGTGGAGCGTCCAGGAGAGTAAATCGTATATATCCTGGAAATGGTAGTAAAAGGTGTAGCGGTTCATGCCGCAGTCGTCGGCGATTTCCTGGATGGTGATTTTTTGCAGGCTTTTTTTCGCCATTAATTTTTTCAGGGACGCGGCCATCTGTTCTTTTCTCTTTTGCGATAATTCTTCCTGTTTCATGTCTGCCTCCTGTCAGCTTTCTGTAGGACAATCTGATCTAATACGATTATGGTATCATGAGGCGGAAAAAAACACTACACAATTTAATGGAAATGTGTAAGTTTAAACATCTGTTGTTTATTGGGGATAGGATTTCAGCATAGTTTGATCTATAGTCTTTGTGTTTAAAAGAAAGAGAGGCATAGGGATTATGGAAGAATCAAAACAAAAGCCTGGTTTTTTTATACGGGTGGCCACATGGATCGTGGATAAACGCAATCTGTTTTTTCTGATCTATGCTGCCGCCCTGACTTTTTGCCTGTTTTCCCGCAACTGGGTTTCTGTAAACAACGATATTACCGATTATCTTCCGGAAAGTACGGAAACCAGACAGGGACTGGCCATAATGGAAGACCAGTTTATCACTCTGGGTACGGCCAGGGTTATGGTTGCAAATATTTCTTATGAACAGGCGGAGCCCCTGGAGGAAAAGCTGGAAAGCATTGAGGGCATTGCTTCAGTGGAGTTTTCCGACGCCTCCGACGCTGAGGACAGGGCCGCCCATTACCGGGACAGCGCCGCGCTGTTTGACGTTACCTTTGAGGGTGAGGCCGGGGATGCGGAGAGTCTGGCGGCCATGGAGGAATTAAAAGAAATCCTGTCAGACTATGATGTGTACATTTCTTCCGACGTGGGAGAGGACGAATCGGCGACCTTGGCGGAGGAAATGAATCTGATTATCGCCATTGCCGCAGTGATTATTGTGGCTGTGCTCCTTCTCACCTCCCAGACCTACGGGGAAGTTCCGGTTCTTTTAATGACCTTTGTTGCAGCGGCCCTTTTGAATATGGGAACCAATTTCCTTCTGGGGGAAATTTCCTTTGTATCCAATTCCATTGCCACCATTTTACAGTTGGCTTTGGCCATTGATTATGCCATTATCCTCTGCCACCGTTTCAGCGAGGAACGGGAGCACACGGGAACCAGGGAGGCCTGTATTTTGGCTTTGAGCAAGGCCATTCCGGAGATTTCTTCCAGTTGCCTTACGACTCTGGCCGGACTCATGGCAATGATGTTTATGCAGTTCAGACTGGGATTTGATATGGGAATTGTGCTGATTAAGGCCATTATATTCAGTATTGTTTCCGTATGTACACTAATGCCAGGTCTGCTGATGCTTTTCGGAAACCTGATGGATAAGACCCGCCACCGCAGCTTTGTTCCTAAGATTACGGTGTGGGGCCGTATGGTAACCAGACTGAAATACATTGTCCCGCCTCTTTTTGTCTTTGTCGTAGGGGCGGCTTTCCATTTTTCCAATCAGTGTCCTTATGTGTACGGCTATACCCTGCTGGAAACGGAAAAGAAAAATGAGAGCACTGCGGCGGAAGATAAGATCAACTCTGTATTTGGGTCGGATAATCTTTTGGCTATTGTGGTTCCGGCGGGAGATTATGAAACTGAGGGGCGCCTTCTGTCCCGTTTGGAGAGCTTAGGTGAGGCGGACTCTGCAACGGGCCTTGCCAATGTGGAGGTAAAGGACGGATATATGCTGACGGATCCTCTGACGCCTCGGCAGTTCTGTGAGCTGACGGATTTGGACATTGAGGTGGGAAGGCTCCTTTATACGGCTTATGCAGTAGACGGCGAGGAGTACGGGAGAATCGTCAGCAGCATTGACAATTACGGAGTTCCCCTTTTGGATATGTTCCTGTTCCTTTATGAACGGGTGGAGGAAGGGTATGTGACCCTGGAAGACGACTTGCAAAAGGATTTGGACGATCTGTATGTTCAGATAACGGACGCAAAGGCCCAGCTTCAGGGAGAGGAGTATTCCCGTCTGCTGGTGGAGCTGAATCTGCCGGAGGAAGGGGAAGAAACCTTTGCTTTTCTGGACTCTCTCCACGAACTGGTGGGAAATTATTATGAAGAAGGCAGCTTTTACATAGTGGGCGATTCCACCAGCGACTACGACCTGGCGTCGTCCTTCCAACAGGACAATATTTTAATCAGTGTCCTGACCATTGTATTTGTAATTACGGTATTGCTGTTTACGTTCCAGTCGGCGGGACTTCCGGTTCTGCTGATCCTGGTAATCCAGGGAAGCGTGTGGATCAATTTCGCAGTTCCGGCTCTGACAGACAGTCCCATTTTCTTTTTAAGCTACCTGATTGTCAGCTCTATCCAGATGGGAGCCAATATTGACTATGCCATTGTTATTTCCAGCCGCTATCAGGAGCTGAAAAAGAAAATGCCCCTGCGGGAAGCTATGATAGAAACTCTTAACCAGGCGTTTCCAACGATTTTTACTTCCGGTTCCATACTGGCGGTAGCGGGGACTCTGATTGGCAAATTGACGTCAGATCCGGCTATTTACGGCGTTGGAGTCTGCATTGGACGCGGAACCATTATTTCCATCATTCTGGTACTGGGAGTGCTGCCGGAGATTTTGCTTTTAGGGGATACGATTATTGAGAGGACGGCATTTAATATTAAATATCCCGCGCTGATTCAGACTGCGGAAGCTTCCGGAAAGGTTTATCTGGACGGAAAGGTAAAAGGAAGGATTTCCGGAAGGATTGACGCTGAAGTTCACGGCGTCCTGGAAGGAGAGGTAACGGCGATGGTATCTGTGCATCACCCTTCGCCCATTCAGACGGACAGGGAGGAAAAAGACCATGAAAAATAAGTATTGGAAAACAATGGCTGCCCGGATTATGGCCGTCGTTTTGATTTGTCTCGGGACTCTTCCTTTTCCCGTACAGGCGGAAGTGGAGGGGAAAGAAATCGTCATCCTTAGAACTGCGGAAGATTTAGAAGCAATGGCCAAAAGCTGCAGGCTGGATACCTGGTCCCAGGGGAAGACCTTTGTAATGGAAAATGATATTGACATAAGCGGCCGGGATTTTTCTCCCATTCCTACTTTTGGAGGGACTTTTGACGGCGGAGGCCACACTATATCAGGGCTTCGCGTAGAAGGAGGCTCCGCCGCCCAGGGCCTATTCCGGTTTATTCAGCCTGGGGGACAGGTGGAAAATCTCAAGGTTCGGGGTAATGTCCAGTCAGAAAACGGCGAATCTTATATAGGAGGGATTGCCGGAAACAATGAGGGAACCATTTCCGGCTGTACCTTCAGCGGCGCCGTAAAGGGGAAAACCGGAGCGGGCGGCATTGCCGGAAGCAATAAAGAGAGTGGCCAAATCCTCTTTTGCACAGTGGAAGGAACTGTGGCCGGGGAACAGTACACCGGAGGGATCGCCGGACAAAACCTGGGAATCATTTCTGAATGTACCAACAAAAGCAGGGTAAATACCCTTCATATAGAAACGGAAATGACACTGGAAGAAACCCTGGAGGAGAGAAACCGGGAGGAAGTTTTTGACACCACTGCAGATACCGGAGGGATAGCAGGGTATTCCTCCGGGACCATTAAAAATTGTTCTAATGAAGGAGAAATCGGCTACGCCCACGTGGGGTACAATGTAGGGGGAATTGCCGGACGCTCTGTGGGCTGCCTGGACGGCTGTACCAATAAAGGGCGTGTACTTGGAAGAAAAGACGTGGGAGGCATTATAGGGCAGCAGGCCCCCAATGTGCTTCTGGTCTTTTCGGAGGATACTGCCGGAAAAATGGAAGCGGAACTGGATGCCATGGACGCTCTTATTAATCAGTCACTGGATCACGCCAGCGCCAACGGAGATACGGTATCGGCCCGTTTGGAACAGCTTTCCGAGTACGCAGATACGGCCTCAGAAGGCGTATCGGATCTGGCGGATATGACTTTGGAGAAAGCCGATGAAGGGATTGAAGCCGTAAACGACGGAATGGATCTGGCGGGAGATGTTTTAGACGCACTGGAAATGGCGGCTGCCAATGGCGAATCGATTATGGAAGATACGGCCCATGCTTTGGATTTGTTGGATATGGCGGCGGAGGATTTGGATAAGGCTCTGGATATTGGCGGCGACGGTTTTGCCGGTCTGGCCCAGACCATTCAGACTATGAAGGACGCCGCCGGAAAAGGAAAAGAAGGCCTTCAGATCATTGGAAACGCTTTGAAGACTCTGGGAGATGCCTGGAGCATTAGGGATCCGGAAGAGGCCGGCCGGGGAGCGGCCATGCTAAAGCAGGGCATAGAACAGGCGGCGCAGTCCGGTCAAACGATTAGCAGCGCCCTAAAGACCATTGCAGAGGCCCTTCCATCAGGAGGAGATCAGGAGAAAATCCGGCAGGCGTTAAAAGAGCTTTCCGCCGGACTGGAGGAGTCCGCTCAGGCTCTCAGACAAATGGGGGACGGAGCTTCTCTGGCGCTGGGAACTGTGGATTTGGATTGGAACAGCCTGCGGGAACAGCTAAAAACCATTGCTTCATCTGCCGGGGCTTTTCAGGAAGCCTGGGATCAGATGGGGCAGGCCGGAGGAAATTTAAAGGACGCTCTTCTGGATTTTTCCGGAGCATCCGGCGGCTTGGGGGACGGAGCATCCGGGATTTCCAATGCCATGGACGCCTTGGAGGGAGCCGCCTGGGACATGGGCCTGACTGCCGATGAGCTTTACGACAATCTTTGGGAATTGGCGGACAGGGAAACTCCCCGGTTTCAGACTGTAGGGGAAGACTACCGGGAGCTGGGCGATACCGTCCACAGCGCCTTTACTGGCATGGGACAGCAGCTTGACAGCCTGAGAGAAGAGCTGGAAGGGACAGGGGATACCCTGGAAGCCGATCTCCGGAGTCTGGACGCCCAGTTTGGGCGCATAGCAGACGTAATGCTGGAAGCCTTTGACAGCCTGGAAAACCGGGATGAGGAGGCGCTTTGGAAGGATGTGTCCGAGGAAGAGATTGAAAACACTGTTTTAGGAAAGGCGGCGGACTGCCACAATTACGGAGATGTGGAAGGCGATATTAATGTAGGAGGCATTTCCGGGGCCATGGGGATCGAATACTCTCTGGATCCGGAAGACGATATTGCTCATGTGGGAACGGAATCCCTGCAGTTTCATTACGAAACCAGGGCTATTCTTCAAAAGTGCGTCAACAGGGGAAAGGTAACAGCCAAAAAGGACGGCTGCGGAGGCGTTGTTGGGAGAATGGACTTGGGCTATCTGCTGGACTGCGAAAACTACGGAAAAGCAGAAAGCACAGACGGAAATTATATTGGAGGGATCGCCGGAAAATCCGACTCTACAATCCGCAGGTGCTGGGCCAAATGCACGGTGTCCGGAGGGGATTATCTGGGCGGAATCGCAGGCTATGCCTTAAACGTTTACCAATGCACAGCCATGGTGGAAGCAGAGGAATGGGGAAGCTGCCTGGGAGCTGTAGCAGGAGACTGGGATCGGGAAGGCACTTTGGAAGGAAACCGTTATATCGGAGAAAACCTGGCGGGGGCAGACGGCGTCAGCTACGGAGGAAAAGCAGAGCCTGCCGCCTACTCCGATGTGATAGCGGAGGAGGGCGTACCGGAAGACTTCCGCCATTTTACCATTACCTATGAAGCGGATGATGTCATAATCCGCCAGGACGCCTATTCCTATGGAGATCCTGTTTCCCGGTATGAGCCGCCGGAAATTCCCGTCAAAGAAGGGTACTATGGCCAGTGGGAGGAAATCGGAGAAGAAACCATTGCCTTTGATCATGTTATTGAGGCCATTTACACGCCCTATGCTACGACCCTGGCCACCAGGGAAATGCGGGATGAGGTTCACCCGATCCTTTTGGCGGAGGGACAGTTTGGCGGCAAAATGGAGCTTACTGCGGAGAAAATAAGCGGGACAGAGGAAGAAGAACAGTGGCAAGTCACGGCGGAGGGCTTAGAGGGATCACTCCGTTATCGTTTTGCGCCGCCGGAGGAATGGAAGCAGACGGAGCTTACGATCACTTCTGATGGCAGAGAAGAGACTGTAGAAGCGGAACAGGACGGAAGCTGCCTGGTGTTTGAAGCCGGTCCTTCCTTTGTGCTGACAGCCCGGAAAGCCGGTCCGCAGTCCGGGAAGCTTTCCGGCGGTACAGCCGTTTTAATCGCCTTGGCGGTGATTTTGGTTGTGGGATCTGCAGGCTTTGGGTACAAAAGAAGAAAGAAACCGTGATTTTGCGGCGGCGGATCATACCGCCGCTGCTATTATTTGGGCTGAGCTTGTTTGATCTGAGAAGGATTTTTTTAAAAAGCAGTTGCAAATTTTATAAATTGGGTCTATAATATGTCCTATCAGAACGCAATGCCACATTACACATCATGCCGTTTCCGGCAGTGAATATCCAAAGAAGGTGTCAATTGAAGATAACGTATCAGTTAGCGGCAGCAGCCGCCTTATCGGTGATCTGTTCCCTTGGATTAGGGCTGTACAGGGCAAAGGGGGCGGTATCCCAGGAACTGCTTATAGGCTGCATTACAGCGGCCTACGAGCCCAGGGACGAGAGCTGGCAAAGACGAGGGCGGATAGTTTCTGAATCCCTGGATTATTCCAACGGTTATAGGGAGGGGGATGGGATTTTAGCTGTCCGTGTTGTGGAGTATGAGGGAGTGGAATTTGCAGAGGACATCCCTTCCCGGATAGGAGTCTGCATGGAAGAAGAGGAAGGGGGAGGAGAACTGTGGGGTATTCTGGAGCTGACAGAAGCCGTACCGTCAGTCCGGGAAAACGGAGAGCCGGAGGCCGCATGGAAGGACGACTTTTCTATGATCGTTACCTTTCGCGCTTATGGCGCAGAAACCTATGACTTATCAGGAAAACGCATTGACCATCAGGAAGGGGAGCCGCCCCTTGCCGGAATGGAGGAAGAGATTTTGGAGCAGATAGGGGCGTCTTTGGAGGACCACCAGATTAGCCGCATGGAATGGGCGGGAGAGTGTTATGAGGACGATTATGGAATTTTGTACCGCAATGCCAGAATTTCCGGTTCCAGACGGCTGACGGCTTACAGGGCGGTTTACAAAGGGGAAGTCTTTCGGACGGATCCCATTTGGGACTCTGGAAATGGAGATGAGGCAGAGGGGGAAAACCCGGAAGAAAGCCAGGAGGAAACTGCAGAAGGAGAAGAAATGGAAGAAGAGAGCAATGAAGAAGAACCGGGCGAAGAGGAAGCGGCGCAAGACGGAGAGCCAGAGACGGAACCCGGGCCAGCCGCCGCCATCACAGACGAAGGGGAGAAAGAAATCAGAGAACCTGCTACGGCCACTCCATTGCCCCAAAAGTCTTCCGGAGCTGTGAAATTTCTGGGGACTTTAAGGGAAAAGGCGGAAGGGGCGATCCAGACTTTTACTGAAAGCGCAGAAGCGGCGGAGGCGTGGTTTTACAGCAGGACTTCCATTCTTCTTCCCTGGGAGACACTATGTACAGGAGGGATAGGGGCCGCCTGCTTCTTTTCCTTAGCTTTAAGAAAGAGGCTGCGGAGAAGGAGAAAGTACTTCTTGTGAAAAAAACCGGTATCAGGTATAATAGTTGCAGATATGAAGAACGCTGGAAGGAGAGAACTTATGAAAAATCAGGTGTATGATAAACTGCTTAATTGCTATGAAAGTATCCGCGGACAAATCCCCTTCACCCCAAAGGTGGCGCTGGTTCTGGGATCCGGTCTTGGAGACTATGCGGACGGAATCCAGGTAGAGAGCAGCATTGATTACCATTCCATAGAAGGGTTTCCGGTTTCTACAGTTCCGGGCCATAAGGGCCGTTTTATTTTCGGTTATGTAAATGGGGTTCCTGTAGTAATTATGCAGGGAAGGGTTCATTATTATGAGGGATATTCCATGCAGGACGTAGTCCTTCCTATCAGGCTCATGAAGATGATGGGAGCGGAAATCCTGTTTCTGACCAATGCCGCCGGCGGGGTGAATTACGATTTTGCCGCCGGAGATTTTATGATTATCCGGGATCAGATAGCTTGTCTGGTGCCGTCGCCGCTGATTGGCCCCAATCTGGACGAGTTAGGCCCCAGATTTCCGGATATGAGCCAGATCTATGATCAGGACCTGAGGGACATTATCAAGGAATGCGCGGCAAAGAGAGGAATCAAGGTACAGGAAGGAGTTTATGTCCAGTTTACAGGCCCCGCTTACGAATCTCCCCAGGAAGTTAAGCTGAGCCGGATTCTGGGAGGCGATGCTGTAGGAATGAGCACGGCCTGTGAAGCGGTGGCGGCAAATCACATGGGAATGAAAATCTGCGGCATTTCCTGTATCTCCAATTTGGCCTGCGGCATGACGGATCAGCCTCTGAGCCACCAGGAGGTTCAGGAAACGGCGGACAGAGTTGCTCCGCTGTTTAAGCAGCTAGTAACGGATTCCATAACGGAAATGGGAAATAGATAACAAAAAATTAAGATTTCTCCTCGTATTTTTTAAAAAATTGGATATGGTATTCCTGCAGAAAATATAGTATGATAAGGCATACCGCAATAATTATTACTGCAGAGAAAAAATTTAAGGAAATAGATGAGGTGAAGCGATTATGAAAAAGAGAAATGGTATCTTAGCGATGGCAATGGCAGTGATCCTGGCTGCGGGACTGACAGCCTGCTCTTCCAGCTCTGAAGAAACTACCGCTGCTGAGACGACAGCGGCAGTAACTACTGCAGAGGCAGCAGAAACGACAGAGGCGGAAACGGAAGCGACTGAGGATGCACGGGAAGCAGACTACGCCGACGGAACCGTAACGGCAGTGGACGACAGTACCATGACGCTTAACGCGGATGACGGAACGGAAATGGTTTTCGATATTGCGAATGCGGCGGTAAATGGAGACTATCCGCTGGGAAGCGGCGATGAAGTATCCGTTATGTACTATGTAGACGACGAGGCTGACGTAAAGGAAGCTGCGGAGATTGATATTTATTATTCCGTTGCAGAGGAAAATGCCGCAGGCGATCCGGTTATGACCGGCATTGTAGAGGACGCCACCATGAATACCCTCGTAGTTCAGGACGAGGCGGACGGACTGAATTACTATTTTTCCACGGCCATTGCTCAGATGGTTGCCGGGGAGTCCGGCCTTACAGTAGGCGATGAAGTTATGGTAACCTACATTGGCGATCTGGGTGATGAAGAGTACCCCGGTCTGGCTGTTAAGGTAGTGACTTCTGAAATGTATGACAGTGATGAGGCGAAGGTCAACACTCTGACAGGCGTGGTTTGCGCAATAGGAGAAAACGGCGTGGATCTGGAAACTGAAGACGGAAATATCTTTAATTTTGTGGATCGGGGAGCTGATTTCTCTATGGCCAGCGAAGGCGACACCCTGACCGTTATTTACGAGGGAAGCCTGTCTGAACATGAAATTCCCGCAGTTGGGCTGGAATAAGAAAAGCCTCCTCAGGGAAAACCAGAAGGATTCAGAAACGCAGTTTTACGGCTGCCGCATTTTGCGGCAGCCTTTTTGACGGATTTAAGACAGAGAGGATAAGAACCAATGATGTTTAGTAAAAACGACCTGATTAAGCTTTTAGCTCCCCTGGTTGTGGAGCAGATTTTGGCCGTGCTGGTAGGTATGGTAGACGTAGTAATGGTAGCGGCCGTAGGCGAAGCGGCGGTTTCGGGAGTTTCCCTGGTAGACTCCATTAATATTTTAATTATTCAGCTTTTATCGGCGCTGGCTACGGGAGGGGCTGTGATTTCCGCTCAATATTTAGGAAAGAAAAAGCCGGATCAGGCGTGCAGGGCGGCAGGGCAGCTTATTGCTGTTACTACTTTGGCATCAGTGGTTTTGGCCGGATTTGCGCTGCTGACCAACCGCCATCTGTTAAGTCTGGTTTTCGGGAGCGTGGAAGAGGAGGTAATGAGAAACGCCACGATATATTTTGCCATTACGGCAGTTTCCTATCCCTTTCTGGCGCTGTATAATTCCTGCGCTGCACTGTACCGCTCCATGGGTAATTCCAAAGTATCCATGCAGGTGTCTCTGATTATGAATGGAATAAATGTAATCGGAAACGCTTTTTGTATTTTTGTGCTTCGCATGGGAGTAGAAGGCGTTGCCTACCCCACTCTTGTATCCAGAATGACAGCGGCTATCATAATGCTGGTATTGATCCGGCGGCCCTCCAATGTGATTCGGCTCAAATCCCCGGCGGATTTAAAGCTGAACCGCAAGATGATTGGAAATATCCTGGCTGTAGGTGTTCCCAACGGATTGGAAAACAGCATTTTTCAGGTAGGGAAGCTGACCCTTCAAAGTTTGGTATCCTCTCTGGGAACTACGGCTTTGGCCAGCTATGCCGTGGCTTCTAACGTTGTGACCCTTCAATACCTTCCGGGACAGGCAATCGGCCTGGGCCTTATAACGATTGTAGGCCAGTGCGTCGGAGCCGGAGAATTGGGGCAGGCTAAAAGTTATACCAAACTGTTGATTAAAATAAACTATGCCTGTCTTGCGGTAATCTGTCTCACCATGGTTTTAGGAAGCAGACAGATTGTGGGGCTTTACAATCTGTCTCCGGCTGCGGCGGAAGAGGCCCGCATGATGATGACGGCCCATGCCTGCGCCATGGTGATTTGGCCTGTAGCCTTTACCCTTCCCCACACCCTCAGAGCCAGTCTGGACGCCCGCTATACGATGCTGGTGTCAGTGTCTTCTATGTGGATTTTCCGGGTAGGATTGGCATACTGGTTTGTCCGGGGCATGGATCTGGGAATTATGGGTGTCTGGTACGGAATGTTTGTAGACTGGGTTTTCCGGGCCGTTCTTTTTGCAGCCAGATTCCGGAAATACGGGAAAGGAAAGATGCGGCAGCTTGCGTAGATTGTGGGGACTCACTTGCTGGATTGATGGGGTATGATGGAGTAAGCATATTTTTAGAAAGGAGGCTATTATGAAGTGTAATATTCGGTCGTTATACTTGTGCGTCAGAGATATGGAAAGAGCTATACGATTTTATGAAAAATTTTTTGAGAGAGAAGCAGCAGAAAAAAATAAAATTTACAGTGTCTTTGAAATAAGTGGATTTCGTCTGGGACTGTTTGCTTTTGAAGAAGTACAGGAAAACCATGTATTCGGAAGCAATTGCCTGCCGAGTATAGATGTAGAAAATGTGGATATTCTAAAAGACAAAATAAAGGATCTGGAAATTTGCTTTCCGCTGACAAAAATTGGCGGAAATTGGGTCGCCGAATTTGTAGATACGGAAGGCAACCATATTGAAATTACGGCCCCGATAAAATAATGGCATTGAGAGGCCGAGACAGATGTGTTATACAATCTTTCGGGGAAGAAAATAGCCGCCACTATGAAGTGAACCCCTTTTGTTAGACAAAACAGAAGTCTAATGAAAGGGGTCTTT